>JAIUOK010000032.1 GCA_020161245.1 Actinomycetota bacterium | reverse complement strand
GGCAGGGAGCGCGCCGCGCACTCCCTGCTCGCCCCCGCCATCGACACCGAGCGGGAGAAGATGTTCCACGCCGGCGAGAACGCCCGCCCAGCACCGGATCTCCCGCGCGAGCATGAGCGCAACAGGCAGCGCCTGCAGCAGGCGAGCGCGGAGCGCGACCGGGTGCGCGAGCGCCTCGAGACGCTGACCACCGAGCGGGACGGGCTCGCCGCACGTCTCGCCGACACCCCGTTCTGGAGCCGGGGCCGACGGCGTGACCTCGCCACCGCCCTCGACGGCGCGGGTCGCGCCCTCGAGTCGACCACGGTCCGCCTCGCGGCCGCGGAGGACGCGGTCCGCGCCGCGGTCGTAGTCGTCGACGCCGACACGAATCAGCGGGACGCCGACGCGGCCGAGGCCCGGGCAACGCGGTGGGACCGGTGGTCGCGCCGCGCCGACCGCGCCGACCGCGACCCCAACATCGTGGATGCCGCGGCGCCGCGGCACGGACAGGTCTCGCCGCACGCACCGGTGCTCTCGCCTCACCGGTCCCGAGCCGCTCACCGCGACAGCGACGCCCTCGAACGGTGATCGGCCCGCGGTTCGGTGCGGTGCTGGTGCGGCGCGGTCGCGCGTGACTCCTGTCAGTGCCTGATGCCGCGCACCTTGTCGTGAGCGCCGGTATTGGAACGGGCGCCACCCACGACCAGGGGAGCACCGGATGGACCGTCCCGACCTCGACCAGCTGCCCGCCCTCATCGACGTCCCCACCGCCGCAGCCGTGCTGGGCATCGGACGGAGCCTTGCCTACGACCTGGTCCGCACCGACCGCTGGCCCACCCCCGTCCTGCGAGTCGGGAAGCTCATCCGCATCCCCACCGCCGCGCTGCGCCGCCTCCTCGACCCCGACACGACGGCTGCGTCGCACAGCGCGGCTGACCACGGCTGACCCGCACCGGGGCCGTCCACAGGCGGCTGTGGCCCGCGTGTCGTCCACAGATCGACGCCTCGTCCGGCCGCCCCGCTGGTCGTAGGTGGTACGCACAATCGACGCGATCATGCCGCTGCTCTGGCGCAATCGGCGGCGACAAGGCAAGCCGCTGAATCGATGGGAGATCGGCGTACAGGGCCGCGGAAAGGCCGAGTCAGCCGGTTGGGCGAGTGTTTGGAGGTCGTAGTGGGATCGGAGCCGATCACTCCACTGACGCTGAAGGATGGGCGCCGGCGCTACCGGGTGAAGACGGACGGCGTGCCAGATGCGAGCGGTCGCCGCCGCCAGGTGGTGGCCACGTTTGACCGCCTCACGGAGGCGCGCGCATTCCTCGCCCGAACCCGCGCCCAGATGGCGAATGGCTCCTACGTTCCCAAGTCCGAGCAGACCCTTGCCGACTATGTCGAGAGTTGGCTCCGATCCAGGCGGCACGCCGTCCGCCCCAAAACGATCGAGGGCTATCGTCTCGGCCTCGCGCCCGCCGTGCGTGCCTTCGGCAACAAACGGCTGGATCTGGTAGCCAAGAGGGATGTTGCCGACCTCGTGGACAGCATGGTCGATGCGGGTTTGGCGCCGCGGACGGTGAACCTGACCCTCGGCTTGCTACGGCAAGCGTTGAACGCTGCCGTGCGCGAAGGGATTCTCCAGCGCAACGTCGCCCAGCTGGTGGACCGAATGCCACAGCGGCACTCGGAGACAGACGCCTGGACCGCGGACGAATCCCGCGCCTTCCTGATCTCCACGAGGGAGGATCGGCTGGCCGGCGCCTGGGCGCTCACCATGTCCGGGCTGCGCCGCGGTGAGGTGCTCGGCCTGCGCTGGGAGGACGTCGTGCTGGACGGCGCACGCCCCGGTGTCACCGTGCGAAGGTCCCGCGTCTCACTCGGTCGAGCAGGTGGGACGGTGTCCGAAGGCGAGCCGAAGTCCAGCCGGAGCCGGCGCCGCGTGCCGCTCGCCCCCTACGCGATCGACGCCCTGCGACACACCTCCGAGGTCCAGGACGCCGAGCGGGCCGAAGCCGGCACGGCTTACCGGGACAGCGGATACCTGGCCGTGAACGAAATCGGCGAGCCCATCCATCCGGACACCTACAGTGCCGACTTCCAGCGCCTGGCAGCTAAAGCTGGACTTCGCAGGATCCGGCTGCACGACTGTCGGCACTCCGCGATCAGCCTGCTCCTCGCGGCCGGCGTGCCTGTCGTCGCAGTCGCCGGAGTCATGGGTCACGACCCCGTCGTGACCCAGCGGATCTACGCGCACATGTTCGAGGACGACGCAGTCGAAGCCATGGCCACGCTCGACCAGGTCCTGCGCCGGTCGTGACACATCTGTGACACGTCGGCACCGCAAACCACTGCAGGTCATGGCCCTAGGGCCATGACCTGCAGTGATGCGGTGGCCAGGGGCGGGGTCGAACCGCCGACCTTCCGATTTTCAGTCGGACGCTCGTACCAACTGAGCTACCTGGCCGTCGCCGCCTCGCGGCAGCCCGCAGATCGTAGCCCAGACCCGCAGCGCGCCCGAAATCGGATGCCAGGCCGCGGATCCCCTCTCCGGGACCGGACCGGCCGCCGTGCCGGAGGGGGGAGGCAGCGGCGGCCGGCCGGACTGGTGGCCCGGAGGCCGACCTGCGACTACCCGTCCGGACGCCGTCCAACCGTCCGCGCCGCGGCCTGCCGAGAAAGTTCGTCCGCTGCTGCATCCGGGTGACGGCCCCGCACGGAAGTAGCCCGTGACGGCCCGGATCCGCCGGGCACCGACCTTCCGGGAGATCCTGTGCGCCTCCGCCGTACCACCGCCGCCCTCGCAGCCACCGCTGCCCTCGCCGCCGGCGCCGTCGTCGCCGCGCCCGCCGCCTCGGCCACCGCGCCGGCTCTCGGCACCAACTCGCTCGCCAGCGTCCTGCTCGCCGACGGCGACACCTTCGACGGCAACTGGAACGACTACGACATCGTCACGCAGGCGGCCCTCGCCGTCCTCGCGGCGAAGCCGAGCTCGCCGGTCGGCGTCCTCACCGACGGGAACGTCGCCCTCACCGCGTTCATCCCGCGCGACCAGGCCTTCCGCCTCTTCGTGTACTCGACCACCGGCAAGTGGACCAAGTCCGAGGAGGAGGCGTTCAACGCCGTCGCGGCCTTCGGCATCGACACGGTCGAGACCGTGCTGCTCTACCACGTCGTCCCGGGCGCCACGATCGATCGCGCCACGGCGCTCAAGGCCGACGGCGCTGCGCTGACGACCGCCCAGGGCGGCGCCATCACCCTCGACATCGTGCCGAACCGCAAGATCGTGCTGCGCGACGCCGACCCGGACAACACCGACCCGCGCGTGCGCTGGGACGCCTACGACATCAACAAGGGCAACAAGCAGATCGCGCACGGCATCGACCGCGTGCTGCGCCCGATCGACCTCTGAGACCGAGCCTCCTAGCTCCTCAGGGACGAAGGCCCGCCCCGTCACGGGGCGGGCCTTCGCCTGTCCAGGCGGTCAGCGGACGACTGCGGCGGCCGTCCACGCCGTGGCGGTCAGGGAGAACGGGCCGGCAGGGAGCGAGTCGGCGCAGGCCCGCCGCAGCTGCTCGCGGCCGTCGTCGTCGAGCGCCGCGACGTGCTTGCCCGCGGGCCCCACCCCGAGCGTGTACGCCGACCACCACTCGTCGAAGCCGGAGTAGGGCACCTCGACCGTGAGCTCCGACTGCCGGGCGCCCTCGAGTCCGGCCTGCTCGAAGAGCTCGACGAGGTGCCCGTCGCGGATGCCCGGCATCCACGACTCGTCCTCGGCGCCGGCGTCGAGCCGCAGCACGGTGTCCCAGAACGGCGACAGCGGGCTCCGGTGGCCGTCGTGGTCCCACACGCTCGCCGCGACGACCGCGCCGGGCCGGGCCACACGCCGCATCTCGCCGATGCCCTGCACAGGGTCGGTCATGAAGTGCACGACGAGCTGCGCGAGGACGAGGTCGAACTCGTCGTCGGCGTAGGGGAGCGACTCCGCGCCGGTCTGCTCGACGTCGACGCCGGGCAGCCTGGTCCGCAGCGACCCGACGAACGCCTCCGACGGCTCGGCCGCGTGCACCGACGCAGGGCCGAGGCGGTCGACGAGCACCTGGGTGAGCGCCCCGGCGCCGGCGCCGACGTCGAGCGCACGGGCGGGCGGGGCGACGCCGACGAGGTCGGCGAAGCGGTGGGCGAGCGGCTCGGAGAACCGGCCCATGAAGCGGTAGTAGGCGTCGGCGCCCGCGTCGAAGTACATGAGGCGCATGGTGCTCCCGCCGGGGCGGCCTCGGTCCCGGGATCCGGACGGGTCAGCCCGCGAGGACGCCGAGCGGGTCGGCGAGCACGTCGCGCAGCGCGGACTGCGCCGCGCCCACCACGGCGGCGTCGCGCCCGAGCCGCGAGGGCCGCACGGCGATCGGCGCCCACGCGGCGGAGAGCACGCGGCGGTCGACCGAGGCCTGCACGGCCTTCTCCAGCCACGGGTACAGCGGGGCGTAGATGCCGCCGAGCAGCACGGTGTCGATGTCGAAGAGGTTGACCAGCGCCGCGATGCCGACGCCGAGCGAGGTGCCCGCGTCGCCGACGGCGCGGACGGCCCGTTCGTCGCCGGCGTCGAGGGCGGCCAGCAGGGCGGGGACGGCGTCGGAGCGCCCGCGCGGCTCGAGGCCCGCGCTGCGCAGGATCCAGTCGAGGCCGGCCACCTGCTCCAGGCAGCCGCGCGCGCCGCAGCGGCACTCGGGCCCGTCGGGCGCCACCGTGAGGTGGCCGAGCTCGCCGCCGAACCCGCGCGAGCCGCGGTGCAGCCGGCCGTCGAGCACCACGCCGGCGCCGACGCCGACGTCGCCGTTGACGAGCACGAACGAGTCGGCGCCGCTGTGGCCCCCGGACCACAGCTCGCCCAGCGCGGCGAGGTTGGCCTCGTTGTCGAGGGTGGCGGGCGGCCAGCCGCCCCTGCCCGCCTTCGCCATCCGCTCGAGGACGGGGACGTCCTGCCAGCCGAGGTTGGGCGCGACACGCAGCACCTCGGCGTCGAGGTCGACGAGCCCGGGCACGGCGACGCCGATGCCGCGCACCCGCAGCCCCTGGCGCTCGGACTCCGCGAGGGCGTCGTCGACGAGGCGCGCCGCGGAGCGCAGCACCTCGCCCGCCCGCCGGCCCCGCTGGTCGCCGGGCCGCGACGCACGGTGGCGCACCTCGCCGACGAGGTCGACGACCACGGCCGAGAGCCCGTCGACGTTGACCTCGACGCCGATGCCGGCGCCCCCGGCGGGGTCGAGCGCGACGTCGGTGCCGGGACGCCCGACGCGGCCGCGCGGCTCGCGGGTGCCCTGCTCGGTGACGAGGCCGCCCGCGATGAGCTCCTCGACGATCGACCCGACCGTGGCGCGGGTGAGCCCGGTGGCGGCGGCCACCTGCGCCCGGGAGCGCGGCCGGGCGGCGAGGGCCTCGAGCACGACGGCGGCGTTGTGCCGGCGGACCTCCGCCTGGTCGGTGGGGCGCGGACGGCGGGAAGAACCCGTCGGTGCTATCGACACGTCCCCTCCCCGCGAGTATGTTTGGCGCCTGAACGAATACTCCCCCAGAACGCCGACGGAGGCAATCATGACGTTCCCGGCCCCGACTCCGGCCGACAAGTTCACCTTCGGCCTCTGGACCGTGGGCTGGCAGGCCCGCGACCCGTTCGGCGACGCGACCCGCCCGCACCTCGACCCGGTGGAGTCCGTTCACCGCCTCTCCGAGCTCGGCGCGTACGGTGTCACCTTCCATGACGACGACCTCATCCCGTTCGGCGCCGACGCCGACGAGCGCGCCAAGACGATCCAGCGGTTCAAGGAGGCGCTCGAGGCGACCGGCATGAAGGTGCCGATGGCCACGACCAACACCTTCACCCACCCCGTCTTCAAGGACGGCGCCTTCACCAACAACGACCGCGACATCCGGCGCTACGCCGTCCGCAAGATCATGCGGAACATGGACCTCGCCGCCGAGCTGGGCGCGGAGACCTATGTCTTCTGGGGCGGCCGCGAGGGCTCCGAGGTCGACGCCGGCAAGAACGTGCGCGACGCGCTCAGCCGCTACAAGGAGGGCCTCGACCTCCTCTGCCAGTACGTCATCGACAAGGGCTACAACCTCAAGTTCGCGATCGAGCCCAAGCCGAACGAGCCGCGCGGCGACATCCTGCTGCCGACCATCGGCCACGCGCTCGCGTTCATCAACGAGCTCGAGCACCCCGAGATGGTGGGCCTCAACCCCGAGGTCGGCCACGAGCAGATGTCCAACCTCAACTTCGTGCACGGCATCGCGCAGGCCCTGTGGCACGGCAAGCTCTTCCACATCGACCTCAACGGCCAGCACGGCCCGAAGTTCGACCAGGACCTCGTCTTCGGCCACGGCGACCTGCTGAGCGCCTTCTTCCTCGTCGACCTGCTCGAGTCGTCCGAGTACGCCGGCCCGCGCCACTTCGACTACAAGCCGATGCGCACCGAGGACGTCGACGGCGTATGGGCGTCGGCCGCGGCCAACATGCGCACCTACATCCTGCTGCGCGAGAAGGCCAAGGCGTTCCGCGCCGACCCGCGCGTGCACGCGGCGCTCGAGGCCTCGCGCGTCGGCGGCACCGGCGTCGCCACCCTCGCCGAGGGCGAGACCTACGACGACCTCGTGGCCGACGTCGACGCGAACTTCGACGTCGAGGCAGCCGCCGCGCGCGGATACAACTACGTGCAGCTCGACCAGCTCGCCATCGAGCACCTGCTCGGGACGGCGTGAGCCTGCCCATGGCTCCCTCGCTCGTCGCCGGGGTCGACTCCTCGACGCAGTCGTGCAAGGTCGTGGTCCGCGATGCCCGCACGGGTGCGCTGGTCCGGACCGGGCGTGCCCCTCACCCGGACGGCACGGAGGTCGACCCGGCGGCGTGGCTCGTCGCCCTCGAGAAGGCGATCGCCGACGCCGGCGGTCTCGCCGACGTCGGGGCCGTGTCGGTCGGCGGGCAGCAGCACGGCATGGTGCTGCTCGACGACGCCGGCGACGTGGTGCGCCCGGCGCTGCTGTGGAACGACAACCGCAGCGGCGCCGCCGCAGCCGAGCTGACCGCCGAGATCGGCGCGCAGGCCTGGGCCGACGCCACCGGCTCTGTGCCGGTCGCGTCGTTCACCGTCACCAAGCTGCGGTGGACGGCCGAGCACGACCCCGAGGCGGCGGCGCGCGCCAGCGCCGTGTGCCTCCCGCACGACTACGTGACGCGCGCGCTGCGCGGCGGCGGGCTCACCACCGACCGCGGCGACGCGAGCGGCACGGGCTACTGGTCGCCGTCGTCCGGCGGCTACCGCACCGATCTGCTCGAGCGCGCCTTCGGGCGCATCCTCGAGCTGCCCGCTGTCGCCGGTCCCGAGGACCAGGTGGGCGAGCTCGGCGGCCGCTGGGGTGCCGCTCCGGGCGCCGTCCTCGGTCCCGGGACCGGCGACAACATGGCGGCGGCGCTCGGCCTCGCGGCGCGCCCCGGCGACGTCGTCGTCTCGCTGGGCACGAGCGGTACGGCGTTCGCGGTGTCCGACGTCGCCACCCACGACGTGTCGGGCGCGGTCGCCGGCTTCGCCGACGCGTCCGGGCGCTTCCTGCCCCTGGTGTGCACGCTCAACGCCGCCCAGGTGCTCGACGCCGCGGCCCGGCTGCTCGGCGTCGACCACGACGGCCTCGCCTCGCTCGCGCTCTCGGCCGCGCCCGGTGCTGACGGCGTCGTGCTGCTGCCGTACCTCGCCGGCGAGCGGACGCCCAACCGGCCCGATGCCACCGGCCACCTCGCGGGCCTCACGCTGTCGAACACCACCGCGGCCAACCTCGCCCGGGCTGCGGTCGAGGGGATGCTCTGCGGGCTCGCCGACGCCGTCGACGCGCTCGTGCACCTCGGCGTCCCGGTGGAGCGGGTGCTGCTCATCGGCGGCGCCGCCAAGAACCCCGCCGTTATGGACGTCGCCCCGCGGCTGTTCGGCCGGCCCGTGCTCGTGGCCGAGCCCGGCGAGTACGTCGCCGACGGCGCAGCCCGGCAGGCCGCGACGGCCTGGCTCGGCGGCGTCGAGTGGCCGGAGGCGTCGGGGCGCTGGGTCGAGGCCGAGGCGACGCCGCACGTCCGCGAGGCCTACGCCGCCCTGCGCGAGAGCACGGCGGCATCGGGCTAGGGCTCCGGCGCCCGTGAGACCTCCCTCGACGGGCGCCGTGAACGCACGGAGGGCGCCGCGATCCACCCGCGGCGCCCTCCGGCAGTTCCACCCCCGGCCGAGACTGATCGTCTGGGGGTTGCCCATGCCCCTACACCCCCACATGATCAGTCTCGCCGGGGGGTGGACATGCAGAAGGGCCGCTCCTTGACAGGAGCGGCCCTTGCTGTCGGCGACCCCGACCGGGCTCGAACCGGCGACCTCCGCCGTGACAGGGCGGCGCGCTAACCAACTGCGCTACGGGGCCTTGCGGGTGGTGCTGTGGTGCGGGTGGTGCTGTGGTGCGGGTCGTGCTGGTGCTGCGCACCCCCAACGGGATTCGAACCCGTGCTGCCGCCGTGAAAGGGCGGTGTCCTGGGCCACTAGACGATGGGGGCCGGAGGCCTCCGACGTCACCCGTCGGGGGACCGGTGAAGCATACGGGACACCGGCGGCTCGGCCAAAACCGGCCGGTCCCGACCGGGTGAGGCAGGATCGGGACGTGGCCCTCGACATCCCGCTCGACGAGTTCGAGGACCTCGTCGCCGAGGCCCTCGACGAGATCCCCGACGAGCTCGCCCGGCTGGTCGACAACGTCGTGTTCGTGGTCGAGGACGACGTCGAGCCGGGGGCCGAGCCGCTGCTCGGGCTCTACGAGGGTGTGCCGCTGACCGAGCGCGGCAGCTTCTACGCCGGAGCGATGCCCGATCGGATCACCCTCTACCGGCGGCCGATCCTGGCCATCTGCGACAGCTACGACGACGTCCTCGACGAGGTGCACATCACCGTCGTCCACGAGATCGCCCACCACTTCGGCATCGACGACGACCGCCTCCACGAGCTCGGCTACGACTGACCCGGTTCAGGGGCCGCTTTGGATGGGTGAGCGACGGCTATAGACGTCGCTCACCCATCCAAAGCGAGCATCCGGCGCCTCGACGGCGTCCGGGCTAGAGGATCGAGCCGCCGTCCGATCCGCCGCGGCCGTCGAGGTGCAGGCGCGGGGCGCTGGTGGTTCCGCGGGGGCGCAGCACGATCGAGGGGCCGTCGCGGCCGATGCGGACGTCGACCGCGCGCAGGTCGACGCCGCCGGGGCGGTCCTCCCCGTCTCCGGCCTCGCCGTCCGCGGTCTCGCCGTCCGCGGTCTCGCCGTCCCCGTCGCGGCCCTCCGGGCCGTCGGCCTCGGTGCTCTCCGTGCCGATCGCGCTGCCCGCCTCGGTGCCGGCCCCATCGGTGCCGTCGTCCTGAGGGCGGTCGAGGAGGTCGGTCGGCGCGCCCGACCCGTCGCCGGGCTGGTCGTCGTCGGCGTCGTCCTCGGGTGCGCCGGGGCTGCTGGTGGAGCGCTCGCGCGCAGGGACGACGTCGCCGCGGCTCCAGCGCAGGAACACCGACACCTCGCGGGCCGGAGGTGCGGCACCGTCGTCGGGCGTGCCGGCGGCTGCCGGGCCGGGCTGCTGCGGCCGGCCGTCGTCGGAGCCGTCCTCGTCCGGGCCGCCGCCGGGCCCGTCCGGGCCGTCGTCGTCGCCGTCGTCCTCGTGGTCGGCCGCCGCCTCGGCCGGCCCGGCCACGGGCCCATCTCCGGTGTCGTCGGCGTCGTCGTCCGCCGTGTCGTCGTCCGCCGTGTCGTCGTCCGCCAGCGCGTCGTCCGCGGCCTCGACTGCGTCCGTGTCGTCGTCGGCGTCGACGTCAGGCTCCGATGACAGCGCGTCGCCTCCGTCTGCGTCCGCGTCGTCGTCGGGCCGGGCCCGGCCGGGCACCAGTGCCCGTGTGACCTCGGGCTCGGCGAGGGCGCTGTGGAGGTCCTCGAGGCCGGGCAGGCGCCGCGGCGGCGCGGGCGGCGGGAGGGCGACGCCGAGCTCGCGGGCCACCTGCTCGGCGAGGTCGACGACGTCGGCCACGAGCGCCTGCGCCGATGCGGACCCGGCGTCGACCTCGGTGAGATCGACGTCGGCGTCGACGAGCGCGGGCGCGTCGTCGTCCTCGTCGGGCGCGGGCTGCTCGAGCCGGCGGATCGCGGCCACCACCGGGGCGGCCGGCGGCAGCGGACGGCGGGGGGCAGGGCGCGCCGGCGGCTGCGGTGCCTCGTCCGCGGGCGTCGGCAGCGGCTCGTCGTCGGCCGGGACGACCACGGCCGCAGGCAGCGACCCCGGCAGCGACAGCGTCTCGCCGTGCAGCAGGTCGGAGTAGACCTCGATCGAGGCGACGGGGCCGACGAGGTCGCCGGTGACCGCGTGGACGCCGATGCGGCGGGCCTCGTCGAGCAGCTCGGTGGAGCCGATGCCGGTCGCCACCGTCACCGTGCCGAGCGCGGCCGCGCCCGACACCAGCGCCCGCACGAGCTGCTCGCTCGACTCGTTCTCCGCCGCCGACTCCACGAGCTCGGGGTCGATCGACGCCGACGCCGCACCGATGAGCTGCACCGCGCCGAGCGGGAGCGTGTCGGCGCCGAGGTGCTCGACGCCGAGGGCGACGGGACCGGTGCCGGCGAGCTCCTCGGCCGTGCGGCGCGCCCGCGGCCGGCGGACCAGCGGGACGAGGTCGGTCTCGTGCACGTCGAGGACGAGCGACGGCGAGGTGTCGGCCGAGCCGCTGCGGTCGCGGCCGGCGAACGCCGCCTTGAGCGCGGCGACCGTGGTCGGTGCGGTGATCGCGCGCCCGGGCACCGGGAGCCACACCGACACGTGCTCCACCCGCGACGGGGCCACCGTGCGCACATCCTCGACGACGCGGGCGAGGCACCAGTCGACGACCGGCAGCATCGACGACGCGTCGAGGGCCGCGCGCACCTCATGGGCGGGCAGCAGCCCGAGGGCCGGGTGCTGCCAGCGCAGCACGGCGTGCAGCCCGAGCATCGCGCCCGTCGCGAGCGACACCACCGGCTGGTACTGCATGCGCAGCTCGCCGCGGCGCAGGGCGCCGAGCAGGTCCGGGCCGGGCGTGTGCGCGGCGACGGCGTCCGACCGGCGCACCTGGTTGCCGCCGCCGCTCTTCGCGAGGTACATCGCGGCGTCGGCGCGGTGCAGCAGCTCCTCGCCGGACTCCTCGTCGTCGGTGGTGACGGCGAGCCCGATGCTCACCGACGGCACGACGTCGGTGGCCCCCAGCGGCACCGGCGTGTGCACGGCCTCGAGCAGCCGCTCGCCGAGCTCGTCGACGGACGTGTCGTCGCCGACGTCCTCGCAGACGACGAGGAACTCGTCGCCGCCGAGACGTCCGAGGGTGTCGGTGTCGCGCAGAGCTCCGCGCAGCGCCACCGCGACGCTGGAGAGCAGGACGTCGCCGGCGCGGTGCTTCCACGGGTGGGTGTCGTTGACCTCCTTCAGCCCGTCGAGGTCGACGAAGAACAGCGCCGTGCGCGTGGCGCCACGGCGTCCGCGGGAGAGCGCGCGCTCGAGGCGGTCGAGGAGCAGACGCCGGTTGGGCAGGCCGGTCAGCGGGTCGTGCAGCGCGTCGTGGCGCAGCTGGTCCTCGCGCTCGCGCGCCGCCGTGACGTTCTCCGCCGACAGCAGGATGTGCTGCTCGTCGTCGAGCTCGATCACCGACTGGCGGGTGCGCACCCACACCAGCGAGCCGTCCGAGTGCACGATGCGGTGCTCGTCGGGCGAGACCGGCCCCTCGGCGGTGAGCCGCACCCGCGAGAGCAGCACCGCGGCACGGTCCTCGTGATGCACGAGCGACTGGTAGACCTCCGCGCGCAGCGAGTCGCGCGTGCGCCCGACCAGGCGGCAGAACGCGTCGTTGACCTCGTCGAAGCGACCGTCGTCGTCGAGCACGGCGAGCGCGCTGGGCGAGGAGTCGAACAGCTGGCGGAACGCCGCCGTGCCGCGGTCGTCGCCCTCGTCCGCGTCGGGCTCGACCGCGACCGGATCGACATCCTCGGGCTCGGCGACGTCCGGCTCGGGCTCGACCGCGACCGGCTCGACATCCTCGGGCTCGACGGCGACCGGCTCGGGCTCCTCAGGCTCGGGCTCGTCGTCCGAGGCGGCGCGGGCGCTCGACGCCGCGAGCGCCTCCACCACGGCGAGCGTCTCCGGGCGCACGGCGAGGTCGTGCGGTTGGTCGTCGCCGGGCTGGTCATCGTTGGTCGCCGGCGCGGCGTCGTCGAGGTCGACCTCGACCACGCGCACGGGCGGGGGCTCGGCCGTGAGCAGCAGGGGGCGCAGGAGCACCGACGGCGGCACGGGCGCAGTGGCCGGGCGCTCGTCCGCCTCGACGTCGTCGGGCCCGGCCGGCGGCGTGGGTGCCACCGTGGCGACCGGCACCGGCGGCGCCGACTCGCCGGCGTACGACGCGCGCTCGAGCAGTCCGAGGCCCGGGCGGACGCCGCGCAGCAGCACGTCGAGCGGCTCGCCCAACTCGGGCACCACGGTGTAGAGCAGGTTCACCCGGTCGGTTGCGACGAGCGACAGGTAGGCCGCCATCACGCGGCCCGCGTCCACGTTCGTCAGCCCGCGGACGACGTCGTCGAGGGTGCGCACGCGCCGCCATCTGGGCCGGCCGTGCAGGCGGTAGGCCTCGTCGGTCCAGGTCACCGTGCCGTCGTCGTACACGACGACGAGGCCCGCGCCGGCGGCCTCGGCCGCGGCGACGAGCCCCGGGTCGTCGTCGGCCGCCCCTGCCGCGATGGCTGGAGCCAGCCACGCAGGCAGGTCGTCTCGCACCCCGTGATCATGCCGTCGGGTCACGCTGCGCGACACCGGCTCTCGCCACAACTACGCCCATCGGGGGACAGCGGGGTCACCCGGAGTGAGCAACCTGACCAGTCACACCTCCGGATGCCCTGGGGCGACGGCGGTTTCGACGCCGCGCGAGCCTCCCACGCCGGTCGTCGACGACGGTGGCCCGAGCGGCGCAGACCGTCACGCTGCGTCGATCCAGCGGGCGCGGAGGGCGAGCAGCCCACCGCCGCCACGGCGCACAGAGGGCGGCCCGGCCGCATCGCTCCGGCCGGGCCGCCCGTGGTGTCGGCGTCGGTGCCGCGCTCCGGGACCCAGGGCGTGGTCCCGGACGGCAGCCCGCGCCGGTCCTGATGCCGGCGTCAGACGCCGGTCTCCGCCGAGCCCGACGCCCCTGCACCGCCGGACAGCGGCGCGGTGAGGTCGTAGACCGTGACGCCGTCGACCGTGGTGGAGGCGAAGCTCTGCTCCACCCACGACGCGATCTCGCTGGTGGCCGACGAGCCGCCCATCTGGCCGCCGAAGCCGCCGCCGCCGACGAAGTAGTGCACCTGGCCCTCGGCGACGTACTGCTGGAAGACCTCGAGGGTGGGCCACGGGTCGCTGCCGTTGAAGCCGCCGAGCGACATCACCGGGTAGCCGGTCGCGAGCTGGTAGCCGGCGGCGTTCTGCGCGCCCGTCGTCGCGGCGATCCACGTGTAGCTGCCGGCGTCCTGGGTGAGGTAGGCCTGCAGCTCGGCGCTGGGCGTCGTGCCGTTGATGAGCCCGCCCATGCCGCCCCCACCGCCGGTGCCGCCCATACCGCCCGGGCCCTGGCCCTGGCCGCCCCCGCCGAACGACGGCAGCAGACCGGTCTGGCCCTGGGTGCCGGTGCCGCCCTGCGGGCCGAAGCCGCCGCCGGGGCCGCCGCCCATGCCGCCGGGGCCGCCGCGCCCGCCCGCCACGGTGGGGCCGGCCGTGGGCAGCGACCCGGTGTGCGCGGTGGACGCCGTCTGCACCGAGTAGGCCGCCGGGGCGAGCATCGCGGTGATGAGCGCGGTGCCGGCCACGGCGAGCGCAGCGCGGCGTCCCATCCGGTCGACGACGAGGATCGCGAGCGCCGCCGCCGTCCCCCCGATCAGCACCGCCCAGCGCAGCCCCGGCAGGAAGTCCGAGCTGCGGGCGAGCAGCACGGAGGCCCAGAAGGCCGTGACGGCGACGCTGATCGCGAGGGTGATCCGCGCGGCGGCGGAGGCGCGCTGCTTCCACAGCATCGCCGCACCCATGCCCACGAGCGCTGCGATCGCCGGCGCCAGGGCCACCGTGTAGTACTCGTGGATGATCCCCTGCGCGAAGGAGATGACGACGCCGGTCACGAGCAGCCAGCCGAGCCAGATGATCGTGGCGGCCCGCACGCGGTCGGTGCGCGGTGCGCGACGGGTCATCCAGAGCATGGCCGCAGCCATGATGAGCGCGGCCGGGATCAGCCACGCGATCTGGCCGCCGTACGACGCGTTGAACAGCCGGTCCCAGCCGGTGGCGCCCCAGTTGCCGCCGTTGCCGCCGACGCTGCCGACCTCGTCGCCGGTGATCCGGCCCAGGCCGTTGTAGCCCATGATCAGCTCCCAGGCCGAGTTGGTCTGCGAGCCGCCGATGTAGGGGCGGCTGTCGGCGGGCCACAGCTCCACCAGCGCCACCCACCAGCCGCCGGCCACGACCATCGCTGCCCCGGCGACCAGCAGGTCGCGGATCCGGCGGCCGATCGTCGTCGGCGCCGCGACGAGGTAGGCCAGCGCGAACGCGGGCAGCGGCAGGAAGGCCTGCAGGCTCTTGGTGAGGAACGCGAAGCCGACGAGCACCCCGGTCCACACCAGCCACTTCATCGACGCCTTCTCCGTCGCGCGCACGGTCGTGTACGCAGCGGCGGTGAGCAGCAGGACGAGCAGCGCGTCGGGGTTGTTGAAGCGGAACATCAGCGTCGCGACCGGCGTGAGCGCCAGCGCGAGACCCGCGATCAGACCGGCCGCCGGCGTGAACCAGCGGCGCACGGTCACGTAGACCAGCCCGACGCTCGCGACACCCATGAGCGCCTGCGGCACGAGGATGCTCCACGAGCTCAGGCCGAAGACCCGCACCGACAGCGCCATCACCCACAGCGAGGCCGGCGGCTTGTCCACCGTGATGAGGTTCGCGGCGTCGGACGAGCCGAACAGGAACGCTGTCCAGTCCTGCGACCCCGCCTGCACCGCGGCGGAGTAGAACGCGTTGGCCCAGCCGGACGCCGACAGGTCCCAGAGGTAGAGGACGGCGGTGCCGAGCAGCAGGGCGAGCAGTGTCGGATGCACCCACGCGGGGTCGTCGGCGCGGCCGCGCCAGGCACGGCCGAGGCGGCCGGGTGCCGACGTCGCGGCGTCCGGGATCGACGACGTCGGCGCGTGCGCCGGGGCCTCCGGCGCCTCGCGCAGCGGCGCGACGTAGGTCGGGTCGGACACGGTGCTCATGAGGAACTCCTCGGGTCGGCCTGAGCGGGCAGGGGTGCGGTGCGCCGCGGGAAGACCCACGAGCGGAAGAGCAGGAAGCGGACGAGGGTGGCGCCGATGTTGGCGACGACGAGCACGCCGACCTCGACGGCACGGCTCGGCGTCGGCGACACGGCGTGCAGCAGCGCGAGCGACGTCGACGTCATCGCCAGGCCGAGGGCGAAGACCACCAGGCCCTGCAGCTGGTGGCGGAAGCGGTCGGCCGCGCCGCGGACGCCGAAGGTCACGCGGCGGTTCAGCGCGGTGTTGCCAATCGCCGTGATGAGCAGCGAGAGCGCGTTGGCCCACTGCGCGTCCATCACCTGGCGCAGGCCGAGGTAGAGCACGAGGTAGGCGAGCGTCGAGAGGACGCCGACCAGCGCGAACCGCACGAGCTGGCGGCCGAGCCGCGGAGGCACGTCGGCGCCCTGGTACGAGGGCAGCGATGCCACCGGGATCTGGCCGCTGGCCATCCCGCGCGCGAGCCGGACGATGCCGCGGATGTCGGCGACCGCCGTCGAGACGATGTCCACGCGCGAGTCGGGGTCGTCGACCCAGTCGACCGGAACCTCGTGGATGCGCAGGCCCGAGCGCTCGGCGAGGACGAGCAGCTCGGTGTCGAAGAACCAGCCGGTGTCCTCGACGAGGGGCAGCAGCTCCTTCGCACGGTCGGCGCGGATCGCCTTGAAGCCGCACTGCGCGTCGCTGAACCGTGTGGCCAGCGTCGTGCGGAGCAGGAGGTTGTAGCTGCGGGAGATGAACTCGCGCTTGGCGCCGCGCACCACGCGCGACTGCCGCGAGAGCCGGCTGCCGATCGCGAGGTCGCTGTGCCCGGTGAGCAGCGGCGCGACCAGGGGCAGCAGCGCGGCGAGGTCGGTGGAGAGGTCGACGTCCATGTACGCGAGCACGTCGGCGTCGCTCGCGGACCACACCTGGTGCAGCGCGCGGCCGCGGCCCTTCTGGTCGAGGTGGACGGCGACGACGTGGGGGAGGGTCTCGGCGAGCTCGCTGGCGATAGCCCAGGTGCCGTCCGTGCTCGCGTTGTCGGCGATGGTGATGCGGTAGGTCACCGGCAGGTGCAGCTCGAGGTAGGCGTGCAGCCGGCGCACGCTCGGCCCGAGGTCGGTCTCCTCGTTGTAGACCGGCACGACGACGTCGACGACGACGTGCTCGCGGTCGGGCTGGGCCACGGCCGCCGTCGCCGTCGTGTGCGACAGGGCGGATGCGGCCGCGGGCACGGCCGCGCCGGGGCGGGCGGTCTCGGTGTAGCCCGTGCCGGGCTCGGCGGTTGCGGTCATGGCTCGACGGTCCTGCGCCACCCTGTGGACCCCCTGTGAGCCCTCTGTGGCCGCCCTGGGCCGTTCGTGCGGAACGACAGGCCTTTCCTGAAGGCCCCGACCGCGCCCGACTCCGTCCACCTTCGGCCGCCGCGGTCGGCTGGCAGCGACGTCGAGGGCCGCTCGGGAGCCGGCCGCGGCCGCGTGCGCCGCCGGCGTCGACGTCCGACGGGTTGTCCTCTGGCCCGAGCACGGCACGCCGGATCCGGATGTCGGTTCCGCTCGAGGGGTCGGCGGCGCACACTGTCGGGGTGACCAACCCGGTGGTGCGGTCCCTCGACGAGATCGGGGACCTGCTCAAGCACCCGTCGACCTTCCGGCCGTCGGTGGTCACCTCCGTGCGCGAGAACCTGTCCGTGCTGCGCGTGGCGGGCCGGATCATCCAGCAGCGGCCGGCCCCCACCGAGGTCGACCTCGACCGCGTGCCGGTGCTGCTGGTGCCGGGGTTCGGCGCGACCGACATCGCGATGGCGCCGATGGCCGAGGTGCTGCGGCGTCAGGGCCACCGCACCTTCCGCAGCGGCATCGGCCCCAACATCGGCTGCACCGTCGAGGTGGCCGATGCCCTCGAGCGCCGGCTCGAGGTGGTTGCCGAGCGCTCGGGCGAGCGGGTCGCCCTCGTCGGCTGGAGCCGCGGCGGCACGCTCGGCAAGCTCGTCACGGTCCGGCGTCCGGATCTCGTCGAGTGCCTCATCACCCTCGGAACGCCCAACACCCATCCGCTCGCGGTCAGCGAGACGCTGGCGGCGCAGATCGGCGTCCTGGCGCGGCTGCGGGCCCTCGGCATCCCGGGTGTGCTCGGCGAGGACTGCCTGTCGGGCGACTGCGCGCGCTCGGTCATGGCGGTGCTCGAGGGCGACTTCCCGCCCGGCATCCGCTATGTGTCGCTGTTCTCGATGGACGACGGCGTCATCGACTGGCGGGCCTGCCTCGATCCGGAGGCCGAGCACCTCGAGGTGCACGCGACCCACATGAGCATGGGCGCCGACGACGAGGTCATCGAGATCGTCCGTGACCTCCTCGCCCCCATGCCCCCGCACCCCCTCGCCTGACACGCCCGACCGCGGACCCCTGGGGATCCCCAGCCTCCCCACCCGTGGACACCTCACCATCCCGGGCGAGTCGCCGTTCCCGGTGAAGGTGCCCCCGCTTGCGATAGAAGCAAGGAAAGCGCCCCAGGCTGTCCACACCCCCTGGCGACTGTGGACAGCCTGGGGCGCATTTCTTGCCTCTTAGGCAAGCGGGGGCACCTTCACCCGGAAAGGGTTGTCCACGGGCTTTCTCCACAGGGGTGGGGATAGTGGGGGGTGGGAGCACAGGGGGATGTGGATGGGGGTGTGCATGGGGGTGTGGACGAGAATCGTTGTGGCGAAAGGGTTGTGCTAGCTGCCCCGCAGTCACTACTACTTCTCCCACGTCCTCGCGGACGGCACGGCATCGGGGCGACTCGGAGCCGGCGCCGGTGGCAGGGCGGCCCGGACGGAGAACGTGGGTCCATCCCGGGAGGCTCCGGCCTCCTGGCTGCTGGTGACGAGGCAGCGGACCCGCGGGCCCGATCGGGCGGGCCATCCGCAGCGCGGAGCCCGGGGCTCGCCCCGGAGGTCGCGCCGCGGCCGCGGCGTCACCCGCGGGTCGCGCCGGCGTCCCGAGCGATCGGGACGCAGGCCGACGGCCGGCGCGAGGCCCCTCGGACTCATACTCCGAGGGGCCTCGTCGCATTTCGGGCACGGAGGCGCCGCCCGAAAGCCTTGTGTTTCCAGGGTGTTTCGACTGGTCGCGGATCCTGCGACCCGCGTGACCGCGGCGCATACGACGTACTACTGTCTGCGACCGGCCGACGGCTTCCCCTCCGCCCGGCGGCCTCCTCCTCCCGGAAGGTTCGCCCCCCATGGCTGTCGAAGCCCCCGATCGCACTGTGCCTGGTTGGGACCGCTGGTTCCACCTCACGCAGCGCGGCTCGACCGTCTCGCGCGAGGTGCGCGGCGGCATCGTCACGTTCTTCACGATGGCCTACATCGTGGTGCTCAACCCGCTGATCCTCGGCTTCGCCAAGGACGCCGACGGGCAGTTCCTCGGCGGGGGCAGCCCGCAGCAGGCCATCGTCATGGTCTCGGCCGCCACTGCTCTCGTCGCGGGCCTGCTCACCGCGGCGATGGGCGCCATCGGGCGCTTCCCGGTCGCGATGGCGGCGGGCCTCGGCCTCAACGGTTTCGTCGCCTTCACCCTCGCGCCGCAGATGACCTGGGCCGACGCCATGGGCCTGGTCGTGATCGAGGGCCTCATCATCACGTTGCTCGTGCTCACCGGCTTCCGCACCGCGGTGTTCCAGGCGGTCCCCGAGCAGCTCAAGTACGCCATCGGCGTCGGTATCGGCCTGTTCATCACGATCATCGGCCTGGTGGACGCCGGCATCGCCCGCCCCGGCACGCCGCTGATCAGCTTCGGCATCAACGGCGCACTGCGCGGCTGGCCGACCTTCGTCTTCGTCGTCGGCCTCATGATCACGGCGGTGCTCGTCGCCAAGCACGTCAAGGGCGCGATCCTCATCGGGATCGTCGCGACGACGGTGCTGGCCATGATCGTCGAGGCGATCGCCAAGGTAGGCAACGCCAGCGAGGACAACCCCGGCGGCTGGAGCCTCAACGTCCCGAAGGTCCCCGACCAGGTGTTCTCGACGCCGGACCTCGGACTGCTCGGCCAGTTCAACCTGCTCGGCGGCTTCCAGGCCATCGGCGTCGTCGCGGCGATCCTCGCCGTCTTCTCGCTCATGCTCAGCGACTTCTTCGACACCATGGGCACGGTCTTCGGCATCGCCAACGAGGGCGAGATCGTCGACGAGACGGGCAACCCGCCGCACCTCGAGCCGATCCTGCTCGTCGACTCGATCGGTGCCGCGGTCGGCGGTGCGGCCAGCGTCTCGAGCAACACCAGCTACATCGAGTCGGCGTCGGGCGTCGGCGAGGGCGCGCGCACGGGTATCGCGTCGCTCGTCACCGGCGCGCTCTTCCTCGTCGCCATGTTCTTCTCGCCGCTGGTCTCCGTGATCCCGCACGAGGCCGCGACGCCGGCCCTGGTCATCGTCGGCTTCCTGATGATGACCCAGATCCGCCACATCGACTTCAGCGACTACACGATCGGCATCCCGGCGTTCCTGACCCTCGCGATCATGCCGTTCACGTACTCGATCACGAACGGCATCGGCGCGGGCTTCGTGTCCTACGTGCTGATCAAGATCTTCACGGGCAAGGCCCGCGAGGTGAAGCCGCTCATGTGGGTCGTGGCGGCCGCGTTCGTCATCTACTTCGCCTACGACCCGATCGAGCAGATCTTCGGCGTCGTCTAGGCGGCCGCTCGTCCAGCAGTCCCGGAGGGGGCGGTCCGCATCGGGCCGCCCCCTCCGGCGCGCGCGGCGCCGCCACACCCCCGGTCGAGCCGGCGGGACGCCGTCGGCGCCCCCGCGTCCCCGCCGCGGGGGACGCCGGAACGGGAGCGCCCGGCGGCCCCTGCGACATGGCCGGAAGGTGAACGCAAGGTGAACGAGCTCGGGGACTGAGGGTGTCCTTACGCGGACACGCCGAGGGAAACCGGCCCCGCCCCCCACTCGGGTGCTCGTAACCCTTCCTTCACCCTTACTTCACTCCACCGCATAGACAGCGGGCCCAAAGTCGGGATCATGGGTCGCATCCGGGCGGTCCAGGGGGACGGCCCTCGCTCAGCGTGGAGTTCCGGTGGACCTCGCCCTGGTCGCCCTCGTGGCGGTCGTCGCCCTGGCCCTGCTGTTCGACTTCACCAACGGCTTCCACGACGCCGCGAACTCGGTGTCGACCGTCGTGGCCACCCGGGTGCTGCCCGCCAAGTGGGCCGTCTGGTTCTCGGCGTTCTTCAACTTCGCCGCCGTCTTCATCATCGGCACGGCCGTGGCCAACACCGTCGCCAAGACGGTCAAGTCCGACTTCACCGGCATCGCCGTGGTCTTCGCGGCGCTGTTCGCCGCCATCGCGTGGAACTACGCGACGTGGTGGATCGGCATGCCGTCGTCGTCGAGCCACGCGCTGATCGGCGGCCTCGTGGGCGCGGGCCTCGCGGCCGGCGGCGCCGATGCCATCAGCTGGTCGAGCGTGCAGAAGACCGCGATCGCCATCGTCGTCAGCCCCCTCGTCGCGTTCACGATCGCGTTCGTCGCGATGTTCATCATCGGACGGATGCGCAACCGCTTCGGCTGGAGCGAGAGCGCCAAGGGCTTCAAGTGGCTGCAGCTCGTGTCGGCCGCCGCCGTCTCCTTCGGCCACGGCGCCAACGACGCGCAGAAGACGATGGGTGTCATCGCCGCGCTGCTCGTGGGCACCGGCCACCTCGCCCTCGGCGCGGACGGCAACATCGACGTCCCCGCCTGGGTCGAGTTCTCGGCCTACGGCGCCATCGCACTCGGCACGGTGTGGGGCGGCTGGAAGATCATCGAGACGATGGGTCTGAAGATCACGACCCTGCACCCGTCGTCCGGCGTGGCCGCCAACATCGGTGCCGTCACCTCGATCTTCGGCGCCACCGGCCTCGGCGCCCCGATCTCCACGACCCACGCGGCCGCCTCGTCGGTCGCCGGCGCCGGCGTCGGCTCCGGTGTGGGCATCAACCTGCGCATCGTCGGCGAGATGGTCCTGGCCTGGGTCACCACGGTGCCTGCGACGGTCCTCATGGGCTTCCTGGCGATGCGCGCCACGATGCTGCCGGGCGGCTGGGCCTGGGCCGTCACCGGCGCCCTGGTCGTCGTCGCCGCCGGCCTCATCATCTACGCGATGACCCACTCGATCACGGCCGAGGACGTCGAGGCCGAGGTCCCCTCGGAGGAGGAGCTCGAGCAGCCGCTGCAGCTCACCCCGCACCTCGAGGGCCACGGCCCCGCGGCCTGACCCCGCGAACGACGGAGCCCGGGCCCCCACGGGGGCCCGGGCTCCGCTGCATCCAGGGGCTCAGCCGCGCTCGGCCAGCGATCGCCGCTCCTGCTCGTACTCGTCGGCGCTGAGCAGGCCGGCCTCGCGCAGGCGGCCGAGGCGCGCCAGCACGTCGTCGGGCTCGTCCGAGTCGGCGAACCGGTCGTCGGCGCCCCGCAGATCGATCGTGGTGTCCTCCGGGACGACGTCGTCGCTGCGCAGCCCGGCGTACCACGGCTCCGTGGCCGACGTGGTGACGTCGACGACCTCCTCGGCCTGCTCGTCGTCACCCTCCGGCTCCTGGTGGACGAGCACCAGCTCGTCGAGCTGCTCGGGGGCGACGTCGAGCTCGGCGAGCGCCTGCTCGTCCTCGTCGACCGCCACCCACCACGGCGTCTCGGCGACCGGGGTCTCCGCAGGGACGGCGGACGACGCGGGGTCGACGGTCTGCTCTGCCCCAGCGGCCTGCTCGAGGGCGGCGGCGGCCGACGCGCGGTGCTCGGCCATCAGCCGGTCGAGCTCGGCACGGGCCGCCTCGAGGTGCTCGGGAGCCAGGTCGTGGGCCGCGGCCGCGGCAGGCGCCGAGAGGGTGGGGTCAGGAGGCGCGGCGGTCTGCGTCGCCGCTGCCTGCTCCCTCGCCGTCGGCTCGGCGACAGGCGGAGCGGTCGGGGCCTGCTCGACGGCGGGCTCGGCCGCCTCGGGGGCCGCACCGGCCTTGGCGGCGGCCACAGCGTGGCGGTGGTCGTCAATGAGGGCGAGACGTGCAGCGACATCGACGGTCGGCGTCTCGTCCGCCCCGGTGCCCCCACCCTTGCGGAACCAGCGCCGCCGCCCCTCCCCGGAGCCTGCGTGCTTCACCCGACTGTTCTGCCACGTCTGCGGCCGATGCGCCAGAGGTAGGCGTTCGGTGACCCGATCGTGCTACGTGATCGTGACGCTCCGCTCTGCCGCCGTCGCGCTCCGCGAGATCGGCGCGTGCCAGCGGACGGGGCCGACCGCCGCCGCCGGATCAGCCGTCGGCTTCGAAGGCGGCCACGTCGGCGGTCGACGACCGCAGCCGGGCCGAGAGCATCCGTGAGATCGCCAGGACCAGCTCGGCGGCCGACGCCGGGTCGCGCCGGCGCAGCTCGGCGAACTCGTCGGGGCCGAGGACGTAGCAGATGGTCGGCTCGAGGGCGACGATGCGCGTCGAGCGCGTGCGCCCGTCGACGAGCGCGAGCTCGCCGAACGACGACCCCGCCGCGATCGTCGAGAGCCGCCGGCGCCCGGCCTGGTTGCGGATCCGGATGTCGGATGCCACCTGCCCGGCGCCCACGAAGTACAGGCCGTCGGCTGGATCGCCCTCGTCGAACACGATGGCGCCCGCGGTGATCACGCGCGTGGTGAGCCGCTCCTCGAGCGCGGCGACGGCCCACTCGGGCAGGCCCTCGAGCAGCTCCTGCTGGGTGAGCGGAACCAGGCCGTCGAGCAGGTCGTCGGTGACGCCGAGGCCGTCGAGCAGCTGCGTCTCGCACCACTCGAGCGCGCTGTCCGCGTCGAGGAACCGGTGCACCGCGTCGGGCAGGTCGCGCAGCGAGGCCTTGGGCAGCTGGAGGCGCGGCTCGACGACGCAGACGGCGACGTCCTCGGCGAGCAGGCGGGCGACGAGCGAGTGGAGGAGCGCCACGCCGGCGGTGTCGATCCGCGTCACGCGGCGGAGGTCGAGCACGCGCCAGCGCGCCGGGCGGGGGTCGTCCTGCACTGCGCGGATCAGCATCTCGGTGCTCGCGAAGCCCTCGTCGCCGACGAGCTCGTGGACGACGATCTGCCAGGCCTCGGCGTCGAGCAGGTCGCGGTGGGACCGCGGCCGGCCGCGGCGGGACCGCACGGCGTCGGCGCGGTAGGTGCGGCGCAGGCCGTTGCGGCTGCGCTCCGACGGCAGCAGCAGGTGCAGCCCGAGCCGCTTCGAGAGCAGGTCGGCCGCGGCGACGCCGCGCACGCTGTTGCCCCGGGGGTCGAGCAGCGGGCTGTGCAGACCGAGCCCGAGCTGGCCCGGCAGTGCGG
This sequence comes from Actinomycetota bacterium, assembly GCA_020161245.1. Lineage (GTDB taxonomy): Bacteria > Actinomycetota > Actinomycetes > S36-B12 > CAIYMF01 > Longivirga. Next base: position 30,711 of record JAIUOK010000032.1, on the reverse strand, counting down.
CCGAGACGCCGCCGCTCACGCCGCTCTTCGCCGGGATGCCGACGCGGTAGAGCCACTCGCCGGCGTAGTCGTACATGCCGCACGTCGCCATCACGGTGAGCACGGAGGCGACGACGTCGCGCGGCACGACCTGGACGTCGGTCACGGGGTTGAGGCCGCCGTTGGCCAGCGTCGCGGCCATCACCGCGAGGTCGCGCGCGGTGACGAGCACCGCGCACTGCCGGAAGTAGAGCTCGCACTGGGCGTCGACGTCCTCGTCGAGCAGCCCCGCCGAGCGCATGAGGTAGGCGATCGCGCGGTTGCGGTCGCCGGTGCGGCGCTCCGAGTCGTACACCGACTCGTCGACGCCGAGATCGCGGCCCGCGAAGGCCGAGAGCCCGGCCAGGATCCGCTGGAACTGCTCGTCGCGCGTGCTGCCCGCGACGAGCGACGACGTGATGATCGCGCCGGCGTTGACCATCGGGTTGAACGCCCGGCCGGTGTGCTCGTCGAGCGAGATCGAGTTGAACGGGTCGCCGGTGGGCTCGGCGCCCACCTTGGCCAGCACGGCGTCCTGGCCGCGGTCGGCGAGGGCCAGCGCGTACACGTAGGGCTTGGAGACCGACTGGATGGTGAAGGGCACGAGGTCGCCCGCGGTGTAGACGCGGCCGTCGAGCGTGGCCAGGCCGATGCCGCACGTGGCCGGGTCGGCCTTCGCCAGCTCGGGGATGTAGGTGGCCACCTCGCCGGAGTCGAGCGCGGCGACCTCCTGCCAGATCTCGTGCAGCAGCTCCTCGATGGGACCCGCGGGTGCGCCGTCGGTCATGCCGTGGACTCCTGGGGATGCGCTCGTGCCGTGAAGGGTCACAGCGTGGCACCCGCCTGTTGCGCCCGCGTTTCGAACGCGAGGACTGCCTCATCGGAACGCGGCAACGGGTCGGCATCCTCGGCGTAACCAGGTTGATGGGCTGCCTACCTTGAGGACCATGCGCATGATGGCCGCCGCCGCGGCAGCGGCGGGACTGCTGGTCGCAGGCTGCACCGCTGCTCCCGCCCCGTCGCCGAGCACGCCGGGCGTACCTGGATCGCCTGCCCCGACGTCGAGCTCCGACCCGGCCGAGCGCATCGCGGAGCTGGCGGCCGTCGGGCCGTACCAGGTGCGGACGACGACGTATCGCGCCGCGGATCTGCGGATCCCCGGATCGCGGGCCGCTGCCGACGTCGCTGCCTCGGTGATGGGGCCCGAGGGCGCGACGGGTGCTCGCCCGGTCGTCGTGCTGGTGCACGGCTTCTGGGCGTCGTGCTACCGCGGCCGGGACTCGTCGGGCGAGTGGCCCTGCCCGAAGGGTTTCCGGCCCATTCCGAGCAACGAGGGCTTCTCCTACCTCCAGCAGCGGCTGGCCTCCCACGGCTACGTCGCGGTGTCGGTGTCGATGAACGGCGTCAACGCACGGTTCGGCGACGTGGGCCGCGACGCCGGTGCGCGGGCTCGGGCGGCGGTGATCCATCGCCACCTCGACCTGCTCGCAGGCGGCCGGCTCGACGCCCTCGACGGCTGGGGCCTCGACCTGCAGAAGGTCCTCGTCATGGGGCACAGCCGCGGCGGCGAGGGTGCCGACCGGGCGGCGCAGACCCAGCCCGGGGACGCCGGCTGGCGGATCGTCGGCGAGGTGCTCGTCGGACCCACCGCGTTCGACCCGCCGACGACGTCGCGGACTGCCGTCGTCGCGATGTCGGGCGACTGCGACGAGGACGTGGGCCCGGGCCTCGGGCAGACGTACGTCGACCGCGCAACGGCCGACCCATCGCTGCTGCGGTCGTCGATCCTGCTGCGCGGCGCCAACCACAACTGGTTCAACACCGAGTGGGACGCTGCGACGTCGGTCTCCGGCGGAGGGTTCGACGACGTCGGCGCCGAGGGCGGCGACCCCGACGCCGCCTGCGCGCAGGATGCCGCCGACCGGCTCGACGCCGGTGAGCAGCAGGAGATGCTGGCGCGGGGGCTCACGATCAGCGCCGCGGCCCTGCTCGATGGCGATGCTGCCGCCCGGTCCGTGCTGGAGGGGCGTGCCGAGCTGCCGCCCACGGAGGGCGCGCGCACCTGGGTGACTCCGATCGGCGGCGGCCGGACGACGGTCACGGCCGGCGCCCTGCAGGTGACGGCGTCGGGCGGTACCACGGCCAGGCGCTGCACCGGGCTGTCGTCGGAGACCGAGCGGCAGGGCCTGTGCGGCAGCGGAGGCGTCCAGGGCATCAACGTGCACTGGGCCGACGTCCTCGAACGGCGTCCGCCCCACGATGCCGTGGAGCTGGTGTGGAAGCGCCCCGGCGGCCCGGTGCTCCTCCGGCTGGGCGCGCCGCTCGACCTCTCGGCGGCGGACGCTCTCGAAGTCCGGGTCCCCGTGGAGGGCGGCACCCAGGCCGGATTCGAGATCGCCGTCGTCGACGACGCCGGCGCCACCGCGGTGCTCGGTGCCTGGGGCCCTGCCGGGTCCGTGCCGGTGGGCGAGCTGCGGCCTGCCCGGCGCTGGGCGCAGCTGGTGTCCCTCCCGCTCGTCGACGTGCAGGGGGTCGACCTGGCGAGGGTCACCGCTGTCTCGCTGACACCCACGACGCCGTCCGGGCACGCGTGGATCCTCGATCTCAGCGCCGCACCGGCGTGAGCGCGGCAGCGCCCCGGCCCTGCTGGAGGACCGGGGCGCTGCTGGTAGCACGGATCAGCTGCGGCGCTTCTTCTCGTCGAGCGTGAGCAGCACGAGCTGCCCGCCCTCGACGGTCTCGGCGTCGGTCGCGTAGTGCGCCTGCACGTCGAGCAGGTAGGCGCCCTTGCCGAGGAACGGCGCCGGGATGATGCCGGAGCTCTCCTCGTCCTGGGTCAGGAACGACGCGCCACCCGTGACGAAGCGGGCCGGGTCGTGCTGAGCCACGCGCACGACGGAGCCGTCGGCCGGGTCGTAGCGCCAGACGCCGCCGAGGTAGGCGTTGTTGCCGACGTCCTCCTGGAGGAGCACCTGGCCGCGGTCGTTGACCGTGAGGTTGTCGAGCATGTGCGGGCCGGCGGCGGGGTCGGCCGGGCCCTGCACGACGACGGTCGCCGTGCCCCCTGCGAGGACGTCGCGCGAGCGGTCGAACTCGAAGTGCCAGAGGCGGCTCGGGGCGGCGAAGGCGTTGGTCATGGCGACGTAGAGCCCGCGCTTGTCGCTGGGGTCCCAGCTGGCGTCCTCGGGGCGCGCCATCTCCGAGATGCCCTTGGCGACGCTGTCGGCCTGCAGCTGCGCGCCGGTGAGGCCCGAGACGTCGCCGTCGGCGCCGAGCGCCACCAGGCTGAAGGCACGCTGCGTGCCCTGGGCGATCGTGACGTCGTCGACCTCCTTGGCGATGCCGTCGGCCTTGATGCCGTAGACCTTGCCGCCCACGAGGCCGGCGCGCTCCACCGCGTTGCCCGTGCGGCGCTTCTCGCCGACGTAGACGTACACCTGGCCCGGCGTCGAGTCGTCGGTGCCGATGACGACGGTCCTCTTGCCGTACCCGGGCTTGGCGACGGCGTTCTCCCACGAGAAGCGGCCGAGCCACGGCAGGACGTAGCTGGTGCCGGCGTCCTTGCCCGTGAGCACGTGCGCAACGGCGCGGCCCTCGGCGCCGGTCTCCTCCCCGTTGAGGTAGATGCGGTCCCGGGTGCCCAGGCGCGAGTCGTCGTCGTAGAAGGCCGACACCGGCGCGAGGTCGCCGGAGCAGAACCGGCTGAACTGCGTGGTGCTCGGCACCCACGCGCCGTTCTGCCAGTCGAGCACCTTCGTGATCTGGTCGGAGCCCGAGAGCACCTTGAGCGTGGGCTTGTCGACGACCCAGCGCGAGACGAAGGCGCCGTTGGCGCCGTGCGCGCGGATCGCGCCGAGCCCGGCCGACAGCTCGTGGTTGACGACGAGGGTGAACGTGCCGTCGCCGTTGTCGAACGCCCCGAGACCGTCCGGGATGCCTGCCATGCGGTAGCCGCCGACCGAGTCGCCGACGGTCAGGATGCTCGTCGTCGTCGCGCCTGCGACCGACGGCAGCAGGTACGGGGTGGCCGAGCTCGACGGGCCCTGCGGCGGCCGGGCGGATGCCGACGCGGCGGCCGTGCCGGCGGTGGTGGCGGTGAGAGCGACGAGCGCGGCGGCGACGCCGGTGACGGCGACGGCGCGGGACTTCTTCACGATGGGTTCCTCCGAGGTGGCGTGGCGGCGGGGCTCCCTCTCGCCCCATCCGCACGCTCACCGCGATGGATGAACCCCCGGCCGCCGCGCCGCCGTCCGGCGCGCGACGGCTCGGCGAACACCGGGTGACGCCGCCTGGCGCCGGTGCTTGCCTCCGCTGGCCAGGACGGAGGAACGGCGCCTGGCCAGGAGCGCTGCTCCGGCCGGGTACGTCGAGCCTGCGCGGCCGCTGCTACACGGCGTCGGGCGAGTGGCTGCCCGGCGGGGTCTCGTCGTCGTCGCGCTTGCGGCTGAGCCACCAGCCGGCCAGGCCGGCGATCAGCGCGAGCACGGCGAGGATGATCCAGCCGACCGGCAGCGACGAGCTCTCCGGCTGCGGCGGCGGTGTGCCCTGGCCGAGCGTCGCGCTGGCGCTCGGCACCGCGGACGACGTCGTGGGCGTCGGGCTCTCCGACGTCGGCGTCGGGGTGGGCGTCGCCGTGACCGTGACCGTGGCGGTCGCCGTCGTGGGCGAGGGCGAGGTGCTCGTCGGCTTCGGGCTGCTCGAGGTGGGCTCGGGGGTCGACGTCGTGGGCGTCGGAGTGGGGGACGCAGCCTCGGTTGTCGTCTGCGACTCCGACGGCGCCGGCTCGGACGACTCCGGCGGCGCGGGCGTCTCGGACGCCGAGGGACGCGTGCGCGACGGCGTGGGCAGGCTCGTCGGGAGGCCGGAGGGGAGCGACGTCGGCAGCCCCGACGGCAGCGAGGTGGGCAGCCCGGACGGGAGCCGGGTCGACGACGGCAGGCTGATGCCGCCACCGCCCCCGCAGGCCGTGAGCAGGAGGCCCGCAGCCGCGGTCACCACCACAAGTCGTGCGCGCACGTCGACCCCTCCCCGCGCGGGACAGACGCCCGCCCGCGCGCCATCGTGGTCGGCTCGGCAGCGCCCCTGCGTCATCCGCGCCGGATGACGGCCGATCCGCGGCCGGATCGTGACATCGCCGCCTCGTCCGACGGCGGTTCGTGGATCGCTGCATCGGTGCCGCCGGGATGCCAGGGTGGGACGGGCGCGGATCAGGTCCGCGCAGCGACGCGAGGAGCGGTGATGAAGGCGCTGGTGAAGGCCGAGGCGGCACCCGGCCTGTGGCTGCGCGACGTCCCGGAGCCCGAGGCGGGGCCCGGCGAGGTGAAGATCCGCGTGCTGCGCACCGGCATCTGCGGCACCGACCTGCACGTGCGCGCGTGGGATGCCTGGGCGGCGTCCGCCGTGCGCACCCCCGTCGTGCTCGGCCACGAGATCGCGGGCCGTGTCGAGGCCATCGGCCCTGGCGTCGACACCGTCGACGTCGGCGACCTGGTCAGCGTCGAGGGCCACATCGTCTGCGGCCGCTGCCGGTGGTGCCTGGCCGGACGGCGTCAGCTGTGCCCGAACACCGTCAGCGTCGGCATCGACCGCGACGGCGGCTACGCCGAGGCCGTCGTCGTCCCGGCGACCAACGTGTGGCGGCACCGCACGCCGATCGACCCCGACGTCGCGGCGATCTTCGACCCCTTCGGCAACGCGGTGCACTCGGCGCTCGCGTTCGACGTCCTCGCCGAGGACGTGCTCATCACGGGCGCCGGCCCCATCGGGATCATGGCGGCGTCGGTCGTGCGGCACGCGGGTGCCCGCAACGTCGTCATCACCGACATGTCGCACGAGCGCCTGGCGCTGGCGGAGTCGATGGGCGCCGTGACCCGCGCGGTCGACGTCTCGACGACGTCGCTGCCGGACGTCGTCGCCGAGCTCGGGATGGTCGAGGGCTTCGACGTCGGCCTCGAGATGTCCGGCGCGCCTGCCGCGCTGCGCTCGATGATCGCGGCGATGGCCCACGGCGGATCGATCGCGCTGCTCGGCCTGCCGTCGCAGTCCGTCGAGTTCGACTGGGACCGCGTCATCCACTCGATGCTCACGGTCAAGGGGATCTTCGGCCGCGAGATGTTCGAGACGTGGTACGCGATGTCGGTGCTCGTCGGCGCCGGCCTCGACATCTCGCCTGTGATCACGCACCGGTTCCCGTACACGGAGTTCGAGCAGGCGTTCGACACCGCTGCAGGCGGGCACTGCGGCAAGGTCGTCATCGACTGGGAGGTCGCATCATGAGTGCGCTGGCAGAGCTGCGGGCCGACATCGCGGGGCGTCTGGACGAGATGCGCGAGACCGGCGTCTTCAAGCCCGAGCGGATCATGGCCTCGCCGCAGGGCACACACGTCGTCGACGCCGACGGCCGCGACGTCCTCGTGCTGTGCGCCAACAACTACCTCGGCCTCGCCGACGACCCCCGCGTGGTGGACGCTGCCGAGAAGGCCGTGCGCGAGTGGGGCTACGGCATGGCGTCCGTGCGCTTCATCTGCGGCACGCAGACCATCCACCGCCAGCTCGAGGAGCGGCTGGCGGGCTTCCTCGGCACCGAGGACTCGATCCTGTTCGGGTCGTGCTTCGACGCCAACGGCGGCGTGTTCGAGGCGCTTCTCGACGAGCGCGACGCCGTCATCTCCGACGCGCTCAACCACGCCTCGATCATCGACGGCATCCGGCTGTGCAAGGCCCAGCGCCTGCGCTACGCCAACCGCGACATGGCCGAGCTCGAGGCGCGCCTCGTCGAGTCGGCGGAGGCGCGCTACCGGCTGATCGTGACCGACGGCGTGTTCTCCATGGACGGCTACCTCGCGCCGCTCGACCAGATCGTGGCGCTGGCCGAGAAGCACGACGCGCTCGTGATGGTCGACGACTCACATGCCGTCGGGTTCGTCGGACCGACCGGGCGGGGCACGCCCGAGCTGTTCGGCGTCGCCGACCGCGTCGACATCGTGACGGGCACGCTGGGCAAGGCGCTCGGCGGCGCCTCGGGCGGCTACGTCGCGGCCCGGGCCGAGATCGTGGCGCTGCTCAAGCAGCGCGCCCGGCCCTACCTGTTTTCCAACTCCGTCGCCCCGCCGATCGTCGCGGCGTCGCTCGCCGTGCTCGACCTGCTCGAGGGCGAGAGCGCGCTGCGGGACCGCGTGCATGCGGCGGCGGCCCGGTTCCGGGCCGGCATGGAGGCCGCCGGGTTCGACCTGCTGCCCGGGGAGCACCCGATCGTCCCCGTCATGTTCGGCGACGCCGTCGTGGCCAGCCGGGTGGCGGAGGAGCTGTTCGCCCGGGGCGTCTACGCCGTCGCGTTCTCCTTCCCCGTCGTCCCGAAGGGCCAGGCACGGATCCGGGTTCAGCTCTCGGCCGCCCACACCGACGACGACGTCGACCGCGCCGTGGCCGCCTTCGTCGAGGCCCGGGACGCCGCCGGCGCCTGACCCCCGCCAGGCCGCGGCCGGGGCTGCAGGCCCGCGTGTCACACCAGCATGTGCTGTGACGTGGGCCGGCTTTGCTGCACATGCTGGTGTGACACTCGTCCGGCCGAGCCCCGGGGCGCTGACCTGGCCGGACGGCGGGTTGTCCGCCCAGGGCGGACGCGGGAACCTGGGGGAGCCGGTCGGCGTCGAACCCGCGTACGACCGTCCCGAGGGAGGGGCCACCGCCATGCCCGCAGCCACCCGCCGCAAGGCCGCCTACACCGCCGCAGCCGCGGCCGCCGCCGCCGACGGCCCGAGCGGCTTCATGGCGCGCGTCGCGTCGATCCCGCGCCTCATGCGCGACGTCGTGACCGGCCGCTACGACGGCCTCGGCAAGGGCCGCCTGCTGCTCATGCTGCTGGCGCTCGGCTACATCGTGTCGCCCATCGACCTCGTGCCCGAGGCGCTGCTCACCATCCCGGGCCTGGCCGACGACGCCGCCGTCGCCGCCTGGCTCATCGCCGCCACCGTCGGGGCCACCACCGGCTACCTCGCCTGGGAGCGCGGCGCCAGCCCCACCGTCGACGACCCCCGCGTCGTCCCCGGCGAGGTCATCCGCTGACCCAAAGCGGGTCCCCTCGCCGTGAGGGTGGGGCATAGGTTCGGGGCGTGGATCTCGAGACCTGGCTGTCGACCGCGTCGGTCGAGCACAAGTGCCGGCTGCTGGCCGGTCGCGACTTCTGGAGCATGCACGGGATCGACGCGCTCGGCGTCCCGTCCATCGTGCTCACCGACGGCCCGCACGGCGTCCGGCTGCAGGAGACCGGCAGCGAGACCCTCGCGATCGGCGCGAACCAGCCCGCCACCTGCTTCCCGACCGCGTCCACGCTCGCCTCGACGTGGGACCCCGCGCTCGTCGAGCGGATCGGTCGCGCCCTCGCGCTCGAGAGCCGCGCCCTCGGGGTGAGCGTGCTGCTCGGGCCGGGCGCCAACATCAAGCGCACCCCGCTGTGCGGCCGCAACTTCGAGTACTTCTCCGAGGACCCGCTCGTCTCCACCGAGATCGCGGGCGCGTGGATCCGCGGGCTGCAGTCCGAGGGCGTCGGCGCGTCGCTCAAGCACTTCGCGGCCAACAACCAGGAGACGCTGCGGTTCAGCGTCGACTCCGTCGTCGACGAGAGGGCGATGCGCGAGATCTACCTCGCCAGCTTCGAGGGCGCGATCAAGCAGGCCCGGCCGTGGACCGTGATGGCGGCCTACAACCGGGTGGGCGGCGAGTACGCCACCGAGAGCCCGTTCCTGCTGCAGCAGGTGCTGCGCGACGAGTGGGGCTTCGACGGCGTCGTGATGAGCGACTGGGGCGCGGTCAACGACCGCGCCGACGCGCTCGCCGCGGGGCTCGACCTGCAGATGCCGGGCCTGCCGGGGGCTGAGCAGGCACCCATCGACGCCGTGCGCGACGGGCGCCTGGCCAGCGCCGACGTCGACGAGGCGATCCGCCGCCTGGTCGCACTGGTGGAGCGCACCGAGGGCGCGCGGGAACCGGTGGAGATCGACGTCGATGCCCACCACGCGCTGGCCGAGGAGGCTGCTGCGGCCGGCTCGGTGCTGCTGGCCAACGACGGCACGCTGCCGCTGTCGCCCGACCTCGCTGTCGCGGTGCTCGGCGACTTCGCCGCCACGCCGCGCTTCCAGGGCGCCGGCAGCTCGGTCATCAACGCCCGCCGCGTGGTCGATGCGCTGAGCAGCATCCGGTCGCGGGCGGTCGCGACCACGTACGCCCAGGGCTACGAGCGCTACGCCGAGCGTCCGGACGCCGCGCTGCTCGACGAGGCCCGCCGGCTCGCTGCAGCCGCCGACGTCGCGGTGGTGTTCGTCGGGCTCCCCGAGACGTTCGAGACCGAGGGCGCCGACCGCACCCACATGCGGCTGCCGGCCGCGCACGACGCCCTGGTGGAGGTCGTCGCGGCGGCGAACCCGCGCACCGTCGTCGTGCTGTCCAACGGCTCGCCCGTGGAGATGCCGTGGCTGACGCGCGTCGCCGCGGTGCTCGAGGGCTACCTCGGGGGGCAGGAGTCCGGCGGCGCGATCGCGAAGGTGCTCTACGGCGAGGCCGAGCCCGGCGGCCGGCTCGCCGAGACCTTCCCCGTCCGCTGGACCGACCACCCCGTGCACGACCTGCCGCTGGGCCCGAGGTACTCGGAGTACCGCGAGAGCATCTACGTCGGCTACCGCTGGTTCGACACCGTCGGCGCCGACGTCGCGTTCCCGTTCGGCCACGGCCTGTCGTACACGTCCTTCGCCTGGAGCGATGTCGAGGTCGCGCAGCCCGAGGTCCCCGCGGGCGACGACGTCGTCGTGCGCGTGACGGTGACCAACACCGGCAGCCGGCGCGGCTGCGACGTGGTGCAGGTCTACCTGCGGCCGCTGTCGCCGTCGGTGCACCGCCCTGGCCACGAGCTCGCTGCGTTCGGCAAGGTGGAGCTCGACCCGGGCGAGTCGCGCATCGTCGAGCTCGTCCTCGACGCGCGCGCCTTCTCGTTCTGGAGCCCCGCCCGCGCCGGGTGGGTCGCCGAGCCGGGCGAGTACGACGTCGAGGTGGGTGCCTCGTCGCGCGACATCCGCGGCACGGTCCGGGTCACGCTCACGGGCGATCGCGTGCCGGCCGTCGGCGAGGCCCGCGACGTCCCACCGGCGTACGCCGTGCCTGAGCGCGGCCAGCGCTTCGACCGGGCGTCGTTCGAGGCGCTCCTGGGGCGGGAGCTCCCGCCCAACGAGCCCGACACCAAGGGATCGTTCACGGTCAACACCCCGCTCCAGCAGCTGGGAGCCGGCCCGGTCATGACCCGGCTGCGCAACGCCGCGGCCAAGCAGCTCGGCAAGGCGTTCGGCGACGACGAGGTGTCGCAGGTGATGGTGCGCCAGTCGCTCAACGAGGGCTCGCTGCGGATGCTGTCGATGTTCGCGCAGGGCAAGCTCGACCGGTCGAGCATCGACGCGATCCTGCTGGCCGCCAACGGCCAGAAGGCCGAGGCAGCCCGCGGCCTCTTCGCCCGCTTCCGCCGCTAGCCCCCCGCTCAGACTGATCAGGTTTGCGTTTACCGGCCCGTAAACGCAACGTTGATCAGTCTGAGCGCGGGGTGTCCTCGGCGGCCGGTGCGTGGGCGATGTGTGCGAGCTGGCGCCACACCAGGGCCAGCGTGATCCCGGCGCCGACGAAGGCGAACCAGAACGGCGCGGTGAGCCCCCAGTGCTCCGCGATGGGTCCGCCGATCGCCTGCCCGATGACGATGCCGCCGAACACGCACACGCTGTAGACGCTGCCGACCCGGCCCTGCAGCTCCATCGGCGTCGCGCGCTGCCGCACCGCGGTCGACACCGTGCCCCACACGAAGGCGTAGGCGCCGAACACCACCATGAGCAGCATCGCGACCCAGCCGGTGGTGGTGAGCGCGAGCGCCAGATGCAGCAGCACCTCCAGAAGGAGGCACACGCGCATGACGGTGGCCAGGTCGAAGCGGGCCTCGATCCGGCCGTACGCCGACGTGCTGATGAGCCCGCCGACGGCGGCGGCGCTGGTGAGCAGGCCGAAGCCGACGGGACCCATGCCCAGGTGGTCGAGCGAGTAGAGGACCAGCACCGACCACGCGGCGCCCCACGTGATGTTGAACGCGATGATGACGATCGCGAGCGTGCGGACGGCGTCGTGCCGCACCAGCCAGCGCACGCCCTCGGCGATGTCGCGCAGCACGTGGGTGCTGCCGGGCTCCCGAGCCGGCGCCGGCGGCAGCACGATCCGGGCGACCAGCAGGACCGCGAGCAGCACGAGCACGGTCTGCGCGACGAACGGCCACGCCATGCCCGCTGCGAACAGGAACGCCCCGATCGGCGGCCCGGCGATGTGGTTGGCGATGAGGAAGCTGCCCTGCAGGCGGGCGTTGCCGACGCCGAGATCGCCCGGCCGCACCAGCATCGGCAACAGCGTCTGGGTCGGGACGTCGGCGAACACCTCGGCGATACCGAGCAGCAGCATCGCCACGAGGACGACGGCGATGCTGACGTGACCGGTGATGATCGCGGCGGCCAGCACCGCGACGACCACGGCGCGGCCGGCGTTCGCCGCCATCACCATGCGGCGCCGGTCCACGCGGTCGGCGAGCGCGCCGACGTACAGGCCGAGCAGCAGCCACGGCAGCCGCTGGAGGAGCGCGGCCATCGCCACGAGCACCGCGTTGCTCGTCTGCGACGCCACGAGCAGCGGCCCGGCCGCGAGCGCGATGCCGTCGCCGATGTTGCTGACGTACGACGATGCGAGCAGCCAGCGGAAGCCGGTACCCATCCGCGGCGGCGCGATCCGGTCGACGATGCTGCTCATGACGGCGGAGACGCTATGCCCGCGGCGGCCTCGTCGTCGCGCCGGTTCTCCGAGCCCGGCCCCGGCGGACCGTTGGTCAGCACGGGGCGCTCCTCGCGCATCTGATCGGTGCGAGCGGACGGTTCCACCCGCTCGGCGCTCGGACTGCGCGGCGGCCCGCGGCTAGCCTCGAGGCATGCGTGCTCACGTGCGGGTGCTGCTGCCGGCCGCGGCAGCGGCCCTCGTGCTGCCGCTCGCGGCGAACAGCACCGCCGGCGCGGCCTCACCGCTGCCGACTTCAGCGCCGCAGGCCGCGGCTGCCACGGCGTGGTCGCCGATCCCGGCGTACGACAGGGCGCGCGTCGACCACCCGGCGATCTACTTCAACGGCTGCAACGCCGCGCGCGAGGTGCTGACGCCGAAGCCGTGCACCATGGCCAATGCGTCGGCCGCCCGCACGGTCCTGCTCTTCGGCGACTCGCACGCCGCGCAGTGGTACTCCGCGGTGGAGGGGGCGGCCAGGGCCAACGGCTGGCGCTTCCGCACGCTGACCAAGTCGGGCTGCTCACCGCTGGCCATGCCCATCAGCCGCTACAAGGAGTCCGCGCCCTACTCGGAGTGCGGCACGTGGCGGACGCGGGCGCTCAACGGCCTCGCCTCGGGCGCGTACGGGCGCATCGACGTCCTGGTGATCTCCTCCTGGCAGTTCCACGGCGTGCTGCCCTCGTGGAGCGGCGGCACCAAGCTCACCGGCGCCGCCAAGACCTACCGCTGGGAGCAGGCGCTGCGCACCACCATCAGCAAGTCTCTCGGCAGCGCCACGCAGGTGGTGGTGCTGCGCGACTCGCCGCAGCTGCCCGGCGACAAGCCGTGGGCCCAGCGGTGCTTCGTGCGCTGGCAGCAGTGGGCCGGCGTCCACTGCGGGCAGGCGTCGTCCAAGGCGCTGCTGTCGTCGATCTGGGCTGCGGAGCGCCGCGCCGTCGCGGCGTACCCCGGCCGCGCCGCCGCGGCCGACCTGACGACCGCGCAGTGCCCGTCGTCGTGGTGCGGGCCGCTGCAGGGCCGCTACCTGCTGTTCAAGGACGACAACCACTGGACGCAGACCCATGTGCGCGTGCACCTGACCTCGCCGGTGCAGCAGGTCCTCGTCGCCGCGATGTCCCGCGCCACCGCATGACGCGGCGGCGAAGGGGCACACTCGGGGGATGGACGTCGACGAGGTGCGCCGCGTGCTGCTCGACAAGCAGGCCGGCATCGCCGAGCGTGCAGCGGGCCTGACGGCCGCACCGGATGCCACCGGCGGGATCTCCTTCGGCAAGCGAGTCGGCGACGGGACCAGCCTTGCGGTCGAGCGCCTCACGCAGGTGGCCGCGCACGAGCAGCTGCTCGTGCAATCCGAGGAGGTCGCCCGAGCGCTCGCCAAGCTCGACGAGGGCACGTACGGCGTCTGCGACTCCTGCGGCCGCCCGATCCCCGAGGGCCGACTCGAGATCCACCCCTGGGCGGTGCTCTGCGTCGACTGCGCGGGCTGAGCGCAGCCGACGCCGGTGTCAGCGGCGCCGGACGTCGCGGATGTTGACGACGAGCACGACGACGGCGAGTACCGCGAGCAGGATCGTGGTGGCCCACTGCCACGTGGCCGAGTAGAGGACGATGACGCGCCACACGAGGTAGACGAGCAGCAGCCGCCCGAGGAACGCCAGGTAGTAGCCGCGCGCGAACGCCTCGATCGAGAGCAGCACGACGATGGCCAGCACCACGACGATCGTGCGCGCGGGGTTCTCCGGCCAGAACAGCGAGGCCAGCAGCAGCAGGATCAGCGGGGTGCTGACGACCGACCAGAACGCGAGCAGCGTCGAGCGGCCGCGGTCGGCCGGCTCCAGCGGCAGACGGCGGTGGCGCAGGTGGGCGTGCGGGCCGACGTCGGGGAGCCCGTGCCCGAGCGCCAGCTCCAGCCGGCGCCGCTCGTCGCGCAGCGCCACCGCGTCGAGCTTCGCGCGTGTCACGCGTGTCTCCTCCGCAGCGAGCCCGGCGAGCTCGGGCGAACCGGCCGGCAGCGTCGTCGCCCGCGACTCCAGCGACGCCCGGCTGACGGCGACGTCGGAGGCGATCCGCTCGAGCTCGACGTCGATCTCGCCCACCCGCTCGCGCATCCGGCGCAGCGATCCGTCCGGGCTCGGGGCCACCTTGCCCAGCCCTGCCCAGCCGACCGGGTCGCCCCAGCTCGCCCGAACCGCGCCCGTGCGCTCGTAGCGCGGGCCGGCGGGGCCCCGCTCGCCGCCCAGCCGGTCGCCGGAGTCCAGGCCCCACAGGCCGCGGTAGTCGCGGACCCACGGCGTCTCGTCGTCGATCACGACCGGCTCGAACGCCAGGTCGCCGCCGGGCCCGATCGACACTCCGTCACCACGGGCGTAGTCGATGTACGGGATGCCGAGGCCGGTGCCCTGGGCGGCTCGCGTCCACGGCGTCAGGACCTGGGCGATGCGCCGGGCGAGCGGTACGAGGCCGCCGAGCCGCGGCGGCACCACGCTGATGAGGTAGTCGCCGGCGAGGTAGGCGCCGGAGTGCGAGCCGGCGCCCACGAAGACGACGGGATGCCGACCGTCCACGAGCGAGAGGTCGGGGTCGTCCCAGCGCCGGCGCAGGTCGTCGCCCACCTCGTCGTGCGCCGAGAACACCACCCAGCGCGGCAGCGGCAGCCCCTCGGGATCCGGCGCGCTCTCACCGTCGAGGTAGACGGTGACCTGCTCCCAGTCGGCCTCGTGCTCGTTGACGCCCGAGAACCCCGAGCGCCAGTTGTTGAACGCATAGAAGAACCAGTACTGGCAGACGATCCAGCCGCCGTCGCGCACGACCCGGCCGAAGTACACCGGCCGCTGCGGCTCGAGGTGCTCGTTCTGCAGCGCGTACGACGCGACGGCGCTGCCGCCCGGCACCGAGCCGCGCAGGAGGAGCGAGAACCTGCTGAGGGCGTCGATGGCACGGCCGAGGAGGCCGACCTCGGCGAGCCGGTGCCCGGCGCGGAAGTGCGGTCGCTCGGTGCGGAACCACGCGCGCAGGCGCTCGCGCTTGTTGGTCGGCAGCTCGATGGCCGACAACGACTGCCCCGGCCCGTCGTGGAGGCGGCCGCGCGCCGCCAGGCCGTCGAGGTCGAGCTCGCCGGGCCCCGCCAGCGGGGCGAGCGTGCCCTGCGCCGTCGCCTCGAACAGCCCGCTCCGCCCGACATAGGCGTCGACGCCGACGGGGTGGAAGAACTCGCCGTCCGCCAGGCGCAGCGACGGCTCGAAGGCCCGGAGCAGGCGGAGGTCGTCGGCGCTCATCCAGAGCTGCCGACTGCCTCGGCCTCTGTCGGATCGATGGGCCCGAGCACGTCGACCGAGGCGAGCTCGTCGAGCTCGTCGCGTCGGACGTACGTGTCGATGAGGGAGAGGACCATGGCGACGACGGGGACCGCGAGGAACGCGCCTGCGACGCCGAAGAGAGCCGTACCCATCATCACCGCGGCGAAGGAGACCGCAGGGTTCACGTCGACGGCGCGGGCGCTGATCTTGGGCTCGATCGTGAGGTTCTCGACCTGCTGGTAGATCAGGCCCCACACCAGTGCGACGACGCCGAGCCACGGGTTCGGGCTGAGGGCGCCCACCAGCACGGGCAGCACGATCGCGATGTAGGTGCCGATGGTCGGCACGAACTGCGCGACGATGCCGGTCCACAGCGCCAGGGGCAGCCAGTACGGCATGCCGGCGACGGCGAAGACCACGGCCGTGAGGGCGCTGTTGACGGCGGCGAGCAGCACGCGCGCACCGACGTAGCCGCCGGTCTTCTGGGCGCTGACCCGGAAGACCTCGCCGACCACGCCGCGTGCGCGGCGCGGGAAGAGCCGCTCGAGGTAGGACTGCAGCTGCGGCATCTGCGCGGAGAAGTAGAAGGTGAACAGCGCGAAGGTGAAGACGCCGAACACGCTGCCGAGCACCGAGCCGAGGACGCCGAGGATGTTCAGGCCGATGCTGGAGGCGAGCGACCCGAAGTCGACATCGCCGCCGCCGATCGACGACAGCACGCTCTCGAGGCTGATCTTGGCGTCGAAGGTGGAGTTGATCCACGCGATGGTGTCGTCGATGAGCGTCGGGATCCGAGAGACCAGGTCGGCGAGCTGGCCGACGAGCAGCGAGCCGAACGCCACGATGAACACGACGACGAAGATGGCGAAGACCAGCATGACGATGCCGGTGGCCGCCCCGCGCCGCATCCGGGTCGACAGGCGGTTGACCACCGGTGCCATGGCCAGCGCGGCGAAGTACGACATCAGCACCGTGAAGATCACGCTGCCGCCGTCGTTGATCATGAACCGCAGCAGCAGCCCGACGGCCACGACGCCGAGGAGCACCAGCCCCACGCGCCACACGTTGGATGGCACCAGCGTGATCTCGGTGCGCGTGACCTGCACGGTCTCGCCCGGTGCGCCCTGCGATGCGTCGCTCATGGGAGTCCCTCCGCCCCGGCCGGCGTCGGTCGCCGGCCCGTCCGGCGCGGGTGACGGCGGCGCCGGGAGTGCGCGTCCCGTTGGCCGGGGCCCTGCGCGCGCGCTCCCGCACCGTCCGTGACGGACCGTGCCGGTGGGTGCGCCGCCCTTCCCGATCGCCGGACGACGCGCCCGTGCGCGAAGGACCCCCGCAGTCCTCCGTCGCGGGACCAACTGTGCAGGTCACAGGCTCCGCAGTGCAGCCGAAGCGCCGGAATGTAACCGCTACTTCGCGGGACAGCGGGTGGCCGCATGCGGTCACTCTCTGCGCGCGCGCCCCCGCTCGGCAACACTGGGGCGGTGCGCCCGCAGGCGCACATCAGGAGGGGACCCGAGTGACCGACGACGCCACGATCCAGCCGCCCGACGTCGACGAGGGGATCGAGGAGGGCCACGGCGGGCTGCCGCCCGCACGTGCGCGAGGCGCGGCCGCCGTGCTGCGCGCGGTCCCGTTCACGGCCGGTGTCGTCGCGGCGATGCTCGTGCTCGGCGTCGTCGCGCAGACCCTCTGGAAGCCGCTCGTCGACCGGGATCTGTTCGGCACCGTGGCGTACGGCCTGCCGGCCTTCCTCGACGGCCGCTGGTGGACGCCGGTCACGGGTTCGCTGTTCGCCCTGACGCCCGCGCAGTACCTCGCGGTCACCGGGGGCTTCGCGATCCTGGTCGGCTGGTCGGAGTGGCGCATCGGCACGCGCCGCGCCGCCCTCGCCACCGTCGGCGGGCAGCTCGCCGGCGTCCTCGGCGCTGCCCTCGTGCTGCAGCTGCTCGGCGGTACGTCGAGCAGCTGGGACTGGGCGGCGCGCGTGTCCGACGACCTCGACGTCGGCTTCAGTGCGGGAGCGGTCGCTGCCGTCGCCGCAGCCTCGGCGTCGCTGCTGGCTCCGTGGCGCGCCCGCGTGCGCCTGGTGCTCGTGCTCTACATCGTCCTGGCGTTCCTCTACATCGGGCTGCTCTGGGACCTCGAGCACCTCATCGGCGGCTTCGTCGGCCTCGCCATCGGTCCGATGCTGGCCGGCCGGGGGTGGGAGCTGCGGCTGCCCCGGCTGACCCGCCACGAGTGGCGCGTCATCGCGGCGACGCTGTTCCTCGCGGCCGCGCTCATCCGTCTCGTCATCTTCTTCCTGCCCGCCGACGGGCCGCTGGGCGACCGGGCCGGCCAGGGCTCGATCCCCATCCTGGTGAGCGCGGTCATCTCACTCGTGCTCGCCGAGGGGCTGCGGCGCGGCCGGCGGTGGGCGTGGCGCTGGGCCATGGCGCTGGGCCTCCTGTCCGCGCTCGTCGTCCTGCTCCTCGTGGTCGCCCTGGTCGGCGGCATCACGAGCGGCGAGGTCCAGGCCGACGACCTCGCCGTCACGCCGACGTCCGTCGCGGAGATCGTCGCCGACCTGCTGCTGTGGGCCACTCAGCTCGCGGTCCTCGTGCTCGGGCGCAAGGCGTTCCGCGCCGTGTCGCCGAAGCGGGCGGGGCAGCGCGACCCCCAGCAGCTCGCCGACCGCGAAGCAGGGATCGCGCTGCTGCACTCGGTGGGCGGCGGGTCGATCTCGTGGATGGGCACATGGGAGGCCAACCGCTGGTTCGTGCTGCGCGAGGGCGGCCAGGCGGTGGGCGCGCAGGCCTATCAGGTGCACCGTGGCGTCGCCATCGCACTGGGCGACCCCATAGGCGGGGACGCGCTGGTCCGCGGCCGTGTGCTCGACGGGTTCGCCGACCTCCTGTCGGCCCAGGGGCTCGCACTGTGCCTGTTCTCCGTGTCCGACGAAGTCGTGGCCTGGGGCGAGCGCCGGAGCCTGCGCCGCGTCCTCGTCGCCGAGGAGTCCGTGATCGACCTGCCCGGCCTGCAGTTCAAGGGCAAGCAGTGGCAGGACACGCGCAGCGCCCTCAACCGAGGGAAGAAGGAGGGCGTCGAGTACGTCCAGGGTGCGCTCGCCACGATGCCGAGACCCGTGGTCGCGCAGGTACGGGCGATCTCCGAGCAGTGGGTCGGCGACAAAGGCCTGCCGGAGATGGGCTTCACGCTCGGCGGGGTCGATGAGGCGCTCGACGCGGAGGTGCGCTGCGGTCTCGCGATCGATGCCGACGGGCGGGTGCACGGCGTGACGTCGTGGTTGCCGGTCTACGGGCCGGGCGGGACGACGATCGGCTGGACCCTCGACGTCATGCGCCGGCTGCCAGACGGCTTCCGGCCGGTGACCGAGTTCCTCATCGCCAGCGCATGCCTCCAGTTCCAGTCGGAGGGGGCGCAGTGGGTGTCGCTGTCCGGGGCACCGCTCGCGCACTCAGCCTCGTCCGACGACCTGGGCGCGCTCACGAAGCTGCTCGACCGCCTGGGCATGCTGCTCGAGCCCCTCTACGGTTTCCGGTCGCTCGACGCGTTCAAGGCGAAGTTCCAGCCGCGGCACGTGCCCATGTCGATGGTGTTCCCGGACGAGGCGGCGCTCCCGCGCATCGGCCTGGCCCTCACCGAGGCGTACCTGCCCGATGCCTCGACGGCCGATCTCGCCAAGGCCGGTCTCGGCGCCCTGCGCGGCGAGGGCTGAGCCCTCAGGCGCGGACGGACTCGGCCTGGGCCGTCCCCGGCTCGGGCGCGCGCTGGTCGGCGAGCTCGCAGCCGGCGACGCGGCACGACAGACCGCGTGCGCCGCCGCTCGGCAGGACAGACAGCACGGACGCGACCACTGCCACGATGAGCAGCCCGTCGGTCCAGGGGCCGGGGACGGCGTACGACAGCAGCCACGGCAGACCGACGACAGAGGCGCGCAGCAGGCTGCGGCCAGCGCCGCCCCGTCCGTCGGGCCATCGCGGAGCGAGGTAGACCACGCCGAGCCCGAACGAGCCTTGACCCCGAACCGCCGGGATCACGAACACGAGCAGCGTGCTGACGATGGCGCCCACGAGCGAGATCACGTAGTCGGTCGTCGACGTCGGCTCGATCCCGCCGCCGATGAGGGCGAGCCGTAGCACCAGGAGGACAGCGCCCTGCAGCACGATCGCCGCGACGGCGTCGAGCAGCATCGAGGCGTAGCGCCTGCGCAGTGTCACCGGGCGCGGGTCGAGCCGTGCCTGCGCGAGCTGCCCGCCGCCCGGCATCCAACGCATCACGGCGGGAGCGATGAGCGCGCCCAGCAGCGCGCCGGCCGTGTTGGCGATGAGGTCGTCGACGTCGGCCAGCCGGAAAGTGCAGCTGTAGGCGCCCCAGATCGCCGTGCCCTGCGTGAGCTCGATGAGCAGGCTCGCGGCACCGCCCGTCAGCGTCGCGGTGAGCAGGCTGCGGCCGAGATAGCCGCGCAGCAGCACGCCCCACGGGACGAAGAGGACGACGTTGAACGCGACCTGCAGCACCGTCCGCGAGGTGAGTGTCGCGAAGACGCCCTCGTGCAGGTCGCGCGCTTGGGCGATCCAGAGGAAAGGCACCAGCTGCGGCCCGTGCGTGGCGCGGCGGCAGGCTGCGGCGTCGGAGGCTGGCAGCGGCAGCAGGGTGTAGCTGATGAGCGCCATGCCGTAGACGCTGACCGCTGCGGCGCCGAGCAGGCGGCGCAGGTTGGTGGCTCCGTAGCGGCGGTACTGCCACACCACGATGGGCAGCCAGAGGGCCGCGAACAGCAGCAGCCCGAGCACGAGCGCGACCTCGCCGGACACCGCCCACAGCGGGTCGAACCGCTTGCCCACCCACGCCACCGACATGGCGGCACGGTAGTGCGGGAGGCCCGGGGCCGCGGACGGGGGACAGTCAAGGGGCGGCGCCGGACCCGTGGTCCCAGGCCGCGGCCATCACGCGGTCACTCACGGGTCCGGCGCCGGGCCTCCGTCCGCTCGTCCCCCCTCGAGAGAGCGGGCAGAGGCTGTTGGCGCCGCGTCGTCACCCGCCGTCGGGCGGGATGTTCGGTCGCGGCGCCCGACGAGCTACGACGCGGCGACGTCCTCGGGCACGGCGTCGTCGGGCTCGTCGAGGTCGGGCGGCATCACGCTGATCGCGACGACGGCGCAGCTCCACGGGCCCGCCGGGCCCTCGACCGTCACCAGATCGCCACTGCGCGCCCCGAGGATGGCGCGCGAGAGCGGCGACGCGGCCGAGATCCGCTCCTCGTCGAGGAACGCCTCGACGGGGTGCACGGGGCGTACCCACATGGTCTCGCCGTCGGCCATCTCGAGCTGAACGTAGGCACCGAGCGCCACGACGTCGCCGCCGGGGCGCGGCAGCGTCTCGGCCTGGTCGAGGATCCGGCGGAGCCACACGGCCTCGACGCACAGGCGCTCGAACCGGGCGAACGTGTCGTCGTCGTGCTCGGCGTCGAGGACCGCGCGCAGCACGGGGATCTCGCGCTCGAGCAGGTGGCGGGCCCGCTGCTCCATGAGGAAGCGGCCGTCCGAGGTGAGGCGGAGGTCGTCGGGCAGCCGGCGCCGTCGGGCGGCCGTCGAACGACGGCGCGGCGAGACGGCAGGGCGGTCGAGATCGATCACGGTCATGGCGCGTCTCCCTGTGTCATGGTCCGACGTGGCTGGGTGCGGCGCGCAGCACGGGCGTGCCGGGGGTCGCCGCAGGGGCAGGGGGCGGAGGAGCCGCCCGTGGCGCGCCGCACCCGAGGTGCGCGGCCGGCCGTGAACGGGCGGGGGTCCCGCTCGTTGCTCACCCGGAGGAGTACGACGGCGGTGAGGCAGGACGCTGCCGACACACCGACCAGGACTGGCAGCACGCAGATCACCTCCGACGTCGGGCACAGCGGCCGTCCGCGTCGAAGGTCTCCCGCCGCCGCCCCAGGAGGGGCGACCCGCCGGCCCGGACCCCGCTGGGGGAGTCGTGATGACGAACCGGCGGCGAGGGGGTACTCCCCATCGATCACCTGAAATGAGTTTCCGGAATCTTTGGAGGGATGTCAACCCCGCCGTGACGGTGGGGTCGGGGCGTCACTCCGGCGGGCCCCAGTAGAAGAGGTCGAAGCGGTCGGCGCTCGCCGTCACGGCCTCGGCGTAGGTGAAGTCGCCGTCGTAGAGGGCGTGGTCGACGATGATCCCGTCGATCCCGTGCGGCACGAGCTCATGCAGGCCATGCAGATCGGAGAGGTGCGCGATGCCGCCGCGTGCCATCACCGGCCGGCTGGTGCGCTCGAGCAGCTCGGCGAGCAGGTGCCGGTCCTCGTGGCGCCAGTGGTGCTGCGGAGCGGTGTCGGTGACGACGAACCTGCTGGCACCGGCGTGCTGGAGGTGCCCCACGGCATCGGCGGCGTCGGGCTGGCGCACGTCGATGGCGACGGCGATCCGCTCGTCGCGCGAGGCGACCGCGCGCGCGGCCCACTCGAGGTCCGACGACTCGATCACGACGCGGCTCGCGCCCGTGTGCAGCGCCGCGTGCAGGCTGGCGTCGTCGGAGATGCCGCCGGCGAGCTGCAGGTGCGCCCCGCTGCGGACGATGTGGCGCCGGTTGTCGCCGCTGCCGTCGACGGCGTCCTGGTCGACGACGTGCACCCAGGCCGCGCCCTGCCGCACCCAGGCGGCGACCGCCTGCGCGAGGGTGCCGGTGCCCGGCGACTCGCCGTAGCCGGCGGGAGGCAGCTGCGCGTGCCCGTTCGAGACGGTGACGGCCGGGACGAGCGCGAGCGGCTGCTTCATCATGCGCCGACCCTAGCCAGCGCAGGCGTCCGGCGGTGCACCCCCGCGGCCCTGGCGGAGCCGGGACGCACGGAGGGCCCCAGCGGTCGCCAGGGCCCTGCGCGGTGTCGAGCTGCGCCTACTCGGCGTCCTTCTCGACGACGGCGATCTCGTCGATCTCGCCGTTCTCGTCCAGCGTCGCGACGGCGTCGACGGTGCCGTCGCCGTCCGCGTCGACGAGCAGGACGTCGGGCGTGCCGTCGCCGTCCTCGTCGATGGCGATGATCGTTCCGCCGTCCTCGGTCGGCGTGATGATCGCATCGACGGTCCCGTCGCCGTCGACGTCCACGAGGACGTAGTCGACGGTGCCGTCGCCGTCCTCGTCGACCGCGACGGAGGTGCCGCCCTCGGCCGCCTGCGTGATGATCGCGTCGACCGTGCCGTCGCCGTCCACGTCGACGACCGACACCGTGTTGCCCTGGTCGTCCACCGCGACGATGGCGTCGGCGGTGCCGTCGCCGTCGAGGTCGACGAGCGCGATGCCCTCGATGGTGCCCTCGGTGGTCTCGGTGCTCTCGTCGTTCTCGCTCATGGGTTCCCCTCCTCGCGTGCGGACGCCGACGGCGCCCTGCTCGTGGGCGACCGTAGGCCATGGCCGCGGCGGCGTCACGGGCAGCCTCGCCCGGCCGCCGTCGTCAGGCCGTCGCCGCCCAGACCGTGCTGCCCTCCTTGATCGTCTCCTGCACCGTGATCGTGTTGAGCTGCAGGGGATCGATGGTGAGCGGGTTGTCGCTGAGCACCACGAGGTCGGCGAGCTTGCCCTCGGTGATCGAGCCCTTGTCGGCCTCCTCGAAGTGCTGGTAGGCGCCCCAGAGCGTGATGGACTTCAGCGCCTCCTCGACCGTGAGCCGCTCGTCGGGGCCCATCACCTTGCCGCTGCGCGAGACCCGGTTCACCGTCGACCACAGGATCTGCATGAGGTTCGGCAGCGCCACCGGCGCATCGGTGTGGCTGGTGATCACGGGCATGCGGTCGAGCGCGCTGCGCGTGGGTGAGATCCGCTGCGCCGCCTCGGGCCCGATGATCTGGTCGTACCAGTCGCCCCAGTAGAAGGTGTGCATCGGGAACAGCGACGGGATCACCCCGAGCTCGGCGAACGCGTCGAGCTGGTCGATGCGGATGAGCTGGCCGTGCACAAGAACGTGGCGCCGGTCGGTGGCACCCGTCCGCTCGGCGTGCGGCCGCATCGCCTCGATCATCTGGTCGGCGGCGGCATCGCCGTTGGCGTGGCAGAGCACCTGCCAGCCCTTGTCGTAGGCCTCCTCGAACAGGTCGGACACCTGCTCGGTGTCCGGGATGGCCGGGTAGCCGCGGTAGCCCTGCTCCTGGCCGTCGGGCGGGATCAGGAAGGGCTCCGTGCGCCAGGCGGTGCGCCCTTGCGGCGATCCGTCGAGGGTGATCTTCAGGCCGCCTGCCCGGTAGCGGTCGTGATACGTGCGGGAGTGCCACTCGCCGTCGAGGACGTCCTTGGCGGTGTAGTCGATGTAGGAGACGACGTCGATGTCGAACACGCCGGCCTGCGCGAGCCCGACCATCGCCTCGTGGTTGTGCCGGAAGGCGCGGCCCTCGTGCGCCGTCGTGTAGCCGTAGCTCTTGGCCAGCTCGAGACCCTTCTGCACGAAGTAGACGGCGTCCTCAGGAGCGCCGGGTGCGAGCGCGGCGATCGTGTGCGGCATGGCCGCGAGCTCCTCGAGCACGCCGTTGGGCTCCTGCGAGCCCTCTCGGCGGCGGATGACGCCGCCCTCCGGATCCGGCGTGTCCGCGGTGTAGCCGATCCGTCCGAGCCCGACCGAGTTGACCGCGCTGAAGTGGCCCGAGATATGCACGGCCATCACGGGCAGCTCGGTCGAGACCAGGTCCAGGTCGTCGCGGGTGGGGTGGCGGCCGAGGAGCGAGTCGTCGTAGCCGACGCCGAACACCCAGCCGGTACGGCCGACGTCGGGGCCGGCGGCGAACTCCCGCAGCGCGGCGACGACGTCGTCGATGCTCTGCACCGTGCCGTCGGGCGGGTTGAGCAGGTTGGCCCCGACGGCCTGCGCCCCGAACTGCAGGACGTGGCAGTGGCCGTCGACGAAGCCGGGCACGAGGGTGCGCCCCGCGAGGTCGGTGCGCTCGGTGGCGTCGTCGGCCAGGGCCTCGACATCGGCGAGCGCCCCGACCCGGAGGATGCGCCCGTCCGCCCCGACGGCGACGGCCTCGGCGGTGGGCCGGTCGTCGTCGACGGTCACGATCGGGCCGCCGTAGAAGATGCGTGCTGCGGTCGCCATGGTCCCCCCAGGCTGCGAGCAGTGGTTGCGGTCGGCCGGAGCATCCCGCCGGGTGCCTCCGCCCGCGACCGCAAGCCGACGATCCGCACCGGGCCCGTGCGTGCGCGTCAGGCGGACGCGGGACAACGACGAGGCATGGCGCTATTCGATGGGCTGGTCGTCCGGCAGCAGCTCGAAAGGCTCGAGGTCGTTGCCGAGCACTCCCTCGTCGGCCGACGACGGGATGCCGAGCCGGTCGGCCGCCTGCACGCTCTTGCCGTACGCCGCCGCCAGCAGGCCGCGGGCGGGCAGCTTCTGCGGATGGTCGGCGTCGAACGTGCCGTCGGACTGGAAGCCGGTGCGGATCACGCGGTTCCAGACGAGATCCGCCGTGCGCTGGGCGATGCGCTCGATGTCGGCGTCGGTGAGGGCCACGTCGTCCTCCAGCTGGAAGGGGATCTGCTCGGGTCGGGGGAAGGGGTCGGCCGCGTGGGCGCCGCCGGTGAGTCCGTTGTTCTTCCGGTCGTAGTCCTGCACCTGCCAGGCCGCGCCCGTCGACAGGCCGTGCACCGAGTCGCGCAGGACGCCGTGCAGGTGGGGGCCGGTCTTCGTCCATCCGTGGTCTGGATCGCGCAGCCACATGCAGACATTGCGGCGCCGGAACGCGACGACCACGTCGACGAGCCTGTGGGCAGGGAGGGTTTTCGACCGGATGTCGAAGACGTCGCCGACGTCGTGGGTGCTGCCCGATGCTCGAGCGCCGGAGCCGGCCTTGAAGCCGCCCTGCACGACCTGCAGCTCGAGGCCGAGCTCCTCGGCGACATCGTCGATGAGCGCCCAGGTGCGGGCGGTCAGCTCCTGCCCGCCCTTCACGACCCGCTCGTCGCCGTCGGCCATGAGCCATGGTGGCACCGCGCGCCGCAGCGGGCCAGGCCTCGGCGCGGCGGGAGCGGCGGATCAACGCCGCCACAACGAGAGGTGCGCGGCGTCCGCGCGGGCGCGGCGCACAGGCGGCGGGCCTAGCATGAGGAGCCCGCCACCGGCAGGACCGGTGCACCCTCCAGACGACGTCGCGCGCAGGCGCCGGCGTCCGCACGCGAAGGACGACGCATGGCGCTCCGGCTCGGCTACAAGGCATCGGCGGAGCAGTTCGGCCCGCGGGACCTGGTGGAGTACGCGGTGATGGCCGAGCAGGTGGGGCTGGACAGCGTGGTGACCTCCGACCACTTCCTGCCGTGGCGGGAGACGGGCGGGCACGCGCCGTTCTCGATCGCGTGGATGGCGGCGGTGGCGGAGCGCACCGAGCGCGTGATGATCGGAACGAGCGTGCTGACGCCGACGTTCCGCTACAACCCCGCGGTGATCGCGCAGGCGTTCGCGACGATGGCGCTGCTGGCGCCGGGGCGGATCATGCTCGGCGTCGGGACGGGCGAAGCGCTCAACGAGATCGCGGTGTCGGGCCGGGAGTGGCCGGAGTTCAAGGAGCGCTACGCGCGGCTGCGCGAGGCGATCGATCTGATGCGCCAGCTGTGGACCGAGAGCCACGTCGACTTCCACGGCGAGCACTACACGACGGTGGGCGCGAAGATCTACGACAAGCCGGTGGAGGCGCTGCCGATCTACATCGCCGCCGGAGGTCCGCAGATGGCGAAGTACGCGGGCCGGGCCGGCGACGGGTTCATCTGCACGTCGGGCAAGGGCATGGAGCTCTACACCGAGAAGCTCATGCCCGCGCTGCACGAGGGTGCGTCGTCGGTGGGCCGCACCGTCGACGACATCGACCGGATGATCGAGATCAAGATCTCCTACGACCGTGATGCGTGGTCGGCGCTGGAGAACACGCGCTTCTGGGCGCCGCTGTCGCTCTCGCCCGAGCAGAAGCACGACGTCTCCTCGGCCGAGGAGATGGAGTGGCTGGCCGACCAGCTGCCCATCGAGCAGGTCGCCAAGCGGTGGATCGTGGCCAGCGACCCCGACGAGGCGGTCGCGATGATCAGGCCCTACATCGACGCCGGCCTCAACCACCTGGTCTTCCACGGCCCCGGCCACGACCAGGCGCGTTTCCTCCACCAACTGGCCGAGGACGTCCTCCCCCGCCTGCGCGAGCTGGGTTGAGCGGGACGGCCGGGACTGTCGTGGGAGACACGCTCCCCCTCGGGTTCGGCCTCCCGGTGTCGGGCGGATGGGCCACTCCCGCGTCGATGATGCGGATCGCCTGCCGCGCCGAGGAGCTGGGCTACGCCTCCCTGTGGACGTTCCAGCGCCTACTCTCGCCGGTGGCCGCCGAGGGCGGCGTTGCTGGGCCGAGCTCGCGCGCGTCCGACGACACGTCGTACCGCTCGGTGCACGACGCCGTGCTACCGCTGGCCTACGTCGCGGGTGTCACGGAGCGGATCCGCCTCGGCACCGCGACGATCTGCGCGCCGTTCACGCCTCCGCCGATGCTGGCCAAGGCGATGTCGACCCTGGACCACCTCTGCGGCGGGCGCCTGACCGTCGGCGTCGGCATCGGCTGGATGACGGAGGAGTACACAGCAGCGGGCGTGCCGCTCGAGCGCCGAGGGGCACGCATGGACGAGTACCTGCGCTGCCTGGACGCTCTCTGGACGCAGGACCCGGTGGAGTTCGACGGCGAGTTCTACGCAGTGCCCCGGTCGCACATCGGCCCTCGACCGGTGCAGCGGCCGCGGCCGCCGCTTCTGGTCGGCGGTTCCGCGCCGGCTGCCCTGCGCCGCGCGGGGCGTCTGGCCGACGGCTGGATCGCGAGCAGCGGGCAGAGCGCGGAAGGTCTGCGGGACTCCATCGCGCTCGTGCGCCAAGGCGCGGAGCAGGCCGGGCGCGACCCTGGCGCCGTACGCATCCTCGCCCGTGCCGTGGTCGAGTTGGTCGACCGCGACCCCGGCCCGGGCCGTCGCCCGTTCCACGGCACCCGCGACCAGGTGCTCGACGACCTCCACGGTCTGGGTCGCGACGGCGTCACCGAGGCCTTCGTGGACCTCAACCTCTCGCCGCGGGTGGGTCGGCCCGGCGTCGAGGAGGCGGCCGGAACGGCAGAGGCGGAGCGCGTCCTCGACGCGCTCCGCCCCTCGTCCGTCTGACCGGCCGGGTGCTGTCCGCTACGCGGCCTCCACCTTGGGCATGATCTCCTCCTTGAGCCGCTTGAGATCGTCGAGCGTCTTGGAGACGGGTACGTCAGCGAACGGCGGCCACAGCAGCGGCATGGTGAGGCCGGCCTCCTTGTAGCGCTTGAGCATGTCGGTGATCTGGTCGGCGGTTCCGACCAGGATGTTCGACACCTTGCCGTTGTCGGTCTGGTCGACCTCGGTGTCGGTGATCGTGAACCAGATCATCGAGCACATCTCGAGATCGTCGATCGACTTGCCGAGCTCCTCGAGCTCGCGCTTGATCTCGGTGCGCCACTCGGTGAGCTCGCGCGGCGTGTCCTGGATCCCGATCCAGCCGGCGAGACCGTACTTGGCCACACGCGCGGCGGAGCGCTTCGGGTCGCGCAGGCCGGAGAAGTAGATCGGCGGGTGCGGCTTCTGCACCGGGTTCCAGCCGAAGCCGCACGGGTCGAAGTCGGCGAACTCGCCGTGGTACTCGAAGGTCTCGTTGGTCCAGATGCCCTGGCAGATCTCGATCGTCTCGCGCACGTGTGCGTGGCGGCGGGGGAACAGGTGCGAGGCGCTCGACGCGGCGAACTCCTCGGGCATCCAGCCCGACCCGATCCCGACGTTGAGGCGGCCGCCGGAGAGGTGGTCGATGGTGGCGCACTCTGCTGCGAAGACGCCCGGCGAGCGATACGGGGTGTCCGTGATGCTCATGCCGATGCGCATCTTCGTCGTGCGAGCCGCGAGCCACGGCAGGAGCGGCCAGCCCTGCAGCCACTGGCCGTTGGAAGCGACCGGTAGCTGCTTGGGGAACTCCTTCATCATGCCGAAGGAGTACTGCAGCTCGCCGCGGTCGGACGCCTCCGGCACGACGATGCGGTCGAGCGTCCAGACGGAGTCGAAGTCGAGCTCCTCCGCGAGGTCGGTCAGGTCGGCGAGCTCCTGGACCGTGACGTGGTTGCGGAAGTTCGGGAGGTAGAGGGCAAGCTTCATCGGGCAGCAACTCCTCGGGGCCGCCTGCACCTGCGCAGGCTCAAGGACTGGGGTCGAGCGCCGGGATCACGGGGTCGGTTCCGTTGCAGGTACTCAACAAGCGGGCTCGCGGCTGCCGCAAGACGCAGCATCATCATCGTTTTCTCAACGCTGGTCGGGAGGCGACGCCTCCGCACGCAGCTGCTGGCGCAGCTCGCGCTTGAGCACCTTCCCGTAGTTGTTCACCGGGAGCGCGTCCACGAACACGTACTCCTTGGGCCGCTTGAACCGGGCGATGCTGTCGATGCAGTGCCGATCGAGGTCGTCCCTCGTCGTCGGTTCGCCGTCGGTGACGACGAACGCCACAACTGCTTCTCCCCATTCAGGATCCGGGCGCCCGACAACGGCGACCGCCGTGACGTGGGGGTGCCGCAGCAGCGCCTCCTCCACCTCGCGCGGGTAGATGTTCATGCCACCGCTGATGATGAGGTCCTTCGACCGGTCGTGCAGAGTCAGGAAGCCGTCGTCGTCGAAACTGCCGACGTCGCCGGTGTGCAGCCAGCCGCCCTTCAGCGCCTCAGCTGTCTCCTGGGGCTGGTTCCAGTAGCCCGCCATGACTACTGCCCCGCGCACCACCACCTCGCCGGACTCACCGGCCGGCAGCTCCCGGTCGCTGGTGTCGAACACGCGGACCTCGACATCGGTGCGCGGGAAGCCGACGCTCTGCATGCGCTCTCGCCAGCGGGGGTGGCTGCGATCGGCGTGGTCGGCCTTCGACAGGCCGGTGATGGTCATCGGCGTCTCGCCCTGGCCGTAGATCTGCGCCAGCCGCGGCCCGAACGTGTCGAGGGCGGCCTCCAGGTCAGCCAGGTACATCGGGGCGCCGCCGTAGATGATCGTCTTGAGGCCCTGGAGGTCGGCCCCCTGCAGCGCAGGGTCGGCTGCGAGGCGCTTGACCATGATCGGCGCGGCGAAGAACGACATCCCCGGCCAGCGGTCCAGGAGTCGCAGCAGCTCGGCGCCGTCGAGTGCGCCCGACGACGGGAAGACGCTGACGGCGCCCTTCGCAACGTGGGGGAGGCCGTAGAGGCCGGAGCCGTGCGACAGCGGTGCTGCGTGCAGCACGCTGTCTGTCGACGCGATCGGATCGATGTCCGCGAAGTAGCTGAGCGACGCCATGAGCAGGTTGCCGTGCGTCAGGGACGCCCCCTTGGGCCGGCCGGTCGTGCCGCTCGTGTAGAAGAGCCAGCCGGCGTCGTCGGTGCCGCGGTCGACGAGCGCGGACGGCTCGGACGACGCCAGCGCGTCCCACTCGGGGCCCGGCGCCAGCACCACCGCCTCCAGGGAGGGGACGACACCGAACAGCGAGCGGACGTCGGCCTCGTGCTCGGCGTCGGTCACGGCCACCCGAGTTCCGCTGTGCTCGAAGATGTACGCGATCTCGTCCCGGTGCAGCCGCGCGTTCACGGGCACAGCGACAAGGCCTGCGTGCCATGCGGCGAACTGCACCTCGAGGTACTCCGGCCGGTTGGCCATCACGATCGCCAGCCGGTCACCTGCTAAGAGCCCGAGCGATCCGCGCATGCCGCCCGCGCCGCCCGCAACGCGTGACGCGAGCTGCGACCACGTGGAATGGATCCTGTCGCCGAGGGCGATCGCGGGCTCGTCCCGTCGGCGACGTCCGTTGCGCTCGATCCAGCTGGCCAGGTTCATGGCCACAACCTCTTCCCCGGGCCAGCCTCGGTCAAGACGCATGATGGAACGTTGTGAAAGCACCGATTGCCCGGTTCGCGGGGCGCCGACATGCTGGAACGACCGGAACGACGAGCACGGAGGAGCGCGGATGAGGCTGGACGTGGAGACGGCGAGGGCTCGGCTCGACGGGCAGGTGCACGGCGTCTTCTGCACCCTCCACCCCGAGCGCGGCCCGGACCCGCAGCCGGTCGTCTACGCGCTGAGCGAGGACGGGCACGTCGGCATCCCCATCGACACGGTCAAGCCCAAGACCTCATCGCGGCTGCGGCGCGAGGACAACCTCGAGGCCGACCCGCGCGGTTCCCTGCTGGTCGAGCACTGGGAGACCGAGGACTGGTCGCGGCTGTGGTGGGTGCGCGCGCAGCTCGAGCACCTGCCGGACCCGCCGACGGCGCTGACCGACGAGCTCGCCGACCGGCTCGCACGCACCGTCCCCCAGTACGCGGACAAGCCGTTCCACCGGATCCTCGTCTGCCGGGTCGTCGCCGTCACGGGGTGGGCCGCCTCCGACGACGCCCGACGCCTGACGCCCGACGCCTGACGCCCGACGCCTGATGCCTGACGCGTCAGGGTCGACGCAGGCGCACGAGCATCGAGGTCCCCGCGGAGGAGGACGCGCCCACCGTCAGCTCGCCGCCCATCGCCTCGA
>JAIUOK010000031.1 GCA_020161245.1 Actinomycetota bacterium | reverse complement strand
GGTTGGATTCTGCGGCTCTTCGTCTGGGCGATCCGCGCCGTGCTCGACTCCGCGTTCCGCATCGTGGTGCTCGCCCATCGCGCGCTCGGCCGCGAGATGGAGTTCAACGCCGACCGCGTCGCCGTCTCGGTGAGCGGCAGTGACAGCCTCGTGCACGCGCTCCACCGCCTCGGGCCCGCCGACGAAGCCTGGCAGGAGGCCGTGTCGTTCTCGGCCGAAGAGCTGCACTCGGGGCGAGAGGTGAAAGACCTCTTCGCGCTGCAGACGCTCGCGCTCGAGCACCTGCGCCGCATCTTCGACGAGCCCGACTTCGGCAAGTCTCCCCAACGCCCCGACGGCGACTCGTCGTTCCGCGTCTTCGACGCCGGCCTCGCGCAGCCGCCGCGTATGTGGCTCACGCATCCACCCAACCGGGAACGCGAAGACAGCGCGAAGGAGCTGTACCTGCCCTCCCCGCTCGACGCCCGCCCCGCATGGGCGCTGTTCGCCAACGTCGACCAGGTGCGCGCCGAGGTGACGGCGAAGCTGTTCCAGAAGGCGAAAGAGGAGCGCGCGAAGAACTCCGCCGGTGCGCCTGCGCCCACGCCCGTCGAGACGACGATGGAGGAGCGCTTCGCCAAACGCTTCAGCCGCGCCGCCCTCGACCCGCGCTACCGCGGCGTCTACCTGGGCCGCTCCATCGCGGCGTACGAAGAGAAGCCCGACGCGCTCATCGGCGACGTCGAAGCGCTCGACCATCAGGGCGTGCTCGCCGCGCTCGAGAGCCTCTACCCGGCCTCGCTGCGCTCTGAGCTCAAGTCGTACCGAGACCGCCGTGAAGAAGAGCTGCAGCTCGAGGGCCTCGCCGATGGCGTACTGACGGCGCCGGGCGGTGTCATTCGCTATCGCGGCCGCGAGATTCGAAGGAAGGAGCTGCGCGGCGTCATCGAGGCCGTGCGCACCGAGCGGCGAACGGTGGAGCAGCGCATTCTGGACCACGACCGCACCTGCCGCGCTACGCACCTCGCCGCCGCGAACCTCGTCGGCAACGGCTGGAGCGACCACCTGCAGGGCCTCGTCGAGCTGATGCACTTCGTCTCGCACTCGCTGCGCAACCTCGTCGACGCGCACAGCCACCTGCACCACGTGCTCGACATCGTGCTCGCCGATGGAAACGTCTCGTCGGCAGAGCGCGCACGCGTGCTCCACTCGGCCGACGACCTCTTCGTCGTCATCACCAGGCTGTGGGAGGCGAAGAAGAGCCTCGTGCTGCCCCACGACGTCGACGAGGTCTACGAAGCGGCCGGCGGCTTCACCGCGGTCTTCGCCATGGCCAACACCGACCCCGTCGCCGACACCGCCGGCGTCGTGGAGCAGGTGCTGCACCTCGGCCGTGCGGCCGGCTACGTCGACGTCCAGCCGGTCGGCGCCGTCACCGTGGGCCTCAAGGGCCAGGCGCTCGCCGAGCTCGGCGCGATGGCCGACAGCGCGGCGCGCGTGCGGGTCTTCAGCGACGACGGCAAGTGCGTGCACGACGCCGTGCTCATGCGCCGCGCGCTCGAGTACGTGAAGGCGTTCGACGGCGTCATCGCCCAGCACTCGCAGGAGCCGAGGCTCACCGAGGACGCGCAGATGAACGAGGGCTCGCTGTCCGGCGTCCTCGGGCTGCGCGGCTGGCCGGCCGTGGCCGAGGAGGCGATCGTCGCCCGCGACGTCCTGCTGGCCGAGCACGTCGGCTCGCGCCTGCACGTGTGCCACCTGTCGACGGCAGGCTCGGTCGAGATCGTGCGCTGGGCGAAGTCGCGCGGTATCGACGTCACCGCCGAGGTCACGCCGCACCACCTCCTGCTCACCGAGGAGCTCGTCCGCAGCTACGACCCCGTCTACAAGGTCAACCCGCCGCTGCGCTCCGAGCGCGACGTGATGGCGCTGCGCAAGGCGCTGGCCGACGGCACGATCGACATCGTCGCCACCGACCACGCGCCGCACCCGGTCGAGGACAAGGACTGCGAGTGGGCCGACGCCGCCATGGGCATGGTCGGCCTCGAGACCGCGGTCGGCGTCGTCGCCCAGGCCATGGTCGAGACCGGGCTGCTCGACTGGGCCGGTGTGGCCGAGCGCATGTCGGCCGCTCCCGCGCGCATCGGCCGCCTGGCCGGCCACGGCCGCCCGCTCGAGGCGGGCGAGCCCGCCAACCTCGTGCTCGTCGACCCGTCGCGCGAGACCACGGTCGCACCGTCCGAGCTGCACAGCCGCAGCCGCAACACGCCCTACGCCGGTCTCACCCTGCCGGCGTCGGTGGTCGCCACCTTCCTGCGCGGCCGCCCGACCCTGCTCGACGGGACCGTGAGGTCCGCCAGCCACGAGGGAGTGAGCGCATGACGAGGCTCCTCGACGCGGAGCCCGCCCTGCTCGTGCTCGAGGACGGCCGCGTGTTCCGCGGCCGCTCCTACGGCGCGGTGGGCGAGACGTTCGGCGAGGCCGTCTTCACCACCGGCATGTCCGGCTACCAGGAGACGCTGACCGACCCGTCGTACCACCGCCAGGTCGTGGTGCAGACCGCGCCGCACATCGGCAACTACGGCGTGAACGACGACGACGCCGAGTCGCGGCAGATCTGGGTCGCGGGCTACGTCGTGCGCGACCCCTCCCGCATCGCGTCGAACTGGCGCTCGCAGCGCACCCTCGACGACGAGCTCGCCGCGCAGGGCATCGTCGGCATCAGCGACGTCGACACCCGCGCGCTCACCCGCCACCTGCGCGAGCGCGGCGCGATGCGCGTCGGCGTCTTCAGCGGCGAGGCCGCGTCGCGCCCGGTCGACGAGCTGCTCGCCCGGGTCCACGCGAGCCCGCAGATGCTCGGCGCGGCGCTCGCCGACGAGGTGAGCATCGACGTCGACGAGGTGGTCCCCGCGGTGGGGGAGAGGCGGTTCACCGTCGCCGCCGTCGACCTCGGCATCAAGGGCGCCACCCCGCGCCACATGAGCGAGCGTGGTATCGAGGTGCACGTGGTGCCCTCCACCATCACGCCCGAGCGGCTGCTCGAGGTCGGTGTCGACGGCGTCTTCTTCAGCAACGGCCCCGGCGACCCCGCCACCGCCGACCACGCCGTCGCGCTGGTGAAGGCGGCGCTCGACGCCCGCCGGCCGGTGTTCGGCATCTGCTTCGGCAACCAGGTGCTCGGCCGCGCGCTGGGCTTCGGCACCTACAAGCTGCGCTACGGCCATCGCGGCATCAACGTGCCGGTGATGGACCGGCTCACCGGCAAGGTCGAGATCACCGCGCAGAACCACGGCTTCGCCGTCGACGCGCCCACCGACCGCGTCAGCGAGACGCCGTACGGCCGCGTCGAGGTCAGCCACGTGTGCCTCAACGACGACGTCGTCGAGGGCCTGCGCGCGCTCGACGTCCCGGCGTTCTCGGTGCAGTACCACCCGGAGGCCGCGGCCGGCCCGCACGACTCGGCCTACCTGTTCGACCGCTTCTGCGAGCTGATGGAGGCTGCGCGTGCCCAGGCGTGACGACCTGCGGTCGGTGATGGTGATCGGGTCCGGCCCGATCGTCATCGGCCAGGCCTGCGAGTTCGACTACTCCGGCACCCAGGCATGCCGGGTGCTCAAGGCCGAGGGCCTGCGCGTGGTGCTGGTCAACAGCAACCCCGCGACGATCATGACCGACCCGGAGTTCGCCGACGCCACCTACGTCGAGCCCATCACCCCGGAGTACGTCGAGAAGATCATCGCCAAGGAGCGCCCCGACGCCCTGCTCGCGACCCTCGGCGGCCAGACCGCGCTCAACTGCGCGATGGCGCTGCACGCCAACGGCGTCCTCGAGCGCTACGGCGTCGAGCTGATCGGCGCCAACGTCGACGCGATCGAGGCCGGCGAGAACCGCGAGAGGTTCAAGGAGATCGTCGCCAAGATCGACGCCTCCGGGCTGTCGGCGGAGTCGGCGCGCAGCGCGATCTGCCACTCGATGGAGGACTGCCTCGCCGCCGTCGACGACCTGAAGTACCCGGTCGTCGTCCGCCCGTCGTTCACCATGGGCGGCGCCGGCTCGGGCATCGCCTACGACGAGGCCGACCTGCACCGCATCGCCGGCGCGGGCCTTGCCGCCTCTCCCACCACCGAGGTGCTCCTCGAGGAGTCGATCATCGGGTGGAAGGAGTACGAGCTCGAGCTGATGCGCGACAAGAACGACAACGTCGTGGTCATCTGCTCGATCGAGAACGTCGACCCCATGGGCGTCCACACCGGCGACTCCATCACCGTCGCGCCGGCGCTCACCCTCACCGACCGCGAGTACCAGCACCTGCGCGACGTCGGCATCGCCGTCATCCGCGAGGTCGGCGTCGACACCGGCGGCTGCAACATCCAGTTCGCGATCAACCCCGACAACGGGCGCATGGTCGTCATCGAGATGAACCCGCGCGTCTCGCGGTCGTCGGCGCTGGCCTCCAAGGCCACCGGCTTCCCGATCGCCAAGATCGCCGCGAAGCTCGCCGTCGGCTACACCCTCGACGAGATCCCCAACGACATCACGCAGGAGACTCCGGCGTCGTTCGAGCCGGCGCTCGACTACATCGTGGTGAAGGTGCCGCGCTTCGCGTTCGAGAAGTTCCCGGCCGCCGACCAGACCCTCACCACCACGATGAAGTCCGTGGGCGAGGCGATGTCGATCGGGCGCAGCTTCACCGAGGCGCTGCAGAAGGCGCTGCGCTCCATCGAGCGCAAGGATGCGCCGTTCACCTGGGCCGGCGAGAAGGCCGACGTCGACGTCGCCGCCCTCGTCGAGTCCGTGAAGGTGCCCCACGACGGCCGGCTGCGCAAGGTGCAGCAGGCGCTGTGGGCCGGCGCCACCGTCGAGCAGCTGCACGAGGCCACCAACATCGACCCGTGGTTCCTCGACCAGGTCGCCCTCCTCAACGAGGTGGGCGACGCCCTGCGCGACGCCGCCGAGCTCAGCCCCGAGCTGCTGCGGCTGGCCAAGCGCCACGGCTTCTCCGACCGCCAGATCGGCGAGGTGCGCGGCCTGCCCGAGGACGTCGTCCGCGGTGTGCGCCACGCCCTGGGCATCCGGCCCGTCTACAAGACGGTCGACACGTGCGCCGCCGAGTTCGCCGCCCGCACGCCGTACCACTACTCGGCCTACGACGAGGAGACCGAGGTCGAGCCGCGCGAGACCCCGGCGGTCCTCATCCTCGGCTCGGGCCCGAACCGCATCGGCCAGGGCATCGAGTTCGACTACTCGTGCGTGCACGCCAGCCTCACCCTGCGCGAGGCCGGCTACGACACCGTGATGGTCAACTGCAACCCCGAGACGGTGTCGACCGACTACGACACCTCGAGCCGCCTGTACTTCGAGCCGCTCACGCTCGAGGACGTCCTCGAGGTCTACCACGCCGAGCTCGCGGTCGGCCCCGTCGCCGGCGTCATCGTGCAGCTGGGCGGCCAGACCCCGCTCGGCCTCGCACAGGCCCTCAAGGACGCCGGGGTGCCGATCGTGGGCACGAGCCCGGAGGCCATCCACCTGGCCGAGGAGCGCGGCGCCTTCGGCCGCGTGCTCGCCGCGGCCGACCTGCCGGCGCCGGCCCACGGCACGGCGACGTCGTTCGAGGAGGCCGCCGAGGTCGCCGACCGGATCGGCTACCCCGTGCTCGTCCGCCCCTCGTACGTGCTCGGCGGCCGCGGCATGGAGATCGTCTACGACGAGGCCATGCTGCGCGACTACATCGGCCGCGCCACCGAGGCCAGCCCCGAGCACCCCGTGCTCGTGGACCGCTTCCTCGACGACGCCGTCGAGATCGACGTCGACGCGCTCTTCGACGGCGACGAGCTCTACCTCGGCGGCGTCATGGAGCACATCGAGGAGGCCGGCATCCACTCCGGCGACTCGGCGTGCGCACTGCCCCCGATCACGCTGGGCAAGACCGACATCGACCGCATCCGGCGCTCCACCGAGGCGATCGCCCGCGGCGTCGGCGTCCGCGGCCTGCTCAACGTGCAGTACGCGCTCGCAGGCGACGTGCTGTACGTGCTCGAGGCCAACCCGCGCGCCTCGCGCACGGTGCCGTTCGTCTCCAAGGCGACCGCCGTGCCGCTGGCCAAGGCGGCGGCGCGCGTGACCATGGGCACCACGGTCGCGCAGCTGCGCGCCGAGGGCGTGCTGCCCGCGGTCGGCGACGGCGGCGACCTGCCCATCGGCGCGCCGATCGCGGTCAAGGAGGCGGTGCTGCCGTTCGGCCGCTTCCACGGCGTCGACACGGTCCTCGGGCCGGAGATGCGCTCGACCGGCGAGGTCATGGGCATCGACTCGACCTTCGGCACCGCGTTCGCGAAGTCGCAGACCGCTGCGTACTCCAGCGGCCTGCCGACCCGCGGCCGGGCCTTCGTCTCCGTCGCCAACCGCGACAAGCGCTCGATGGTCTTCCCGGTCAAGCGCCTCGCCGACCTCGGGTTCGAGATCCTCGCGACCGGCGGCACCGCCGAGGTGCTGCGCCGCAACGGGCTCAAGGCCACCCTGCTGCGCAAGCAGCACGACGGCCGCGGCCCCGACGGCGAGCCCACCACTGTCGACGCGATCCTCGCCGGCGAGATCGACCTCATCGTCAACACGCCCTACGGCGTGGGCTCCCGCCTCGACGGCTACGAGATCCGCACGGCTGCCGTCACCCGCGGCGTCCCGTGCATCACCACCGTCCAGGGGCTCGCCGCCACGGTCCAGGGCATCGAAGCGCTGCTCTCGGGCGAGGTGGGCGTACGGTCCCTGCAGGAGCATGCCGCCGACCTCACGGCCCTGAGGGCGGCGGCCTCCGCCGAGATCCAGACGACGCACGAGGACGGGACCGCGACGCGATGACGACGGGACAGACCACCGGCCAGCGGTCGGGGGCGGTGCAGGTCATGGGCGAGGTGCTCGGCCTGCGCCGGGTGGGGGAGTACCAGGTGCTCACCCTCACGGCTCCGGGCATCCCGGAGCTGACCCGCCCCGGCCACTTCGTCGCCCTCGCGGTCGGCGGCCCCAACTCCGGGATGCTGCTGCGCCGCGCGTTCTCGATCCACGCCGTGCAGAGCCGCGGCGTCTACGGCGGCACCGTCGACGTCGTCTTCGCCACCCACGGCAAGGGCACCGAGTGGATGTCGCGGCTGCACCGCGGCGACCAGGTCGACGTCGTCGGCCCCCTCGGCCGGCCCTTCGCCCTGCCTAAGCAGCCGGTCTCGTGCGTGCTCGTCGCCGGCGGCTACGGCTCGGCACCGATGTTCATGCTCGCCGACCAGCTGCGCGCCCGCGGCTGCCGGGTCGACGTCGTGCTCGGCGCGTCGACCGAGAGCAAGCTGTTCGGCGTCCTCGACGCCAAGCGGATCGCCGCCACGCTCACCATCACCACCGACGACGGCTCGCTCGGCGAGCGCGGCCGCGTCACCGACGTCCTGCCCTCGGTGATGGACCGCGTCGACGCCGACGTCGTCTACGCCTGCGGGCCCATGGCGATGCTCAAGTCGGTCGCCGAGGTCGCCAAGGCCCACGGCGCCCACTCGCAGTGCGCGGTCGAGGAGGCCATGGCCTGCGGCATCGGCATCTGCATGACGTGCGTCCTGCCGGTGGTCGGCGACGACGGCGTCACGCGCATGCTGCGCTCCTGCGTCGAGGGCCCGGTCTTCCGCGGCGACCGTGTGCGCTGGGACGAGGTCGGCACCATCCCGCCCGACACGCTCGGCGCCCCGACGACCGGAGGCCACTGACCATGACGCGCGCAGTCATCACCCACGGCCCGCGCCCGGGCGCCCACGACGTCGCCCCCGACGTCGATATGACCACGCACCTCGCCGGGCTCGAGCTGCCGTCCCCGGTGCTCACCGCGTCGGGCTGCTCGGCCGCCGGCCGCGAGCTCGACCAGTTCTTCGACATCACCGAGATCGGCGCGATCGTCACCAAGAGCATCATGCTCAACCCGCGCTCGGGCCGGCCGACCCCGCGCATGGCCGAGACGCCGAGCGGCATGCTCAACTCGATCGGCCTGCAGGGGCCCGGCCTCGACGCGTTCCTCGAGAAGGACCTCGCCTGGCTGCATGCCCGCGGCGCCCGCGCCGTCGTGTCGATCGCCGGCGGCTCGGTCGACGAGTACACCCGCATCGCCTCGAAGCTGCGCCACGTCCCGGAGATCTCGGCCATCGAGGTCAACATCTCCTGCCCCAACGTCGAGGACCGCGGCCAGGTGTTCGCCTGCCAGGCGGCCTCGGCCTCGGAGGTCGTCGCCGCCGTGCGACGCAACACCGCGCCGGGCATCCCGGTGCTCGCCAAGCTCTCGCCCGACGTCACCGACATCGTCGAGATCGCCCACGCGGTCGTGAACGCCGGCGCCGACGGCCTGTCGATGATCAACACCCTGCTCGGCATGGTGATCGACACCGACACGATGCGCCCTGCGCTCGCGGGCATCACCGGCGGCCTGTCCGGCCCCGCGATCCGCCCGGTCGCCGTCCGCTGCGTCTACCAGGTGCACGCCGCGCTGCCCGACGTCCCGATCCTCGGCATGGGCGGCATCCGCACCGGCCTCGACGCCCTCGAGTTCGTCCTGGCCGGCGCGTCCGCCGTGTCGGTGGGCACCGTGACCTTCCACGACCCGTCGGCCCCCGCCCGCGTCGCCCGCGAGCTCGCCGTGGCGCTCGCCGAGCGCGGGTTCGACAGCC
The DNA here is from genome assembly GCA_020161245.1 of Actinomycetota bacterium. Lineage (GTDB taxonomy): Bacteria > Actinomycetota > Actinomycetes > S36-B12 > CAIYMF01 > Longivirga. Next base: position 46,588 of record JAIUOK010000031.1, on the reverse strand, counting down.
TTGAGGAGGCCGTCGGCTATGCGCACCGCGCCGCCGACCCCAAGCCCGCGCCGGGCGGCCCGGTCGCCGGTCACGGGCACGACGTCGACGAGCCCGCCGACGACACCCTCGACGCCGGCGTGGAGGGGTGACCGCGATCGTGGCCGCCCCCATCGCCGTCGCCCTCGACGGCCCCGACCTCGCGACCATCACCGCCTGGGCCGCTGCGTCCGGGCCGCACGTCTCGACGATGAAGGTCGGCCTCGAGACCTACCTGCGCGACGGCGACGCCGCCGTGCACGCCGCGCGCGAGGCCTCGGGCGGGCGCGACGTCTTCCTCGACCTCAAGCTGCACGACATCCCCAACACCGTCGCGGGCGCCGCCCGCTCGGTCGCGCACCTGGCGCCGGCCTACCTGACGGTGCACGCCTCCGGCGGCTCCGCGATGATCCGCGCCGCGGCCGACGCGCTGCCCGGCACGCGCGTCACCGCGGTCACTGTGCTCACCTCGATGACCGACGACGACCTCGCCGCCGTCGGTCTCCAGGGCCCGGCGCTCGACGCCGCCCGCCGGCTGGCCGTGCTCGCCGTGTCGGCCGGTGCCCGGGCGATCGTCTGCTCGCCGCAGGAGGTCGCCGCCATCCGCGCCGAGGTGCCCGACGACATCGTGCTCATCACGCCCGGCGTGCGCCCCGCAGGCGCCGCGCTCGGCGACCAGGCCCGCGTGGCCACCCCCGAGCAGGCCCTCGCCGACGGCGCCGACCTCCTCGTGATCGGCCGCCCCATCACGGGCGCGGACGATGTCGCCGCGGCCGCAGCAGCCCTCGCTGCTTCCCTGGCCTGACACCCCTGGCCTGACACCCCTGCCCTGACACCCCCGGCCCGACACCCCTGGCCCGACCGCGTCCCGGGCGCCCCCCGGTCCAGCAGAACCGGAGATACCCGTGAGCACCGCCGACCGTCCCTGGCTGTCGAGCTACGCCCCGGGCGTGCCCGCCGACATCGACGTCCCCGAGGAGTCGCTCACCGACCTCCTCGAGTCGTCGGTCGCGCGGTGGCCCTCGGCCGACGCGCTCGACTTCTTCGGCGCCACGACGACGTACGCGCAGCTGGGGGAGCAGGTGGCCCGGGCCGCCGAGGGCCTGCGGGCCCTCGGGGTGTCGCCCCGCGACCGGGTGGCGCTCGTGCTGCCCAACTGCCCGCAGCACGTCGTCGCCTTCTACGCCGTCCTGCGGCTCGGTGCCGTCGTCGTGGAGCACAACCCGCTCTACACCGCCGACGAGCTCGCCCACCAGCTCGCCGACCACGGCGCGCAGGTGGTGATCGCGTGGGACAAGACCGTCGAGACCATCCGCTCGGTGAAGGAGCGCACCGCCGTCCGCACCATCGTCGCCGTCGATCTCGCGGCCGCGCTCCCTCTCAAGCAGCGGCTCATGCTGCGGCTGCCTGTGGCGAAGGCACGTCAGGCGCGCGAGGCGATGTCCGGCCCGGCGGGCGACGCCGTGCGCTGGTCGGCCATCGCCGGCTCGCGCCCCCTGGATCCCTCGTCGCCGCGCCCGGCAGCCGGCGACACCGCCGTCCTGCAGTACACCGGCGGCACCACCGGCGTGCCCAAGGGCGCGGTGCTCACCCACCGGAACCTGCGGGCCAACGCGGCCCAGGGCCGCGCATGGGTGCCGGGGCTCGCCGACGGCGGCGAAGTGGTCTATGGCGTCCTGCCGCTGTTCCACGCCTACGGCCTGACGCTCTGCCTCACGTTCGCGATGAGCATCGGCGCGGTGCTCGTGCTGTTCCCGCGCTTCGACGCCGACCAGGTGCTCGACGCGATGGTCCGCCGCCCCGCGACGTTCCTCCCCGGCGTGCCGCCGATCTACACCGCACTGGCGTCCGGCGCCCCGTCCCGCGGCGTCGACCTGCGCTCGATTCGCTTCGCGCTCAGCGGCGCCATGCCGCTGCCCACCGACGTCGTCGACCACTGGGAGTCGGTCACGGGCGGGCTCCTGGTCGAGGGCTACGGCATGACCGAGACCTCGCCGATCACGGTCGGCAACCCGATCGCCCCGAGCCGGCGCCCCGGCACGGTGGGGGTGCCGTTCCCCTCGACGCAGATCCGCATCGTCGAGCCCAGCGACCCCTCGGTCGACGTCGAGGACGGCGAGCCCGGCGAGCTGCTCGTCCGCGGCCCGCAGGTGATGTCCGGCTACTGGCAGCGCCCCGACGACACCGCGCAGGTGCTGCTCGACGGCGGCTGGATGCGGACGGGCGACGTCGTGGTGATGGACGACGACGGCTTCATCACCGTCGTCGACCGCATCAAGGAGCTCATCATCACCGGCGGCTTCAACGTGTACCCGTCGGAGGTCGAGGCGGCGCTGCGGCGCGTGCCCGGCGTCGCCGACGCCGCCGCCGTCGGCCTGCCCGACGGGTCCGGCGGCGAGCGAGTGGTGGCGGCGGTCGTGGCCGAGACCGGCGTCCGGCTCGATCCCGAGGAGGTCCGCGCCTCCGTGCGCGCCCACCTCACCGGCTACAAGGTGCCGCGTCAGGTGTTCGTCATGGACGCGCTGCCGACCTCGATGATCGGCAAGGTCCTGCACCGCCAGGTCCGCCAGCACCTCCTCGACCACCCCGACCGCCGCATCGCGGAGTAGGAGCGGCGGCACTCGTCGCCGGGCTCAGAGCGGGTTGGCGTACTTCACCCGGCCCCGCTCGTCCTGGAAGAACGACACGCGCCCGCTGCGGGCATCGGCGGTGTGCCAACCGCCGTCGTTGACGATCTGGGCAGCCCAGCCGTCTGCCCGCACCACGGCCACGGCCTCGTCGACGTCCATCCCCTTGAGCGCCTTGAGGTAGAGCCGCACCAGGTCGGCGCGCGCCTGGCGATCCTTCGCCGGTAGCGGCTCCGCGGGTTGGCCGTAGGCCAGCGGTACATGGAGCAGCCCGTCGGCGTCGACCCAGGGCTGAGTCGTCGAGGGCGTCGTCGCAGTGACGCCCGGGACGGTCGCGCTCGGCTTCGTCGCCGGTGCGGCCGCGGCAGGCACGCTCGGCGTCGCTGACGTGCCCGGGCCCCCGACGACGGCGCCGCTGCACGCGGTGAGGACGCCGGCCGCAGACACCACCACGGCGATCGTGCCGAGAGACCGACGCACGGACGCACGGACCTGGACCATGTGAACCCCCCGTTCGCGGGCCTTCCGGCCCTGCTGACCAAGGTAGGCCAGGCGCGGGATCGTGGCCCGCATCTGGCGCGGGCGCGGCTAGCCTCGTCGCGTGGGGGTGCGGGGGAGGATCTGGTCCTACGGGGCCCTGGCCGGTCTGCTGGGGACCTGCGTGCTGTTCACGTGGCCCGGCGGCGTGCCGCTGGCCACCATCTTCTCGATCGCCGGCTGGTCGCTGGTAGGGCTCGGCTGTGTCCTCGCCGCAGGAGCGCTCGTCGTCATGGCATCGCGCCGCCCGCTCGACCCCGGAGTGGTCGAACGCGGGGCCTGGGCCCGATCGATTGCCTTCGAGGCGGGCGCTCTGGCCGTCCTGGGGCTGCTCACTCTGCGGCCGATCCCGACATCGATCGATCCCGGGTACACGGTCGGCTCGATGGTCGGCATCGCTCTGGTCGCGGGGCTCCAGCTGCTGTCGGGCTGGCAGGGCCGGCGTGCGGCCCCGGGGCTCGACGGCCCCTTCTACCGCCCGCGGCGGAGGCCGGTCGGCGAGCCGGACGACGTCTACTCGAGCGGCCGACTCTGACGCACTCCACCCCGCACGTGGCGATGCGCCGGGCAGCGTCGGCTGCCCGGCCGGCGCCGGGTGATCGGGGTGTGGTGCCCGCGAGGGGCGTGCGGCGCGGCCCCTCTTCAGGGCCGCATTCGTCGTTCTGGCGGCACGAACGTCCAGTAGTCGCCTCGATGCGGGTCGGGCCCGGTCGCCACGATCCGCCAGCCTCCCTCGTGCACGAGGTGGTGGTGCGCGTGGCAGAGGGGCACCAGGTTGTCGAGGTCGGTGCCGCCGCCGTCGGTCCAGTGGACGACATGGTGGATGTGGCAGCGGGAGATGGGGACCTTGCACCCGGGGTGGGCGCAGTGGGGGTGCAGGACGGCCAGCGCCGCGCGCTGGCGCGGCGTGACGGTCCGCTGCTCGCGTCCGACGTAGAGCACCGAGCGCGACGCGTCGCGCAGCAGCCCCTGCTTCTCCGCCGAGCCGCATGGCGGTCCGCCGGTGATCACGGTGATGACCGCGGCATCGCACAGGATGCGCTGGATCGACGACGGCGCCAGCGGCTCCGGCGTCTCGGAGCGGGGGCTGTGCAGCGCGCCGCCGAGCGTCTCGAGGGTGGCGAGGTCGGTGGTGACGGTGACGCGGGGCACGACGCCGCCGCGCGTGCCGAGCGAGCCCGACTCCAGCGCCTTGCCTGCGAGATGCGTGAGGGCGAGGGCATCGAGACGCGGGCGGCGCAGGCGCCGGGCCCGCTGGACCTTCGGGTCGCCGGGGTCGGCACCGGCGGGATCGCGGTCCTCCTCGGGCAGCTCGCCGCGCCGGTACCAGCCGTCGACCACCTGGTCGAGCGCCGTCTGGATCAGGGCGGCGGCCTCCGCGGTGAGGAAGCCTCGGACCTCGACGCCGTCTCCCACCTTGGTGAACACCAGCTGCTGCGCGGTGTGCGCCTCGATCTCGTCGGCGTCGGCGCCGTCGGGGTCGAGGACGAAGCGCAGGTGCTTGGCCGCGGCGCGCAGCTCGTCCGGCCCGAGGTGCTCGGCGATATCGAGCAGGAACGCCTCTCCCTCGGCGCGGCACGCCTCCTTCGCGCCCCAGGGGAGCGACCGCACCGCCACCGCGACGCCCTCGCTGATGGCGCGCGCCTGGTCGCCCGTGACGGCGCCGGTCAGCCACGCCGCCTGGGTCTCCTCGAAGTCCTCGGTCAGCGCGCGGCCCGCAGCCATCCAGCGGCCGGCCGTCCCGGACGACACCCGCGCCCGCGCCTGCAGGAACCGGCTCACCGACACGAACCCGTCGGGCAGCGGCGCCGACGACGCCGCGAGCCGCCCGACGACGGCCGTGGTGCAGGCACCCACCGGCTCGGCGATCCGCGCCAGCTCCAGGACCGTCTCGGGCAGACAGCCCTCGGGCAGCGCGTCGAGCGCGCCCTCGGCTGCGAGCTGGCCGAGCCGCTCCGCATCGCGGGCCAGCGACGCAATGAGGCTCATCGCCTCCGCGGTGCCGGTCCGGGCCTGATCCATACCCGCACACTACGGACCACCTCCGACAGTGGCCTGACCCCGAAACCCCCTGCCCTGCAACGGATCCCGCCGTGCACATGCGCTCGTCACGCACCGTCGCCGGCGTTCATGATGAAGGGTCCCTTCGACCAATAGAGCCGTACAAACCCGCCCTTCATCGCTCGCGCTCGTCGCTCTCCGTGCTCGACGCCGGAGTCGCGGCGGCACCTCGCGCCCGGCCGCGGGGACCGCCGATCAGGCGAGCTGCTTGAAGAGGTAGGTCGTCGGCGACGGCGTGCCGTCGGGGAGGTCGGCGTAGTCGGGGATCTCGCCGACGACCTGCCAGCCCTCGCTCTCGTACAGCCGCTGCGCCGGCGAGCCGCTCACGGTGTCGAGCACGAGGGTCCGCCGCCCGCGCAGGGACGCTGCCGCCTCCACCGACCGCAGCAGCACGCGTCCGAGGCCGCGGCCCTGCGCGTCGGCCCGCACGAGCACCTTGGCGACCTCGGCCCGGTGCCGCCCGTTGGGCATCCCGGACAGCGAGAGCGTCGCGGTGCCGAGCACGGCGCCGTCGTCCTCGAGGACCAGCACGACGTTCGACGCCGATGCCAGGTGCGACGACCAGAACGACGCCGCCTCCTCGCGCGACAGCGTGGACATGAACCCCACGCTCGCGCCGGCGTAGACCACCGAGAGCAGCACCTCGACGAGGCCGTCGACATCGGCGAGGGATGCCTCGCGCACGATCACCGTCACCCGCGCAGGCTAGCGAGGCCACGAGAAGACGAATCGTTCACATGGCTCTGACCTGGCGAACACCTCCCGCTCACGGGCGCGGGGCACCGTCGAGGAGGACGGCGCCATCAGCGGCGCCTGGCACCCGAGGAGCCACCATGACCACCACCGCACCCGCGGCCGCGCATGACCGGGCCGACGCCGGGGAGCAGACCGCACCCCGGAACCGTTGGGCCGCACCGGTTCTCGCCGCCCTCGTCGGCGCAGGAGCCGCTGCCCTGGCCGCGTGGTGGCTGGCGGGCGCCTTCCAGCTCTCGATGGGCATGGGCGCCGGGCTGTAGCGGGCTGCCCTTACAGATCCCTGACACGACGCTCAAACCGCCTCCACGCGCAGCCGCCACAGTCCTCGACGGACGCAGGGACAGGCCCTGCGTCGAGGGACACCCCGAGGGGGCACCATGCGCACCACCCGCACGTTCGCCGGGCTCGCGGCCGCGGCGCTGTCGGCCGGCACGCTGCTCGTCGTCGCACCTGCCGCATCCGCGGCCGACCCGGCGCCGACGCCCACGACGACCACCTGCTCGACCGGCCAGCTGCCCAGCGAGATCAAGGGGAGGCTCGCCGGGTTCAAGGCCGGTCTGCCCGACGGCTACTGGATCTGGCGCGACAGCTACGGCTGGCACCTGCGCGTCACGCACGACGAGAAGAAGACGAAGAAGGTCTTCACCGGCAGCATCACGTCGTCGGAGAAGCTGCGCTCGGTCCGCTTCCGCACCGAGGCCGGCGACCGCTTCGTGCGCAGCGCCGACGGCCGCAGCGCCGCGTTCCGCTTCACCAACTACGGCGGAGTGGACGGCGTCGATTTCGCCGTGGGCTGCTCGAAGGACGTCACCTTCCGCCTCTACGAGAACGGCAAGGCGATCGACGCCGCGCTCATCCACCTCGGATCGGCCGACGCGCACCCCGCCGCGAACGTCTTCACGATCAGCCGGACGGCGACCACCTCCTGAGGCATCCTGGCGTCCGGGGCGGCACCCGCCCCGGACGCCGGGCGAGGGGGACGCCGTGCCGGGCACGACGGGGACCGACTGGTACGCCGAGGACGCCCACCGCGTGGCTGAGGCACCGCAGCCGTCGCCGCAGCCGGGCCGGACGCCGTGGCTGCTCATGGCCGTCCTCGTCGTCGCGGCTTCGCTCATGGCCGGCGCCGCCTGGTGGCAGACCCATCCCGCCGTGTTCCGCGACGGACCCGGGGTGTTCACCACAGTCGAGCCGGGCGCCCCGACGTCGATGGCCTTCGGGATCACCGGGATGTACCGGGGCGGCCCGAGCGACGCGCCGGCGGTCGTCACGCTCGACGCCGTCGAGGCCAACGGGACGCCGGCCGATCTCCAGCGCCTGCGGATCGACTACGTGGCCTGCCGCCTCACGCCCGTGACCGGGGCGATCGGCTCGGCGGACTGGGGGAGCATCGGACGGTTCTGCTCCGAGGTGCGGGCCTTCGTCCCCGGGATGGTCCTCGAGCTGCCGGCGTGGGAGCTGCTCGCGGTGGTGACGCCGCTGGACGACGCGCCTACGGCCCTGGACGGGTTCCGCGTCGACTACCGGCAGGGCATCCGGTCCGGCAGCCAGGTCGTCGGCCCGGAGGTCGTGGTGAACGCCGTGCCCGGCACCGAGCTCCCGACCCCCTGACCTGCGGAGACGTCGGTCACGTCCCCCTCTCGGGGAGGTTCGGGGGTTCGCTGGCCACCCGCCTGCCCGTCTCGCTAGGGTCGCGGCGTTACCCCGACGAGAGGACCGGCCGTGGCCCTTCCGCCCCTGACCCCCGAGCAGCGCGCCGCCGCGCTGGAGAAGGCAGCCGAGGCGCGACGCGTGCGTGCCGAGGTCAAGAACCGGCTCAAGCGGTCGGGCGCCTCCATCGGCGAGGTGATCGCGCAGGGCCAGACCGACGACATCATCGGCAAGATGAAGGTCTCGGCGCTGCTCGAGTCCATGCCCGGCGTCGGCAAGGTCCGCGCCGCGGAGATCATGGAGCGGCTGCAGATCGCCGAGAACCGTCGCGTGCGCGGACTGGGCACCCACCAGATCGCCGCGCTGGAGAAGGAGTTCTCCGCCTGAGCGCCCGCCTGACCGTCCTCTCCGGCCCGTCCGGGGTGGGCAAGTCCACCGTGGTCTCGCACCTGCGCGAGACCCGCCCCGACGTCTGGCTGTCGGTGTCGGCGACGACCCGGCGGCCGAGGCCGGGGGAGACCCACGGGGTCAACTACTTCTTCGTCGACCACGCCGAGTTCGCCGGCATGGTCGAGAACGGCGAGCTGCTCGAGTACGCCGAGTTCGCCGGCAACTTCTACGGCACCCCGCGCCGCCCGGTGATGGACAAGCTCGACGCCGGCGTGCCGGTGCTGCTGGAGATCGAGCTGCAGGGCGCCCGCCAGGTGCGGGCCTCCATGCCCGAGGCCCTGCTGGTGTTCCTGGCCCCTCCCTCGTGGGACGAGCTGGTGCGCCGGCTGGTCGGCCGGGGCACCGAGCCGGCCGAGGTGATCGCCCGCCGGCTGGAGACCGCCCGGGTCGAGCTGGCGGCCGAGTCGGAGTTCGACGCGCGGGTCGTGAACACGACGGTCGAGGAGGCCGTGCAGCAGTTGGTACTCTTGATGGGCCTGCAGGCCCCCGGTGAGCCCGTCGCAGGCCCCTGACCTGCAGATCCGTCTGCTGCACGACCCTCACCGACCCGCGTCCGGCACCCCGGCCGCGGCCCCGAGACCGAAAGGCCCGCGCGTGCCCGGCACCGCTTCTGCCCCCGAGGGCATCACCAACCCGCCGATCGACGAGCTGCTCGAGGCCACCGACTCGAAGTACTCGCTGGTGCTGTACGCGTCCAAGCGCGCGCGCCAGATCAACGCCTACTACTCCCAGCTCGGCGAGGGCCTGCTCGAGTACGTCGGCCCGCTCGTGGAGACCCACGTGCAGGAGAAGCCGCTGTCGATCGCGCTCCGCGAGATCAACGCCGGCCTGCTCACCGCCGAGGCCTACGACCCCGAGGCCGAGGCCGCCTCGTCGTTCCCGGTCGAGTAGCACCCACTCGCCGCCCGCGCGGGTACGCGCGGGTGGCACCCTGAGCGCATGCCCGCCACCCCAGACGAGCACGCACCTGCCGATGCCGCTGCCGGCGCCCAGCGACGACCCCGCGTCGTGCTGGGCGTAGGCGGCGGCATCGCTGCGTACAAGGCCGCCGAGCTGCTGCGCCGCTTCGCCGAGAGCGGCCACGACGTCACCGTCGTCCCCACCCGCGCGGCGCTGCGGTTCGTCGGCGCACCCACCTGGGAGGCGCTGTCCGGCAAGCCGGTCACGGCCGAGGTCTGGGACGACGTCCACGAGGTGCCGCACGTCCGCCTCGGCCAGGAGGCCGACCTCGTCGTCGTCGCCCCGGCCACGGCCGACCTGCTGGCCCGCGCCGCCGCCGGACTGGCCGACGACCTGCTCGGCAACATCCTGCTCACGGCCCGCTGCCCCGTGGTGCTCGCGCCCGCGATGCACACCGAGATGTGGCAGCACGCCGCCACGCAGGCCAACGTGGCCGCGCTGCGCGAGCGCGGCGTCGTCGTCCTCGACCCGGCGTCGGGACGGCTCACCGGCAAGGACACCGGGCCCGGACGCCTGCCGGAGCCGGCGCAGATCTACGACGCCTGCCTCGACGTCCTGGCGCGAGGGAGCCAGGAGCCCGACCTGCGCGGCCGCACGGTCGTGGTCTCCGCCGGCGGCACCCGCGAGCACCTCGACCCCGTGCGCTTCCTCGGCAACCGCAGCAGCGGCAAGCAGGGCTACGCGCTCGCCGAGGTGGCCGCCGCGCGCGGCGCCGAGGTGGTGCTGGTGAGCGCCAACGCCGCGCTGCCCGACCCCGGCGGCGTGCGGGTCGTCCGGGTGGTCAGCGCCGAGGACCTCCGCCAGGCCGTGCACAAGGAGGCGGCGGGGGCCGACGTCGTGGTGATGGCCGCCGCCGTCGCGGACTTCCGGCCCGCGTCCGTCGCCGCCCACAAGATCAAGAAGGACGACGACGGGACCGTGCCGGCGATCGCGCTCGAGCGCACGGCGGACGTTCTGGCCGAGGTGGTCCGCGACCGCGACTCGCACGGGCGCCGCCAGGTCGTGGTCGGGTTCGCCGCCGAGACCGGCGACGCGTCGGGCACCGTCCTCGACCACGCCCGCGCCAAGCTCGCCCGCAAGGGCTGCGACCTGCTGGTCGTCAACGAGGTCGGCGACGGCAAGGCCTTCGAGGTCGACCGCAACGAGGTCGTGATCCTCGGCGCCGACGGCACGTCCGTGGCCGTCCCGGAGGCCGGCAAGCGGGCCATCGCCGAGGCGGTCTGGGACGCCGTCGCGGCCCGGCTGCCCTGACCGGCCGGGCCGGGAGACCCGAGGGGCCTGGCGCACGGTCACGGACCTCTGCCCTGGCGGCGGGTCGGCCCGACCCGCAGCCGGCGCCCGGTAGGGTGGCGAGCACATCCGTCCGAACTGCACTGGAGCACGAATCGTGGCCCGTCGCCTGTTCACGTCCGAGTCCGTCACCGAGGGGCACCCGGACAAGATCGCTGACCAGATCAGCGACTCGATCCTCGATGCGATGCTCAAGGAGGACCCGCGCAGCCGGGTCGCCGTCGAGACGCTCATCACCACCGGCCAGGTGCACGTCGCCGGCGAGGTGACGACCTCGAGCTGGGTCGACATCAACACGATCGTCCGCGACCGCATCCTCGAGATCGGCTACGACTCCAGCAAGAAGGGCTTCGACGGCGCGTCGTGCGGCGTCAACGTCGCCATCGGCGGCCAGAGCCCCGACATCGCGCAGGGCGTCGACGACGCCATCGAGGACCGCGAGGGCGAGGCCGTCGACGACCTCGACAAGCAGGGCGCCGGCGACCAGGGCCTCATGTTCGGCTACGCCTGCGACGACACCCCCGAGCTCATGCCGCTGCCGATCCACCTCGCGCACCGGCTCGCGCAGCGCCTCACGGCCGTCCGCAAGGAGGGCCTGATCCCCTACCTGCGCCCGGACGGCAAGACCCAGGTCACCATCGAGTACGACGAGGACGACCGCGCGGTCCGTCTCGACACCGTCGTCGTGTCCTCGCAGCACGCGGCCGACATCGACCTCGCCACGCTGCTCACGCCGGACATCCAGGAGCACGTCGTCGAGCCCGAGCTCGCCGGCCTGTCGATCTCCACCGAGGGCTACCGCCTCCTGGTGAACCCTACCGGCCGCTTCGAGATCGGCGGGCCCATGGGCGACGCCGGCCTCACCGGCCGCAAGATCATCGTCGACACCTACGGCGGCATGGCCCGTCACGGCGGCGGCGCGTTCTCCGGCAAGGACCCGTCGAAGGTCGACCGCTCGGCCGCGTACGCGATGCGCTGGGTCGCCAAGAACGTCGTGGCCGCGGGTCTCGCCCGCCGCTGCGAGGTCCAGGTCGCGTACGCGATCGGCAAGGCCCACCCGGTCGGCGTCTTCGTCGAGACGTTCGGCACCGGCGTGAAGCCCGACGCCGAGATCCAGGCCGCCGTGCTCGAGGTCTTCGACCTGCGCCCGGCCGCGATCATCCGCGACCTCGACCTGCTGCGCCCGATCTACGCGCAGACCGCGGCCTACGGCCACTTCGGCCGCGAGCTCCCCGACTTCAGCTGGGAGCGCACCGACCGCGCCGACGCGCTCAAGGCCGCTGCGGGGATCTGATCCCCAGGCCCTCGGCATCCGGGGCGTCCGCATGACTCGTCACGAGCTGCGGACGCCCCGTCTGCTTCTGCGCAGGTGGCGCGACGCCGACCTCGCGCCGTTCGCGGCGCTCAACGCCGACCCCGAGGTGATGCGCTGGTTCCCGGCGCCGCTCGACCGCGCGGGCAGCGACGCCATGGTCGAGCGGATCGAGGCCCACCACGACGAGCACGGCTACGGCCTGTGGGCGGTCGAGGTCCTGGCGTCCCATCGCGGCACCGCGCCGTTCGTCGGTTTCGTCGGGCTGGCGCAGCCCCTGGCGTTCGACGCGCCCTTCGCCCACGCCGACCCGCTGGTCGAGGTCGGCTGGCGGCTGGACCGCGCGTGGTGGGGCCTCGGCATCGCCACCGAGGCGGCGCAGGAGTGCCTGCGCTTCGGCTTCGACGAGGCCGGACTGCCCGAGATCGACTCCTGGACCGTGCCGGCCAACATCGCCTCGCAGGCCGTGATGCAGCGCCTCGGCCTGCGCTACGACGGCGTGTTCGAGCACCCGCGCGCGGCCGGCGCGTGGTGGGGGCCGCACGTGCTCTACCGCGCCGACGTGGACAGCCGCCGCGGACCGGCGGAGGCGTCCGGTAGAACGTCCCCGTGACGGAGGAGCCGGAGCAGCTCGCCCTCGTGGCGGCCAAGGTGCGCAAGGCGCGCACCAGGACCCCGCCCGGTCCCGCCGAGGTGGATCCGGTCGCGCGCGTCGGCGTCGACGTCGGGCTCGCGCACCTCGACCGCACGTTCGACTACCTCGTCCCCGAGCCGCTCTCATTGGCCGCGCAGCCCGGCACCCGGGTGCGGGTCCGGTTCTCCGGCAAGCTCGTCGACGGCTGGGTGCTCGAGCGCGCCGCGTCGTCCGACCACCAGGGACGCGTCGAGCGGATCTCCAAGGTGGTCAGCCCCGACCCGGTGCTGACCGCCGAGGTGGCCGGTCTCGCCCGCGCCGTGGCCGACCGGTGGGCCGGCACCCTCGCCGACGTCCTGCGCGCCGCGGTGCCTCCGCGCCACGCGGCGGCCGAGGCCGAGGTCGACGCCGAGGGGGTGCTCGACCTCGCTCCGGCCCCGGTCGCCGACCCGTCCGACGCCGGTCCCTGGGCCGCGGTGTCCGGGGGATCGGCGCTCGTGCGCCGCGTGGGCGACCCCTCCGTCGTCATGTCTCCGGACCACCCCGGGCCCCGTGCCGTGTGGACCGCCCCGCCCGCGTCCGATCCCGTCGACGCCGTCGTGCACCTCGTGGCAGCGGCGGCCTCGGCCGGCCGCGGGGTGCTCGTGGTCGTGCCCGACGCCCGCGACGTCGCCCGTCTCGACGCCGCGCTGCCCGCACGCCTGGGGCCCGGCGTCCACCGGGTGCTCACCGCGGATCTCGGCCCGGCTGCCCGCTACCGCGCCTTCCTCGAGGTCCGCCGCGGCCGGTCGCGGGTCGTCCTGGGCACCCGGGCCGCGGTCTTCGCGCCCGTGCAGGATCTCGGGCTCATCGTGCTGTGGGACGACGGCGACGACAGCCTCGCCGAGCCGCACGCCCCCTACTGGCACGCCCGCGAGGTGCTCGCCCTGCGCGCGGGACGCACCGGTGCGGCGCTCGTCGTCGGCTCGGCCGCGCGCTCCGTCGAGGCGCAGCTGCTCGTCGAGAGCGGCTGGGCCCGCGAGGTGTCGGCGCCGCGCGCCGAGGTGCGCCGCCGTGCGCCCCGCGTGGTCACCATCGGCGGCGAGGTGGAGCTCGCCCGCGACCAGGCGGCGCAGACCGCGCGCCTGCCCCATGTCGCGTGGCAGGCCGCGCGCGAGGGACTGGCCCGGGGCCCGGTCCTCGTCCAGGTGCCCCGCCGCGGCTACGTCCCGACCCTCGCCTGCCAGACCTGCCGTGCCCCGGCCCGCTGCGCGGTGTGCCACGGGCCGCTCGGCGTCACCAGCGGCCACGCCGTCCCGCGCTGCGGGTGGTGCGGCCGCCTCGCCGGCGACTGGTCGTGCCCGTCGTGCAGGGGCACCCGGCTGCGCGCCGTCGCGGTGGGGGAGCGGCGTACCGCCGAGGAGCTGGGTCGCGCGTTCCCCGGCGTCCCCGTCCGCACCTCCGGCCGCGACCCGTCGGGACGCGGCGTCCTCGACTCCGTCGACGGCTCGCCGGCCATCGTCGTCGCCACCCCCGGGGCCGAGCCGCGCGCCGAGAGCGGGTACGCCGCGGCGCTGCTGCTCGACGGCCGTGTCGCCCTCGACCGGCCCGATCTGCGTGCCGCCGAGGAGGCCGTCCGCCGCTGGTCGGCGGCGGCGTCGCTGGTGCGTCCGGCGTCCGAGGGCGGCGTCGTCGTCCTGGTCGCCGACCCGTCGCTCGCACCGGTGCAGGCTGTCGTCCGGCACGACCCCGCCGGCTTCGCCGCCCGCGAGCTCGCCGAGCGCGAGCAGCTGCACCTCCCGCCCGCCTGGCGGGTGGCCGAGGCCGTCGGTGCGCCCGACGACGTCGACGACCTCCTCGGCCATCTCCGGCTGCCCCCGGGCGCGCGCGTGCTGGGGCCGGTGCCGGTCGATCCGTCGACGTCGGCGCGCGGCCCGGCCGAGCCGCGGGCGAGGGCCCTCGTGGTCGCACCGCGGGCCGAGGGTGCGGCGCTCGCCGCGGCCCTCAAGGCGGCGTCCGGCGTGCGCAGCGCCCGCAAGGAGGGCGGCCCGGTCGCCGTGCGGGTCGACCCCGTCGTCCTCGGCTGACCGGTCGGCCGCCTCCGCGCTCGGCCGCCGCACCCGCAGGTCCGTAGACTGGTCACCCGATCCGCCCGTCCGACACGACCTCCGGGAGCCCCTGCGTGGCCGTCAAGCCCATCCGCCTGTTCGGCGACCCGGTGCTCACCACGCCCGCGGCCGAGGTGACGACCTTCGACAAGGAGCTGCGCAAGCTCGTCAAGGACCTCACCGACACCATGCTCGACGCCCCCGGCGCCGGCCTCGCCGCGCCGCAGCTCGGCGTCAGCCTGCGCGTCTTCACCTACGACGTCGACGACGTGGTCGGCCACCTCATCAACCCGGTGCTCGACCTCTCCGACGAGATGCAGGAGGGCGACGAGGGCTGCCTGTCGGTGCCCGAGCTCGCCTTCAACACGCGACGCTCGATGCGCGTGGTGGCCAAGGGCATGAACATGCACGGCGAGCCGGTCGTGATCGAGGGCAGCGAGCTGCTCGCCCGCGCCATCCAGCACGAGACCGACCACCTCGACGGCATCATGTTCATCGACCGCCTCGACGCCGAGACGCGCAAGGAGGCCATGAAGGCCATCCGCGAGGCGGAGTGGTTCGGCGAGCCCGCCCCCCAGGTGAAGCTCTCGCCGCACCGCATCTCGTCGCGCTGGCTGTAGTCCCCGTGCGACTGGTCTTCGCGGGCACCCCCGAGGTCGCCCTCCCGTCCCTGCGCGCCCTGCTCGCCTCGCGCCACGAGGTGGTCGCGGTGGTCACCCGCCCCGACGCCCCCGCCGGCCGCGGCCGCTCGCTGCAGGCCTCGCCCGTGGCGCTGCTCGCCGAGGCGAACGGCATCGAGGTGCTCAAGCCCGAGCGCCCCCGCGACCCGGAGTTCCTCGAGCAGCTCGCCGCGCTCCAGCCCGACTGCTGCCCCGTAGTGGCGTACGGCGCGCTCGTGCCCCGGCCGGCCCTCGGCATCCCGCGCCTGGGCTGGGTCAACCTGCACTTCTCGCTGCTCCCCGCCTGGCGCGGCGCCGCGCCCGTGCAGCACGCGGTGTGGCACGGCGACGACGTCACGGGCGCGTCCACGTTCCTGCTCGAGGAGGGCCTCGACACCGGCCCCGTCCTCGGCGTGGTCACCGAGTCGGTGCGGCCCTCCGACACCAGCGGCGACCTCCTCGGCCGGCTGGCCGAGTCCGGCGCCGGCCTGCTCGTCGCGACCATGGACGGCCTCGAGTCCGGCGCGCTCGTCGCCGTGCCGCAGCCTGCCGACGGCATCTCGCTCGCCCCGAAGATCACCGTCGACGACGCCCGGGTCGACTGGTCGCAGCCCGCTGTCCGGGTCGATCGCCAGATCCGTGCCTGCACGCCCGCACCCGGCGCCTGGACGACCTACCGCGGCGAGCGCCTCAAGCTGGGCCCGGTCTCGTTGCTGGCCGACGACACCTCGCTGGCTCCCGGCGAGCTCGGCATCGACAAGAACCGCGTCCGCGTCGGCACGGCGTCGCACGCCGTCGTCCTCGGCGCGGTCCGGGCGCAGGGCAAGAAGGAGATGGGCGCGGCCGACTGGGCGCGCGGCACGCGGCCCGAGGCCGGCGAGGTCCTCGGACGCGACGAGGCGTCCTGATGGCCGGCGACCGCGGCCACCACTCGCGCCCGGCGCAGTGGCGCGGCGACCGCCGGCCCGCCGACCCGGTGCGGGTCGCGGCGTACGACGTCCTGCGGGCCGTCGAGGGCGACGGCGCGTACGCCAACCTGGTCGCGCCGCGGATCCTCGCCGACGCCGGGCTGTCGGGCCGCGACGCCGGCTTCGCCACCACGCTCGCCTACGGCACCCTGCGCCGCCGCGGCCTGCTCGACGCCGTCCTCGCGGCGTGCGTCGACCGCCCGCTGGCCGAGGTCGACGTGCCGCTGCTCGACGTCCTGCGCCTCGGCGCCTACCAGCTGCTCTTCCTCGGCACGCCCCCGCATGCCGCGGTCGGCGAGACCGTCCAGGTCGCGCGCCTCGTGGGCGGCGAGTCGCGTGCGCGCTTCGTCAACGCGGTGCTGCGGCGGGTGGGGGAGCGCGACCTCGACGACTGGGTCGACGCCGTCGCGCCCGATCCGCAAGCGGACCCTGTGGGCCACCTGTCGGTCGTGCAGTCGCACCCCGCCTGGATCGTCGAGGCGCTGCACGACTCCCTGTCGTCGTGGACCGGCGAGCCGTCGTGGGCGGACACCGAGGACCTCCTCGTCGCCGACAACGAGAACGCGTCGGTCACCCTCGTCGCCCGTCCCGGGCGCATCGACGTCGACGAGCTCCTCGACCTCCCGGGCACGTCGCCGGGCCGCTGGTCGCCGTACGCCGTGGCCCTCGACGGCGGGGCGCCGTCGTCGCTCGGCCCCGTCCGCAGCGGCGCCGCCGGCGTGCAGGACGAGGGCAGCCAGCTCGTCGCCCTGGCGCTCGCCCGGGCCGACGTCGGCGACGGACCCGACTCGCGCTGGCTCGACATGGCCGCCGGTCCCGGCGGCAAGGCCGCACTCCTCGTGGGCCTCGGCCTCGAGCGGGGCGCCGCACTGCTCGCCGGCGACCGCACGCACCACCGTGCGCAGCTCGTGGCGGGGGCGCTGCGCTCGGCGCCCGGCCACCACCTCGTCGTGACCGCGGACGGCACGAGCGCGCCCTGGCGCGAGGGGTCCTTCGACCGTGTCCTGCTCGACGCGCCGTGCACCGGCCTCGGCGTGCTCCGCCGGCGTCCCGAGAGCCGCTGGCGCCGGTCGCCGTCCGACGTCGCGGAGCTCTCGGCCCTGCAGCGCGCCCTGCTCTCCGCGGCGCTGAGGTCGGTGCGCATCGGCGGCGTCGTCGGCTACGCCACCTGCTCGCCCCACCTGGCCGAGACCACCGCCGTCGTCGACGACGCGGTGCGGGCGGGCGGTGTCGAGCGCCTCGACGTCCGGCCGCTGCTGCCCGAGGTCGACGACCTCGGCGAGGGCCCGGACCTGCGCCTCTGGCCGCACATCCACGGCACCGACGGCATGTACCTGGCACTCCTGCGCCGCACCGGCTGACGACCTACTCCTCGAGCGCCTCGACGGCCTCGGGCGGAACGTCGTCCGGCGCCACCTCGACCCGGTTGCGCCCCGCGCGCTTGGCATCGTGCACCGCCCGGTCGGCCGCGGCGGTGAGCGCGAGCAGGCTGCTTCGGCCGTCGGCGCCGGCCACGCCCACGCTCACCGTGAGGTGCAGGTCGGGCGCCACGTCGTCCCAGCCGTGGGCCTCGACGGCCCGGCGCAGCCGCTCGCACACCACGCGCGCCTGCTCGGCCGTGGTCTGCGGCATGACGAGCAGGAACTCCTCGCCGCCGTACCGGGCGACGAGGTCGGTGCCCCTCGACGTCTCGCGCAGGAGCTCGGTGAACCGCAGCAGCACCTCGTCGCCGGTGCTGTAGCTCCACAGGTCGTTGATGCGCTTGAAGTGGTCGAGATCGGCCAGCGCCAGTGCCAGCGGCGTCCCGTAGCGCTCGGCGGCTGCGAGCAGCCGCGGCACCTCCTGCTCGACGTGACGTCGGTTGTACAGCCCGGTGAGGGGGTCGCGCAGCGACAGGTCGGCGAGCTCGGCGACCAGGGTCTCCTGCTGCGAGAGCGCCCGCTGCAGCGCCTCCGTGCGCTCGTCCACACGACGCTCGAGCTCGGCGTTGATGAGCGCGAGCCGGCCGGCGAGGTCGTTGGCCTCACGGGCCGAGCGGTCGGCGCGCAGCGTCTCCTGGCGCTGGCCCCACATGCCGAGCAGGGCGGCCACGACGTCGACAGCCGCGATGGCCACGGTCGCGAGGATCACCTCGAACGACTGGATCGGGCTGCCGTCGGAGATGGGGAAGAGCAGGGTGCCGCCGATGCCGATGACCAGGGCCGCCGCGGTGACGGCCGCGACGCCGCGCCGGGGCAGCGTCACCCCCGCGACGACGACCGGGGCCGTGGCGTAGAGGGCCGTCAGGCGCGCGTCGCGCAGGACGAGGATGCTCACCGCGAACGACGCCAGGAAGACGACGAAGAACAGCGTCAGCCCGAGGGACACCCGGCCGCTGCGGATCAGCGCGATGATGCCGAGGAACAGCAGCGCCGTGACGACGACGACGCCGGACACGGCGAGCCCCGCGCCGGGGATGAGCGCCAGCAGCGGCGCGGCCAGCAGTGCCAGGGCCGTCGTGCCGTAGCAGATGACGAGGGCGTTCACGGCGCGCACGCGCTGCACGCGGTCCGCCCCTCGGACGCGCAGCAGCCAGGGCGCCTGCCCCTGCAGCTCCTCCGCGAGCATCCGACCCCCCTGCGCCGCGTCACCCGTCCGGCCGCCCGCGATGGTCGCACAACGGCCCCTCGTGAGGCTCATCGGCAGGGACGGCCTCGATCGCTAGCCTTTCGGCATGGTCCAGATCTCCCCGAGCATCCTGTCGGCCGACTTCTCCCGCCTCGCCGCGGAGTGCGAGCGCGTCGCGGGGGCGGCCGACTGGCTGCACGTCGACGTCATGGACAACCACTTCGTCCCCAACCTCACCCTCGGCCTGCCGGTGGTCGAGAGCCTGCTCGGCGCCGTCTCCACGCCCGTCGACTGCCACCTCATGATCCAGGACCCCGACCGATGGGCCCCCGCGTACGCCGAGGCCGGCGCCGGATCGGTGACCTTCCACGTCGAGGCCGCGGCCGCCCCCATCAAGCTCGCCCGGGAGATCCGGGCGCTGGGCGCCCGTGCGGGCATGGGGCTGCGCCCGGCGACGCCGGTCGACGCCTACGCCGACCTCCTGCCCGAGATCGACATGCTGCTCGTCATGACCGTCGAGCCCGGCTTCGGCGGCCAGCGGTTCCTCGATGTCGTCGTCCCCAAGATCCGCCGGGCCCGCGAGCTGGTGAAGGGCCGCGACCTCGACCTCTGGATCCAGGTCGACGGCGGTGTCGCGGCCGAGACCATCGAGGTGTGCGCCGACGCCGGCGCCGACGTCTTCGTGGCGGGGTCGGCGGTCTACGGCGCCGACGACCCCGCGGCGGCGGTGCGGTCGCTCGCCGCCCAGGCCCAGGCCGCCACCGACGCCAGCTGGTGGTGCGCGCACTGATGCCGGGGCCCGCCCGTGCCGCTGCCCGGCAAGCCGCTGCGGCCGTCGGGGCGCCCGCCGGTAGTCTGGGGCTCGTACGAGCGAACCTGCTCGCGCGTCCCGGGGTCGGTGGAAGTCCGAACCGGCGGTGGAAGCCCGCGACCCGGCCGCATCCAGCGGCCGGCTGATCCGGTCAGCCTGCTGCATCCGCAGCACGGTCATCCGGAGCCGACGGTGAGAGTCCGGATGGGAGGCGACGCGCGCGGTCGTCGTCGTGCGCCGTCCTGCGACGGTGCACCTCGTCGTCCTGCCGTGGCCCCCTGACGCCCCGCCGGCGCACGGGCCCGAGCACGAGGACGGCACCCGGTGGCACCATCAGCGCCCGCCAGCGACCGCGAGATCGCGGCGATGCGGCGCGCCCTCGAGCTCGCCACGTCCCCGGACGCGCCGCTCGGCCCCAACCCCCGCGTCGGCGCGGTGCTGCTCTCCCCGGACGGCGAGGCCGTCGGCGAGGGGTACCACCACGGCGCCGGCACGCCGCACGCCGAGGTCGAGGCGCTGCGCGCCGCCGGTAGCCGGGCCCGCGGCGCCACCGCAGTCGTCACCCTCGAGCCCTGCAACCACACCGGCCGCACCGGCCCCTGCTCGGCCGCCCTGCTCGAGGCCGGCGTCGCCCGCGTCGTGCACGCGCAGTCCGATCCCAGCCCGGCCGCCTCCGGCGGGGCCGACCACCTGCGCGCCCACGGCGTCGACGTGGTCGGGGGAGTGCTGGCCGACGAGGCCGAGGCGCTCAACCCGTACTGGACCCACCAGGCCGTGCACGGCCGCCCCTTCGTCACGTGGAAGGCCGCGACCACCCTCGACGGCCGCGTCGCCGCCGCCGACGGCACCAGCCGCTGGATCACCGGTGCCGAGGCCCGCGCCGACGTCCACGCCCTGCGGGCCTCCGTCGGCGCCGTCGTGGTCGGCACCGGCACCGTCCTCGAGGACGACCCGCACCTCGCGGTCCGCCGCGACGCCGAGGTGCTGTCCTACGACCAGCAGCCGCTGCGCGTCGTCGTGGGCGCGCGCGACATCCCCGAGGGCGCCCGCGTCCTCGACACGTCCGCGCCGACGCTGCACCTCCGCGAGCGCGACCCGGCCCACGTGCTCGGCGTGCTGCAGGCGCGCGAGATCCGCCACGTCATGCTCGAGGGCGGCCCGCGGCTGGTCGCCGCCTTCGTGCGCGCCGGCCTCGTGGACGCCGTGCGCTGGTACATCGCGCCCGCCCTGCTCGGGTCGGGTCCGGCAGCCCTGGGCGACGCGGGCATGTCCACGATCACCGACGCGTTGCGTCTGCAGGTCGCCGGCGTCTCCCTCGTGGGCGGCGACGTGCGCATCGATGCCCGGGTGCTCCGGGCCGAGGAGGGTTAAGTGTTCACCGGCATCGTCGAGGAGCTCGGCACCGTCGTCGCGGTCGAGCCGCTGGCCGACTCCGCACGGCTGCGCATCCGCGGCCCCGTGGTCACGTCCGACGCGGTCCACGGCGCGTCCATCGCCGTCAACGGCGTCTGCCTCACCGTCGTCGAGCACGGCGACGGCGAGTTCACGGCCGACGTCATGCAGGAGTCGCTCGACCGCTCGTCGCTCGGGGTGCTCGAGCCCGGCTCGCGGGTCAACCTCGAGCGCCCGGTGACGCTGTCGGCACGGCTGGGCGGGCACCTGGTGCAGGGGCACGTCGACGGCGTCGGCACGATCCTCGGCCGCACGCCCAGCGAGCACTGGGAGGTCGTGCGGATCGCGCTGCCCGCGGACCTCGGCAGGTACGTCGTGGAGAAGGGCTCGATCACCGTCGACGGCATCTCTCTCACCGTCGTCGAGGCTGCCCGCGACTGGTTCAGCGTCTCGCTCATCCCCACCACGCTCGAGCTGACGACGCTGGGCACCAAGGGTGCGGGCGACCCCGTCAACCTCGAGGTGGACGTCGTGGCCAAGTATGTGGAGCGCATGCTCGAGTGGAGGACGTCGTGACCGCCGTGAGCAGCGACCGGGCGGGGATCCGGCTCGACCCCGTCGAGGACGCCATCGAGGCCATGCGCGCCGGCCGTGCCGTCGTCGTGGTCGACGACGAGGACCGCGAGAACGAGGGCGACCTCATCTTCGCCGCGCAGAAGGCGACGCCGGAGCTCACCGGCTTCATGATCCGCTGGACGTCCGGCTACATCTGCGTCGCGCTGCCGGGCCGCGAGCTCGACCGGCTCGGCCTGCCGCCCATGACGGTCATCAACGAGGACAAGAAGGGCACGGCGTACTCGGTCACGGTCGACGCCCGCGACGTGGAGTCGACGGGCATCTCCGCGAAGGACCGCGCCCGCACGATCAAGGTGCTGTCGGACTCCGCCACCGAGGCCTGGGAGCTCACCCGCCCCGGCCACGTCGTCCCCCTGCGCGCGGTCGAGGGCGGCGTCCTCCGTCGCGCGGGCCACACCGAGGCCGCGGTCGACCTCGCCCGCCTCGCCGGGCTGCGTCCCGCAGGCGCCCTGTGCGAGATGGTCAACGACGACGGCTCGATGATGCGGGCGCCGCAGTGCCGCAGGTTCGCCGACGAGCACGGCCTCGTGATGATCTCGATCGCCGACCTCATCGCCTACGTCCGCCGCACCGAGAGCCAGGTCGAGCGGGTCACCGAGACCCGGCTGCCCACGGAGTTCGGCGACTTCCAGGCCGTCGGGTTCCGCTCCCGTCTCGACGGCGTGGAGCATGTCGCCCTCGTGCGCGGCGACATCGGCGACGGCCAGGACGTCCTGGTGCGCGTGCACTCGGAGTGCCTCACCGGCGACGTGTTCGCCTCCCGCCGCTGCGACTGCGGTCCGCAGCTGCACGCGGCGCTGCGCCAGGTCGCGGAGGAGGGACGCGGCGTCGTGCTGTACGTCCGCGGCCACGAGGGGCGCGGCATCGGCCTGCTGCACAAGCTCCGCGCGTACGCCCTGCAGGACGGCGGCTCCGACACCGTCGACGCCAACCTCGAGCTGGGCCTGCCCGCCGACGCGCGCGAGTACGGCACGGGCGCGCAGATCCTCGCCGACCTCGGCGTCCGCACGATGCGGCTGCTCACCAACAACCCGGCCAAGCGCGCCGGGCTCGAGGGCTACGGTCTGTCCATCGTCGAGCGCGTGCCCCTCGCGGTGCGCGCGACGCCCGAGAACCTGCACTACCTGCAGACCAAGCGCGACCGCATGGGGCACGACCTGCCCGAGGACCTCGAGCTCCCCGAAGGGAACCCGTCATGAGCGGCAAGGGCGCACCCAGCCTCGACCTGCCCGGCACCTCCGACGTCCGCGTCGCCGTCGTGGCCTCGCAGTGGCACGACGTCGTCATGGACGGCCTCGTCTCCGGTGCCGTCCGGGCGCTCGACGGGCTCGGCGCCCGCTACGACATCGTCCGTGTGCCCGGCGCCTTCGAGCTGCCCATCGTGGCCAAGGCGTGCGCCACCACCGGCGGCTACGACGCAGTCGTCGCGCTCGGCGTCGTGATCCGCGGCGGCACGCCGCACTTCGAGTACGTCTGCGACGCCGCGACCGAGGGGCTCTCGCGCGTCGCGCTCGACACCGGGGTGCCCGTCGGCTTCGGCCTGCTGACCTGCGACACCGAGGCCCAGGCCCTCGCGCGGGCGGGTCTGCCGGACTCCGCCGAGGACAAGGGCCGCGAGGCCGTGGAGGCCGCGATCTCGGTCCTGCTCACCCTGCGCGGGCTCGCGCCGAGGGGTTCCGTAGGCTTTGCCTCGTGAAGACGTTCGAGGAGCTGCACTCCGAGCTGCGCACCAAGTGGATCAACCGCGACCGCACGTCGGGCACCGTCGTCCGTCTCGAGGAGGACGGCGTCCACGGGATCGGCAAGAAGGTCGTCGAGGAGGCCGCCGAGGCGTGGATGGCGGCCGAGTTCGAGGGCAAGGAGCGCGCCGCGCAGGAGATCGCCCAGCTGATCTTCTTCACGCAGGTGCTCATGCTCGCGGCCGACGTCGAGCTCGAGGACGTCTACCGGCATCTGTAGTCCGAGCCCAGCCCTTCCCCGACTCGGACCGAGGACGCCCCCCATGCTGCGTGTCGCTCTGCCCAACAAGGGCCAGCTCTCCGAGCCTGCCCGCGAGATGCTGCGCGAGGCCGGCTACCCCGCCGCCCACGGCGCGCGCGAGCTCGTCGTGCAGGACCCCGACAACGACGTCGAGTTCTTCTTCCTGAGGCCGCGCGACATCGCGACCTACGTGGCGAGCGGCCAGCTCGACATCGGCATCACGGGCCTGGACCTCGTCCTCGACTCCGGCGTCGAGACCGACACCCTGCTCGAGCTCGGCTTCGCCCCGTCGACGTTCCGCTTCGCCGCCCCGGCCGGCAGCGCGACGTCGATCGAGGACCTCGCCGGCAAGCGGATCGCCACGTCGTACCCCGGCCTGCTGGCCACGCGGCTCGGCGAGCTCGGCATCACCGCGACGGTCGTGAAGCTCGACGGCGCCGTCGAGAACGCCGTGCGACTCGGCGTGGCCGAGGCCGTGGCCGACGTCGTCGCCACGGGCACCACCCTCAAGCAGGCCGGCCTCTCGGTCATCGGCGAGCCGCTGCTGGTCAGCCAGGCGCTGCTCGTCCGCCGTGCCGGTGCTGCCCCCGATGTCGCGGTCGACACGTTCGTGCGCCGCCTGCAGGGCGTCATCGTCGCCCGGTCGTACGTGCTCGTCGACTACGACATCCGCGCCGAGCTCGTCGAGCGCGCCTGCGAGCTCACGCCCGGCATCGAGTCGCCGACCGTGTCGCCGCTGCACGACCAGGGCTGGGTCGCGGTGCGCGCGATGGTCCCCAAGCGCGAGGTGCACCGGATCATGGACGAGCTCTACGACATGGGCGCGCGGGGAATCCTCGTCACCGACATCCTCGCCTGCCGCCTCTAGCCGTGGCCCGCACCGGGGCTCTCGAGCTCCTCGGCCTGGTGCTCGATCCCGGCACCTGGGTCCGCTGGGACGAGCCGGTCGCCGACCGCGCCGAGCCCGGATCCGACTACGCGCGCGAGCTCGACGAGGCGCGCGCCCGCACGGGGCTCGACGAGTCCGTCATCACCGGCGAGGGGCTGCTCGACGGCCGCCGTGTCGCCGTAGTGCTCAGTGACTTCGACTTCCTCGCCGGTTCCATCGGCGTGGCCGCCGCCGACCGCATCGTCGCCGCCGTCGACCGGGCCGCCGCCGAGGGTCTGCCCCTGGTGGCGTCGCCGACGTCGGGCGGGACCCGGATGCAGGAGGGCACGATCGCCTTCGTGCAGATGGTCGCGATCGGTGCGGCGCTCGTGGAGCACCGGCGGGCCGGCCTGCCGTTCCTGGTGTACCTGCGCAACCCCACCACCGGCGGTGTGCTCGCCAGCTGGGGCTCGCTCGGCCACGTCACGGCGGCCGAGCCGGGCGCGCTCATCGGCTTCCTCGGCCCGCGCGTCAACGAGGCGCTCACCGGGGTGCCGTTCCCCGCCGACGTCCAGCGCGCCGAGAACCTGCTCGACCACGGCCTGCTCGACGCCGTCGTCCCGCCGGCGCAGCTGCGCGACGTCGCCGCTCGCGCCCTCGCCGTTCTCGACCCCCGCACCCGGCCGGAGCCGCCCGGCCCCCTCGCCTCGACCGCGGAGACCGACCCGCCCGTGCCGACGACGGACGTCTGGGACTCCGTCGTCCGCTCGCGGCGCCCCGACCGGCCGGGCGTGCGCGCGCTGCTGCGCATCGCTGCCGACGACGTCACCCCGCTCAACGGCACCGGGGAGGGGGAGCGGGGCGACGGCCTGCTGCTGGCGCTGGCCCGCTTCGGCTCCTGGCCCTGCGTCGTGCTGGGGCAGGACCGCCGCGACACCGCTCGTCCGCTCGGCCCCGCGGCCCTGCGCACCGGCCGTCGGGGCATGCGCATCGCCGCCGAGCTCGGGCTGCCGCTCGTCACCGTCGTCGACACCGCCGGTGCCGAGCTGTCGGTCGCGGCCGAGAACGGCGGCCTGGCGGGCGAGATCGCCCGCTCGCTGGCCGACATGGTGGCGCTGCCCACGCCCACCGTCTGCCTCCTGCTGGGGATGGGCGGCGGCGGTGGCGCGCTGGCGCTCGTGCCCGCCGACCGCGTGGTGGCGGCCCAGCACGCCTGGCTCTCGCCGCTGCCGCCCGAGGGCGCCTCCGTCATCCGGCACCGCACCCCCGAGCACGCACCCGCCCTCGCGCGCGCCCAGCGGATCGGCGCCGCCGACCTGCTCGCCGATGGCATCGTCGACCGCGTCGTCCCCGAGTCGCCCGATGCGGCGGACGAGCCCGAGCAGTTCTGCCGGCGGGTCGGAGCGGTCCTCGCCGAGGAGATATCCCGGGCCACGGCGTCGGACGCGGTCGGCCGCCCGCGGTCCCGTGCCGCCCGCTACCGGAGGCCCTCGTGAGCACCGGGCAGCCGCATGCCTACGGCGCAGGCGAGCAGCGCCGCCCGGGCGAGCCCCGCTTCGGCGGCATGCACGTGCCCGAGCCGGAGTTCGCCGACGACGACGGCGCGCAGCACCCCGAGGTGGCCGCATCCCTCGCGGCCTGGCAGTCGGGGCAGGGCTCCGAGCGCGGCGTCGCCGCCGCGCTGGACGGGCGCCGGCTCATGGTGCCGCTCGTCGCAGTCCTGGACTCCGTCGAGGAGCGCGAGGGCGCCCCTGGCCCGGGCGAGAAGGACTCCCACATGGCGACCGTCAGCCTCGTGGGCCAGGACGGCCGTCGGGGACTGCTCGCCTTCACCTCCGTGCAGGCCATGGCCGCGTGGGACCCGCAGGCCCGCGGCATCCCGGCGTCGGCCCAGCGGGTGGCGGCGGCCGCGCTCGAGGAGGGCGCCGACGCGGTGCTGCTCGATCTGGGCGGCCCGGTGCGCTTCGCACTGCAGGGCGCCGCGCTGCGCCGCATCGCCGACGGCACCGGCATCGGGCCGCTGCACCGCGACCCGGACGTCGCCGCCGCCGTGGCGGCCTGCCTGGACGGCCTCGCCGGCGTCCGGGGCCACGAGCTCGCGGAGGCGCCGCCCGACGCGGGGGTGCCCCTGCTCGTCGTCGTCCAGCCCGTCCCCGGGGCCGACGCCGACGCCGTGGCCGCCGAGGCCGCCGCGCGGCTCGCGGGCGGGTCGGACGCCGCCCGTCGGCTGGCCGACCTCGTCCCCGAGGGCCTCGGGCTGGGCCTCGACCCCGCCTGACGCGGCCGGGCCCGGCGACCCCCGGCTCCCTGCTGGGCTGGTGCGGGAGTGCACGGATGCCCGCCCTGACCCGGTATGGCGTCCCCGGAACGGGGGACGGAATCGCGGAACCCCTCGGGGTGGCGCCCGCACACCGGAAGCGCGGTTCGTGATCATGGGTCACTGTGGCGGGGGCCTGCCACCGGCATCAGCCGATCGAAGGGAAGTTCTCATGCAGTCGCGCAAGCTCGTCGCCGAGTTCCTCGGCACGTTCCTCCTGGTCCTGCTCGCCGTGGGCGCAGCGGTCTCCGGCATCGCCGGCTCCGTCGGCGCCGGCGAGCCGAAGGGCCCGGGCAGCGGCATCGTCGGCGTCGCGCTCGCCTTCGGCTTCGTGCTCGTGTTCGTGGCGTTCGCGTTCGGCCCGGTCTCCGGCGCCCACGTCAACCCCGCCGTCACCCTGGCGATGGTCGTGGCCCGCAAGCAGCCCATCGGCGAGGCCGTCGGCTACTGGATCGCCCAGATCCTCGGCGCCGTCTTCGGCGCGTTCTTCCTGTGGCTGTTCGTCAACAACCTCGGGGTGAAGGACCAGACCGGCAGCCTCGGCACCAACGGCTACGGCACCTCCATCAGCATGGGGGGCGCGTTCCTGCTCGAGGTGCTGCTCACCTTCGCCTTCGTGCTGGTGATCCTGCTCGTCACCGACCGCGCCGCCAACGCCACGACCGCCGGCCTCGGCATCGGCGTCGCGCTCGTGGTCGTGCACCTGGTCGGCATCCCGCTCACCGGCACCTCGGTCAACCCGGCGCGCTCGATCGGCCCGGCGCTGTTCGAGGGCGGCACCGCGCTCTCGCAGCTGTGGCTGTTCATCCTGGCCCCGCTCGTGGGCGGCCTCATCGCCGCGGCGGTCTACCCGCTGACCCGCTCGGGCGAGGTCCGCGAGGAGATCGGCCAGGCCGACGAGGCCTGAGCCGGCCGGCACAGCACGCGCAGGACGCCCGCCCCGCTGCCGGGGCGGGCGTCCCGCCGTTTTGGGGGTCGCGGGGACGGTCGCGTATGCTCCTGCTCGGACCGGTCCGCCGCGTACGTGGCGGCGGATCACGCAAGCGGAGCCCTCGCTCCCACCCGCACCGCCCCCGGGCAGTCGGGTCCTGGTCGCGGAGCCCCCGACGGGGGGATCCGGTCGGCGTCGCGCCCTCGGGCTGCGGCACCACGACTGCGAGGCCTCGTGCGCGTGCACGGGGCCTCGATCCATGTCGGGGGCCCGTCCCGGATCCCGCAGAGAACGACCCGAGGAGAGCACATCAGCGCCGAGCCCCGCATCAACGAGCGGATCCGAGTCCCCGAGGTCCGGCTTGTCGGGCCCAACGGGGAGCAGGTCGGCATCGTGCGCATCGAGGATGCGCTGCGCCTGGCCGCCGAGGCCGATCTCGACCTGGTCGAGGTGGCCCCGATGTCCAAGCCGCCCGTCTGCAAGCTCATGGACTACGGCAAGTTCAAGTACGAGTCCGCCCTGAAGGCGCGTGAGGACCGCAAGAAGCAGGTCAACACCGTCATCAAGGAGATGAAGCTCCGCCCGAAGATCGACGACCACGACTACGAGACCAAGAAGGGTCACGTCGTCCGGTTCCTCAAGCAGGGCGACAAGGTCAAGATCACGATCATGTTCCGCGGCCGCGAGCAGTCGCGCCCCGAGCTCGGCTTCCGCCTGCTCAAGCGCCTCGCGGACGACGTCGCGGACCTCGGCTTCGTGGAGTACTCGCCGAAGCAGGACGGCCGCAACATGATCATGGTCCTCGGCCCGCACAAGAAGAAGGCGGAGGCCATGGCCCAGGCCAAGGCCGAGCGCGACGCCGAGAAGGAGGCCCGTCGCCGCGGCGACGACGCCGACGCTGCGGACGCGACCGACTCCGTCGAGCCGGACGCCGAGGCCGTCGAGGCCGAGGCCGCCGGAGCCTGAACCACCCGGCCGGGCGCACCGCCCGGCCGCACCGACAGCAGCACGAGCACCATCCCGAGCCGCCCGGCCCGGGACGACCACGAGGAGAGCGGCGACATGCCGAAGCAGAAGACCCACAGCGGCGCCAAGAAGCGCTTCAAGGTGACCGGCAGCGGGAAGATCCTGCGCGAGCGCACCAACAAGCGCCACCTCCTCGAGGTCAAGCCGAGCAAGCGCACCCGCCGTCTCTCCGTGGAGAAGGAGCTCTCGCCGGCCGACACCAAGAAGGCCAAGAAGCTCCTCGGCATCTGACGGCCGACCCCCGACGTCCATCGCCGGGCCGGTCCGGCCCGTCCTGAAGCAGGAGAACAACCCATGGCACGCGTCAAGCGTTCTGTGAACGCCCAGAAGAAGCGCCGCGAGGTCCTCGAGAAGGCTTCCGGCTACCGCGGTCAGCGCTCGCGCCTCTACCGCAAGGCCAAGGAGCAGCTGCTCCACTCGGAGGTCTACGCCTTCAACGACCGCCGCAAGCGCAAGGGCGACTTCCGCCAGCTGTGGATCCAGCGCATCAACGCCGGCGCCCGCGCGAACGGCATGACCTACAACCGCTTCATCCAGGGCCTCAAGGCCGCGGGTGTCGAGGTCGACCGCCGCATGCTGGCCGAGCTGGCCGTCAACGACCCGGCCGCGTTCTCGGTCCTGGTCCAGACCGCCAAGAAGGCCCTGCCGGCCGACGTCAACGCGCCGGTCTCGGCCTGACGCCGACCACCACGTTCCAACCGGCCGTCCCGGTCGCGACACGATGAGCTACTCCAGCACGACCGAGCTGACGTCCACCCGCTCCCCGCGGGTGAATGCGGCGAAGCGTCTGGTGAAGCGCGCGTTCCGCGACCGGGACGGCCGTTTTCTCGCCGAGGGCCCGCAGGCCTGCCGCGAGGCGGCTGCCCTGCCCGGCGTGCTCCTCGAGCTCTACGTCACCGCCGAGGCCGCCGACCGCCACCGCGATCTCCTCGACGCCGCGCGAGCAGCCGGCTCCGACATCGTGCGGGCATCGGGCGAGGTGGTCGGGGCGCTGTCGGGCACGGTCACACCGCAGGGCATGGTCGGCGTCTGCCGCTCCGTCACCACCGACGTCGCGTCGGTGCTGTCCGGCCCGCAGCGGCTCGTCACCGTCCTGGCCCATGCGCGCGACCCCGGCAACGTCGGGACGGTGATCCGCTGCAGCGACGCAGCGGGCGCCGGGGGAGTGATCCTCACCGAGGCCAGCGTCGACCCGCAGAACCCCAAGGCCGTGCGGGCCAGCGCCGGATCGCTGTTCCACCTCCCCGTGGCCACGGGCCCGTCGGCCGCCGAGCTCGTCGACGCCCTGCACGCCGCCGGCCTCCAGGTGCTCGCGGCCGACGGCGCGGGGGAGCGCGACCTCGACGACCTCGAGGACGCCGGCGTGCTGGCCGCGCCCACCGCCTGGGTGTTCGGCAACGAGGCCTGGGGCCTGCCTGAGGCCACCCGCGCCCTGTGCGACGACGTCGTGCGGGTGCCCATCCACGGCCGTGCCGAGAGCCTCAACCTGGCCACGGCCGCTGCTGTGTGCCTCTACGCCAGCGCGCGCGCCCAGCGCCGCCGCTGATCCGCGTACGCCCGCAACCCCCTGCTGCACAGGGGTTCTCTACGCCGGGTGGGCGTCTCCCGAGCCGATTCGGCAAGGCTTCCCTAACCACGTCATGTGACGAAATCCCTACGGCGACAAGCGCTTTCGGTGCTTGCGCCCGGGCCATGTCCAGGCACACTGGCCGAGGCGCCGCCTCCCCGCGGCGGCCGCGCCTGGAGGAGGGCCAGCTCATGTCTTCGCGTCACCTGCACCTGCCGATCCTCGAGGAGACGGGCTACGTCGTCCTCGACAGCTACCAGCAGCCGATCGACCCGGCCGAGTGGAAGAACCTCGAGTACGTCGACTGGAAGTCCTCCGGCGACACGCGCTTCGCGCCGCTGGCGTCCGCGTACGGCCAGATCGAGTGCAACGGCTTCTGGCACTTCGACCCGCCGAAGGCCGACAAGGACGGCGTCTGGATCGACAGCCAGACCGCGATCGCGCCCACGCTCACCCGTCGCGTGCAGGAGATCGGCACCAACGTCGGCCGCTGCCGCATCATCGAGCTGCAGCCCAACAGCTACGCCGACGCGCTGTACAACAGCCACCTCGACGACAACAACCGCCTCAACCCCGACGGCGAGGGCTGGGTGCTGCGCCTGTTCATGCAGCTCACCCACAACCCTGACTCGGTGATGATCCTGCGTGAGGACATCAACGACCCCTCGACCGAGACCCGCATCTCGCTGCCCGCCGGCGCGCAGCTGCTCGTCGACTCCGAGCGCATGTGGCACTCCGTGTGGCACCAGGACCCCGCCGGCGAGCCGCGCTACTGCCTCATCACCTCCGTCGAGAGCGGCCCCGAGCTCGAGAAGTGGGTCTTCGAGAACTCTCCGCGCACGAAGGTCGAGAGCGCCTTCCTCGACCAGGGCCACGCCTACCGCAGCGAGGTCGAGGCGCAGGAGCGCCGCGCTGCCCGCACCGCGTTCTACGGCTACGACCCCACTTCGGTGATGTCGGAGGCCTGAGCGCCCGCAGCCCCTCCCGCGTGCCCGTCCCGCCTCGCGGGGCGGGCACGCGCCCGTCCTGCGGCCGCTGACCGGACGCGCCCGCGCACGATGACGTCGGACACACCTCTACTTAGGCATACCTAACCTGGCGGGGCGGTAGGGCAGAATGGTCGCCGCCCCACCGACCCCCCACCCCGCAAGGACGGTCATGGCCCTGTACGAGGAGAACGGCTACACCAAGATCGAGGCGCTGCGCGAGAACGGCTACGTCGTGCTCGACATGTACGACGGCACCATCGATCCGAAGGAGTGGCTCGACGTCGAGTACGTCGACTGGAAGTCCTCGGGCGAGACGCGCTTCGCGCCGCTGGCGTCGGCCTACGGCGACATCGAGTGCGACGGCTTCTGGAACCACACGCCGGCCAAGACCGACAAGGACGGCGTCTGGATCGACAGCCAGACCGCGATCGCGCCCACTCTGACCGCCCGTGCGCAGGAGCCGGGCGCCAACGTCGGCCGCTGCCGCATCATCGAGCTCCAGCCCAACCAGTACGGCGAGACGCTGTACAACTTCCACCGCGACGACAACAACCGCCTCAACCCCGAGGGCACCGGCTGGATCATCCGCGGCTTCTTCAACCTCACCGACAACCCGGACTCGGTGATGGTGCTGCGCGGCGACAAGGACGACCCGTCGACCGAGACCCGCATCGCCCTGCCCGCCGGCGCGCAGCTCATCGTGGACACGCAGCGGCTCTACCACGCGGTGTGGCACCAGGGGGACGAGCCGCGCTACTGCCTCATCACCTCGTGGGAGTCCGGTCCCGAGCTCGACGCCTACATCGAGAAGTACCACGGCCAGGGCTACGTCGAGTCCTACCCGCTCTCCGACGAGCAGCTCGCGGCGGGCGAGGCGCTCGCGCAGTCCAAGCGCGAGGCGCGCGCGGCCGCGCTCGCGGCCCGCGGCCAGGACCCGCGCTTCGGCGACGGAACCCTGCGCGTGCTCGAGGAGCAGATGGGCGGCGGGATGGAGATGGAGCAGCTGTCGGAGGCGTGAGCCTCGCATGAGCACGAGGCGTGAGCCTCGCATGAGCACGAGGCGTGAGCCTCGCATGAGCACGAGGCGTGAGCCTCGCATGAGCACGAGGCGTGAGCCTCGGATCGCGGTCGACCGGGCGCGGGCACGGCACGTAGGGTGGTGCTGTGACCCGCGCCCGTTCGTGCTCCCGCCCCGGCATCGCCGCCGGCCGTGCGGGCCTCGGCGCCTGCGGGCGATTTCTCCAGCGCTGACCGTCGTGCCCGCCGGGCGCTGACGGCCGGCGCCGCCAGCGTTCCCTAGACTCGACGCGCCCGGCCGGTCTCGGCCGGCCCCGGCTTGGAGAAGAAGAGCGAGCATGTCCGCCCCGAACAAGAGCTTCGACCCCGTCGAGGTCGCCGTCCTCAAGCCGGAGGCGGTGGACGCCGCCGTCGCCGACGCGCTGGCCGCCATCGCCGCGGCGTCCGACCTCGACGCCCTCAAGGAGGTGCGCCTCGCGCACGCGGGCGACCGCAGCCCGCTGGCTCTGGCCAACCGCGAGATCGGCGCCCTGCCCCCGCAGGCCAAGGCCGAGGCGGGCAAGCGCGTGGGCCAGGCCCGCGGCCGCGTCCGCGAGGCCCTCGAGACCCGCCAGGTCGAGCTCGAGCTCGAGCGCGACGAGCGCGTGCTCGTCGAGGAGGCCGTCGACGTCACCCTGCCCTACGACCGCCGGCCCGCCGGCGCGAGGCACCCCCTCACCACCCTCGCCGAGCGCATCGAGGACGTGTTCGTCGCGATGGGCTGGGAGATCGCCGAGGGCCCTGAGGTCGAGGCGGAGTGGCTCAACTTCGACGCGCTCAACCTCGGGCCCGACCATCCCGCGCGCACGATGCAGGACACCTTCTTCGTCGGCAGCGAGGACTCCGGCGTGGTGCTGCGCACGCACACGAGCCCGGTGCAGATCCGCTCGATGCTCGACCGGCCGCTGCCGATCTACGTCGCCTGCCCCGGCCGCGTCTACCGCACCGACGAGCTCGACGCCACGCACACCCCGGTCTTCCACCAGGTCGAGGGCCTCGTCGTCGACGAGGGCATCACGATGGCCGACCTCAAGGGCACGCTCGACCACTTCGCCACCGCGATGTTCGGCCCGGAGGCGCGTACACGCCTGCGGCCGTCGTACTTCCCGTTCACCGAGCCCAGCGCCGAGCTCGACCTGTGGTTCCCGCAGGCCAAGGGCGGTCCGCGCTGGATCGAGTGGGGCGGCTGCGGCATGGTCAACCCGCGCGTGCTGCGCGCCTGCGGCATCGACCCCGACCGCTACAGCGGCTTCGCGTTCGGCATGGGGATCGAGCGCACCCTGATGTTCCGCCACGACGTCACCGACATGCGCGACATGGTCGAGGGCGACGTGCGCTTCACCACCCAGTTCGGCACGGAGGTCTGACCCGATGCGCATCCCTCTCTCGTGGCTGCGCGAGTACGTCGACGTCCCCGTCGACGAGACCCCTGAGCGCATCGGCGAGCGCCTCGTCGCGGTCGGTCTCGAGCTCGAGGACATCCACGTCGTCGGCGGCGGCGTCACCGGGCCGCTCGTCGTGGCGCGCGTCCTGCAGATCGAGGAGCTCACCGGCTTCAAGAAGCCGATCCGCTTCTGCCGCGTCGAGGTGGGCGCCGAGCACGGCCACCCCGACACCCCGGGCGAGCGCGGCATCGTCTGCGGCGCGCGCAACTTCGCCGAGGGCGACACCGTCGTCGTCGCGCTGCCCGGCGCTGTGCTCCCCGGCGACTTCCGCATCGCCACGCGCGAGACCTACGGCAAGGTCTCCGACGGCATGATCTGCTCCGAGCGCGAGCTCGGCCTCGGCGACGACCACGACGGCATCATGGTGCTGCCCGAGGGCACGGCCGAGATCGGCGTCGACGCCGGTCCGGTGATCGGCCTCGGCGATGTCGTGCTCGACGTCGCCGTCACGCCCGACATGGGCTTCTGCCTGTCGATGCGCGGTGTCGCCCGCGAGCTCGCGCACCAGTACGGCGTCGAGCTGCGCGACCCCGCCGCGCTCGACGACCTTCCGGCCCCCGAGCCGGGCACCCCGCACGAGTGCGCCGTCGAGGCGCTCGACGCGTGCAGCCTGTTCACCCTCCGCACGATCGTGGGCTTCGATCCCACCGCCCCGTCGCCGTACTGGATGCGCCGCAGGCTCTCGATGGGCGGGATGCGCCCGGTGTCGCTGGCGGTCGACGTCACCAACTACGTGATGCTCGAGACCGGTCAGCCGCTGCACGCGTTCGACCTCGGCAAGCTGCAGGGCCCGATCGTGGTGCGCCGCGCGCGGGCGGGGGAGACGCTCGAGACCCTCGACCACGTCGAGCGCACGCTGTCCGACGACGACCTGCTCATCACCGACGGCCGCGGCCCCATCGGCCTCGCGGGCACCATGGGCGGCCTCGAGACCGAGGTCGACGACGCCACCACCGCGATCGCACTCGAGGCCGCGCACTTCACGTCGTCGGTCGTCGCGCGGATGAGCCGCCGGCACAAGCTGTCCAGCGAGGCGTCGCGCCGCTTCGAGCGCGGCGTCGACACGGTGCTCGCGCCGTACGCGTCGGCCCGCGCGGCCGCCCTGCTGCTCGAGCACGGCGGCGGCAGGTACGTCGGCATGACCGGCGTCGAGGCCCCGCGCGAGCCCGTCACCATCACGATGTCCGCGGAGCTGCCCGGCCGCACCGCCGGCATCCGGATCGACCGTGGCACGGTGGTCGAGCGGCTCGAGGCGGTCGGCGTCGCACTGGCCGACCCGCAGGCGGAGCCGCTCGTGGCGACCGCGCCGACGTGGCGGCCCGACCTGACCGACCCCGCCGACCTCGTCGAGGAGGTGCTGCGCCTCGGCGGCTACGACGCCATCCCGGCGACCCTGCCGCGGGCGCAGGCGGGCTTCGGGCTCACCGGGCCGCAGCGCGCCCGCCGCAGCGCCGGCCGCGCGCTGGCCGGGGCCGGCTACGTCGAGGCCCTGTCCTACCCGTTCGTCGGCCAGGCCGAGCTCGACGCGCTCGGCCTGCCCGCCGACGACCGCCGGCGCCACCAGCTGCTCCTCGCGAACCCGCTGTCGGACGAGCAGCCCGGCATGCGCACCACGCTGCTGCCGGGCCTGCTCGCCACCCTGCGCCGCAACGTGGGCCGCGGCCAGTCGGACGTCGCCCTCTACGAGGCGGGCCTGGTCTTCCACCTGCGCGAGGGTCAGGACCCCCGCGGGGTCACGGATCCGCCGCGCCCGTCGGTCGACGGCCGCCCGTCGCACGACGACCTCGTCGCGCTGCACGCGCTGCTGCCCGACCAGCCGCTGCACGTCGCCGTGGCCCTCGCCGGCAGCCGGACCCCCGGCGGCTGGTGGGGCCCGTCCGAGCCGGCGTCCTGGGCCGACGCGGTCGAGGCCGCGCGCGTCGTCGCATCGTCGGTCGGCGTCGCCCTCGAGGTCCGCAAGGGCGCGGCGCCCGCGCCCTGGCACCCGGGCCGCGTCGCCGAGCTCGTGGTCGCAGGCGGGGTCGTGGGCTACGCCGGCGAGCTGGCGCCGCGCGTCTGCGAGGACGCCGGCCTGCCCAAGCGCACGGCGGCGATGGAGCTCGACCTCGACGCGGTGATCGCCGCGGCCGGAGGCCCCGTCAGCGCCCGCGGCCTGTCGACGTTCCCCGTCGCGAAGGAGGACGTCGCCCTCGTGGTGGCGTCCGACGTCGCGGCTGCCGACGTCCAGAGCACGCTGGCCGCCGGCGCCGGCGACCTGCTCGAGTCGATCCGGCTCTTCGACGTCTACACCGGCGAGCAGGTGGGGGAGGGCCGCAGGTCGCTCGCCTTCGCCCTGCGGTTCCGGGCGCCGGACCGCACGCTCACCGTCGACGAGGTGGCCGCCGCGCGCGACGCCGCTGTCGCTGCCGCAGCCGAGGCGCATGGGGCGGTCCAGCGCGCATGAGGGCTCTGGTCACCGGGGCGACGCGGGGGATCGGGCGCAGCCTGACGCTCCACCTCGCCGCCGGTGGCTGGGACCTCGCAGCGGTGGGCCGCGACCCCGAGGCCCTGGAGCGGGTCGCTGCCGAGGCCGAAGGGCGCGTGTCGGTCCACGTCGCCGACGTCACTGATGCCGCGGCCCTGGGCGCGGCCGTCAGGGCGGCGGGCGACCTCGACCTCGTCGTCGCCAACGCCGGCGTCCTGCTCGGCGCGGGGCCCCTCTGGGAGGCGGACGAGTCCGCGTGGTGGCACGGCTTCGAGGTCAACGTCCGCGGAGCCGCCCTCACCCTGCGGGCCGCGCTGCCGCGGATGCTCGAGCGGGGGAGCGGCCGCGTGGTGGTGATGGCCAGCGGCATCGGCACCGCGCCGTCGCCGTGGGACACCTCGTACGGCGCCGGCAAGGCCGCCGTGCTGCAGCTGTGCTCGAGCGTGCAGCTCGAGCTCGCCGGCACCGGGGTCGGGGTCTTCCCGATCAGCCCCGGCATGGTCCGCACCGACATGACGCGCTTCCCCGACGAGCTCACCCGGCACGTGCCGGAGCTCGCCGACATCCCCGACGACCGCTTCACCGATCCCGGCCTCGTGCTCGCGCTCGTCGACCGGATCGCGGCGGGGTCGCTGGACCCGCTCGCCGGCCGGTTCCTGCACGCCCGCGACGACCTCGACGCCCTGCTCGCCGCCGTCGGGCCGGACGACGACGGACGCGCCCGCACGCTGCGCGTCGCTCCCGCGTACGACGGCGACCCGCGGGCCTGAGCCGTCCCGGGCGCGAGAGGGTATACGCATATGTGTATGTTCCTCCTGTGACCCGTCTGACCGCCGCCGTCGCAGGCGCCTCCGGCTACGCCGGCGGCGAGCTGCTGCGGCTCCTGCTCGGCCACCCGTCCATCGACCTCGGCGCGCTCGCTGCCGGCAGCAGCGCGGGCCGGCGCGTGACCGACCTCCACCCGCAGCTGGTACCGCTCGCCGACCGCACCTTCGTCAGCACCGACATCGACGCCCTCGCGCAGGCCGACGTCGTGTTCCTGGCGCTGCCGCACGGGGAGTCCGGCCCGATCGCCGCGGCCCTGCCGCCCGGCCGCCTCGTGGTCGACCTCGGCGCCGACCACCGGCTCGCCGACCCGGAGGCGTGGTCGCGCTACTACGGCGGTGCCCACTCGGGCACCTGGACCTACGGCATGCCCGAGCTCGGCGACCAGCGCGCCGAGCTCGCGGGTGCGAAGCGCATCGCCAACCCGGGCTGCTACCCGACCGGCGTGATCCTCGGGCTCGCGCCGCTGCTCGCCGCCGGGCTCGTCGAGCCCGACGACGTCGTGGTGGTCGCCGCCAGCGGCACGTCCGGTGCGGGCCGCAAGCCCAGCGACACGCTGCTGGCCACCTCCGTCATGGGCCAGCTCTCGCCGTACAAGGTGGGCGGCGTCCACCAGCACACGCCCGAGATCGAGCAGGCCCTCACCGGAGCGGCGGGGGAGCAGGTCACCGTCTCGTTCACCCCGGTGCTCGCCCCGATGCCGAGGGGCATCCTCGCGACGTCCACGGCCCGCCTCGTCGACGGCGCCACCACCGAGGTGCTGCACGAGGCGCTGCACAGCGCCTACGCCGCCGAGCGGTTCGTCACCGTGCTGCCGCCGGGGTCGTGGCCGCAGACCGGCGCCACGGCGGGTGCCAACACGGTCCATCTGCAGGTGGCGGCCGACCAGCACGCGGGACGTGCCATCGTCGTCTCCGCGATCGACAACCTCGTCAAGGGAGCCGCCGGGCAGGCGCTCCAGAACGCCAACATCGCCCTGGGCCTCGACGAGGCCGCGGGCCTGACCGCGATCGGGGTCGCACCGTGACCGTCACCCTCCCCGCCGGCTTCCGCGCGGCCGGCGTCGCCGCCGGGCTCAAGTCCAGCGGCCGCCCGGACGTGGCCCTCGTGGTCAACGACGGCCCGCAGTTCGCCGCGGCCGGCGTCTTCACGCGCAACCGCGTGAAGGCCGCGCCGGTGCTGTGGTCGCAGCAGGTGCTCAAGGCCGGCGTCGTGCGGGCCGTCGCGCTCAACTCCGGCGGCGCCAACGCCTGCACCGGCTCCGACGGCTTCCTCGACACGCACCGCACCGCCGAGAAGGTCGGCGAGCTGCTCGCGATCGGCGCCGGCGACGTCGCGGTCTGCTCCACCGGCCTCATCGGGGAGCGGCTGCCGATCGACAAGCTCTTCGCCGGCCTCGACGCCGCGCACGCGCAGCTGTCGGCCGACGGCGGCGATGCGGCAGCCACAGCCATCATGACCACGGATTCGGTGCCCAAGACCGCGGCCGCGCACGGCGCGGGCTTCGCCGTGGGCGGCATCGCCAAGGGCGCAGGCATGCTCGCGCCGTCGCTGGCCACGATGCTCGTCGTCGTCACCACCGACGCCGTGGCCGACGCCGACACCCTCGACGCCGTGCTGCGCGCCGCCACGCGCGTCACCTTCGACCGCGTCGACAGCGACGGCTGCACCTCCACCAACGACACCGTGCTGCTGCTGGCATCCGGCGCGTCCGGCGTCGCGCCGCCGTACACCGAGCTGGTCGAGGCGGTCACCGACGTGTGCGCGTCGCTGGCCCG
The DNA here is from genome assembly GCA_020161245.1 of Actinomycetota bacterium. GTDB lineage: Bacteria > Actinomycetota > Actinomycetes > S36-B12 > CAIYMF01 > Longivirga. The sequence continues at coordinate 7,887 of JAIUOK010000031.1, read as the reverse complement.
CCAGCTCGTCGCCGACGCGGAGGGCGCGAGCAAGGACGTGCGGATCGACGTCGTGAACGCGGCGAGCGAGGACGACGCCGCCTCCGCGGGCCGCAGCGTCGCGCGCGCCAACCTCGTCAAGTGCGCGATCCACGGCGAGGACCCCAACTGGGGCCGCATCCTCGCCGAGCTCGGCATGACCGACGCGCGTTTCGAGCCCGACGACGTCGACGTCGCCATCAACGGCGTCTGGGTGTGCCGCGGAGGCGCCACCGGCGACGACCGCGCCCTGGTCGACATGAGCGCCCGCGAGGTCGTCATCACCATCGACCTCAAGGCCGGATCGGAGTCGGCGACGATCTGGACCAACGACCTCACCGCCGCCTACGTCCACGAGAACTCGGCGTACTCGACATGACCCAGCAGACCCGCCACCCCGAGGAGCGCGCGGCGGCGCTCGCGAAGGCCGCCGTGCTGGCCGAGGCGCTGCCGTGGCTCGAGCGCTTCCACGGCGCCACCGTCGTCCTCAAGTACGGCGGCAACGCCATGGTGGAGCAGTCGCTGTCGGAGGCCTTCGCCGCCGATGTGATGTTCCTGCGCATGGCCGGGCTGCGCCCCGTCGTGGTGCACGGCGGCGGCCCGCAGATCTCCTCGATGCTCGACCGGCTCGGCATCCCGGGCGAGTTCCGCGGCGGCTACCGCGTCACCAGCCCCGAGGCCATGGACGTCGTGCGGATGGTGCTCACCGGCCAGGTGCAGCGCGACGTCGTCGGGCTCATCAACGCGCACGGCCCGTACGCCGTCGGCCTCTCCGGCGAGGACGCGCACCTGTTCACGGCAGAGCGCCGCGACGTCGTCGTCGACGGCGAGGCGGTCGACATCGGGCTCGTGGGCGAGGTGGTCGACGTCCGGCCGGAGTTCGTGCTGCGCCTGCTCGACGACGGCCTCGTCCCCGTCGTGTCGTCCGTGGCGCGCGGCGAGGACGGCAACGTCTACAACGTCAACGCAGACACCGCGGCAGCCGCCCTGGCCGTGGCGCTCAAGGCCGACAAGCTCGTCGTACTCACCGACGTCGAGGGCCTGTACGCCGACTGGCCGGCGAGCGACGAGGTCATCCGCACCATCCACGTCAGCGATCTCGAGGGGATGCTGCCCACGCTGTCGAGCGGCATGGTGCCGAAGATGGAGGCGTGCGTCCGCGCCGTGCACGGCGGCGTCCCGCGCGCCCACGTCATCGACGGCCGGCTCCCGCACGGCGTGCTGCTCGAGCTCGTCACGACCTCCGGCGTCGGCACCATGGTGCTGCCCGACGACGCGTTCCTCTGGGAGGACGAGTCGTGACCGCCGTCGTCGGCACGCGCACCGAGGCGCTGCAGGCGCGCTGGTCGGCCGTCATGCTCGGCAACTACGGCCTCCCGCCCGTAGCGCTCGAGCGCGGCAGCGGGTCGACCGTGTGGGACGTCGACGGGCGGGCGTACCTCGATCTGCTCGCCGGCATCGCGGTGTCGTCGCTGGGGCACGCGCACCCCGCCATCGCTGAAGCCGTTGCACGCCAGGCGTCCACGCTGGTCCACACCAGCAACCTCGCGATGCACGAGCCCGGCATCGAGCTCGCGGAGCGCCTGGCCGCGATGGTGCCCGCACCAGCGCGCGTGTTCCTCTGCCAGGACGGCGCCACCGCCAACGAGGCGGCGCTCAAGATCGCGCGCAAGCGCGGCAACCTCGTCGGGCGCCACCGGGTCGTGAGCACCGTCGGCGGCTTCCACGGCCGCACCGCGGGCGCCCTCGCGGTCACGGGCACACCCGCCAAGCGCGAGCCGTTCGAGCCGCTGCCGGGCGGCGTCGAGTTCGTGGCGTACGGCGACGTGCAGGCGCTCCGGGACGCCGTCGACGCGTCGACCGCGGCCGTCATCCTCGAGCCGGTGCAGGGCGAGGGCGGCGTCGTCCTCCCGCCCCCCGGCTACCTCGCCGAGGCGCGGGCCCTCTGCGACGCCGCGGGCGCCCTGCTCGTCGTCGACGAGGTGCAGTCCGGCATCGGGCGCGCCGGGTCGTGGCTGATGTCGGTCGACCAGGGGGTCGTGCCCGACGTCGTCACCCTCGCCAAGGGGCTCGGCGGCGGGATGGCGATCGGCGCCGTCATCGCGACGGGCGAGGCCGCCGAGGTCCTCGCGCCCGGAGACCACGGCACGACGTTCGGCGGCAACCCCGTCGCGTGCGCCGCAGCCCTCGCCGTCATCCGCACGATCGAGTCGGAGCACCTGCTCGACCACGTCGTCGCCGTCGGGGAGCGCTGGTCGGCATCGTTCGACGCGCTCGACCACCCGCTGCTCGCCGGGCAGCGCGGCGTCGGGCTGTGGCGCGCGCTCGAGCTGGCCGAGCCCGTGGCGCCCGCGGTCGAGGTTGCGGCGCGCGAGCACGGCTTCCTCGTCAACGCCGTGCGGCCCGGGAGCATCCGGCTCGCCCCGCCGCTCGTGCTCACCCCCGACGAGGCCGACTCGTTCAGCGCGGCGCTGCCGGCGATCCTGGACGCCGCGGGGCAGTGATGAGCACCCCCAACACCAAGGCCGCCCGCCACGCCAGGATCATCGACCTGCTGCAGCACTCCGCGGTGCCCAACCAGGCGCGTCTCGCCGAGCTGCTCGCCCAGGACGGCGTCACCGTCACCCAGGCCACGCTCTCGCGCGATCTCGACGAGCTGGGCGCGGTCAAGGTCGCGCACGGCGACGGCACCCTCGTCTACGCGGTGCCCGCCGAGGGCGGCGACGCGTCGCCGGTCGCGGCGCTCGGGGAGGAGGCCGCGCGCTCGCGGCTGGCCAAGGTGTCCGGCGAGGTCCTGGTGTCGGCTGAGGCGTCGGCCAATCTCGTCGTCCTGCGCACCCCGCCGGGCGCGGCGCAGTACCTCGCGTCGGCGATCGACCACAGCGTCCTGCCGTCGGTGCTCGGGACGGTGGCGGGCGACGACACCGTCCTGCTCGTCGCGCGCGACCCCGACGGAGGCGCGGCCCTCGCCGCTGCCATGCTCTCCCTCGCGGAGAACGGCCGCTGACCCGGCTGCGACACCCGCGAGCATCTGCGATCAACGACCTGAAGGGCGACCACCACCGTGGCTGACGAGACGACCGGCGGGAGCCAGCGCCTCTGGGGAGGCCGCTTCGGCTCCGGGCCGTCCGACGCGATGGCGGCGCTGTCGCTGTCGGTGCACTTCGACTGGCGGCTCGCGCCCTACGACCTCGCGCAGAGCCGGGCCCACGCCCGTGTGCTGCACCGCGCCGGCCTGCTCGCCGACGACGAGCTCGAGCAGATGATCGAGGCGCTCGACGCGCTGGAGGCCGACGTCGCCTCGGGCGCCTTCGTGCCGGTGGCAGCCGACGAGGACGTGCACACGGCGCTGGAGCGCGGCCTCACCGAGCGGCTGGGCACCCTCGGCGGGAAGCTGCGTGCGGGCCGCTCGCGCAACGACCAGGTCGCCACCGACCTGCGGCTGTTCCTGCGCGACCACAGCCGCCTCGTGGCGGGCGCCGTCGTCGACCTGCAGCGCGCCCTGCTCGAGCAGGCGGGCCGCCACGTCGACACCGCGGCGCCCGGCTTCACCCACCTCCAGCACGCGCAGCCCGTCTCGTTCGGGCACGAGCTGGCCAAGCACGTGCACGCGCTCGGGCGCGACCTCGACCGGCTGCGCGACTGGGACCGGCGGGCCGCCCTCTCGCCCATGGGCGCGGGCGCGCTCGCGGGCTCGTCCCTGCCGCTCGACCCTCAGGCCGTGGCGGCCGAGCTCGGCTTCCGCGGCGCGGTGGCCAACTCCATCGACGCCGTGAGCGACCGCGACTTCGTGGCCGAGCTCTGCTTCGTGCTCGCCATGGTCGGTGTGCACCTCTCGCGGCTCGGCGAGGAGATTGTGCTCTGGACCTCGCGCGAGTTCGCCTGGGCGCAGCTCGACGACGCATGGTCGACCGGGTCGTCGATCATGCCGCAGAAGAAGAACCCCGACGTCGCCGAGCTCGCGCGCGGCAAGGCCGGGCGCCTCATCGGCGACCTCACGGCCGTCCTGACCGTCCTCAAGGGCCTGCCGTTCGCGTACAACCGCGACCTGCAGGAGGACAAGGAGCCGGCGTTCGACGCGATCGACACCCTGCTGCTCGTCCTTCCGGCGATGACCGGCTGCGTCGCCACGCTGCGCTTCGACGTCGAGCGGATGGCGGCGTCCGCGCCCCAGGGCTTCGCGCTCGCCACCGACATCGCCGAGTGGCTCGTGCGCCAGGGGGTGCCGTTCCGAGAGGCGCACGAGGTCGCGGGCGGGTGCGTGCGCCGCGCCGAGTCGCGCGGCGTCGAGCTGTGGGACCTCTCCGACGAGGAGCTGCAGCAGATCAGCGAGCACCTCACCCACGCCGTCCGCGGCGTGCTGTCCGTGCGGGGGGCGCTGGAGTCCCGGTCCGCCTACGGCGGCACCGCCCCGGTCCGCGTCCGCGAGCAGCTGGCCGAGCTCGCGGTGCTCGTCGACGACGGCGCCGCCTGGGCCTCCACCGCCCCCTCGGCCGGCTGACGCCCGGACGCCGCATGGGCCGGGTCCTGCCGCGGTCGTTCTACGCGCGCCCCGCCGACGTCGTCGCGCCGGAGCTGCTCGGCTGCATCGTGGAGTCCGAGACGCCCGAGGGCCTGGTGGCCGTGCGGCTCACCGAGGTCGAGGCGTACGCGGGCGAGGACGATCCTGCGTCGCACGCCTGGCGCGGGCCGACGCCGCGCACCGAGGTCATGTTCGGGCCTCCGGGCCGCCTCTACGTGTACTTCACCTACGGCATGCACTGGTGCGCCAACCTCGTGTGCGCCTCGGACGGCGTCGCCGCCGCCGTGCTGCTGCGCGGCGGAGAGGTGGTGGCGGGGGAGGGCCTCGCCCGGGCACGTCGAGGCGCCAGGCCCCCCGTCCGGCGCCTGGCCTCCGGGCCCGCCAACCTCGCGTCGGCGCTCGGGCTCGACGGCTCCTGGCACGGCAGCGACGTGACCGCCGCGTCCGGCGGGCTGCGCGTGCGCCGTGGTCGGGCTGCGGACGCCGACGAGGTGATCGCCGGCCCGCGGGTCGGCGTCACCCGCGCCGTCGACGTCGCCTGGCGCTTCAGCCTGCACGGCGACCCCACCGTCAGCCCGCCCCGGCCGCGCGCCGGGTGACGGCGGCGGAACCGGTTCGAGCCCGGCGCCCCGTGTACGGGAGGATGGCCGCGTGGGAGAGATGACTGCAGCAGCGCCCGAGACCGACGCCGACGCCGCCCGCCGTGCGGCGGTGCTCGACGACCTCGCCTGGCGGGGGCTGATCGCGACCTCGACCGACGTCGACGCCCTGCGCGCCGAGCTCGCGGCAGGGCCGATCACCCTGTACTGCGGCTTCGACCCCACCGCGCCGAGCCTGCACATGGGCAACCTGCTGCAGATCCTCACGGTGCGGCGCTTCCAGCTCGCCGGCCACCGACCGCTCGCGCTCGTCGGCGGCGCCACCGGCCTCATCGGCGACCCGAAGGAGTCCGGCGAGCGCACGCTCAACCCCGTCGAGACGGTCCACGAGTGGGTGGAGCGGATCCGCGGCCAGCTCGAGCCGTTCTTCGACTTCGACGGCGTCCCCAACGCCGCGGTCATGGTCAACAACTACGACTGGACGCAGGGCCTGTCGACGCTGGAGTTCCTCCGCGACGTCGGCAAGCACTTCAGCGTCAACCGGATGCTCGACCGCGAGGCCGTGGCGGCCCGGCTCGCCGGCGCCGGCATCTCCTACACCGAGTTCAGCTACCAGCTGCTCCAGTCGCACGACTACCTGCAGCTGCACCGGCAGTACGGCTGCGCGCTGCAGACCGGCGGCTCCGACCAGTGGGGCAACATCGTCGCGGGCGTCGATCTCGTGCGCCGTGTGACCGGCGACCGCGTGCATGCGCTGACGACGCCGCTGGTGACCAAGGCCGACGGCACCAAGTTCGGCAAGACCGAGTCCGGCACGGTCTGGCTGTCCCGCGAGCTCACCACGCCTTACGCGTTCTTCCAGTTCTGGCTCAACTCCGAGGACTCGATCACGCCGTCGCTGCTGCGGTACTTCTCGTTCCGCAGCCACGAGGAGATCGAGGCGCTCGAGGAGTCGCTGCGCGAGCGGCCGCAGGCCCGCGAGGCGCAGCGGGCGCTGGCCCAGGAGCTCACGGACCTCGTCCATGGACCGGACGAGCGCGCCAAGGTCGAGGCGGCCGCCTCCGCCCTGTTCGGACGGGGCGACGTCGCCGAGCTCGACGGCCCTACGCTCGACGCCGCCCTGGCGGAGGCGCCGAGCGCCGTGGTGACGGCGGAGGAGTGGGCCGAGGGCATCACCGTCGCCGATGCCTTGGCGCGCACGGGATTGGTGGCCTCGCGCGGTGCCGGCCGCCGCACCATCGCCGAGGGCGGCGCCTACGTCGCGAACGTCCGCGTGGCCGACGAGAACGCCGTCCTCACCGACGCCGACGTGCTCCACGGGGGCTGGGTCCTGCTCCGCCGTGGTCGGCGTCACATCGCCGGTATCCGGGTCGAGCGCCCCTGATCGGCGTGTGCCGAGGTGTGGAAGCCACGAATCCCATCGCTGTGATCCCTTGCGCTGCAAGCGGTCTCACGATCGGATCGGACACCGACGCACTGCTGAGCGACCGGATTTGACTCTGCGCGCCGGCCCCGCCTAATGTTCTCGACGTCAGCCCGACAGGGAGGAACGGACACCCGCCGAGAGGCGAGAAGGTGGCCGGTCCCGGGGCCAGACTCCCGGCCGAAGCGCTCGGACCTCTGCGGTCCGATGACCACTGGCAGCAGCTCGTTGCGACGATCTGCGGAGTCGCGACCACACAACTGCAAGGCCTGCACGACACGGGGCCGGAGCCGATTTGACCGGCTGCACCGGACCCGATAAGTTAGGCGAGTTGCCCCGAAGGCCCCCGCAGAGACGATCTGCGGCTGCTGAGGTGCGCGCCCGCTCCTTGAGAACTCAACAGCGTGTCAACAATCGATGCCAACAAACCCCGTCTGGGTCGGCACCGCGGCGATTCCGTCGTAGGTCCGCTTCAGACTGGTTCAATCCTTTGGTATTGATCGAGTCAAGCTCGATCTTTGCCAGGTACTCTCTTAAAGTCGTTACGGCAGGGTTATTCCCCCGGCCTTAACACAAGACATCAACGGAGAGTTTGATCCTGGCTCAGGACGAATGCTGGCTGCGTGCTTAACACATGCAAGTCGAACGGTGAAGGAGGGCTTGCCCTCCGGATCAGTGGCGAACGGGTGAGTAACACGTGGGCAACCTGCCCCTCACTCTGGGATAACGCCGGGAAACCGGCGCTAATACCGGATACGACCTCGCGAGACATCTCGTGCGGTGGAAAGAACTTCGGTGAGGGATGGGCCCGCGGCCTATCAGCTTGTTGGTGGGGTAACGGCCCACCAAGGCGACGACGGGTAGCCGGCCTGAGAGGGCGACCGGCCACACTGGGACTGAGACACGGCCCAGACTCCTACGGGAGGCAGCAGTGGGGAATATTGCGCAATGGGCGAAAGCCTGACGCAGCGACGCAGCGTGAGGGACGAAGGCCTTCGGGTTGTAAACCTCTTTCAGCGGGGACGAAGCGAAAGTGACGGTACCCGCAGAAGAAGCACCGGCTAACTACGTGCCAGCAGCCGCGGTAATACGTAGGGTGCAAGCATTGTCCGGATTTATTGGGCGTAAAGAGCTCGTAGGCGGCTTGTCACGTCGGATGTGAAAACTCGGGGCTCAACCCCGAGCCTGCATTCGATACGGGCTAGCTAGAGTGTTGCAGGGGAGACTGGAATTCCTGGTGTAGCGGTGAAATGCGCAGATATCAGGAGGAACACCGGTGGCGAAGGCGGGTCTCTGGGCAACTACTGACGCTGAGGAGCGAAAGC
>JAIUOK010000030.1 GCA_020161245.1 Actinomycetota bacterium | reverse complement strand
GCATCGCGTCGGGAGCCCGCATCAGCCCGCAGGCGACGTCGAACCGCACCGGCTGTACACCCTGACCATCGCCACGCCGGCTCGCGAACGCGTTTCGTGAGCGCCGGCTCGAAGCGGTCGGGGGTCGAGGTCCCGAGGCTTCCGATGCACCATCGAGCAGCTTCGTGGCCCTGCGCTCGCTCATCGTGCTGCCGGACGGGGCTGCCTTCCGCACGCCTGGCGACAACCCGCCCGCTCCGAAAGCCACGTGACTCAGCGCCTGCGTCGACCGAGGCCCACGCCGTAGAGCGTGAGTACCCACCACAGCGCCCCGGGCGCCGAAGCACACCCCACTGGCGCCAACGGCCCTTCCCACTGGGGTCCGGCGTCGAGCGTGATGGCCGCCATCGGCATGCACACGTTGATGACGCCGAAGCGGCAGCGGGTGCCCGCGAGGCACTGCGCCTGCGAGCTGCACGTGCGCAGGCATCGCTTCTCGTTCGCCACGTCGGTGCAGACCGTGCCCGTCGCGCACTTCACGGCGCTCGAGCACGGCGCTCCTTCGGCGACGACGGGCAGTTGCTTCACGATGCACAGCGAGCGCGCCGAGTCGCAGCTCATCGTCTCGGGGCACGGCTGTGAGGCGGAGCACGGCTGCGAGCAATAGCGAATCGGGTTCTGCGGGTCGGTGATGCACGCGCCGCCGACGCACTGGCCCGCGCTCAAACACGGCTCCGCGTCGGCGATGCAGTCGCCATCACCTCGAGGGCACGCCGAGCGGGGCATGCAGACGCCATCGACGCGGCACTCGCCCGGACAGTCGGGGTCATCGCCCTCGGCGCACCACGACGTGCACACACCATCGGCGCCGCAGCGGCAGTCGGGGTCTTCGACTTCGCACGAAGCGACGCAACGGCCGTCACGCGCGCAGTCAGGCCCTTCGTTCTCGACGAGCCACCGCTCGATGAAGCGTCGGTAGGGCGCGAGCAACACGGAAGAGGAGACGCCCGCGCCGCAGTCGGTGGTGATGAAGCTGTGCACGGCGACGAGGCGCTCTCCGCCGTCGGTGGGCACGAAGGCGGCGCCGCCCGAGTCTCCGAAGCAGATGCCTTTGCCGAGGTCGCCAGACACCAGCACCATGCCCTGCGTGCGGTTGACGACGGCGCCGACGACGGCCGTGGTGACGGCGCGCCGCTCTCCGGGAGCCGACTGCTCCGAGCGCCCGTACCCCACGTGCCGCACCGGCGACTGAATCGCAGGCGACGGCCCCCACCACGCCCACGGCTTCGGCGACGTGTCGGGTGCGCGGTCGAGCAGCACGAGCGCGAGGTCGGCGACACCGCCATCGGTGGCCTGCGCGTAGGTGAGCTGCTTCACGATGGCGTATGGCCCGCCGTCCCACCCGTCGACGCGTGGTGGGTTCAGCGCGAGTCGCAGCCCGGGCCCGACGCAGTGGGCGGCCGTCACCAGCGTGCGCGGCGCGATGAGGGTGGCGCTGCACACGCCGGCGTCGTTCTCGAGGAAGAAGACCTGAGCCTCGGTGGGAGCGGGCTCTCCGCCGACGATGGCGTCGCGTCGGGCGGCGGTGCTCACGGTGCCTCCTCTGGGGCGGGGACCCTCGAGCTGCAGTATCCCGTTTTCGCGCACGGGCTTGACGGCAAGGCTCCAGCAGTGGTCGAGTTCGCGCAAGCATTGCGCGAAAACGCGCAAGAATCGGACGGGAGTCGTTTCTATGAGCGCGTCCACCTCGGAGATGACCGCGACCCGGGGCCCGGCCCTGGCCTCGGGTGCGGATCTCGCCTCATCCACCCAGGCCGCCGCCCTCGCCGCCGCTGCGTGGGTCGGCCGCGGAGACAAGAACGCCGTCGACGGGGCCGCTGTCGCCGCGATGCGCCGAGCCCTTGCGGACCTCGCGATCGACGGGACCGTGGTGATCGGAGAGGGCGAGAAGGACGACGCGCCCATGCTGTTCACCGGCGAGCGGGTCGGCTCCGGATGGGGGACTGCCTGCGATGTCGCCGTGGACCCGGTCGACGGCACCCGCTTGGCCGCCCTGGGGCTGGACAACGCGATCTCGGCACTGGCGGTTGCGGAGCGGGGCGCGATGTTCGATGCCTCGTCGGTCTTCTACATGCAGAAGCTGGCCGCCGGGCCGGCCGCGGCAGGCGTCGTGGACCTGCGTCTTCCCGTGCGGGAGAACATCTTCCGTCTGGCCGAGGTCCTGCGCCGCGATCCCCATGGGATCTGTGTCTCCGTCCTGGACCGACCCCGGCACGACGAGCTCGTCGCCGAGATCCGGGCGACGGGTGCCCGCGTCCGCCTCCTCCCTGACGGCGACGTCGCGGCCGCCATCGCGGCTGTATCCGAGGGCAGCGGCGTCGATCTCTTGCTGGGGTCCGGCGGCTCGCCGGAGGGCGTGCTTGCGGCCGCCGCCGTTCGATGCTTCGGCGGCGTGTTCCAAGGGCGCCTGTGGCCGCAGTCCTCCGCCGAGCGCACCTGGATGGCGGCGAGGGGCTATGAGAGCGGCCAGGTCCTCTCGGCGAAGGATCTGGTGGCCGGGGACGACGTCGTCTTCGTGGCCACGGGCGTCACGGAGGGATCCCTCCTTCGGGGCGTGCGGTCCGAGGGCGGCGACCACGTGACGCAGTCGCTCGTCGCCGACGCGAGGACCGGGAGGCGCCACCTGGTCGAGAGCCGTCATCCGCAGCGCCCCCGGGTGTCCAGCTGACCCAGGGCCGTTGCGGCGGCCGCGGGCCAGCCGCTACGGTGCATGAAACGTATCTAGTCGAGGAGTGGCGTGGCCGAGAACCGTCTCGAGCCCTCGGTCGTCGTGATCGGTGCGCTCAATGTCGACGCCGTGGTGCGAGCTCCGAGGCTGCCGGCCCCCGGGGAGACCGTGGTCGGGCCGCGCGTCAACTGGCACGGCGGGGGCAAGGGTGCCAACGCAGCGGTGGCCGCCGCCCGGGCAGGCGCCCGGACCGAGCTCGTCGGCGCGGTCGGTGCCGATGACCAAGGGCGCTCGACGCTGCGCGAGCTGGCGGCTGAGGGCGTCGATGTCGGCGGCGTCGCGAGCCTGGACGACTCGGCCACCGGTGTGGCGCTGATCGTGGTCGATCTCCATGCCGAGAACCAGATCGCCGTGGGCCTGGGTGCCAACGCGGACCTCTCGCCGGAGTACGTCGGCCGCACCGTGGAGGCGAGGCTCGGCACTGCCGGGTGCGTGCTGGTGAGCACCGAGATCGCCCCGGGCGCCGTCATCGCCGCCGTCGATGCGGCTTTCCGCTCTGGAGTTCCGGTGATCCTGAACCCCGCGCCGGTGATCCCCGCTGTGGCACGCTGCCTCGGAAGCGCGGACGTGATCACGCCGAACGCGTTCGAGGCCGACGTCCTCCTCGAGCTGCTCGGCGGAGACGCATCGGGCAGCCGCGAGAAGAGGTGGGCCGAGCTCGCCGAGCGCGCCCAGGCATCGGTGGTCGTCACCCTTGGCGCGGAGGGGGTCGCGGTGGCGCAGCCGGGCGAGCCGCTCGTCGTGGTGCCCGCGCGGCCCGTCAGGGCCATCGACACCACGGGGGCGGGGGACACCTTCAACGGCGTCCTGGCCGCGCGGGTGGCTGCGGGCGACGGCATGCAGGACGCGGTCGCCCTCGCGGTGGCTGCGGCCAGCCTGTCGGTGATGCAGCCCGGCGCTCGAGGCGGCATGCCGGACTTCGAGGCCATCGTCGCGTTCGCCGGGCGTGGTTGACACCCCGCCCGCGGCGTACTATAAACGTATCTACCCCATTATCCCGTCCAGGGCGCGCCCCTTCGCGCTGAACGATCAGGAGACCTCCATGAGCGACTACGATCCCGCCGCGCCGATGGCGCAGCGGTATCCGCGGGTCACGACGCCCGAGCAGATGGACGCCGCTCCGCGGCTGAAGTTCAACGACGGGATCTACACCAACATCTTCATCTCGGCGGAGGGCGAGGACGCCCGCTACTTCCGGCATGGCATCTGCTACGCCGAGGCCGGCCACAAGCCCTACCGCTGGGAGCAGTGGGGCTTCGACGAGTCGCACTTCGTCCTCGAGGGCAAGGTGCGTCTGCGGGTCGAGGACGCCGATGGCCGGGTCATCTACCTCGAGGCGACGGCAGGGGAGCACATCTTCCTGCCAGCAGGTTTCATCTACGAGCTCGAGGACACCGGCGGCATGAAGTTCTACTGGACCAGCGGGCCGTCCAACCGCAACGGGCTCGTGGAAGTCCCCGACTACAGCGCGACCCTCCGCGCGCAGAGGAGCTGACCCCGATGGCGATCACTGCCAGCACGACCAACCCGCTCAAGGGGCAGAAGCGATGGGCCTACCTCTCCCGCGCCGAGACGATCCGCGTCGCGACCATCAACGATGACGGCTCCATCTACCTGACCCCCCTGTGGTTCGTGGTGCGCGACCAGAGGATCTTCCTGCCGCTCGACGCGGGCGGCCGGCACGGCAAGAACGGCACCTCGGGCCGCCCGGTCTCGGCCCTCGTCGACTCGGGCGACGAGTTCGTGACGGTGGCGGGCGTGCGGATCCTGGGGCGGCTCGAGGCCAACAGAGACGAGGCCGTCCATTCCGAGCTGGAAGCCCTCATGTTCGACAAGTACTTCTACGAGGGCCACCCCTATGCCCACCGCTACTTCGAGTTCGGCGAGTTCGCCGGACGGGTCTACTACGAGCTCGTCGTCGACAAGCTGATCGGGTGGGACTCGCGCGAGACGACCGTCTCGGACACGCCGGAGAGGCGCAGCCTCCCCGCCCACATCGGCGATCGGCTGGTGTGAGGATGTCGGCGGGTCTCCGGGTCCTAGTCGTCGGGGAGTCCTGGATCAAGCACACGATCCATATGAAGGGCTTCGACCAGTTCCACAACACGTCATACGAGGAGGGCGCCGGCGTCTTCCTCGCGGCGCTGGACGCGAGCGGATTCGACGTGACCTACGTCCGCGCTCACGAGGTCTCGTCGCGGTTCCCGACGACGATGGCCGAGCTCGACGCCTACGACGTGGTCGTGGTGAGCGACGTCGGCGCGAACACCTTCCTTCTCTGCGACGAGACGTTCCTCAGGTCCGAGCGGACGGTGAACCGGCTGGAGCTCCTGGCCGACTACGTCCGCGCCGGGGGCGGGCTCGTCATGGTCGGCGGATACCTCACCTTCACCGGCATCGACGGGAAGGGGCGCTACGCGATGTCCCCCTTGGCGGACGTGCTCCCCTGCACGCTCATGCCGACCGACGACCGCGTGGAGAAGCCGGAGGGTGTGACCCCGTCCTTCGACGACCTGTCGCACCCGCTGCTGGCCGCGGCACCCGGCCCCTGGCCGGACCTCCTGGGGTACAACCGCATGACCCCGAAGCCGGGGACGGACGTGGTGGCTCGGGTCGGGGACGATCCGCTCGTCGTTCTGGGACAGGTAGAGTCGGGCCGCTCGGCCGTCTTCACGTCGGATCTCGCTCCGCACTGGGCGCCCCCGGAGTTCCTCGAGTGGCCCGGGTACCGCCCGCTGTGGGACGCGCTGCTGACCTGGGCGGCCGGCAAGTCCTAGAAGCGCCTCACTCCGGAAGGCTCACCGTGGCCGAGAGCAGGACCAGGCCCACCATGAAGGACGTGGCCCGGCACGCCTCCGTCTCTGTCAGCACGGTCTCCTACGTGCTGAACGGCACCGGCCCCGTCAGCCGGGAGCGCCGCGAGCGGGTTCTCCAGGCCGTCAAGATGCTCAACTACACGCCTAACGAGGCGGCTCGCGGCCTGCGGCAGCGCAGCGCGCCGACCGTCGGTCTCATCATCCCCGACCTGACGAACCCATACTTCGCAATGATCGCCGAGGGTGTCGAGCGCTACTCGTCGGAGCGGGACGCCCTGGTCGTCCTGTGCGCCCCCGAGGTGGCGGGCAACAGCTCGACCGAGCTCACGACCACGCGCCTCCTGCGCAGCCAGCGGCTCTCCGGGTGCATCTTCCTCTCCGGCGCCTCGGCTGTGCCGAGGTCGCTCATGGAGCTGACCGACCTCGGGCCCGTCGTGCTCGTCGATGAGCTGCTCCCCGGCTTCGGCCTCCCCGCGGTCGTCTCCGACAACCACTCCGGCGCGCGTGCCGTGGCCGCGCATGTGCTGTCGATGGGCCATCGACAGGTGGGCATCATCGCCGGGCCCTCGACGTTGTGGTCCTCGCATCAGCGGCTCGCGGGCTATCGGGAGGCTTTCGCATCGGGCGGCATCGAGCCGGACTCGATCCCGGTGGAGGTCGGCGACTACCGGCAGGAGTCGGGGTTCGAGGCGGCTCGCCTGCTCATGAAGCGGTCCACCTCCAAGAAGCCCATCACGGCGCTCGTCTGCGCCAACGACCTGATGGCGGTGGGCGCCATCGAGTACCTCCGCTCCCGGTCGCTGCGGGTGCCCGAGGACGTCAGCGTCGTCGGATTCGACGACGTGCCGTTCGCCCGATCGCTCACGCCGAGGCTCACGACCGTCCGCCAGCCGGCCCATGACATGGGCGCCCGCGCTGCAGAGCTGCTCTTCACCCTGCTGGAGAACCCGGAGGCGAAGCCGCCGGACTACGAGCCGCTCCCGGTCGAGCTCATGGTGCGCGACTCCGTCCAGCCGCCCCGCGCCTAGCGGCCGCCCGGCCGCCGGTGCCGCGGGCCGCTTCGCAGGAGCCCGAGGCCGGTTCGTGGCAATGTGGCGACAAAGTATTGACGGGGGGAGTAGAACCGTTAATAGTTGGCTCCGTATAGCAGGACTGCATCTCGCTCTGGCCCCTACCCGCTGTAAGCGATTCCGCACCCTGGGTCCGAGTAGAAACGTCTCGACTTGGGAGGTGCCCGCGTCATGGGCCGGAGCTCTGCGTTCGACAACATCATCATCAACACGGACAACTACAAGCACTGCCACTACTCGCTGTACCCGCCGGGCACGGAGTACGTGTCGAGCTACATCGAGTCCCGTGGCGGGGAGTTCCCGTCGACGATGTTCGTCGGGCTGCAGGCGTTCATCCGCGAGTACCTGATGCACCCGATCACCCTCGAGGACATCGACGAGGCGGAGTTCATCGTCCGCGAGCAGGGGATGCACTTCAACCGCGACAACTGGATGGGGATCCTCAACGACCACGGCGGGTTCCTGCCGGTGGAGATCGAGGCGGTGCCGGAGGGCACGGTGCTGCCGCCGCGCAACGTGCTGGTTCAGCTGATCAACACCGATCCGAAGTACTTCTGGGCGACGAGCTTCTTCGAGACCGCGCTGCTGCGCGCGGTGTGGTACCCGACGACGATCGGCTCGATCTCGTGGCTGTCCAAGCAGGTCATCCGCGAGGCGCTGGAGAAGACCTCGGACAACCCCCAGCTGCTGCGCTACATGCTGCACGACTACGGCGCGCGCGGCGTGAGCTCGCAGCAGTCCGCGGCGCTGGGCGGCCTGGCGCACCTGGTGAACTTCGACCAGAGCGACACCGTGCCGGGCATCCTCGCGGCGAAGAAGTACTACAACGCGCAGAAGGTCTCCAACTCCGGGCCGAACTCCGAGCACGCCGGCTTCTGCGCCTGGGGCCAGGAGCACGAGGCCGCCGCGATGCGCAACATGCTCGAGACCTACAAGGACAACGGCGTCGCGCTGCTGCTCACCGACACCTACGACCACGAGCACGCCGTCAAGCACATCATCGGCGGCGAGCTCAAGGAGATGGTCGAGAACTTCCCCGGCCTGGTGGGCATCCGCCCCGACTCCGGCGACGTCGTCCAGGTCACCTCGGACACCACCGAGTGGCTCATGGACATCTTCGGCTACACCACCAACAGCAAGGGCTACAAGGTCCTGCCGAACTTCGTCCGCGTGGTCCAGGGCGACGGCGTCACCTTCTACTCCCTGCCCGAGGTGTTCATGGAGATGGAGCGCCGCGGCCTGTCCACCGAGAACGCCGTGTTCGGCATGGGCGGCGGCCTGCTCCAGCACCACAACCGCGACACCATGAACTTCGGCCAGAAGGCCAGCGCCGTCCGGGTCAACGGCGAATGGCGCGACATCGCCAAGTCCCCCACCGGCTCGGGGTTCAAGGCCTCCAAGAAGGGCCGCCTCGCACTGGTCCACCGCGACGGCGAGTACGCCACCGTCCTGCGCGACAGCGTCCCGCCCGAGGAGAACCTGCTCACCCCCGTGTTCCGCAACGGCCAGCTGCTCAAGAAGTGGGACTTCACCGACCTCGTCGCACGCAGCGAGCAGCCCGTCCCCGAGTCCTACTACCTCGACCACGTCCAGAAGATGCGCGACTCCTTCAACCGAGCAAAGTGAGCAAGTAAGCCGATGAATGACGACGTAACCGGCCAGCAGGCTCGCGCACTCCACGTCTTCGACATGGATGGCACCCTGTTGGCCGGCTCTGCGTGCCTGGATCTGTCAGCCCGAGCCGGATACCTCTCCTCAGTGGAGGAGATGGAGGAGGCGTGGAGCCGCGGCGAGATCGGGCACGTGGAGTTCTACGACCTGCTAATCCCGCTGTGGTCGGAGCTCACAGCGGAGGACGTCGACGAGACGTTCGAGAAAGCTGTCTGGATCCAGGGGCTTCGCGAGGTCCTCGCGGACATCCGTCTTCGGGGCGAACGCAGTGCCGTGGTGTCCCTGTCGCCGCACTTCTTCGTCCAGCGGCTGCGGGAGTGGGGCCTGGACTACCCCTTCGGAGCCGGTGTCGAGATCGGGGAGCCGGTAGTCGCCGACAAGGTGTTCGTCCCCGAGACCAAGGTGAGCGTCGTGGAGGACCTCCTGGCGGCTCTCGGCCTCGAGGAGGACCGCTGCGTCGTGTACGGAGACTCGTCCTCCGACGTGCCACTCTTCCAGCGGTTCACAAACAACGTCGCTGTCAACGCCAGCGCCTCACTGCTCCCCTTCGCACACGTCACCTACGAAGGGCTGGATCTCCAAGGCGCGTACGCCCTCGGGCGCTCGTTGCTGGGGGATCGCGCAGAGGGGCCGATGCACCCGTGAGCCCGACCGGCAGCACTACGCTGCTCCCGCCCGGCCACCGCATCCCGGTGGCGCATCGGGACATGAAGATCTTCGGGGGCCGTTCCAACCCCCGGCTGGCACAGGAGATCGGCGTACGGCTCGGAGTCGGGCTCAGCCCGGTGACCCTGAGGTCGTTCTCGGGCGGCGAGGTCTACTGCCGCTACGAGGAGTCGATCCGTGGATCCGACGTCTTCCTCGTCCAATCGCTGAGCGCGAACGCGGAGTCGAGGATCGGGACTAACGACGCGCTCGCCGAACTGCTCGTCATGATCGATGCCGCCAAGGGCGCAAGCGCGCACCGGGTGACGGCCGTGGTCCCGTGGTTCGGCTACTCGAGGCAGGACAAGAAGAGTGCAGCCCGGGAGCCGATCAGTGCGCGCCTCATGGCGCGGATCCTCGAGGCGTCCGGCGCCGACAGGGTGCTCACGATGGACCTGCATGCGCCTCAGATCCAGGGCATGTTCCAGATCCCCGTCGACCACATGACAGCCTCGTTGGCGCTCAGCGACCACATCCTCCGTCAGCAGCTCCCGGACGACCTCGTGGTGGTCGCGCCGGACGCGGGCCGGGGGAAGCACGCGCGAGCGTTCGCCACCCTTGTGGGCGCAGGCTTCGCCATCCTGGACAAGCAACGACCAGCCCAGCAGCAGGCGGAGATCGGGTACGTCATCGGAGATGTCGCAGGCAAGACGGCCATCGTCGTCGACGACATCATCGACACGGCCGGGACGATCCGGGCGGCGGCCGACGCCGTGCTCGGCGCGGGCGCCAACCGGGTCCACGTGGTCGCCACACACGGCGTGTTCAGCGGTCGCGCCTACGAGAACATCGCAGCGTCCGGCGTCGAGAAGTTCTTCGTGACAGACACCATCGCGGCACCGCCCGGAGCCCCGGCGAACGTCGAGATCATCTCCTGCGCCGACGTGCTCGCCGAGTCGATGGTGCAGATCTTCACCTGCGGCTCCGTGAGCGCCGTCTTCCGGGGGCACAACCATGTCTACTGAGCCGGCGGCTGCCGCCGGCCGAGCCCGCGGCACGGGCGCTCGACCGGTGCTCGCGGTCCGGCCGCCCATGCCCGGCGCGGCCATGGCGTCCGTCATCGCCTTCGCCGATGCGCCTGCATCCCCCGGCCGCGCCCGGCCGCGGCTGCTCGCTCGCGGGGGATGGCTGCGTCGTCGTACGGACGGCGAGCGGTGAGTCCTCTATGAGGCTCGTGATCGACACCGATACGGCGAGCGACGACGCGGTGGCGCTGATGCTCGCGTCGGCTGCCGATGCGACCATCGAAGCGGTGACGATCGTCGCCGGCAACGTCCCCGTGGAGCTCGGTACGAGGAACGCCCTGTCCGCGCTCGAACTGTGGGGCGCCGACGTGCCGGTCTACATCGGTCGGGACCGGCCCTGGGTGCGCCCCCTGCAGACGGCGCAGCATGTCCATGGAGCAGACGGCATGGGCGACTCGCAGCTTCCCGATCCGCAGGGCGAGCCGCGCGAGGGCGACGCCGTCGACGTGCTGATCGAGATCGCGAACCGCGATCCGGGCGACGTCACGCTGGTGACCCTCGGCCCCTTCACGAACCTTGCCGCCGCCCTCGAGCGAGATCCGGCCGCGCTGTGGAACTACCGGGCCATCTACTGCATGGCCGGGACCCTCGGACGCGGCAACATCACGCAGCAGGCGGAGTACAACCTCTGGTGCGATCCCGAGGCCGCAGCGCTCGTGCTGGAGTCCGGCATCCCGCTCACCTTCATCGGATGCGATGCCGCGCGGGAGTTCACAGGACTGTCGAGCGATCGGCTCGCCCGCTGGCGTGCGCTGGGAACCGCGCGGGCCAGCTTCGCCGTCGCAGTGACGAGTGGAGCGGTGCGCTGGTACAGCGACCGGGGGCTGCACGGGAACGCCGATCTGCCCGACCCGCTGGCGATGGCTGTCGCGCTGGACCCGGCGATCGTGACCGGGTCGAGCGTCGTCCACGCGGAAGTCTCGGTCGACGACAGCCAGCGGGGGAGGCTGGTGATCCACCCGCACTCGGCGCGAGCCCTCCGGACCATCACGATGATCACATCGGTCGACTCCGGCGCGTTCTGGTCGAGGGTGGAGTCGATGGTCCACGGCGTCGATCCCTCGGCCGGCTGAGCCGGTCAGGGTCGGTCGGACGACCGATCAGGGCGCATCGCCCAGCACCTTGCGGTAGGTGTCCTTGCTCGAGATGCGGTCCCCGTCGAACTCGAAGACGTCGACGGCCCGCGTGATGACCGTGCGCCCGTCGGACGCCGTGCCTCGCGTCGTCCACCGGACGACTCCGAAGCCGTCGGCGGCGGTGATCTCCATCTGCTCCGTGACCCCGGCCGGAGGGTTGGCCGGGTCGAGGAACCGGGCGAAGGCCGCGCGCACGGCTGTCGCACCCACGAACGTCGTCCCGGGCTCGGGCCCGACCGACGAGTGGAAGACGCAGTCGTCGGTCATGAGCCCCATGAGCGTGTCGACGTCGCCCTGGGCCCACGCGTCGATGAATTGCTCGAGGAGAGCACGCACGGCCATCGCCTCTTCCGGGAGTCATGGGTTCGCGTCGCGAACGGAGGGCACGGGCTGTTCCTGCGGAGGCCAGCGTTCCTGGACCCAGCACCGAACTGGAATCGATTATGGCACGCCTGTGCGTCGCACGGCCCGAGCTCGGCCGCGGCCGTCCCGGACGAGGGGGATAGAGAGCCCCTTGCGTCTAGACCGTGGGACGCCATTGCGACCACTCCTGTAAGCCCGTCAGGATCAACGCCCGACATTGCCGCTGTGCCCAGAACCCGCGTAGAGCCGGACGACGCCCCGGCGCCCCGTCCGGAATTGGCTCCGGCCAACTGGTACCCGGACCCTCATGGCGTCCATCGCGTTCGGTACTGGGTTGGCAGCAACTGGACGGACCATGTCGCGGACTAGCGCCGCACGGTCAACCGAATGAGCAGAATGACCATCGGACTTAGGCGCCCTGTGCCATAACGGAACCGCGGATGCTTACGCCGCTCTCGCTGAACCGGACTTGCAGGTGCCCGGCCTCCAAGTCCAGTGGGTGAAAAGGTCCGCGTGGTCTCACCAATGGTCCGTTCTACAGAGCGTGGGTACCTGTCCGCCGCGCGGCGGTTTCCGACGGCTATGAATCCACGAAGAGGTGCGCGAACGAATCTCCCGCCTATCGCTGTCCGTTGGCAGGCGGACGCTGCCCCGTCGGAACGGAGCGATGAGCGCAATGGCGTCCTTCTGCAACAGGTGCTCCCAGACTTCTGGGCAGTGCGAGCTCAGCGCTCCGTGATGAGCCACCTTGTACAAAGTGGCATCGACCGCTGGCCGATTGGAGTCATCGACTACCGCGGGCCAGCCACGCAAGCGGGAGGCCGGTACATGCTCAATATCGGCGGCGAGCAGAAGCCCTCCGTGCGTCGTAACGCAGTAAAGGACGACGCTCGCATCGTTTGGTTGGACATCTGCGGCCCGCCTTGCACCCAGGGTGTTCAGTTCCGCGCCAAGGTGGTCGATCGACCGCGCAGCACCGGTTCCCAGAAGTCCGGCTTCGGAACGAGTCGGTGGCCAAAGCGATGCCACCTGTCTTCATCAGGCATCAGAAAGTGGGAGTGAGAGTTGATGCCGACTCTCGAGATGGGCGTGTGCGAGAGCACTCCGAACGCTCCCAAGACAAGATCACGGAGCTGTTCGGGGCCGGAGCGGTCTGGCTCGTGATCTGGAACGATCAGGGAGCACCTCCACCACGCACCAATCGTTGCGGAAGGAGCAGTACTCATTGTTGATGAACTGAACCT
Source organism: Actinomycetota bacterium (assembly GCA_020161245.1). Taxonomy (GTDB): domain Bacteria; phylum Actinomycetota; class Actinomycetes; order S36-B12; family CAIYMF01; genus Longivirga. The sequence goes on along the minus strand of JAIUOK010000030.1, from coordinate 44,823 downwards.
CTACGGACGCATCGCCACCTGATAGGAGCCCGTGGCGTTGGAACCAGCCCGGCTGGAAGATCGGCGCGTTGAAGGAGCCGAGCATCACGATGCTCATGCCTTCGATCTCGGGAACGACGTCCGTCAAGCCCTGCTCCCTTCCAATTGCGGTTAACCCTACCGGTGGACTCGCGCGGATGGTTGGCCAGACGAGAGAGCGGTCTGCGCTAGCCCCTCCCCCCCCCCCGGGCCGCCGGATCGCCTGGCCTCCGCTGAGCGCCACTTCGGGCGCCGGAGGGCAACCTGATCCGTCGTCGGACCGCGGGCTGCCCAGTGTGGTGTGCGGCGTTACGGATACGCTTGACGGGGAGTTACATGGCCAGTCCGCAGCTTGACTTAGGAAACCGCCCCGTTCCCTAAGCCCATTGACTGGGTGGCTGACTGGCCCCCGCCCTCGTAGCTCAGGGGATAGAGCAACGGTTTCCTAAACCGTGTGTCGGAGGTTCGAATCCTCTCGGGGGCACCGACCTCGTGTTTGGTTCCGCCTGATGCGTGACGTTTCGGCTCCGGTTGTTGCGTGACGCGGTTCCGCCTGATGGGTGACGGTGGTTCCGCCTGATCCGTGACACTCCGCGCATGTTGGTGGAGTTGAGCGTGGTGGAGCAGCGGTATCAGGCCGTGCTGGCGGTGATCCGGGACGGTGTTCCCGTGGTCGAGGTCGCTCGCCGGTTCGATGTGTCTCGTCAGGCGGTCCATCGGTGGCTGCGCTGGTATGAGGATCAGGGGCTGTCGGGGTTGGCGGACCGGTCGCATCGGCCGCCGCGGTGCGCGCATCAGATGGATCCGGCGATCGAGGTGTGGGTGCTGGAGGCGCGTCGGCGGCATCCGGACTGGGGTCCGCGGCGGCTGGTCCATGAGGCCGCCAGGGCGGGGCTGGACCCGGTGCCGTCCCGATCGGGTGTCTATCGGCTGCTCAAGAGGTCGGGGCTGATCGATCCGGGTGCGCGCAGGCGCCGTGACCGCAAGTTCCGTCGTTGGGAGCGGGGCGGCCCGATGGAGCTGTGGCAGTTCGATGTCGTGGGCGGGATGGCGCTGGCTGGGGGGAAGGAGGCGAAGATCCTGACCGGGATCGACGACCATTCCCGGTTCGTGGTCTGCGCGGGGGTGATGTCGCGGGCGACGAGCCGGGCGGTGTGCTTGCACTTCGCGCAGGCGATGCGGGCCCATGGTGTTCCGCAGGAGGTCCTGACCGACAACGGGAAGGTGTTCACCGGCCGGTTCGGGGTCAAGGACGTGGAGGTGCTCTTCGACCGGATCTGCCGGGAGAACGGCATCGATCACCTGCTGACCGCGCCCCGGTCGCCGACCACGACGGGCAAGATCGAGCGGTTCCACCGCACCCTGCGCCAGGAGTTCATGACCGGGCGGGTGTTCGACAGCCTCGAGTCCGCGCAGGCCGAGCTCGACGCATGGGTGGACTCCTACAACCGTGAGCGGCCGCACTCCGCGCTGGGGATGGGCACCCCGGCGTCACGGTTCGACGCCGACCGCGGCCGGCCCGCGGACGCCTCCGCGCTGGACGTGTCGCGGGCCGGCAGCGACTGGATCACCCGCAAGGTCGCCGCGAACGGGATCATCTCGGTGGCCTGGCAGGAGATCAGCGTGGGCAAGGCCCGCGCCGGGCGGCACGTCAACGTCCACGTCGAAGGCGCGCACCTGCAGATCTGGGACGGCGACGAGCTGCTGCGGACCGTGCTGCGCACCAGCGAGAAGGAGGTCCGCAAGAAGCGCTACGAGCGCCGCAGGACCGGCTAGAACAGACCCAGGATGTGTAACGGATCAGGCGAAGCCGATCCGTCACGCATCAGACGGACCCGTACAGGGGCACCGACCTCGTGCGGCCCGTAGGGCCGCGCTCGTCGGTGACCCCTCGACGATTCGGGAGGAGCACCCGCGAGGTCTGCATCGCCCGGCGCGCAGCGCCGCCCACTGCGGGCCTCGCCGCACAACGACGGTTCCTCTCGGGGGCACCGGCCTCGTGTATTGCCTCGGCTGGTGTTGACGTTCGAGCTTCGGCTGATCCTCGGCACTCCCCCTGTGCACGCCAGCCGGGCGTCGATCGGGACGAGCGGCCGTACTGCGGACACCGGGATCTGCCGCCCCGGACGGGGGACGTCTGGGGCCCTTCGCTGAACGCGCAACGACCTCACCGACATCGCTAGGGTCGCCGCCGGGGGCCCGGGCACAGGAGAGCACGTGAGTCACGACGCGCCGGTCGAGGTGGCGCCCCGCATCTGGTGGGTCGGCAAGCGGCTCCCCGGCGACGAGTTCCAGTGCCATGCCTACCTCGTCGAGAACGGCCGCGACTCCGTGCTCGTCGATCCCGGCTCGGTGCTCACGATCGAGGAGACGCTGCGCAAGACCGCGGAGATCGTCGACCTCGCCGACATCCGCTACCTGCTCTGCCACCACCCCGACCCCGACATCGCGTCGTCGCTGCCGAGGCTCGGCGAGGCGCTCCCCCGCGAAGACGCCGTCGTCGTCACCGAGTGGCGCGCCGAGGCGCTGCTGCAGCACTACGGCCACCGGTTCGACTACTGGCGCATCGAGGACCACGGCTGGCGCCTGCCGCTCGACGGCGGCGAGCTGCAGTTCCAGCTGACGCCGTACCTGCACTTCCCCGGCGCGTTCATGTCGTTCGACACGAGGTCCGGGACCCTGTTCACCTCCGACCTGTTCGGGGGTTTCGTGGGCGACGACGAGCCGCTGCTCGCCGACGACGTCGCGAGCGCGATCGACTCGGCGCGCGACTTCCACCAGCACTACATGCCGTCGGCGTCGCTGCTGCAGGCGAGCCTGCAGCGCGTGCAGCGCCGCTGGCCCGCCATCTCGCTCATCGCACCGCAGCACGGCCGGCTCATCCCGGGCCCGATGGTCGACGAGGCGTTCGAGGGCCTCATGGGCATCGAGTGCGGCGTCTTCGCGCTCTCGGACGTCGACCACGACCTCAAGCACCTGCTCGCGGTGGCGGAGGCCAAGCAGCAGCTCATGGACTCGCTGCTCACCATCGCCGACCCCGGTTCGCTCGTCGCGTCGCTCGACGCCATGCTGCGGGAGCTGCACCCCGGCTACCGCTGCGAGCTCTACATCAAGGTGCCGCGCAAGGGCTGGACGCTCTGGCGCGACGGAATCGAGACGTCGGCCACCCCGGCGAGCTCGCGCGCCCAGACGATCATCGAGCTGGCTGGCCATCCGGTGGCCGTCCTCGGTTTCGGCGGCGGCAGCGGCGAGGACGACGAGGTTGCCGTCTGGATCGAGGAGATGGCGGAATCGATCGGGCCCGCCGTCGACCAGTACCTCGGCCGCGTGCGCGACGCCGACCGCATCGCCCGCCTGCGCCGTGCGTCGGTCACCGACCCGCTCACCGGCCTGCTCAACCGCAGGGCCCTCGACCACGAGACGCCGCTCGGCCACTACTGCCTCGTGTCGCTCGACATCGACTTCTTCAAGAGCGTCAACGACGACTTCGGCCACGCGAGCGGCGATCGCGTGCTGCGCGAGGTGTCGCGCCAGCTCGCAGCCGAGATCCGCGCGACCGACAAGGCCTTCCGCATCGGTGGCGAGGAGTTCCTCATCGTCCTGCCCGACTCCTCAGGCGCCGAGGCGGTGGCGATCGCCGAGCGCATCCGCAGCACTGTCGCGGCGCTGCCCTTCGACGGGCATGCGCACGACGGCCGCGTGACGATCAGCGCCGGCGTGGTCGAAGCCCTCGCCGCGACCGCCGACGACTTCGCGGTCGTCCTCGAGCGGGCCGACGCCGCTCTCTACGCCTCCAAGGACCTCGGCCGCGACCGCGTCACCCTCGCGCACTGACGTAGGGGGCTCTCCCGAGCACCTCGTAGGGTTGCCGGCGTGAACGACGCCCTCGCCTACGTGACCGCGCTCGCCGCCGGCGTGCTGCTCGGGCTGGTGGGCCGGGCGCTGCTTCGCAGCCGCGTGCGGCTGACCTGGACCGAGGCGGTGCTGGCCGGCGTCGTCGGCTCGGTGGCCGGCGTGCTCGTGACGGCGTTCCGCGCCGACCACGGCGGATCGGCGCCGATCATCGCGCTGCGCGTCGCGCTCGCCGTCACCGTCGTCGTGCTGCTGGTCATGGAGCGATGGAAGTCCGCACGCATGACGCCGCGCGCGGGCGTCGAGGAGCTCATCCGCGCGGGCGAGAGCGCGCAGGTGGAGTTCAAGTCGTCGGCCCGCTTCAACCGCCACACCGGCACGCGCGACGAGAAGATCGAGCGCGTCATCGCCAAGACCGTCGCCGCGTTCCTCAACGCCGAGGGCGGTGTGCTGCTCATCGGCGTCACCGACGACGGCGAGGTGTGCGGGCTCGCCGACGACTACGTGCTGATGAAGGCTCCCGACAACGACCGCTTCGAGCTGTGGATGCGCGACATGCTCGTGGCCTCCATCGGCGCCACCGAGACCGCCCGCGTCGGCGTCGAGTTCGAGACCGTGCGCGACGCCGTGGTGTGCGTCGTGCGCGTGCCCGCGGCCCGACGGCCGGTGTTCCTCCGGCCGACGAAGGGCGACGCCGCACCGGTGTTCGTCGTGCGCATCGGCAACTCCACGCGCGAGCTCGCGGTCGACCAGACGCTGTCGTACTGCGTCGACCGGTGGGGGCGTTCGGCGCTGCGCAGCGGCGCGCGATAGACCGGCGCTGTGACGCCGACCGGTGACGCCGGGAGCTGCTACGCGACGACGGCAACCGGCCGGTGCGGCTCGAGCAGGCACGCCGCGATGCGGCGGTACCCGGGCAGGCTGGCGGTCGCCAGCTCCTCGGCCCGGGTGCGGAACGAGACGCGCGCCAGCTCCGGCCCGGCTACGACGGTGGAGCGGGCGAGCAGGCGCCAGAACCGCTCGTTCGCGCCCTCGGCGCCGTCCTCGAGCGCGTGCTCGTAGTCGGCCAGCAGCAGCTCCGCGCGACGGGCGTCGCCGAGGTGCACGGCGGCGATCGCGGCCGCCGTGCCGAGCGCCTCGGGAAGGACCAGCGACGGAACCGTGAGACCGTCGACGAGGTGCTCGAGCAGGCGCAGGCTCTCCGCAGGCTCGCGCTGGGCGAGCACCGCGTGGGCCCGGATCAGCAGCATGAGCGGGCCCGCGAGCGTGTCGTCGTAGCCCTCGAAGACGTCGGCGAGCAGCGCGGCATCCTCGAGACGCCCGGAACGCAGCAGAAGGCGCGCCACCATCCACCGGTCGCGCGGATCGAGGTCGATCGCGAGCACATCCGGATCGAGGTCCACGGACGTGGGCTCGGCGAGCGCCGCCAGGCACTCCAGCCGACGGCGGTGCGGGGAGGTCGGCGACCCTCCGCACGACGTGTGCTCGCGCGCCGCCTCCAGCGCAGCACCCGCCACCCAGTCGCCGCCCGCACCGCCCAGCACCTCCGGGAGCAGGGACAGCGCGACGGCCTCCGCCCGCACGTCGTGGTCGGGCGACGAGGCCGCCAGGCGTGCCAGGTGCTGCGCTTCGGCGAGCCTGCGCTCGGCCAGGGCTGCCCTCGCGCGCGCCACCAGGTCCCGCCCCGGCGCCGTGGGATCTACGCGCTCAGCGGAGGCCGCAGCGAGTCGGGCCTCGAGCTGCTCCCGATGCTGCGGCCGCATCCAGTCGCGCAGGCAATCGCGCAACCGGGGATCGCGCACGCGCACGGCCCCCGCGCGGGAGCGGGAGACGCAGCCGAGATCCAGGAGGGCGCCGACCGCCGCGTCGACGGGGGCCCCGTAGGCCTCGGCGATCTCGTCGGTGCGCACGTCGCCGTCGGCCACCGCGACGAGCAGCAGCGCGTCGAGGTCGTCGTCGTCGAGGCAGGACAGCAGCCGGTGAAGGCCGTCGGCCGGCCCGGCGGCCTCCCCGCCCAGCGGGGCTGGCTCGTCGACGGCTGCGGGCTGCGCCGCGAGCAGTCGCTGGAAGACCTGCTGGGTCTGCGGCGACGGGTCGACCCCGAGCTCCTCGGCGAGCGTCTCCCGGCAGCGCTCGTAGGTCTGCAGTGCGAGCCCCACCTCGCCGGTGGACTCGTAGGCGACCATGAGGCAGCGGAACGCCCTCTCGAGCGGGAGGCTGTCGCGCACCACCTCGCGCAGGAGCTCGACGGCGACCGATGGCCGCCCCAGCGCGAGCGCGGAGTGCCCCGCGTCGACGAGCATGTCGCGGCGGAGGTCGTCGAGCTCGGCCAGCAGCTCGCTCTGGGGGATGGAGTCGGTCGCCCGGGCGGCAACGGGCGCGACGTGGAGCGCCTCGGCCCTGCGCGCGGCCCGCACGCAGGCCTCGAACTCGCCCGCCTCGAATGCGGCCCGCGCCGAAGCGGCCAGAGCTCGGAACACGTTCACGTCGACCCACACGTCGGCCAGCGAGAGGTGCTCGCCGTCACGGACCACATGGTGCTGGCCCAGGACCCGGCGCACCTCGAACACGGCGGTCCGCAACGAGGCACGCGCCTTGCGCTCGTCGGCACCCGGCCACAGCAGAGCCATCGCCTCGTCGGCGAGGATTGGCCGGCCGGCCAGCGCGAGCATCCGGAGGAGATCCACGTTCTTGGAGCTGCGCCAGGCCGAGGGCGCGACCCTGCGTCCCCCGGCGAGCCGGACCGAGAGAGGGCCGAGGAGTCGGACCTCGGCCCAGCCATCATCCTCGAGCCGGCGGCGGCGTACCCCGGCGGCCACCACGGCCCCCGCGATCGCCTCCACCACCACCGTGTCGCCGACGACGGCGATCGACATCGAGCCCGCGAGCGCTGCCGCAGCAAACAGCAGGCCAGCGCCCACGGCTCGCAGCGCGAGCCAGCCCAACGCACCCAGCACCATGGCGGCAGCGGCGGAGCGCAGGCGCGAGCCGCCGGACAGCCTCCGAGCCTCGGCCATGAGCACCCCACGAGCGACACAGGACCGGTCACAGCCCAGGCGCCGCCACCGGTCCACGCAGTGTCACTGTGCCTGCGGACGGCGGAAACCCCCGGAGCCCGGCTCTCACCCGATCGGCGCAGGCAAGGTCACCCTCGGTACGGCGGACCAAGATCGTTTGACGCGGCTCTGACGCCGCTGCGGCCACCGTCGACCCCTCGACAGGCGGAGCGTCCCGGCTCCGGCTGCGCAGTCCGGGCCCGCGCCCGGCGACGACGAAGGGGGCAACCCATGCGCAAGCATCGCAAGGCTCGGAGGGCCGCGATCGGGGCCGGCTTGTCGGCAGCGATCGTGGCCAGCGGCCTCGGAGTGGCCGCGCCCGCGGGCGCCGCACCCGTCCCGGACGGAATCCCGGGCGGCTTCCAGCTGGTCAAGGAGGACCTGCAGTTCATCCTCAAGCAGATCAAGGTGGCGGAGGCCAGCCCCGACGGCAGGCCCACCATCGGTCTGGGCGAGGGCCAGGTGGCCAGCAGGCTGTCCGGTGACGGCCTGCGCACTGTCACGGGCGTCTACAACAACCTCTACCCGGGCAAGGACGCCTGGGGCGCTGCGGACGAGGCCTTCCCACGGCTGCTGCCCCCGTCCTTCCGGGTCGGCGACCCGCTGTGCGTGGGGCCGGAGGACGGCCCGGCGACGTCGTACAACCAGCCCTCGGGCCTGGTCTGCGACGCCGCTCCGCGCGTGGTGAGCAACTTGATCGTGGACCAGACCACGTCCAACCCGGCGGCGGTGGCCAGCGCGGGCCGCCAGGGCACCGACGGAGACCTCATCGACGTCGACGGCGACCCGTCAACCCCGGCCACCGGTCTGTTCATCCCGAACACCGCCACGGACGCCGGCCTGTCCGCACGCTTCAACGCCTGGTTCACCCTGTTCGGGCAGTTCTTCGACCACGGCCTCGACCTGGTCGGCAAGGGCGGCAGCGGCACCGTGATCGTCCCGCTGCAGCCGGACGACCCGCTGTACCAGGACCCGGCAGGCGAGGACGGCGAGCTCGGCACCGCCGACGACGTCCACACGAACTTCATGGTGCTCACCCGGGCCACCAACCAGCCCGGCCCCGACGGCGTGCTCGGCACCGCCGACGACGTGCGCGACCACGTGAACCGCACGACGGCGTTCGTCGACCAGAACCAGACCTACACCTCGCACCCGTCGCACCAGGTGTTCCTGCGCGAGTACGAGATGGTCGACGGTGTCCCCGTGGCGACCGGCAAGCTGCTCGACAACCCCGACGGCGGCCTCGCCGACTGGGCGCATGTCAAGGCCCAGGCCGAGGAGAAGCTCGGCATCGTGCTCGAGGACACCGACGTGTTCGACGTGCCGCTGGTCAAGACCGACCTCTACGGGAAGTTCACCCCGGGTGCCGACGGCAAGCCGCAGCTCCTGGGTGGCGGCACCGGCCACGCGTTCCTGGACGACATCGCCCACCACGCGGTGCCGGACGCGTTCGACCACGACAACAACCCCGGCACGCCGGGGATCCAGAAGACCGCGGACGGCGACGACACCATCGGCGACGACGGCGACCCGACCACCTACGACGACGAGATGCTCGCCCGCCACTTCATCACCGGTGACGGCCGAGGCAACGAGAACATCGGGCTCACCGCGGTGCACCACGTGTTCCACAGCGAGCACAACCGCGTCCTCGACGACATCAAGGCCCTCATCGACGCCCAGACCGACGACCCCGCGTTCCAGGAGGAGTGGAAGCTGGCCGCCGGGGCTGAGGGATGGAACGGCGAGCGGCTGTTCCAGGCGGCGCGCCTCGTGACCGAGATGCAGTACCAGCACCTCGTGTTCGAGGAGTTCGCCCGCAAGATATCGCCGAACATCGACATCCTCCCGCGCAACGAGAGCGGCTACAGCCCTGTCGTCGATCCGGCCATCACCGCCGAGTTCGCGCACGTGGTCTACCGGTTCGGGCACTCGATGCTCACCGAGGACGTGCGTCGGACGCTCGCCGACGGCAGCACCGCCGACATGTCCCTGTTCGATGCATTCCTCAACCCGGTGGCGTTCACCAATGACGGCCAGCTCACCCCGGAGCAGGCGGCCGGCGCCATCGTGCGCGGCAACATCTACGAGGTCGGCAACGAGATCGATGAATTCGTGACCGATGCCCTGCGCAACCGCCTCGTGGGCCTGCCGCTGGACCTGGCGACGCTGAACCTCGCACGCGCCCGTGACACCGGCGTCCCCGGCCTCAACGCCGCGCGCAGGACGTTCTACGCCGCGACTGAGGACGGCAACCTCGCCCCGTACACCAGCTGGAACGACTTCGGCGCCTCACTGCGCAACCGCGAGTCGCTGGTGAACTTCGTGGCCGCCTATGGCACCCACCCCTCGCTCGAGGGCGCGGACACGCTCGCTGCCAAGCGCGCCGCTGCCGTTCTGCTGGTCTCCGGCGGCGCCGGCGCCCCCGAGGACCGGGTGGCCTTCATGGAGGGCTCCGGGACGTGGTCGGACACCGCGGCCTCGGGCCTTGAGGACATCGAGTTCTGGATCGGCGGCCTCGCGGAGAAGCCCGGCCTGTTCGGCTCCATGCTCGGCTCCTCGTTCAACTTCGTGTTCGAGAACCAGCTCGAGAACCTGCAGTTCGGCGACCGCTTCTACTACCTGTCGCGGCTCAACGGCACCAACCTGCTCTCGCAGCTGGAGAACAACTCGTTCGGCGCGCTCATCTCCCGCAACAGCGACGCAGCCAGCCTGCCCTTCGACGTCTTCGCCACTCCTGACTGCACGATCGACCTGTCGAACGTCGGCCCCGGCGACCCGCTGCCTTCGGTGGCCCAGTGCGGACCTGGCGCGAGCCTGTTCCGCGAGGCCAACGGCACCATCCGGTTCACCGGACCGCAGCACGTGCACGTCATCGGCAGTTCGGCGGCCGACCGGATCCGCACGGACGAGGGCGACGACACCATCCACGGGACGGGCGGCGGCGACCGCATCGAGGGCGGCGACGGTGTTGACGCCCTGCTCGGCGGCGACGGCGACGATCACATCACCGATGTCTTCGGCGACGACACGATCAAGGGCGGCTCCGGCAACGACCGGATCAACCCCGGACCCGGGTTCGACCTCGTCTTCGGTGGCTCCGGAAAGGACTTCATCGTCCACGGCACCGACGGCGACGAGAGCATCGCCGGGCTGCACGACGACTTCGTTCGCGGCGGCGCGGGCAACGACGTCATCGCGGGCAATCTCGGCGACGACTGGGTGGAAGGTGGCGCCGGCTTCGACCTGGTGCAGGGCGACAACGCCAACAACCTCCAGAACGACCCGGCCGGCGGCGACGACGTCCTCACCGACGTCAGCGGCAACGACGACTACGACGCCGAGGGCGGTGACGACATCATGGTCGCCTCCACCGGCGCGAACCGTAACGGCGGCATGCTCGGCTTCGACTGGGTGACCAACGCCCGCCAGACCGTGGCAGCAGACGACGACATGACCCTCGTCGCGGGCCTGCCGCTCCCGGGCAAGCCGTTCGCCGACCGGTTCGACCTCGTCGAGGGCCTGTCCGGCTGGGACAACGACGACATCCTGCGCGGCGACAACCGCGATGCGGCCAGCGCCGGCGAGGTGTCGCTCGCGGGCCACGAGCTGACCGACATCGACAAGATCGACGGCCTGCGCGCGATCCTCGGGGCGGACGTCGCCGTCTTCACCGGCGGCAACATCCTGCTCGGCGGGGCCGGCAGCGACCTGATCGAGGGCCGCGGGGGCGACGACGTCATCGACGGCGACGCCTGGCTCGACGTCCGGCTTCAGGCTGGCGGCTCCACCTACACCAGCCTGGGCCAGCTGCAGAACGCGGTGTTCGACGGGACCATCAACCCCGGCGACATCGAGATCCTGCGCCAGGTGGTGGTCCCGACCGGCCAGGAGTCCGTCACAGACACCGCGGTGTTCTCGGGCAACCGCTCCGAGTACACCTTCCCCGACGGGCTGAACCGCACCTCGATGCGCGTCGTCCACACCGGCGGAACCCAGGCCGATGGCACCGACACGCTGCGCAACATCGAGCGGCTCCAGTTCGCCGACCAGATCGTGGAGATCCTCCCCGACGGCGAGAACTCGCCGGGGACCGGCACCATCACGATCAACGACACCACGCCGACCGAGAACCAGGTCCTCAGCGTGACCCACACCGTCGCCGACGCCAACGGCATCGCCGACGGCACGCTGCAGATCCACTGGCAGTTCGAGTCCGTCCCCGGCACGTGGACCACGTTCGCGGAGGGTGCGTCGTCCGGCCCGCTCGGTGACGCGGTCGTCGGCAAGGCGCTGCGGGTGGAGATCACCTACGTCGACGGCCTCGGCGTCCTGGAGTCTGTCTCCTCCAACGCCACGGCAGCCGTGCGCAACGTCAACGACGCACCCACAGGTGCGCCGGTGCTCTCCCCGACAGCGGTCACCGAGGGCCAGGCCATCAGCGTGAGCACGGCGTCCATTGCCGACGCGGACGGTCTCGGCACGCTCCGGATCCGTTGGCAGCAGAGCGCTCTCGGCGGGTCGGGCACGTGGGCGACGATCAGCGGCGCCACGTCCGGGAGCTACACCCCGGGCGCTGCGCAGGTGAACCGGCGCATCCGCGCCGTCGTCAGCTGGACCGATGCCAACGGCACCGCCGAGCAGGTCGCGTCCAACGCGACGTCGGTGGTGGGCGACCGGTGGATCGGCACGGCTGCGGCCAACGTGTTCAACGGCACCAACGGCTCCGACTGGGCCGAGGGCCGAGGCGGCAACGACACGCTCAACGGGCGTGGCGGGGCCGATCTGCTGGAGGGCGAGGCCGGCAACGACCGGGTCGACGGCGGGGCAGGCGACGACGTCCTGCTCGTCACCGGCACCGGTCAGGGCTTCGACACCTTCATCGGCGGCACGGGACACGACACCATCCGGGCCGGGGCCGCGGGCACCGTCATCGGCGTGCTGCTCGGGCTCACGGGGATCGAGGAGATCAGCTCTGGGGGGTTCGCCAACGTCACGCTCAGCGGGTCGGGTAGCAGCGAGTCGCTCGATCTGTCCGGCGTGGTCCTCAGCGGCATCGCCGCGATCCTCGGAGGCGGCGGCGCGGACGACATCACCGGCAGCGCCGGCGACGACGTCATCCGCGGCGGCGCCGGCGACGATTCCCTGCTGGGTGGGACGGGCAGCGACCAGCTGTTCGGCGATGCCGGGATCGACCTGCTGAACGGCGGCGGGGGGGATGACACCCTCACCGGTGGGACCGGGCTCGACGAGTACGTGTTCCGCGGGTCCTCCGGGTTCGGCACCGACACGGTCGTCGGGTTCGACTCCAACCCCGCTGGCGGCCAGGAGCTGCTCGACATCCGCAACCTGGGTGTGACGGCGGCGAACTTCTCCAGCCGCGTGAGCATCAGCTACGACAGTGCCACCGCGACGACCACCGTGGTCGTCAAGACAGCTGGAGGAGCCACTATCGGGACGATCGTCCTGCCCGGTGTCGGAGGCTCCGCGGCCACCGCGGTGACGAGCGCGGACTTCCGGGTCTGACGCTCCCGGTGGGGACACCTGCCTGCCCCGCAGGCGTCCCCACCACCAGCAGGAGTCGGAGCGCCGCAGCTGCTGCTGCGGCGCTCCGGCGCGTCCGAGGACAGGGCGTGCGCGGGCCTCAGCCCTCGACGGCCCTGAAACGACGCAGCATCCGGGCGAACGGGCTCGGCCGCTCCGCCTTCTCGGGCTCCGGCGGCGGCATGTCGGACAGTCGCCGCATCTCGGCGAGCAGCTCGTCGTAGCGCGCGGTCTCCCACTCCGCCTGGCGCAGGACGCGGCAGCGGTTGGCGCAGTCGAGCACGGTGCTGCGCCCCGCATGGGGCGAGGGGGACGTCGGCTCGCCGCAGAGGGGGCATGCGACGCCGGGGGTGCCGGACATGACTGGCCTATCGACGCCGCAGCCGCACCGGACGAGGCTCCGACCGGGTGGACCGGCCGCTCCCACGGGTGACGACGTCGTCCGGTCGGAGCAGCGCAACCGATCAGCTCGCGAGACCCAGTGCGTCGGCCACCTTGGGCTGGACCTGCCCGCACCCGAGGCGGGGCAGATGGGCGCTGAACACGCCTCGGTCGGTCTCGACCAGCACCGTCCACGGGCGCACCGGCGATGCGGGGCACGGGACCGGCGTCGCCAGGACCTCGTCCGGGGCCTCGAGCACGGGGAGGATCGACAGCACGTCCTGCGGCCCGGAGACGACCGGGCTGCGCGATTCGCCCGGCCCGGGGCAGACGGTGACGGAGACCGCGTTGCCCGGGATCGGCTCTATCGAGACTGCTTCCAGCGTCGAGGGAACCGTGTCGCACGTCGTGCCCGCGGGGAGCGGTGTCCCGCGCAGACCCTCGAACGTGCCCGCCCCCTGACCGACGGCGAGGTCGATCGACGAGCCGGCGGCGACCACGCTGCCGGCCGCGGGCTGCTGCGCCACGACGGTGTCCAGCTGGGCGTCGGTCGACTCGGCGGCGGTCAACGAGCCCGCCTCGAGGCCGAGCTCCTCGAGCATGCCTACCGCCTGCGCCTTGGGCAGGCCGGCGAGGTCCGGGACGGCGATGGTCTGCGCCGGCTGCTCCGTCGCGTACGGGGGCGCTTGCTCCACGTAGTAGGGCTCGCCGCGTCCCGACAGGCACTGCCCGTCCGCGCCGTTGCCGTAGCCGCCTCCGAGAGCGACCTCCTGCCCGACCTCGGCGACGACGTCGCCGCCGTCGTCCTTGATGACCGCGGACGACCCCGAGCGCTCGGCCGTGAACCCGGCCGGCCACACCAGCGGCGATCCGTCCTCGGCGGTGATGCAGCCGTCCGCCTCGATGCGCAGCGTCGTCACGAGCTGCGCGGCCCTGGCGTCGTCGCCGGGCCGCCACGTGGACGTCGGCAGCGGGAGCACGTCCGATGCAGGTGGCACATCGGCCGACGGTCGTGCGGTGACCACGACGGCGCCGACCACCACGAGCACCGCAGCGACCGCGGCCAGGGTTGCGAGCATGCGGCGCCGACGTCGCTGCACGCCGCCGCGGACCATGGCGTCGATGTCGAGCCGGTCCGGGCCGGGGCTCGCGACGGCGGAACCGAGCAGCTCCGTCACCTGCTTCTCGCTCATGCCCGCTCCTCCACCGTCTCGGCCAGCCCGTGCAGGCCGCGGTCGGCCAGCGCCGACCGCAGCGCGGCGTAGGCCCGGCTCGACTGCGCCTTCACGTTGCCGACGCTCGACCCGAGCGCCGCGGCCGACTCCTCGAGGGTGAGCCCCTCCCAGAACCGCAAGACGATCACCGCCCGCTGGCCCGGCGGCAGGGTGGCGAGCGCGTCGACGACGGCGTCGCCCGCTGCGCCGGCGTCGGCCACTGGCGGTGCGGCCTCGTCGGGCAGCAGCTCGACCACCTGCTCGCGGCGCGACGGCCGGCGCCGGTGGTCGAGGTAGAGGTTCACCAGCACCCGGCGCGCATAAGCGTCCGGAGCGCCCGATGCCGACACCCGGTCCCACACGGCGTAGACGCGGGTGCACGCCTCCTGCACGAGGTCGTCGGCGAGGTACCAGTCGCCGCACAGCAGGAACGCGGTCGAGCGCAGCGCCGTACGCCTGCCCTCGACCCAGCCGCGGAAGTCGGCCTCGCCGGACCTGCCCACGTCCCCACCCTCTCAGCGCGCCCTCGAAGAGGATCACGGAAACGGCAGGCCGGAAGGTTGCGCCCGGCCCGTAGATCCACGAGTAACTGGCGTTGTCATCGGTTCCAGGGGGTCGGAACCGATGACAACGCCAGTTACTCGCGGATGGTGGTCAGTCCTGCTGGGCGCGGAGGCGGCGGGCGGCCTCGGCCACGACCTCGGCCGGCATGTCGTCGAGGGGCACCTCGAAGTCCGCCGCCGACGGCAGGGCGGCTGCGCGGGCCGGCGAGGGCGACGGGTTGTCGACGACGACGGGATCGGCGTCGCTGCGGCGCTCGAGACCCTCGCTCCAGCTGCCGGTGTCGTGCAGGTTGTCCTCGGGATGGTCGCGCAGGTAGCGGGTCATGGCGATCATGAGCATGAGCAGCAGCGCGTACACCGCGAGCACTCCGCCGATCAGCAGGACCATGCGCGCCATGGTGGGGGCGGATCGCCGCCTCCGCATCCGCAGGCGTGTCCCCTGCGACGGCGACGCTGGGCCGGACCCGTCCCCGCAACGGCGCGCGTTCCGCGCGTCACTGTTCGCGACCCCCGCACCGCCACCGGCCACGGCACGGGCGGAGGCTTGACCCGACGGGACGCCACCCGACCAGAACGGCCGCCGTCCCGACGGAATCGAGGCACCGCTCTCATGCGCACGGACGTCGTGACGCTGTTCCCCGCCGAGCTCGAGGTCGGCGACACCGTCTTCGACCCCACGTCCCACCGCTGGCACGAGGTCACCGGCATCGGCAGCGGCGACGGCCGCATCCTCATGGCCACCGATGACGGCTTCGACCTGGCGTTCGCGGCGTTCGAGCGCATCTACGCGCACGTGTCCCCCCAGCACGAGGACGTCGCCACCGAGCACCTCCGCCCCGCCGACGACGTCGACGCCGTCGTCGAGACCTTCTGGGACTGATCGACGGATCGGCTGGGACATCTGCCCAGCCGGGATCGGCACGACGCGGCCGAGCGCCCAGCGGCAGCGCGGGTGCTCTCCGCAGAGTGACCAGTGGCGGCTGGGCCCGTATTGCTATGGCGCTCACCACTTATCCCTGGTTGTCCTCCGGCGCGGGCCCGGCTCCGAGACGATCGTGACGAGCCCGATCGCAGGAGGTCGCCATGAGCGTGCGCACCAGCACCGGACCCGTCGTCCTCGGGGGATCCGTCGCCGTCTACCGGCCGGAGCCGCTCGCCGTCACGCGCGAGCAGCTGCGCGCGCCCGGCGAGCTGGTCTTCCGGCACACGTCGTGGTGGCAGCCGCTGTGGGCCGTGCTGCGCACCCTCGCCGAGGAGGCCGCGCAGGACAGCCCCGGGTGGACCCCGCCGGACGCCGGCCTCGGGCTCACCCTCACCGAGGTGGCCGCGGCGTCTCACCGCGTGCAGGTGGGTGTCGACCCGCTGCTGTGGACCCTGCAGCGCGACATCGAGGACGGCGACGCCGCCCTGCTCGACCGGCTCATGGCCGCCACGGTGCTCCCCCGCGTCTCGCTGTCCCCCGGCGCCGCCCAGGCCGTCGTGGTCGACGGCGTCCGCGGACAGCTCGGCGAGACGGCGTCCGACGGCTCGTCGGCGGCGGTCGGCATCCGGCGAGCGCTGGGCGGCGACGTGCCGGGCGACTGGGACGTCGACCTGCTCGTGGGCGGGACCGGCGGCTGGCTGCCGGTCTGCGTCCGCTCCAACCCGCTGCACGTGCGCCACGTGGAGCCGGGCGACGGCTCGGACCTGTCGGCCCCGGTGGTCGCCGTCACCACCGCTCCGCTCGTCGAGAACGGCCAGCACCGCCCGTGGGCGTCGCTCGACCGCAACGAGCGCGGCCTGCCCGTGCTGCACCTCGCCGTCGACCGCCACGCCCTCGCCCACCTCGAGAACGCGCTCGGCCTGGTGCGCCGGCTCATGCCGCTCGACCTCGTGCCCGACGTCGACATGCGGTTCCACACCGACGACGACCGCGAGACGGTCGCGTTCCTCTACGAGCACCGCCAGGCCACCGTGGCCGAGGCCTGCGACGAGCTCGCCGCGCTGCTCGAGCGCCACGACGTCGACCCCGTGCACGGTCTGACGCCGGCCGTCGCGGTCGGGTGGCACGACGTCGACCCGTCGGTGACGCGCGCGAAGCCGCACGGACGCGTTCTCGCCGTCGGCCTCCCCCGCGACCGCCGCTGACCCGCAGACGTCCGCGAGCAGGGGGGTCAGCGGGGGACGAGGCCGAGAGCTGGGCGGCTGGTGACGGGTATCGGGTCGACGAGCTCGCCGACGAAGACGCCGTCCTCGTCGCCGCGGAAGCCGACGAGGTGCCACACGCCCGCGTGCTGCACGAGCCGCGCGGCGTAGAGCGAGGGGTGTGGGAAGCGCCGCGCATCGCGCAGGTCGAACGGGCCGAGCACCGACGGGCCGGTCACGCTGAACATGCCGCCGTCGCCGTGCCGCACCACTGCGTCGGCCGACATCTGCGGGGCGAGGCAGCAGAAGACCAGCGTCGGGACGCCGTCGACCACCTCGACCTGCGTCACCTCGGTCTGCCCGAAACCCTGCTCGGGCGAGGTCAGCGGCGGGAGGATGTCCCACCCGTCGAGATCGTCGGACACGCAGTGCCCGACGACGCCGCGGCCGAGCGCGTCGCCGTCGCCCGAGCGCGCGGTCACATACATGTGCCAGCGCCCGTCGTCGGCGCGGAAAACCCACGGGTCGCGCCACGCCTCGTCGAACCACGCGTCGCGGTCGAGCTTCTCGTAGAAGCGCGCGTCGGCCTCGAGCACCGACGACGCCGGACCCTTCACCCACGTCACGAGGTCGTCGGAATCGGCCCACCCGATGCGCTGCATGTCGCCGCCGTCGGCCCGGGTGGTGCCGGTGTAGAACATCCGCCAGCCGCCGTCGTCGCGCCGGACCACGCTGCCCGTCCACGTCGTCCGGTCGTCCCACGCCGGCTCGTCGGACACCGCGAGCGCGTCGGGGAGCACCTCCCACGACACGAGGTCGTCGCTGACCGCGTGCCCGACGAAGGGGTAGCGGTGGCGCCGCTCGGGGTCCCCGAGGCCCCGCGAGGCGCGGAGGTAGAAGACGTGGTGGCGGTCGCCGTCGTGGGCGAACCAGCAATCCCACACCCAGCTGTCGGGGAGCCTCAGCACCCGGCGAATCTAGCCGCGCAGCTCGCTGCTGAGGCTGGTCCTGTGGGGGTCAAGCAGCTCCGGAAACCCCCAGACGATCAGTCTCAGCGGGGGGCCGGGTCAGGAGTGGACCTGGGTCTCGGGGACGAAGCCCTGCAGCCACGCCGGCACCTCGCCGTCCTTGGTGGCGAAGCGGGTCGCCAGCGACGACGGGTCGATGCCCCAGCCCTGCAGGCGGGAGTTCACGGCCTCGCGGGCATCGCCGATCTGGCGCGACAGCAGGCGGCGCACCGACCAGGCGAGCTCCCGGTCGCGCAGGGCCTTCTCGACGTCGTCCTCGAGGTCGAAGGGCAGGTCGAACGCGCGCGAGACGGCGGCCGCGGTCTCGTAGCGGTAGTCGTGGCCGGGCGAGGGCTCGAAGTTGCCGGGCCGCAGGTTCATCGCGTTCTTCACGTCGGCGAGGTTGGCCAGGAAGGACACCACCGGCACGTGGGCGCCGAAGGGCCGCTTGAACCAGTCGACGCTGTGGCGCACGAGGGTGGAGGCGTCGCCGACGGCGGTGGGATCGGTGAGGTGCGTGACGACGACGAAACCGGGCCGCGCAGCCAGCGCCTGCTCGCGGGTGGAGCAGTACTGCACGCCGTGCGACTCGAGGTGCTGCGGGTCGCGCGGCCGGATGGCGCGATCGGTCGTGGACAGGATCGGGACGCCGAGGAACAGCCCGCCGGAGTAGCCGACCGACGTCATCTCCTTGACGACGTCGGGGCCGTAGGCGTCGAGCCCCACGATCGACCCGAGCGACTCGCCGAAGACGAACAACCGTGCCGAGGGGTTGCGGATGACGGCGCGCTCGGCGACGGCTCGGGCGTAGAACCGGTGAGCGACACCGGCGCGCTTGCGGCGCGGGAGCGCGACGGCCGAGGGCACCTCGGCGTACGGGACGACGGCGATCGCGCAGTCGCCGCCTGTGAGCAGCTCGACGGACTCGGCGAACACGTACGACACGTAGCCGTCGCCGGTCGGCGCGGCGAGGACGATCACCGACTTGTCGAAGGCGCCGAGCGACTCGAGCTCGTCGACGAGCTGGTCGGCGTCGGCCACGGGATCGCCGGTGAGCCCGTGCAGCGGGAGGAAGGCCCGCACGGGGTCGACCGCAGGCAAGCCGGTGACGCCGGTGATCTCGTCGGCGGTGTAGGCCTGCGAGACGAAGCGACGGCCCTCGCGGCCGAGGTCGCCGAACTCGTAGTGCGAGCCGAGCCCTCCGCTGACGCCTGTGCGGGACGGTACGGCGGCGTAGGCCGACTCGAGGATGCGCTCCTGCACCGCGACCCGGGACGAGTAGAAGGCGAACCCGCCGAGGGCGGCGAACGCGACGCCGGTGCCGATGGCCGCATGCCCTGTGGCCCGCGCCAGCCAGCCCGGGTCGTCCGACCGCGACACCCCCCGGGCGATGGCGAGGGCGCCCTTGTTCTCGGCGAGCAGGACGCCGATCGCGACTCCCGCGACGGCCACCGAGCGGCCGAGCGCCACGGGCAGCTTCTCGTAGGGCAGGAAGTGCGCGGCGTCGTCGGGGTCGTCGGGGTCGATGGTCAGGTACGCCGCGACGCGGTTGTCGCGCGCTGCGGTGGCGAGCGCGGCCGCGGCGACGGTGATCCCGATCGTGACCGAGCGCGGGTGCTCGGGCTTGAGCCCCTCGGGCAGCTTGGCGGTCAGCCCCTCGGCGAGGGCGACGAGCGAGCTGGCACCGAGCCCGACGACGGCGATCTCGGCGCCGGAGCCCACGGCGGCAGGCGCCACGTCGAGGCGGCTGCCCTCGCGAGCGAGCTCGGTCGCGCGGTGGCGCATGTGCCGGGCGACGCCGGCAGCGACCACCGCTCCGGCGGCGGCGAGCGCTGCCGCGCCGAGGCCCGCGCGGGCGGGGTGCTGCTCGGACTGCGCCACCCGCCGTGCCACCGACGTCGAGGTGCTGGCGGCGTAGTACGCCACCGTCATGGTGACGCCGGAGACGACCGCCTGGTCGAGGGCGGGCCGCCGCAGCGTCCCGGCGAGGCGGGAGATCGGGTACACCGACACGGCGGCGAGGAGCCCGGCCCGGCGGGCCTGCGACAGCCGCGGGATGCGCAGCTCCACGGCGTCCTCCCCTCCTCGGCGCACGGCGCCGTCCGACGCCCCGCCCCGATCATGCCGGGCGGGGTGCCGCAGGGGCCAGCAGCAGCCTCAGGTGAGGGCCGGTCAGGCGGCGCGCGCGGAGCCGGGCAGCGGGCTGTCGTGGATCGGTGCGCCGCGCCCGTCCTCGAGCGTGACGACGATCGGGTGGCCCTGCCACGTCGAGCAGACGCGGACCATCGCGTCGACCGAGCGGATCCGGCGCTCGGGCTGGCCGATGACCGGAAGCGACAGTGCCGTGTGCCCGTCGACGCACGACTTCACCGAGCCGCCGAGGATGTTGACGACCTCGCCGAGGGCGTCCTGGAGGTCGGCGAGCGACACGTCGGCGAAGGGCAGGTCGAGCATCGCCCCGGCGATGGCGGCGGCGCCGTCGACGCTGGTCTCGACCTGGCAGCAGCCGTGCCAGGCGCCGATCAGCTCGATGTGGCTGGCGATGGTCAGGTACGGGAAGGCGACGTCGTCGGCCGGCTCCGGCGCGTACGGCAGCAGCGTGCCCCACATGTCGTCGGCCAGAGCTCGCAACGACTCGTCACCGAGCATGAGCGCCATAGGACCTCGCCTCCGTGCGGACCCGTCCGTGGCCCCTCGCCACGACGCGCCGGGCGCGGTCGCACCACGCCCAGTGCGGCCCAGATCGGTCTGGCACGAAGGCATCTGAGCCGTTCCCACGACTAGCGACCGGCGTGACCGGTCACCCCGGGGAGGCGCCCGCTCAGCCTCATCGGAGGGGCAGGATCTTCAGCCGGAGAAGAGCGGGGCCACCCCGCTGATGCGCAGCACGCGCTCGACCCGGGCCGACGACGCGGTCACGCGGACGCTGCCGCCCTTCGACGAGGCCAGCGCCCGCAGCCGGACCAGCCACGACAGGCCGCCTGAGTCGAGGAAGGCGACGCCGGACAGGTCCAGGGTGATCGACGTGGCGCCGCTGGCGAGGAACACGTCGCCGATCGACGCCGTGCGCGCAGGGCTGGTGTTGGCGAAGTCGGCCTCACCGGCCACCGCGAGGTGCAGGACGTCGCCGACGACGGATCCGCGCACGGAGAAGGGGGAGTCGGGGGAGACGACGTCGACGCGCACCTCCGGCGGGGCGCCAGTCACGCGACCTCCTGCTCCCATGCTCGATCCGCTGCGCGTGCTGCAACGGCCGCGGGTCCAGGCACCCTGCGGCGCGGCTCCCCTACCCCTCCTCAGGCGCCTCCAAACCCAGGTACTGGGGACAAGCGCCGGGCGGTCGGGGACTGCCTCGGCGTCGGCTCACGGGACGGGACGGCATCGGCCTAGGCTGCAGGCGTACCGCGCGGCCGACGTCGTCCGCGCCGGAGCGCCCGGGACGGCGGCCTGCTCGACGTCCCGCACCACGACTGGGGATCCGACCGTGCCGACCGCACCGACCACCGACGCCGTCCGTCCGTCCCGACGTCCCGCGCGAGACCTCGCGCTCGTCGCCGTCTTCGTCGGCGTCATCGCGGCTCTCGGCCTCGTCCCGGGCCTGCAGGTCCCGGGGTTCGCCGTCCCGATCACGCTGCAGTCGATGGGCGTCGTGCTCGCCGGCGCGGTGCTCGGGGGCCGGCGCGGGTTCCTGTCGGTCGTGCTCTTCCTCGGCCTGGTGGCGCTCGGGCTCCCGCTGCTCGCGGGCGGCCGCGGCGGGCTGTCGTGGTTCGCCAGCCCCAGTGCCGGCTTCCTCTACGTCTGGCCGTTCGTGGCCCTGCTCGTCGGCTGGCTGACCTACCGCATGGGCGCCCCGTACAAGCTGCGCTGGGGCATCCCGATCAACGTCCTCGGCGGCATGGTGCTCATGTACCTGGGCGGCGTCGCCGGCCTCATGGTCTTCGGCAAGCTCGGCTTCAGCGCCGCCTTCGCGGCGCTCGCCATCTACCTGCCCGGCGACGCCGTGAAGATGGTCGTGGCGGCGCTCGTCGCCCGCGGCGTCCACGCGGCGATGCCGGACCTCCTGCCCGTGCACGAGCCGGTCGATGACGCCGAGCCCGTCGCTGCCTGACGTCGACCTGCTGGCGTCCGACGACCCGGTCGGCGCCTTCCTCGACGCCCACCTCGCCGGGGCCCGTGTCGTGCTGCGCACCTCGGGCACGTCCGGCACCCCCCGTGCGGTGGTGCGCACGACGTCGTCGTGGACGACCTCGTTCGGCCACGTCTCGCGCCTGGCCGGCATCTCGCGGTCGTCGCGGCTGTGGGTGCCGGGCCCCCTGAGCGGGACGATGAACCTCTTCACGCGGGTGCATGCCGCCGCCCTGGGCTGCCCGGTGGCGGAGTCGCCGGAGGCGGCCACGCACTGGGTGGTGACGCCATCGGTGCTGGCAGCCTCGCTCGGCTCCGCGAGCCCGGGCACCGCTGCGATCGTGGCCGGCGACCGGCTCTCCCGTGCCCTTGCCGCCGAGGCGGCCGCCGCCGGTATCACCGTGCACCACTACTACGGCGCTGCCGAGCTCTCGTTCGTCGCGTGGGGCGCCGACGAGCTGTCGCTGCGGCCGTTCCCGGGCGCCGAGGTCGCGGTGCGCGACGGCGTCGTCCACGTGCGCTCCCCGTACGTCGCCGACGGCTACGCGGCGGGCTCGGGCCCGTTCGCCGTCGACGACGACGGTTTCGCGACGGTCGGCGACCGCGGCCGGCTGCTCGACGACGGCGTGCTCGTCGTCGAGGGGCGCGACGACGTCGTCGTGACGGGCGGCGCCACCGTGCATGTCGCGGACGTCGAGGGCTCCCTACTCCCCGCGGCGTCCGGCCCGGCCGTGGTGGTGGGCGCCCCGCACGCCGGCCTCGGCGCGGTGGTGGCGCTCGTGGTGGAGCGCGAGGAGGACGCCGCGGCGCTGCGCTCGCTGTCGCGCACGGCGCTCGAGCCGACGGCCCGGCCGCGGCTGTTCTACCGGCTCTCGCCGCTTCCGCTGACCGCCGCCGGCAAGGTCGACCGCGCCGCCGTCGCCGCAGCCGTGGCGGCGGGATCGGCGGAGGTGCTCCTCCCGTGAGCGCGCCGGTGATCGTCGCTGCACGCCGCACACCGATCGGCACCGCGGGGCAGTCGCTGGCCGGTGTCGACGCCGCCCGGCTCGGGGGCGGGGTCGTCGCCGCGGCGTCGTCGGACCTGGCGCGGCTGGGGCCGACGGTGTCGGAGGTCGTGCTCGGCAACTGCATGGGCCCGGGCGGCGACGTCGCGCGGGTCGCTGCGCTGACCGCCGGGCTGCCGTTCTCGGTGCCGGCGCTGACCGTGGACCGGCAGTGCGCGAGCGGCCTGGCCGCGATCGCGGTCGCGGCCTCGGCGCTGCGGTCCGAGCGCGGGGCCGTCGTCGCCGGCGGGGTGGAGTCGGCGTCGACCGCGCCGTGGCGCTCGTGGCCGCCCTCGCCTGCGTCCGCGCAGCCCGTGCGCTACGAGCGCGCACCGTTCGCGCCGACCGCCGACCTCGACCCCGACATGGGGCTGGCCAACGACCTGCTGGCCGAGGAGCGCGGGATCACGCGCGAGCGGCAGGACGAGTACGCCGCCCGCTCGCATGCGCGTGCGCTCGAGGCCGTCCGGGCTGGTGCCTTCGACGCCGAGGTTGTGGAGGTGGCGGGAGCCGTCCGCGACGACCGGCCGCGGGCGCTGACCGTCGAGCGCCTCGCGCGGCTGCGGCCGGCGTTCCGCGAGGGCGGGACCGCCACCGCGGGCAACTCCTGCGGCATCAGCGACGGGGCGGCGGCCGTCGCCCTGGTCGACTCGGCCACATACGCGGACCTGGGGGTCACGGGCCTGCGTGTGCTCTCGTCGGCCACCGCCGGCGTCGATCCGCGGCGCCCGGGGATCGGGCTGGTGCCCGCGGTGCGGCTCGCGCTGGAGCGCGCCGGTCTGCGGCTGCCCGACGTCGACGTCGTCGAGATCAACGAGGCGTTCGCCGGCCAGGTGCTCGCCTGCTGCGACGAGCTCGGCCTCGATCCCGAGCGGGTCTGCCCGCAGGGCGGGGCGCTCGCGCTGGGTCATCCGTGGGGCGCGTCGGGCGCTGTGCTCGTCGTGCGACTGTTCTCGCAGCTCGTACGCGAGGGCGCCGGTCGGTACGGGCTGGCCGCCATCGCCGCCGGAGGGGGTCAGGGCGTCGCCCTGGTGGTCGAGCGGTGCCCGTGATCGAGGTATCCGGCGTCTCGCAGGTCTATGGCGCGGGCGCGGCGCGGCGGACGGTGCTCGACGGCGTCGAGGTGACGCTGTCGGAGCACCGCATCGGCGTCGTCGGGTCGAACGGCTCGGGCAAGTCGACGTTCGCGCGGCTGCTCAACGGGCTGGTCGAGCCGACGCGCGGCACGGTGACCGTCGACGGGCTCGACACCGTGCGCGAGGGCAGAGCGGTGCGGCAGAAGGTCGGCTTCTGCTTCACCGATCCCGACTCGCAGATCGTCATGCCCACGGTGCGGGAGGACGTCGCCTTCGGGCTGCGGCGCAAGGGCTTGCGCGGTGCGGCGGCCGACCCCGTGGTCGACGACGCACTCGCCCGCTTCGGCCTGTCCGCACTGGCCGACAGCCCCGCCCACACGCTGTCGGGAGGCGAGAAGCAGCTGCTAGCGCTGTGCTCGGTGCTCATCACCGAGCCCGACGTCCTCGTGCTCGACGAGCCCACCACGCTGCTCGACCTGCGCAACGCGCGCCGGATCGGCGACGTCGTCGCCTCGCTGCCGCAGCAGGTGCTGCTCGTCACCCACCAGCTCGACCTGCTCGCCGGCTTCGACCGGGTGCTCGTCTTCGACGAGGGCCGGCTCGTGCACGACGACGCTCCCGCCGGTGCCGTCGATCACTACCGCCGGCTCATGGCATGACCGACCTCTCGCTGTTCGTGCCCGGCACGTCGCTGCTGCACCGGCTGCCGGCCGGCGCGAAGCTGCTCGGCCTGCTGGCGCTGAGCATCGTCACCATCTGGCTGCAGTCGGCCTGGCAGGTCGGTGCCGTGCTGGCCCTGGTGCTCGTCGGCTACGCGGTGGCGGGCATCGGCCCGTCGCTGGTGGCGCGCCAGGTGCGCCCGCTGCTGTGGTTCCTCGTCGTCATCGCCGGCGTGCAGGTCTGGACGTCGGGATGGCAGATGGCGCTGACCGTCGTCGGCACGATCGTGGTGCTCGTGCTGGCCGCGGCGCTCGTCACCCTCACGACCCGCACGACGGCGATGGCCGACGCCGTCGTCGCCGCCTGCCGCCCGCTGCGCGTCGTCGGCGTCGATCCCGAGCGCGTCGGGCTGATGATCGCGCTCGCGATGCGGTCGGTGCCGGTGGTCGTCGGCATCGCCCAGGACGTCCGCGACGCGCAGCGCGCCCGGGGCGTGCGGTTCGCCCCCCAGGCCTACGGCGTGGCCCTCGTCGTCCGCTCCCTCCGCCAGGCCACTGCCCTCGGCGACGCCCTCCTCGCACGAGGCCTCGACGACTGACCCTCCGCCGTGACGGGTGAAGGTGCCCCCGCTTGCGATAGAAGCAAGATTTCCGCCCCAGGCAGTCCACAGGACGGGTCTCGCTGCGCTTCGTCTCCCCAGGCGAGAGGCGTTGCTGACCCTCCCCGTCGGAGTCACGAGGTAGTGGCGGCACCGGCCGGCGAGACTCTCCTGGACCGCTGTGTCCATGCCGGCTCGGCCGCCTCGCGCTACACCTCGGTGGAGACGGTGGGCATCGCCACCGGGGCCGGGCTGTGGACAGCCCACCTCGATCACCCCTGCTTGGGGATCGCCTGGGGCTGATTCCTTGCTTCTATCGCAAGCAGGGGCACCTTCACCTGCAAACCAGGGGCCTGGTTGAAGGTTCGGCTGTCGCCGAGGATTTGCACGAAGTTGGATTCGTGCTTTATGTTTCGTGCGGGGAGTACTCCAGCAAGAGCGACCTCGTCAGTACGGCGGCCCGTGAGCCGCCCGGGGCGCCGCCCGCCGGTCCCAGCCGGAAGGTGGAGGAGACCAGGCCAGCACGGCACGTCTTCCGGTGTGCCGTTCGACCTGGGGAGACCCCATGGATGTGTCCCTGCTCGCGTGGGTCGCCGTCGTCGGCGCGATCCTCGTGATGCTCGCCGTCGACCTGTTCCTGCACCGCGATGCCCACGAGATCAAGGTCAAGGAAGCCGCGATCTGGAGCGGCATCTGGGTGACCATCGGCGTCATCGCCGGTGGCGTGATCTGGGCGGTGTACGGCGCCGAGTTCGGCCAGCAGTACTTCGCCGGCTACGTCATCGAGAAGTCGCTCGCCGTCGACAACGTCTTCGTCTGGGCGATCATCTTCAGTTTCTTCGCGGTGCCGCGGCAGTACCAGCACCGCGTGCTGTTCCTCGGCGTGCTCGGCGCGCTCGTCTTCCGCGCGATCTTCATCGCGGCCGGCTCGGCGCTGATCGCCTCGTTCTCGTTCGTGCTCTACATCTTCGCGGTCTTCCTGATCTGGACCGGCTGGAAGATGTGGAAGACGCGCAACAGCCACCCCGACCCGTCGAAGTCGAAGATCGTCGCGTGGTGGTACCGCAAGGTCCCGTCGACCGACGAGTACCACGGCCAGAAGCTGCTGGTGCGCAAGGCCGGCAAGCTCGTGGCGACGCCGCTCCTGCTGGTGCTCGTGATGATCGAGCTCACCGACATCGTGTTCGCCATCGACTCGATCCCCGCGATCTTCGCGGTGACCAGCGAGCCGTTCCTCGTCTTCGCGGCCAACGCCTTCGCGATCCTCGGCCTGCGCGCCATGTACTTCCTGCTCGCCGACCTGATCCACCGCTTCATCTACCTCAAGGTGGGCCTGGCGCTGGTGCTGGTCTGGGTCGGTATCAAGATGTTCCTCGTCGTCGACATCGTGAAGATCCCGACCACGGTGTCGCTCCTGGTGGTCACCACCATCATCACCGCCTCCATCGCCCTGAGCCTGCGCGCGACGCGCGGGCAGGGACGCCGCCCGCTGGACGTCGGTCACCACGCCGACGAGCACGCCCACGCGCGCGGCACCACCAGCCCCGCCGACGGCCGACCCCCTGCGGCCCCGGCGGAGCCGTCGGACGACGGGTCCGGGAGCCCGTCGTCCGACGGCCACCAGCCGCGCGACGCGGCCGGGGACGAGAAGGCCAGCCACGAACCTGAGCGCTCGTCCGCGTGAACCCTCCCCGTCGCAGCGGAGGACGACGGGCCGGGCGGGACTCTCGTCTCGCCCGGCTCGTCGACTCGTCGCGGTTCAACGCCGCGATCGCCGCCGTCATCGTCGCCAACGCCGTTGTCCTCGGCCTCGAGACCTACCCCGAGGTGATGGCGCGCTACGGCGGCGTCCTCATTGCCCTCGACCTGCTCTTCTACTGCGTCTTCGTCGTCGAGCTCGGGCTGCGTATCGCGTCGTACGGGCGCCGGCCGCGCGACTTCTTCCGCGACGGCTGGAACGTCTTCGACCTCGTCGTCGTGGGCGCTGCGCTGATCCCCGGGATCCGCGAGCAGGCGACCCTTCTGCGCCTGCTGCGGCTGGCCCGGGTCGTCCGGCTGGTGCGGTTCCTCCCGGACGCGCGGATGCTGATGCTCACCGTCATCAAGAGCATCCCGTCGGTCTTCAGCATGGTGGTGCTCACCGTCCTGCTGCTCTTCGTCTACGGCATGGTCGGCTGGGCGCTGTTCGGCGCGGCGCTGCCCGACACGTGGGGCACGATCGGGCGGGCGATGCTCACGCTGTTCGTGCTGCTCACGCTCGAGAACTTCCCCACCTACCTGGCCGAGGCCGAGCCGGTCAGCCCGCTGGCAGTGCCGTTCTTCCTCAGCTACGTGGTGGTCGCCGCGTTCCTCGTCTTCAACCTGCTCATCGGCATCGTGATCTCGTCGATGGAGAAGGCCCGCGAGGAGGAGGTGGAGCGCGAGCGCCGCGACGACGCCGAGCTGCTGACACGCCTGGCAGACGTGCAGCGGACCCTGGCCGACCTCGAGCAGCAGCTGCGCGGCCGGGCGCCCGCGGCGTCAGCCGGCGAGCCGCCTGGTCAGCCCGTCGGTGGTGCTCTTCACAAGGTCGCCGATCACCTTGCGCCGCAGGAAGCCGGGAAGCGGCAGGTTGTGGCTGATGCGCAGTGAGAACGTGACGTCGCTGCCTTCGCCGGAGGCGACGATCGCGTAGTCGGCGTCCTGCCCGGTCTGCAGCTTGCCCTTGGCGAGCGACCACGCCATGCCGTCCTCGCGGTGCCGGTACGCCAGCGTGTACTCGTCGGTGCCCACCGGCGTCGACGCCGTGAAGCGGGCGAGCGCCGGCAGCCTGGCGTCGTCGCGCTCGAGCACCTCGGACGTGCGGATCTCGGGCACCCACTCGGACTGGTGCTCGACCGCGCGGATGGTGGCGAGGACCTGCTCGGGAGCGGCGTCGACATGGACGGTCCGGGTCGCCTCGTCGGTGGGCATGGCTGCGCCTCCTAGGCAGTGCGTGATGCGATGCGCGCGAGGTCGTCGAGCTCCTGGTCGAAGGCGTCGACCAGGCGCTCGGCCTGGGGCACGACGGTGGCGTCGACCTTGAAGCCGACTCGGACGGTGCTGTCGTAGCTGAAGATGCAGACGCCGACCGTCTGGTTGCCCGACCCCGGCACCCAGCCGAGGATCCCGTGGATCCGGCTGCCGGCGAGGTAGCGGCCCGTCATCGGCCCCATGACGTTGGTGGTGACACCGATGGCCTTGGCCGAGAAGAAGTCGACCAGCAGGTCCTCGATGCGCGAGTGGGTCATGCCGATCGCGTTGATGAGGCCGAAGGTGATGAGCGCCTCGGGTGATGCCTTGATGGAGTCCATCCGGTGCTTGCTCGCCGCCAGCCGGGCCTTGGCGTCGCCCGCCGAGAGCGGCAGCGGCAGCATGGCCAGGGCGAACTTGTTGCCGAGCTCGCGCGGCAGCGGCTTGTCGAGCGGACGCAGGTTCACCGGCACCATCGTGACGAGGTCCTCCGGCTCGCCCCCCTCGTCGACGACGTACGACGACAGCGCACCAGCGACCGCGGACACGAGGACGTCGTTGACCGTCGCGCCGGCCTCGCGGCCGATGCGCTTGATCTGCGAGAGGGGGTGCGGACGCGACCACACCGCGCGCTTCTCGATGCCCGGCCTGCCCAGCAACGGCCCGGGAGGGTTGCTGCCGAGCAGCAGCTTGTCGGCGATGTGCAGCGTCTGCGACGCGAGCGTCGCGGCGTCCTGGAGCAGCGACGGCCGGGCGAAGCGGGTCGCGGTCGACACCAGGCCCTTGGCCGCATCGACCGGCACCGACAGCGTCCAGCCGCTCGTGCGCGGGATCTCGACGAAGTCCTCGACGAGGTCGCCGGTCTCGTCCTCGTCGGTGAGGGAGAGGAGAACCTGCGCGAGCGCGATGCCGTCGGCGATGGCGTGGTGGAAGCGCGACACCACGGCGGCGCCGCCGGCGTAGCCCTGGACGACGGCGATCTCCCACAGCGGGTGCGCGCGGTCGAGCGGGGTGCGCATCCGCGACTCGACGAAGGCCGACAGCTCGGCCTCGCCCGCCCCGTCGGCCAGCCGAGTCTCGGTCAGGTGGTGGTCGAGGTCGAAGTCGGGGTCGTCCTCCCACTGCGGCGGCAGCCAGGACGGCGTGCCCTCGGCGATGCGCTGGTGGAACACGGGGAACCGGTCGACGAGACGGCGGTGCAGCACCGACCGCAGCCGCTCCATGTCGAGCGGGGCGTCGAGCCACATGACGCTGTCGATCACCATGAGGTTGGTGGGCCGGTCCATCCGCAGCCAGATGGTGTCGACCGGGCCGACCGGCCGGCGCGCGCTCATGACAACCACCCACCCGGCGGCGCTGGGGTCGTCCGCCGATCCGAGCCTACGGGCGCACCGTCCACCTGGCTCGCGGATGCCCGAGCCCGGCCGTGACCTCCACGACAGGCGCGCCGTGGCAGGCTCGCGCCGTGGACGACGACGTGCTCGCACCCTTGGACGGAGTCGACGGGGTCGCATGGTCGGCGGCCGTCGCCGACGCCGCCACCGGCCGGCTGCTGGCCGTGCGCCATCCCGACGTCGTGCTGCCGACGGCGAGCATCGGCAAGCTGCTGCTGCTCCACGAGGCCGCGGCACGGATGGTCGACGGACGGCTCGACCCCGAGGCCCGCCTCGCGCGCACCGACGACGACGCGGTCGCCGACTCGGGCCTGTGGCAGCACCTGCGCCTCTCCGCGCTCCCCGCCGAGGACCTCGCGCTCCTGGTCGCGTCGGTGTCGGACAACCTTGCGGCCAACGTGCTCCTGCGCCACATCGGGCTCGACGCCGTCGCGGAGGTGCCGGGGCGGCTCGGAGTCCCGACGGTGCGGCTGCTCGACCGCGTGCGCGACGTCCGCACCCCCGACGACCCGCCGCACCTCTCGCAGGGCAGCGCGCTCGACCTCGTGCGCCTCGCCGGCATGCTCGCGGCCGATGACGCACCCGAGTGGGCCCTGCTGCGGCAGTGGCTGTCGACGGGCGTCGACCTGTCGATGGTCGCCGCGGGCCTCGGGCTCGACCCGCTCGCCCACGTCGACGGCGACCGCGGGCTGCGGGTCATCAACAAGACCGGCACCGACGCCGGGGTGCGCGCCGACGTCGGCATCGTCGGTGCCGGACGCCGCGTCGTGGCCTACGCCGTCCTCGCCTCGTGGACGCCGCAGGGGCCGGGCGACCCCGCGCGCGACGACGTGCTCGGGGCGATGCGCGAGGTCGGCCGCAGGCTGCGGGAGCTCGGGGCCTAGAGCGCCGGGCGCTCGTCGGTGCGGATGCGGTCCTCGCCGGCGTAGACCGTCATCCGCCCTCCGCGCACGAACGCTGCGAGCGTGATTCCGGCTGCACGCGCCGAGTCGACGGCGAGCGACGTCGGTGCCGACACCGCGGCCAGCACCGGGATCCCCGCCATCGCGGCCTTCTGCACGATCTCGAACCCGACGCGGCCGCTGACGACGAGCACATCGGGCCGCAGCCCGTCGAGCAGCGCGACGCCCACGGCCTTGTCGACGGCGTTGTGACGGCCGACGTCCTCGCGCACCGCCAGCAGCCGGCCGCCCGCCGTGGCGAGCGCGACGGCGTGCAGTCCTCCGGTGCGCTTGAACACGGCCTGCTGCGCCGACATCGCGTCGGGCAGCCCGGCGAGCACCTCGGCAGCGACGACGACGTCGGCGCGCACCGGGGGCACCTGGTCGAGCAGCGCGTCGATGTGGTCGCGCCCGCACATGCCGCAGGCGCTCGACGGGTGCGCAACGCGGCCGAGCACCGAGGGGTCGACCTCGACGTGCGGCGCGAGCGCGACCAGGACGTCGGACTCCGAGTAGCGCAGGTCGCCCGCGCAGTGCCGCACCTCGAGGACGTCGTCGCGGCTGCGCACCACGCCCTCGGCCACAGCCAGCCCGACGGCGAGCTCGTGGTCGTGGCCGGGCGTACGCATGGTCGAGCCGAGCAGCGAGACGGTGCCGCTGTGGCGGACATGGACCTGCAGCGGCTCCTCGACCACGACGTGGTCGGCACGGGATCCCGCGGAGTCGCCTGCGACACGCAGCACGCGCACGCGAGCGGTGGGGCCGCGGCGCGCGGGGACGTCGTCATCGTGCTCGGCCACGGGTGCCTCCGTGTGGTCGGCGCCGCGGGCGGCGCGTCCTCGGAGTGTAGGTCCGGCGGCGTCGGACCGCGCCGGATCAGACCTCGGCAGCGGCGTCGTCGTCGACGACCGGCTCGTCGTCGTCCTCGTCGCTGCTCGTGGCCTCGGCGCGCTGCGCCCACCGCGCGGCCAGGTCGGAGGCCGTGGCGGCTGCGCGCTGCACGGCCTCCTCGCCGCCGCCCTGCAGCGCCGCGGCATAGCCGACGAGGAACGTGGTCAGGGGCGCGGCTGGGCGCATGACGGCGCGTGCGGCGTCGCCGGCGAGGTCGAGCACGAGGTCGTTGTCGAGGTCCAGCTCGATGCCGAGCGCCTCGGCCAGCTCGCGGATCCACTGGTCGAGCACGGTGACTCCTTAGAGAGGTGTGTCGCCCGCACCGCGGGCCCGGGCCAGATCGTCGGGTGTGTCGATGTCGCGGGCGTCGGCTCGCGGCACGTCCACGGGCAAGAGCAGGTCGACGAGGTCGCCGAAGCGGTGGCCCTCGATCCCGTCGATGCCGTCGAGGGAGGCGAGCGCACGCCGCACCGCCGACGTCCGGTAGGCCGCCGCGAGCCACTGCCGCTGGCCGGCGTCGTCGACCGCGACGGCGGCCTCGGCCTGAGGAGCGGCATCAAGGGCGGCCAGCAGTGCCGCGGGCAGCGCGTCGGGGTGCACCAGGTCGGCGGCGAGGACGAGCATCACGTCGCGGTCGACGTGCGGCACCGCGGCGGCGAGGGCGGCCAGCGGTCCGCCGAACGGCGGCTCCTCGCGGACCCGGACGACGTCGCGGCCCAGAGCAGCGTCCTCGTCGGACGGCGGGCCCACGAGGAGCACGGTGTCGGCGCCGGCGACGGCCTCGACCACCCGGGCGCGCAGCGTGCGGCCGTCGAGCTCGAGCCCGGGCTTGTCGATCCCGCCCATGCGTCGTCCGCGGCCGCCGTCGAGCACGACGGCCGCACACGCGAGTCGGGCCGGCACAGGCGCCACGGTACGCGCTGCCAGGCGCGCCCGCGGGAGCCGGGAGGTTCCCGCCGCTGCCTCCTCCTCGGCACGCCCGGGCCCCCGTCCTGAGGACCCCGGTCGTGACGCTCCCGATTCCCCCGGATGGAGCAACGAAGGACGCCGGTCTTTCAGTCGCTGGGCCGTCGGGTCGAACCACACTGCATGGCACGTACACGGCACCTCACCCGGTCGGCGGTCATCGCCACGGCCAGCGCCCTGTTCGCCGTCGCAGGCGCGGGCACCGCCGCGCTGGCGTTCAACGGGCCCGAGGCCGCCCCGATCGCCGGAGCCTCCGCCGTCGAGATCGTCGCCGCCCCCGCGCCCACCGCCGCCGAGAACTCCGCCCCGGCCAAGGCGCGCGCCGCCTCCCTGGCCCAGACAGCCGTCGCCGCGCACGCAGCTCGCGAGGCCGCGGCAGCGAAGGCAGCCCAGGTCGCCGCCGCCAAGAAGGCCGCTGCGGCGAAGGCGGCCGCCGCCAAGAAGGCCGCTGCGGCGAAGGCGGCCGCCGCCCAGCCCGCGCGCACCGCGTCGAGCCGCCCGTCCGGCAAGACCATCACGCTCGGCCGCTACGTCTACGCGCCAGGCTCGCAGTCAGCCATCGACAAGTGCCAGCTGGTGCTGTGGTGGACCAAGCCGATGTGGCTGGCCGCCCACAACTACTGCGGGTACCAGTGGCTGGCGTTCGTGCCCACCGGCACCACCGTCGTCGTGCCCTCCGGCAAGGCGGCCGGCACCTACAAGGTCACCGGCCACAAGCGGCTCTCGCGCCAGGGCGGCTCGCTCCCGAGCGTGAACGCCGACCTCGTGCTGCAGACCTGCGTCGGCTCCGGCACCGGGCTGACCCTGCTGCAGCGCGTCTGACCCCCCTCGACCCGTCCCGATCCCGGACCCGCCGCCCACCACCGGGGCGGCGGGTCCCTCGGTCGGCTGACTGCTCGCCCGGCCCGGGTGATCCTGTCCCCCGTCGTCCGGATCCCGGTCCCCCGCGGCAGCCACGCTGGGTAGCGTCAGCCCGTGACCGAGCAGGCCGTCCGCACCCGCGCGTCGTACGACGCCGCCGTGGCGCGCCTGGTCGAGCAGATGGCCGCGATCCCGCCTGGCGCGCCCGTGCGCCTGGCCAAGCGGACGTCGAACCTGTTCCGCGGCCGGACGCCGACGACCACGCCGGGCCTCGACGTGTCGGCGTTCAGCGGCGTCATCTCCGTCGACGGGCAGGCCCGCACCGCCGACGTCCTCGGCATGACGACGTACGAGGACCTCGTCGCGGCCACACTCCCCCACGGGCTGGTGCCGCTGTGCGTGCCGCAGCTGCGCACGATCACCCTCGGCGGCGCCGTGACCGGCCTGGGGATCGAGAGCGCGTCGTGGCGCAACGGCTGCCCGCACGAGTCGGTGCTCGAGATGGACGTCCTCACCGGCGACGGCCGCGTCGTGACCGCGCGTCCTGACAACGAGCACGCCGACCTCTTCTACGGCTTCCCCAACTCCTACGGGTCGCTGGGGTACGCCCTGCGCCTCACGATCGAGCTCGAGCCCGTGACGCCGTTCCTGTCGCTGCGCCATGTGCCGACCGGCGACGCCGCCTCGCTCGCGAAGACGATCGCGGAGGTCGTCGCGTCCGGCACGTACGACGGCCAGCGGGTCGACTACGTGGACGGCACCGTGTTCTCCGCCGACGAGTCGTACCTGACCCTCGCGACGTACACCGAGCGCCGCACGCAGGACCCGAGCGACTACACGGGGATGGGGATCTACTACCGCTCGATCCAGCAGCGGCCCACCGACCTGCTCACGACGCTGGACTACCTGTGGCGCTGGGACACCGACTGGTTCTGGTGCTCGCGCGCGTTCGGCGCGCAGCGCCCCTTCGTCCGCCGGTTGTGGCCCAAGTCGAAGCTGCGCTCGGACGTCTACTGGAAGCTCGTCGCGTTCGACCGGCGGACACGCTTCTCCGCACGGCTGGCCGAGGTGCGCCGCCGGCCCGCCCGCGAGGCCGTCGTCCAGGACATCGAAGTGCCGGTCGAGGCGCTGCCCGACTTCCTCGAGTTCTTCCACCGCGAAGTCGGCATCGAGCCGGTGTGGGTCTGCCCGCTGCGGCAGCGCGACGCCGCCGCCACCTGGCCGCTCTACCCGCTCGACCCGTCGACGACCTACGTCAACGTCGGCTTCTGGTCGACCGTGCCGCTGCCGGACGGCGTCGACCCGGACGAGGGCCGGGTCAACCGCGCCATCGAGGCCGAGGTGACCCGGCTCGGCGGCAAGAAGTCGCTGTACTCCACGGCGTTCTACGGGCGCGAGGAGTTCGCCCGCCTCTACGGCGGGCAGGACTACGAGCGGCTGCGTGCGGCGTACGACCCGGCAGGACGGCTGCCGGACATGTGGACGAAGACGGTGGGCCGCGGGTAGCGCGGCAGCAGGACGTGCCGGCACGGGTGAGGGTCCGCGCCGGGGGCGGAAGGGAAGCGAACGTGAAGATCGCCGAGATCATCTCGTCGGTGGTGGGGCCGGACACGGGAGTGGAGTTCACGGCGTACGACGGCAGCCGCTACGGCTCGCCGGGCTCGGAGGTGCGCATCGACGTGCGCACGCCCGCGGCCGTGTCGTACCTGGCGCAGTCGCCGGGCCAGCTCGGCCTGGCACGCGCGTACATCACCGGTGCGCTCGAGGTGGACGGCGACCTGTTCACCGCCCTCGACCGGCTGGCCGCGGCGGGCGTCGCGAAGCCGCCGCTGGCCGTGCAGGCCCGGCTCGCTACGGCGCTCGCGCCGTTCATGCTCAAGCGCCAGCCGCTGCCGCCGGAGGAGGTGCGGCTCGGCGGGTCGGCGCACTCCAAGCGGCGCGACGCCGAGGCGATCTCGCACCACTACGACGTCAGCAACACCTTCTACCGCTGGATCCTCGGGCCGTCGATGGCGTACACGTGCGCCGTCTACCCCAAGCAGGACGCGACGCTCGAGGAGGCGCAGGAGGAGAAGTTCGACCTCGTGTGCCGCAAGCTCGGGCTCTCCCGCGGCGACCGCCTGCTCGACGTCGGCTGCGGTTGGGGCGGCATGGTGCTGCACGCGACGAAGCACTACGGCGTCAAGGCGATCGGCGTGACGCTCTCGGAGCAGCAGGCGGCGTGGGGGCAGGAGGCGATCCTGCGCGACGGCCTCTCCGACGTCGCCGAGATCCGCCACCTCGACTACCGCGACGTGCCCGAGAACGGCTTCGATGCGATCTCCTCGATCGGCCTCACCGAGCACATCGGCTACGCGAACTACGCGGCGTACTTCGGGTTCCTGCACTCCAAGCTCAACCCGACCGGCCGGCTGCTCAACCACTGCATCACGCGCACCAAGACCCAGCAGCGCACGCAGTACAAGAACGGCTTCATCAACCGCTATATCTTCCCCGACGGCGAGCTCGTGCCGGTGGGGAGGATCGTTTCGGCGGCCGAGGAGCAGGGCTTCGAGGTGCGGCACGAGGAGAACCTGCGCGAGCACTACGCGCTCACCCTCGCCGATTGGTCGCGCAACCTCCTCGACCACTGGGACGACGCCGTCGAGGAGGTGGGCCTACGCCGGGCGCGGGTCTGGAAGCTCTACCTCGCCGCCAGCCAGATGGGCTTCCACCGCAACTGGATCCAGCTCCACCAGGTCCTCGCCGTCCGCCCCGACCACCACGGCTCCGCCGACGTCCCCCTCCGCCTCGGCTTCGACACATAGGCCCCTCCAAGCCCGCCTCCTTCGTCAGCGGGCGTCGGGGCAGCGCTCGCCTGGGTCGTCCGCCCCGCTCGCTGCGCTCGCAGGTGTCGGCCCGTTCGGCCCGGGGCCTCGCTGCGCATCGGCCCGAGCCTCCGGACCTCCGGGGCGGCCGAGGGGGCGCCGGCTTCGCCGGCGGGGCGAGCAGAGGGGCGGCTGCGCAAGCTCCGCCGCGGCGTGTGCTCAGGTCGGTCTCGCCGGGCGTGCGGCCGGGCCATGCTCGCTGCGCTCGCGGTCGGCCGTCCCGGCGCGCGAGACCTGGGCCGCCGTCCGGAGCGGGGCCGACGCGAGCCGGCGACGAAGGAGGCGGCTCGCTTGGAGGCCATCAGCTACAGGATCCCGGGGCCGGCTACGTCGAGGCCGCCGTCGGCGGTGATGGTGGTGCCGGTGATGTAGTCGCCGGCGGGCGAGGCGCAGAAGGCGATCACGGCGGCGACCTCGTCGGC
Organism: Actinomycetota bacterium; assembly: GCA_020161245.1. Lineage (GTDB taxonomy): Bacteria > Actinomycetota > Actinomycetes > S36-B12 > CAIYMF01 > Longivirga. The sequence continues at coordinate 8,229 of JAIUOK010000030.1, read as the reverse complement.
GGCCTGCATGGCGCGCACGGGCACGATCCTCGCGAGCTGCTCGGTGTCGATCCCGTACTTCGCGATCGCCTCGGTGTGCACGAAGCCGGGTGCGACGGCGACCAGGCGGACACCGCGGGGACCCCACTCGACGGTCAGCGTGCGCATCAGCGACTCGACGGCGGCGCGGGCGGCCGACGAGTGCGCCATGCCGGGCGTGCCGCGGTGCGGCGACATCGTCACGCTCACGACCTTGCCGTAGCCGTTGGGGAGCATCGAGCGCTCGGCGACGCGCGCGGTGAGGTACCACGTCGCATCCAGGTTGAGCCGGGTCACGGCCCGGAAACCCTTGTGCTGCAGCGACTCTGCGGGTGACACGAACTGGCCGCCCGCGTTGTTGACCAGGATGTCGATGCGGCCGAGGTCGGCGAGGGCCGCATCGAGCATCGCGTCGACCTGCTCGGGCTCGCGGACGTCGCAGGACGCCGTGCTCATCGGCTGCGCGTGCCCGGCCTCGGCCGACAGCCGCGCGGTCTCGTCGAGCGACTCCGGCGTCCGCCCCACGACGAGCACCCGGGCTCCGAGGCGGGCGAGCAGCAGTGCCGTGGCGCGACCGATGCCGCTGCCGCCGCCGGTGACCAGTGCGGTGCGGCCGTCGAGGCAGCCGTCGGCGAGCACGGACAGAGCATCGGGCCGGGTAGGGATCGCCATGCGCCGAACCCTAGGCCGTGGCCGCCGGGGCCGGGGGCGTCCTGACGAGGCTTCAGCGCGCCGTCAGGCCCGCGGGGCACTCGCCGCCGGACGCGGGCCGATCGTCGCCAGCCGACCGGACGCGCGCGCCGTCAGGCGTCCGGGAGCCCGCGCCGCCGGATGCGGATCAGATGGCGACGGGGCCGGGGACGAAGGGGCGGCGGAGGACGCCTGCTGCGACGAGCAGCCCGGCGCGCAGGCCGCCGTCCATCGCGACGGCGCCGACGAGGGCCTGCACCTCGTCGGCCATCGCGCGGTTGTCGGTGCGGTCGTCGGTCCGCCGCTCGAGGCCGAGGTCGCGCGCCCGGACGGCGAGCGTCGCGTTCGACGTCGCCGCACGTCGCTCGTCGCTCATCTGCGCCTCGGTCGCCGCGGGATCCGCGACGTACTGGGCGGTGGAGATGGCCGCCTCGATGACGGAGTCGCCGAGCATCGCGAGCCTTCGGCGGGCCGGGCCGGTGCGCGCGGCGGCGGCGTACCAGGAGGGCTCGACCGGCTCGAACCCGAGCGCGCGGGCGGCGTCGGCGTAGTGATGGCCGTCATCGCCGGTGGGGACGCCGGCGCGGCGGCGCAGGCCCTCGAGGCCCGGCCCCACCACGAGGTCGTCCGCCGCACGCTCGGCCTCCTCGATCCCGGCGTCGGCCCACAGCGCGCCGATGCTCGCCTCGATGCGGTCGGCGAGGCGGTGCCGCGACGCCGGGAAGGTACGCACCGCGGGCAGCCCGCGCCGGGCTGCCACCCGGCCGAGCGCATGGTCGGACACGAGGGCCTGCTGCTCGCCGGCGATCATCCGCAGCGACGACTCGTCCCACGGCTCGATGAGCACGAGCTCGGCGACGACGACGGCGTCGAGGATGGAGTCGCCGACGTACTCCAGGCGCTGGAAGAGGTGGCCGCGCGGGTCGAGCAGGGCAACGGCGAGGTCCTCGCGGGCCAGCGCGTGGCCGAGCGCGCGGTCGAGCTGGGCGAGGTCGCGCGCCGCATCAGGCCGCAGGCCGTCGCGCCAGGAGGTCACGGGGTCAGAGCATGCCCCACAGCACGGCGCCGGACAGGCGAAGGCCCCCCTGGTGTCCCGTCCAGGGGGGCCTTCGGTCCGTACGGCTCCGGGAGCCGGGGGAAGTGCTCCGGGGAGCCGCAGGTCTTCAGACCCGGACGCGCGCGGCCTTCCAGCTCGAGGTCCAGATGCGCTCGAGCATCACGCGCTTGCCGGGGTAGGGCGAGTGCCAGATGTAGCCGTTGCCCGCGTAGATGGCGGCGTGGTAGATCCGGCCGCTGCTGCTGTAGAAGAACACGAGGTCGCCGGGGACGATCTTGGACTTCTTGATCGGCGTCGCCCAGGAGTACTGGTCGCGCGAGACGCGCGGGATGGAGATCTTCAGCCGCGAGTAGACGTAGCGGGTGAAGCCCGAGCAGTCGAAGCCGACCGACGGCGAGGTGCCGCCGGCGACGTAGCGCACGCCCTTGAACCGCTTCGCCGTGGCGATGACCGCCTTGCCGCGCACGACGGGGTCGGCCTTGGCGTCGGCGGTGAGCTTGACGTAGCCGGTGCGCGAGGCAGGCAGCGAGAACGTCAGCACCGGGGCGGCGGTCACCGCGGTGCTGGCGGTCGACAGCGAGCTCGTCGACAGGCTCGACGTGGTGATGGCGGCGGAGGTGACCGAGGAGGTCGATCCGCCGTCCGGCGTGGTCGCGGCCGAGGCCGACGACGCGAACGCAGGGAGCAACGTGACGGCGAGCGCGACCGAGACGGCCGCGCCCACGCGCGCGCGTGCAGACGCCATGAGGTGTCCTCCACGACGCCTGCGAGGTGAGCTGTCGGGTTCGGAACGGGAGTTGTCCCGGCCGGTCGGAACCGGCTTCACCCCGAGGGCTCGCCGTACGGCGGGCCCGGAAAGTGGGTCCCCCGCTCCTGCCAGCGAGGTGGTGCGACCGTCGGCGACTGGCAGGACTCGGCGTCCGCCGGCGGCACCCGCCGGGTCTGGCGGGCAGGAAGGAACCTAGCCGTTCGGACGACCCCATGTCACGGGTATGTCACGGCCAATCGGGTGCCAATTCACCCGGAAACCGGACATACCGGCGCTGCGACCACCCGATCGGGTCATCGCAGCCGCCCTGGACCTGCCCGGGGACGGCGACGGCCCCCGTCCGTGAGGACGAGGGCCGGCGGAGCGGGTGCGGGTCGCTACCCCTTGGAGACGAAGACGTGCGACGCGGTCGCGGAGTCGAGCTCGGCGTACTCGCCGGCGCTCCCGACGAGGAAGCCGCCGGGCGACGCGACGACCTTCACGGTGGCGCCGGGCATGGCGCCCGCGCGGCGCAGCGCGGCCATGAGGACGGCGTCGTTCTGGATCGGCTCGCCGATGCGCACGACCGTCACGCGGGTGGAGCTGTCGCGGACGACCTTGTCGAGGGTCGACAGGCCCGACAGGTCGGAGTCGCTGGCGTCCTGGTCGAGCTCGTCGAGGCCGGGGATCGGGTTGCCGTACGGCGAGACCGTGGGGTGGCCAAGGATCTCCAGCAGCCGGCGCTCGACCTGCTCGCTCATCACGTGCTCCCAGCGGCAGGCCTCGGCGTGCACCTGCTCCCACTCGAGCCCGATGACGTCGACGAGCAGGCACTCCGCGAGGCGGTGCTTGCGCATGACGCGGGTGGCCATCGCGCGGCCGTCCTCGGACAGCTCGAGGTGGCGGTCGCCCTCCACGCTGAGCAGGCCGTCGCGCTCCATGCGCGCGACCGTCTGCGAGACGGTCGGGCCGGACTGGCCGAGACGCTCGGCGATGCGCGCGCGCAGCGGGGTGATGCCCTCCTCCTCGAGCTCGAAGATCGTGCGGAGGTACATCTCCGTGGTGTCGATGAGGTCGCTCACGGCGCGCTCGTCCCTCGTGCTCGTCGGATGCAGGTGAGGCTCATCTTGTCCTACCCGCCCGGGCTTGGCAGCGTGTCGCCGCCTCTGCCCGAGTCTGTCGCACCACACTGCGGACGCCCGAGGCGGCCCTGCGTCCCCGACCTGCGGGCCCGGCCGGGCGGGCCTAGCCTCGACCGGTGCCGAGCGTCCTGTGGTTCCGCCGCGACCTGAGGCGCCACGACAACCCCGCCCTGCTGGCCGCGCTCGACGCCGCACGCACGGACGGCGACGGCGAGGTGCTGCCGCTGTTCGTCCTCGACAACGCGCTGTGGACGCCGTCGGGCGACCCGCGCCGCGCCTGGCTGGTGCGCTCGCTGCACGCTCTCGACTCCTCGCTCGGCTCCGCGCTCGTCGTGCGCCACGGGGACCCCGCCGTCGTCGTCCCCGAGGTGGCCAAGGCGCTCGGCGCGCGCACGGTGCATATCGCCGCGGACTTCGGGCCGTACGGCGTCCGGCGCGACGCCTCCGTCGCCGAGGCCCTGGCCGCCGACGGCCGCGAGCTGGCGACCACCGGGTCGCCGTACGCCGTCGCGCCGGGCCGCGTGCGCAAGGGCGACGGCACGCCGTACCGCGTCTACACGCCGTTCTACCGGGCCTGGGCAGCCCACGGCTGGCGGCGACCGGCCGCCGACCCCGATGCGTGGCCGGAGTGGGTGCGCCGAACCCACGGACCGCTCCACTCCCAGGGCATCCCGGCCGAGCCCGGCCTCGGCGGTATGGCGCTGCCCGAGGCCGGCGAGGACGCCGCACGCGCGCGCTGGGAGACGTTCCGCGCCGACAGCCTCGCGTCGTACGGCGACCTGCGCGACCGCGCCGACCTCGCGGCGACGTCAGGGCTCTCGGTCCACCTCAAGTGGGGCGAGATCCATCCGCGCACGCTGCTCGCCGAGCTCGGCGACGCGGCCGGCCACGAGGTGTTCCGCAAGGAGCTCGCCTGGCGCGAGTTCTACGCCGACGTGCTCCACCAGGCACCGGCGTCGGCCCGCACCTGGCTCGACGAGCGGTTCGCGGGCATGGAGCACGACCACGGGAGCACCGCCGACGACCGGTTCGAGGCGTGGACGCGCGGCGAGACCGGCTTCCCGTTCGTCGACGCCGGGATGCGCCAGCTCCTCGCCGAGGGCTGGGTGCACAACCGGGTGCGGATGGTCGTGGCGAGCTTCCTGGTGAAGGACCTGCACCTCGAGTGGCAGCGGGGCGCGCGATGGTTCATGACGAACCTGCGCGACGCCGACCTCGCCAGCAACCAGCACGGCTGGCAGTGGGTGGCCGGCAGCGGCACCGACGCGGCGCCGTACTTCCGGATCTTCAACCCGGTGGCGCAGGGGCAGCGCTTCGACCCCGACGGCGACTACGTGCGCCGGTACGTCCCCGAGCTGCGCGGCATCGAGGGCGGCGCCGTCCACGAGCCCTGGAAGGCCCCGCTGCTGGCGCCCGACTACCCGGCGCCGATCGTCGACCACCGCGAGGAGCGCGAGGAGTCGCTCCGCCGCTACGCCGCCCTCAAGCGCTGACGTACCCGCTCTGGAGGGGTGACGCGTCGGTAGAGCGCCGCGTCACCCATCCAGAGCGGGCTTCTGCGCGGGTGGCGCACCGCGTGTGGCCTGCCGCAGCGAGGCCTCTGCGTGGCACGATGCGTGCACGAGACTTCCGACGAGGGGTGCGCATGAGCGGCACGGGGACGACGGCGCCGCTGACGTGCGCCGTCGTGGCCCAGAAGGGCGGCGTCGGCAAGACCACCGCGCTGCTCGGGATCGCGGGTGCCGCCTGGGAGCGCGGGCTGCGCACGCTCGTCGTCGACCTCGACCCTCAGGCCAACGCGACGGCCGCGCTCGACCCGGCCTCGACGGCGTACTCCACCAACGACGTGCTCGCCGACGCCCGGCCGGGGGTCGCCGCCGACGCCGTCGTCGCGTCGGGCTGGGGCGAGGGCATCGAGCTGATCCCGTCCGAGCGCGCGCTCGAGCACCGCGCGGTGCCCGAGGGCCGCGACTCCGCGCTGCGCCTGCGGATCGCCCTCGAGGGCGTGATCGACCGCTACGACGTCGTGCTCGTCGACTGCCCGCCGTCGCTGGGCGAGCTCACCCGCAACGCGCTCGCCGCTGTCCGGCTGGCGCTGGTGGTGACGGAGCCGTCGTTCTTCGCGCTCCCGGGAGCGGCGGCCGCGCTCGAGGCGGTCGAGGTCGTACGCGGGTCCAACAACCTGGTGCTGCGACCCGCCGGGGTGCTGGTCAACCGGGCTCGTCCGCAGACCAGCGAGCACGCGTTCCGCCTCGCCGAGCTGCGCGAGACCTACCCCGACCTCCTGCTGCCCGTGACGATCCCGGATCGGACGGCGCTGCAGCAGGCGCAGGGCGCGTGCGTCCCCGTGCAGGCCTGGCGATCGACCGGTGCCCACGAGGCCTCCGACGCCTTCGACGACCTGCTCGACCTGCTGCTCGACGCCGCTGCCCGCACGGTCGCCGACCTCGGCGTCGCCGCCGCCCTGACCTCCAGCCTCACCTCGACCGGGACGGACCACCGATGACCAACCCGACGCCGCGCCCCGCCCTGCGCAAGGCCGACGACGCCGGCATCCATCCGGCCGCGCCCAAGCCGGCCCGCACGCCGCGCACCCGCACCGCCGCGGCCGCCTCAGCAACGGCTGCGGACGAGGCCGCCCCCGCCCGCACGGCCAAGGCCCCCGCCAAGGCGCCTGTCAAGGCTCCGGCGCGGTCGGCTGCCAAGCCCGTGGCGGTCGCCGACGTCGCCGAAGCCGAGGCCCCGGCCGCACCCGCCAAGCCCCGCACCAAGCACCGCGGAGCGGGCCCGGCCAAGCCGACCGACCGCCCCAAGGGCAAGCGCGCGTTCCAGGGCACGACGTCGGACCACCTGCGCCGCACCGACGCGCCGGCGACCCCGCACGACGAGCTGCACGACGCCAAGCCGAAGAAGCGCGCCAAGGCCGACGACCTCATGTCGGGCGGCACCACCACGCTCAAGGTCACGGTGCCCAAGAAGCTGCGCAAGGCCGCAGCCAAGGAGGCCAAGCGCCGCGGCCTCGACGTCGATGCGGTGGTGGCCGACCTCCTCCACGCCTGGCTCACCGGCCGCCGCTGACGCGAGCGGTCAGGGGACGGGGTGGCGGCCGTCGTACTTGAGGAAGCCGGGGAACTTCGCGACCAGCGCGCCGACGACGGCGATGCAGGCGATGCCGCCGGACACGACGGAGAACGCCTCCGACGTCAGGGCCGCCACGGTGCCGGACTCGACGTCGCCGAGCCTCGGACCGCCCGCCACGACGACGGTGAAGACGCCCTGCAGCCGGCCCCGGTACTCGTCGGGCGTCGCGGCCTGCAGCATGGTCGAGCGGAAGACGGCGCTGACGTTGTCGGCGGCCCCGGCGATCGCGAGCAGCACCGCCGCGACCGGCAGCCAGTGGGCGAGGCCGAACAGGGCGATGGAGCCGCCCCACACCATGATCGCCAGCACGATCGCGAGGCCCTGGCGCCGCACGCGGCCGAGCGGCCCGGACAGCACGCCGGAGATCACGGCGCCGATCGCCGGCGCGGCCGAGAGGACTCCGACGGCCGTCGCGGCCATGCGGGGGTCGTCGGGGTACATGCCGGCCGCGATGGCGGGGAACAGCGCGCGCGGCATCCCGAACACCATCGCGGCGATGTCGACGTAGAACGACATCTGCAGGTTGAGCTTGCCGCGCAGGAACGTCAGGCCGTCCTTGACCGCCGCCCAGCCCGCGCGGCGCGAACCCGCGGATCCCTCGGGCGGCACCGGGCGCAGCCGCCACATCGCGTAGAGCACAGCGCTGAAGGCGACGACGTCGACGGCGTACGCGACCGCCACGCTGCCGGTCGCGGCGATGAGCACGCCGCCGAGCAGCGGGCCCACCGAGAACCCGATGCCCCAGGCCAGCATCGACAGCGCGTTCGCCGCCGGCAGCAGCTCGGGGCCGACGAGCCTCGGGATGATCGACTGCCGCGCCGGGTTGCCGATCGCGAAGAACGCCGACTGCACGGCGACGACGACGTAGAGCAGCCCCACCTGCGCGACGCCGAGCATCGTCGTGGACAGCAGCACCACCGAGCAGACCATGAGGCCGACTGCGGCGAGCAGCCCGAGCTTGCGGCGGTCGTGGGTGTCGGACAGCGCGCCGCCGTAGAGGCCGAAGCCGATGAGGGGCACAAGCTGGAAGAGCCCCACGAGGCCGACCGCGAACGACGACTGCGTGAGCGCGTAGGTCTGGATGCCGACCGCGACGGCGGTCATCTGCTGACCGACGTTGCTGACGCTGTGCGCCAGCATGATCCGCCGGTAGTCCGCCGAGACGCGCAGCGGCGTCAGGTCGGCGAGCAGGCGGGCCACGGGCGACGACCCTACGTCTCGCCTGCCGGCAGCACCCGACCGGGAGGCCGCGCGTAACAGTCCGAACTGGGCAAGAACGCCGCGGTTCTGGCCCACGTGAGGCTGTTACACGCGTCCGGTCAGGGGGAGAGGCGCTCGGTGCGCCAGGCGGCGGCGTCGTCGAGGGCGGCGGGGGTGCCGGCGTCGCGGCGGACGTAGCGGAGCCGGTCGTGCAGGCGCGACGGCCGGCCCTG
>JAIUOK010000087.1 GCA_020161245.1 Actinomycetota bacterium | reverse complement strand
GGAGCGCGGCATCGCCGAGGCCGACCCCTCCCTCGACGTAGACGGCTTCGACGCCGCCGTCAAGGCGGTCGCGATCGCCAACGTGCTCATGGGCGCCGACCTCCGGCTCGACGACGTCGATGTCACTGGCATCCGCGGCCTCGATGCGGGAGCCGTGCAGTACCAAGCGTCGATCGGTGCACCGCTGCGGCTCGTGGCCACGACCGAGCGCGGCGCCGACGGCGTCGTGCGCGCTCGCGTGGCGCCCGAACCGGTCGCGGCGGGAGATCCGCTGCATGGGCTCGGGCTGCTCGACCTCGGGCTGCACTTCGACGGCGACCTCATGCCCGGTCTCACCGTGGTGGGCCGCGACCTCGAGCCGCGGCAGACGGCCTACGGCGTGCTCGTCGATGTGCTCGGCGTCCTCCGCGGCCGCTGATCCCTCCGAGACTGGCCAGCCGGCAGCGGAAGGGCGGTGTCGCGCCCGCGTAACCGGACGTAACCCACGCGCGGCCTCCTGGCCCCCCGTTGCCCTGGGCGGCACCGCGTCGCTGCGGCAGCCTGTCCAGAGACGTCGAACCACCTGGAGGGACCATGTCCGACGCATCTGCTGGAGCCGCGCCCAAGCGCGGCAAGGGGACGCTGACCGCCGGAGTCGTGCTGCTGGTGCTCGGCATCCTGGCGACGTTCCTGGGGATCGCCGTGTTCGGCGGCACGGCCAAGGAGATCGCGGGCACCACGGTGTCGGCGCCGAAGCCGGCACCGGCCGAGTTCAAGGAGCAGCTGAACGCCAACACCACCTACGCGGTGTACGAGCAGACCAACGGCGCCACCACGGTGAAGCCGGCCGACGTCACGGTCACCGCGGCCGATGGCACCGCGCTCACGGTGAGTCCCGCCTCCAGCTCTGCGGTGGTCAAGGGCGATGGCGGAGCCGAGTTCACCGAGATCGCCACCTTCATCATCGGCACGTCGGGCGAGTTCACCGTCAAGGTCGCCACAGCCGACACCACCGTCGCTGTGGCGCCGTCGCTGTCGGTCGAGGCACAGGGCTTCGCCTGGGGTGCTGCCGCGATCGTCGGCGTGATCCTCGGCCTCGTCGGCCTCATCCTGATCATCGTCGGTGCCGTTCAGCGTTCGCGGAGCTGAGAACCGGACTACGGCAGGGCGGCAGTGTGGAGTGCTGCCGCCCCTGCTCCGGGCGCCAGACGCCTGGATGCGTTGCACCTGACCCCGCCCGTGATCGGGCCACCGGAAGGAAGCGCGATGAGCACCGCAACACCGAACCCCTCCTGGCGCGTTGCGCCGTCGGTGCCCGTCGCGGCAGGCGTGTTCGTGGCCTACTGCGTGGTCTTCATCGGCCTGGCGGGAAGCTCGGGCATCGGCTACGACAACTGGTTCGACACCAGCGCCAACATCCTCCGCACCGCGGTGCTGCCGCTCGCCGCCGGCAGCCTGCTGCTCATCCTGTTCCTGCTCTGGGCACGGTGGGACTTCGTGTTCCGCGACCCCGAGCGCCTGCCGATGCCCGGCATCCTCAAGGCGCTGCTCGTGCTCTACCTGGTGTTCATCGTCGCCCAGTTCGCGGTGGCCGACTGGGGCAATGTCGGCGACAAGCTGCTCCCGATCCTCGCCGCGGGCCTGCTGGTGGGCTTCGCCGAGGAGACCCTGTTCCGCGGCATCATCCTGCGGAGCCTGCGCACCAAGATGCGGCCCGAGGCCTGGGTGATGCTGCTCTCGTCGATCTGGTTCGGCGCCTTCCACCTCACCAACATCATCACGGGGGTGAACCCCATCAGCGCTGTCGTCCAGGTGCTCCTGGCGACGGCGGGCGGAGTGTTCCTCTACATGTTCCGCCGGTTCCGCGGCCTGCTCGTCGTCCCGATGGTGGTCCACGCGCTGTGGGACACGTCCTTGTTCCTGCCGCAGCCGACGGGCTCGCTGGCCAATGTGGGCCGCGTCATCATCGCCGTCGTGGTGATCACCGCGATCATCGCGATCGTCGTGATGATCCGCCGTGACAAGCGGATCACGGTGACCCCGGACGGGGTGCAGACGCTCGACGCCGGGTGAGACCCGCTAGCTCGTGAGCGGCGTCGGGAGCGAGCGGACGCCGCGCTGCTCGGGGATCTCCGTCGCCGGTGCGGGGACGAGTGCGACGAGTCGGTCGAGCTGCTCAGGCGTCAGACGGAAGACTCCGCCGAGGTGGGCGCCGACGTCGGGCATGACGTCAGGGCGGATCTGCCACGCGCGGGCGCACTCCACCTGCGCCTGCTCGGTGTAGCCGACTCCCGCCAGTGCCATCGCCCGGAACAGCGGGCCCCAGAAGTACTCGCCCTCCGACGGCAGCAGCGCCGCCTCGGCGAGGGCGCGCTCGTAGTCGCCCTCCGCGAGATGGGCCATCGCCAGCCAGCTGTGGGTCTGGGCCGACTGGCTGGGGTTGAGCCGCAGCGACTCGCGGATGAGCGCCGACCCCCGCTGCCACTCGCCGCACGTGATGAGCGCCATGCCCGCGGTCGACAGGGCGAACGGCTGGTACGGCGCGAGGCGCGCGGCGGTCTCGGCCAGGTCGACGGCCAGGCCCACCTGGCCGCGCTGCAGCGCCGGCCAGCTCAGCACCAGGTGGGCGTGCACGTGGCCGCCGTCCTGGGCTAGAGCCTCGCGCGCGAGCGACTCCGCGCGGTCGAGCTCGACGTCGCGGTCGGCGAACTCGTACACGCTGCACGTGTTGGCCATCGCCGCCCGCATGGCGAGCAGGGTGGGTGTGCGGTGGCCGGCGTCGAGCGCCGCGTCGAGCGCGGCGACCGCCTCGCGCACGGAGCGCTCGGAGCCGGAGTCGAGGTAGGCGTAGAAGGCCAGCCGCGCGGCGAGCTCGGGCCGGGTGCTGGGGGAGCGCCGCGCGACCTCCTGACGGATCACCGGGCCGGCAGGGTCGCCCACCGTTGCGGCGATCTCGCGCGACCACTGCTCCTCGACGTCGAAGCCGGACAGCTCGTCGAGATCCACCGACGCCTCGCGCGACCACACGACCGTCGAGGTGCTCGCGTCGACGACGCGCACAGCGAGCGACAGGCGCCCGTCGCGGACCGAGACATGCCCGGTGAGGACGCCGGAGACCCCGCCGTTCGTGGCGGACGTGGCGGCGTCGCGCACGGAGTCGATGGGGCCGACCACGCGGATGTGCGTGTGCGCGACCAGGCTCTGCACGAGCAGCTCGGACATCGAGCGCGCGAACAGCTCGGCCGGCGTCTCGCCTGCCGAGGTCAGCATCACCACGACGACGCCGGGGACGCGCTGGCCCGAGGCGCGCTCCTCGTCCTACCGCTCGAACGAGGGCACGTAGCTGCCGCGGGGGAGGCTGATGCGGACGGGGTCGTCGGCGCCCTCGTCGGCGTAGTAGTCCTCGAGGTACTTGCGCACCCGGCCGGCCTGCACGCGGACGGACGCGTCGTCGCGCCCGTCGAAGTGGGGCCCGCGGTCCAGTGCGCGCCGGGCGACAGTGCGCTCCGAGAGGCGTTCGCCGCGGCCCGACAGGGTCTCGGTGACGACGTAGGCGAGGAAGCCGCGGGCGCGAGGGGATCGGGTGAACTGGGCGCTCTGCAGAACGCGTCCGAGCGCGTCGACGACGTCGGCGTCGCCGACGGCGTCTGCCTTCTCCGGACTCTGCACAGGCTGCCCCTCCTGACTCGGTCCCCCAAGCTGAGCGAGTCACGCGTGTCGAGCGTAGGCCCGGTCGCGCGGTCCCGCGCGCGGGGGTCCGGGCCTGACCGGCCGCCGGTCGTCAGCCGGGCGAGCCAGGACGGTCCGCGGACCGCTGCGTGCCGGGAGTCGCCCGCAGCTGCTCGAGCGCGCCGAGAACGAGGTCGAGGCCGACGTCGAACTCCTGTGCCGGGTCGTACCCGGCGGCGAGCAGCTCGGCGGCCGACTCGTGGAGGTAGGGGAACTCGCTGGCGGGGATCTGCGGGAGGTACACGTCGTCGGTCATGCCCGCCAGCTCGTCCGCGCCGTCGAACGGCAGGCTCGCCATCTGCAGAGCGAAGCCGTAGACGTAGCTGTCGAGCAGCCAGTTCGCGTGCGTGGCCATGACGACCGAGAACCCCGCCCGGCGCAGGCAGGCGGTGACGGCCTCGCGGTGGCGGAGGTTGGCCGGCCCGGGCGTCGTCCGCGACTCCATGAGCGCGATCGCCCAGGGGTGGCGGGCGAGCACGTCGCGCGCCGAGCGCGAGCGCCGGCGCATCGCGTCCTGCCAGTCGTCGTCCTCGGGCGGCAGCTCGATCTCGCCGAAGACGACGTCGATCATGGCGTCGAGCAGCTCGTCCTTGTTGGCCACGTAGTGGTAGAGCGACATCGCGCCAGCGCCGAGCTCGGCGGCCAGCCGGCGCATGCTCAGCCCGTCGACGCCCTCGCGGTCGGCGATCCGCAGGGCCTCGGCGACCATCCGCTCTCGGCTCAGCCCAGCGTCCGCCGCTGGTCGCGCTCGGCCGGGCACGGGCGTCCTCCCTCGTCGTTGGCTTGACACCGTACAGCGTACGAGGCATCGTACGGCGTACGACGTACAGTGTACGAAGACCGCCGGCACGGCGGTCCGCTGTCGGACGGACGCAGGGGAGAACGACGTGGCAACGACGCAGACGCACCAGGGGACGCTCGAGGACCGGCGGCTGCCGGTGCCGGCCCGGCTCGCAGCCGCCTGGGCGAGCTTCATGTTCCTGTACATCTACGTGGACTACCTGGCCCTCTACAAGCCGGGCTTCCTCGACGAGATCCGCGGTGGGGCTGTCCACGACTTCGAGACCGGGCCGCTGTTCGTCGGCTCGTCGCTGACCCTGATCGCGATCCCGAGCCTCATGGTGGTGCTCTCGGCCGCCCTGCCGGCCCGGATCGCGCGCCCGGCCAACCTCGTGGTGGCGGCGCTCTACATCCCGGTCTCGATCTACAACGCCTCCGGCGAGCCGTGGTCCTACGGCTACTTCTACGGGCTGTCGATCGCGCTCGAGGTCCTGATCCTGCTCTTCGTCCTGCGCACCGCCTGGACCTGGCCGCGCAGCATCGCGCCCTCGAGCCGCACAGCGCTCGACGCGTCGCAGGTGGCCGTGGGGCACTAGCCGCACTCGGCCTGCCTGCCACGCGTCAGGTTCTTGGCGTCACGGCCAGTCGAGATCCGGGCCGAGGGCGAGGGAGCCGTCGTTGTGGGGCCGGGGCGGCGCCTTCGGCGCGTGGGCGGCGAGTGCTCCTCCCGAATCCCTCCCCCTCGTCGGCGCGGCTTCGCCGCGAGCGGAGGGCGAGGGATTCGAACCCTCGGAGCATTGCTGCTCAGCGGTTTTCAAGATCATGCTTCAGTTCGAAGACCCACGCGAGAATCGTTGTGCTAAGCACGAAATTGAGGTTCGCGCGCTGTCCTTCGACGCCCCTTGCGGCCCATGTTTCCCGGTGCATCTGGCACGGATCTGGCACGGGACGCCGCCGGACATCACCAAGCCCCACCGAGCGGCGACGAGCGGTGGCCCTTCACGGGCGAGCGCGAACGAAGCCTCTTGCTTGTCAAGGCCTGGTTTCAGGCATGGCGGGATCGCCTCTTGGCAGGGTGATGTCAGAGGCGTACTTTCGGTTTCGAGTCCGGGAGTGGCTCATCCG
>JAIUOK010000029.1 GCA_020161245.1 Actinomycetota bacterium | reverse complement strand
CCGATGATCGGCCTTTCGCTGGCGGGCTACCTCGCGCTGTATGGCGTGCTGATCGTGGCCTACGTCGGCGTGCTGTTCCACATGGCACGCAAGGCGGCGCACGGCGATCGCGTGCAGGCGGCGGATCCGGTCGAACACAAGGTCGGCATATGAACGCGCAGGAATGGCTGCCGCTGTTCTTCCTGTTCGCGATGGCGCTGTCGATGCTGCTCTACGTCGTGCTCGACGGCTACGACCTCGGCGTCGGCATCCTGTTCCGCGGCGCGTCGGCGGACGAGCGCGAGCGCATGATCGCGACGATCGGCCCGTTCTGGGACGCCAACGAAACCTGGCTCGTGCTCGGCGTCGGCATCCTGCTGATCGCGTTCCCGGGCGCGCACGGCGCGATCCTCGGCGCGCTGTACCTGCCCGTCGCGCTGATGCTGACCGGGCTGATCCTGCGCGGAGTCGCCTTCGATTTCCGCGTCAAGGCAGGCGACGGGCATCGCGCGTGGTGGGATCGCGCGTTCTGGGGTGGCTCGCTGCTGGCCTCGCTCGCGCAGGGCTTCATGCTCGGCCACATGATCACCGGCTTCCGCGCAGACGCCTGGGGCTACGGCTTCGCCGTATTGATCGCGGTCTGCCTCGCGGCCGGCTACGTGCTGCTCGGCGCGACCTGGCTCGTCATGAAGACGCGCGGTGAATTGCGCCGGCGCGCGATCGACTGGGCGCGCACGGGCTGGTGGCTGACCGGCATCGGCGTGATCGCGGTGTCGCTGGCGACGCCGCTCGCGAGCACGCGCATCTGGCACAAGTGGCTGGCCTTGCCCGATGCGTTCTGGCTCGCGCCGATCCCGCTGGCCAGCGCCCTACTGTTCCTGCGCATCCACCGCGTGCTGGCAACGCTGCGCAACGATGCACGCACGCGCCTGGAATCGCTCGCGGCCACCGGCGTGGCCGCCGATTTCCCGCGCCGCTACCGCAGTTCGCAACCGTTCGTCGCCGCCGTCGGCGTTTTCGTGCTCGCCTTCATCGGCCTCGCCTACAGCCTCTACCCGTACCTGCTGGTCGATCGCCTCACTGCCGCCGAAGCGGCGAGTTCGACCGAATCGCTGTGGATGATCTTCTACGGCACGGTCATCGTGCTGCCGACGATCCTCGCCTACTCGGCGTATTCGTACCGCGTGTTCTGGGGCAAGGCGGACGAGCTGCGCTACGACTGATCCGCGCGGCGCGGTTCGCGCGCGGCCAGCACGTGTTTCCTTCGCTTGCCTGCGCCGCTACGCTCCTCGCGAACCCCGCGGAGTCCGCCATGCGCCTCGCCCTCTTCTTCGCCGTCCTCCTGCTGGCCGTGGCCGGCCATGCCGCCGAGCCGCGCACCGAATCCGGCACGCTCGACGGCGCGGCGTACCGCATCGACCTGCCCGGACACTGGAATCGCGGCCTCGTCGTCTATTTCCACGGCTATTCGGTCGGCGACGTCCGCTTCGACACGGGACGTCCGCTGTACGAACCGCTGCGCGCGCTCGTCGAGCGCGGCTGGGCGGTCGCGCAGTCGGGGTATTCGCGCAGCGGCTGGGCGGTGAGCGGGCGGATCACGGCGCGGTCCGCGATGAGCGGTGCCGCGTGCTCGCTGTACATGGCGACGTGCTCGGCGAGCCGGGCCCGCAGCTCGGGCGAGAAGCCGCGCAGCTTGTACGACACCGCGAAGCGGTGGAGCAGCACTGCCCGCATGGCCGTGTCGAAGGCCGGCAGCGCCTGCTCGTCGGGCTCGTAGTTCTGCAGCGGGTGGTAGGTGCGCCACTGCGACTCGGAGAAGTGCAGGATCGCGAGGGCCGGCAGCATCTGCGACGCGCCCCACAGCAGCTGCAGCTGGAACTCGGTCCAGTCGGGGTCCGACAGGAACGAGCAGTGCAGGTGCGACAGGATCCCGAGGTCGATGCGCAGACCGCCGGACGAGCACGACTCCACGAGCAGCTCGGGCCGCGACGAGCGGACGGCGTCGAGCACGGCGTAGAGCCCGCGGTAGTGCTCGTACAGGCCGTCGCCCGCGTCGTGGCCGTGGTCGGTGCGGGAGCACCCGGCGCCAGGGTCGAGGTTGAAGTCGAGCTTGATCCACCGTGCGCCCGTGCGGTCGAGCAGCCGCTCGATGCTCGCGCGCACGTGGTCGCGACCTGCGGGCGAGCCCATGCACACGTACCCCAGCCACCCGGGGTCCGAGGCGTCGATGGGGAAGGCCGGCGGGTCGTCCTCGCGACGCGCGAGGATCTCGGGCCGCAGCCGGTTGAGCTCGGCGTCGACGCCGACGGCCTCGGCCTCGATCCAGATGCCCATGGCGGTGCCGCGCTCGCGCACGGACTCCCCCAGCGACGCCAGACCTCGGGGGAACCGCTCGGTGTTCTCGAGGTGCCAGTCGCCGCGCACCTTCTCCCAGAACGACGACGCGTCGGCGACGCCGAACCAGCCCGCGTCGAGGGTGCTGACGTCGAGGCCGAGCGACTCGGCGACCACCACGTTGTCGAGGAACGTGGCCTCGTCGATCTCGGCGTCCTCGTAGGGCCACCAGTGGTTCCACGCGGCTGGCACCGAGTCGGTCCACGGGTTGGCGGGCACGACGTGGTGGCCGACCGCCTCGGCGAGTGCGGCGGCGGCCTGCCAGCGGTCGCTGCCCGAGGCCACGTACACCTCGGGGGCCCGGAACGGGCGCGAGGCCGACAGGCGCCGGCTGAACTTCCAGTCCGAGATCCCGGCGCGCACCGTTGCACGGCCGTCGGGCCCGACCGACGCGGTGACCAGCCAGTTGCCGCTCCACGCGGGAGCCACGATGACGGAGGTGCCGCCGGCGCGCTCGAACAGCACCCACGGATGGGTGCCCTTCGACGAGCGGCCGGTCGTCGACGACCACCGCGCGCCGTCTGCGACGCGGGCGCTGCGCGGCGTGAACTCGTCGCCCCAGTCGGACACGAACCAGTGCGCCGTCCACTCGCCTGGGTCGAGCGCCACCACGGCGGTGAGCAGGCTGTCCGTCTCGACCGGCGCGTCGTCGTCGACGGCGTCGGCGAGCGCGGTCATCGAGCACCGCACGACGCGGCCCAGCGCGACGTCGAGCTGCTCCGCGGTCCGGCGCTCGACCACGCCCGCAGCCTCCGCGTGCGGCGCCGTGCCCGTGGCCAGGACGGCCCCGGCGAGGACGGGAGTGCTCATCGTGATCCTCTCGACGGGGTGCAGCACAGATCCACGCGCACCGCTCCTTCGGCGTGGGCGGGGACGTGCACGGCAGCGTCCACCGGCACGGGCTCGCCGTCCACCCGCACCTCGGCGAGGACGGCGCCCTCCCCGGCGAGCGTCACGTCGATCCGCGCGCCCCGGTAGGGCAGGTCGCGCAGCCACGCGCCGGAGGCCCAGGCCGGCACCACGGGTGCGAACCGCAGACCGTCCGCGGCGGGCCGCAGCCCCACCAGCCCGTGCAGCAGCGCCCCGAGGTAGCCGGACGCCGACCAGGTCTGGTGCGGCTCCGAGCGCCACTCGCGCAGCGCCTGCCAGCCCCCGTCGGGTCGTCCGGTCACCGGGTCGTACAGCTCGTACAGGCCGTCGGAGGAGTCGAGCAGGTGCGCGAGATGCAGCAGGTCGTCGCCGAAGGAGGCGGCGTCGCCCGTCGCGGCCACGGCCCAGGCCCAGACACCCATGACCATCGGCCAGCACATGGCGCCGTGGCGCGACGGACGCGCGTCGGTGTAGCCGTCGGTGTGCGGCCAGACGTTGACGACGCCGTGCGACGACCGGTGCAGCGAGCGCACGACCTCGCCCGCGGTCCCAGCGGGGACGACGCCGGCCAGCAGCGCCAGGGCGAGGCCGAGCGCCTCGTCGTAGGCGAAGCGCTCGCCGCTAGCCGGGTCGACCACGTAGTCGAGCCGGCCGGTGCCCGCGTTCCAGAACGCCGCCCAGGTGCGCGCGCGCAGCGCGTCGGCCGACGCGCGGTAGCGAGCCGGGTCGTCGCCGAGCAGCGCGGACATCCCGGCCACCGCGTCGTAGGCGAGCACGTGCAAGGCGTTGGTCGACAGGCACACGACGCCGTGCGAGCGCGGGTGCGAGAGCACGAACGAGTCGTGCTCCAGCGCCGGATCGAGCAGCTCCCGGGGGTACCCGGAGATGCCGTCCTGCATGACCGCCGGCCCTCGGAAGAGCCCGTCGGCCCGCTGGTGATCCTCGCGGAGCGCCAGTGTGCGCACCGCGATGCCCTGCGCTTCGCGGAGGAACTCCGTGTCGCCCGTGACCAGGACGTGGTGGTGCGCCGCGACCGCCCACACCATCTGGTCCCACCACTGGTCGTCCTGCGCCACGACCCGGCCGCCCTCGGATTCTTCCGTGACGGCCAGCAGCGTGCTCCGGGCGACGTCGGGCATGAGCAGGCTCGCCGCCAGCCAGGCGTTGAGCGCCGCGTCGCGGGTCCACGGGTCGGGGTAGCCGCCGCCCGCGCGCAGGAACGGCGCCTCGTCCCCCGCGACGACGTTGTGCTCGAGCGTCAGCAGCGCGGCGTCGTGCACGCGCAGCAGCGCAGCCCCGTCGTCCCCGCGAGCCCAGAACGCCGGAGCGGCGCGGCGGCGGGGAGCCTCCGCGCCGACGACAGGGATCACGGCTGCCGGACCCCCGAGTACCGCAGCGTCACGATCTCGAACGGCCTGAGCTGCAGCCGGACCACGCCCGCCTCGTCGGCCTCGGCTGCACCGATCTCGCGCTCGAGCAGGTCGGTGCGCACCACGCGGTCGAAGCCGAAGGAGACGCCCACCGGCGTGGCGGCACGGCGTCCGAGGGGCTCGTAGAGGCGGACGACGACGTCGCCGGAGCCGTCCTCGGCCATCTTGACCGCCTCGACGATCGCCGACTCCGGGTCGGCGGAGACCAGGGGCTCGACCGGAGCCGCTCCCTGCACGTGGCGCAGGGCCTGGTTGAGCCGCTGGCCCTCGAGCACGGCGTCGGCGATGCCGGCCCCCACGACGAGCGACACCTGCAGCCGGTGGTGGCCCTGGTCGGTGTCGGGGTCGGGGAACTTCGGGCCGCGGACGAGCGACAGCCTCACGGTGGTGCCCACCGGGCCGTCGGCGCCGTACTGCTCGCGGACGATGTCGTGGCCGTAGGTGGAGTCGTTGGCCACGGCGACGCCGAAGCCCGGCTCGCCGACGTGCACCCACCGGTGCGCCACCGTCTCGTGCTTGGCCATGTCCCAGCTGGTGTTGGTGTGCGTGGTGCGCCAGTGGTAGCCGAAGGCGCACTCCGACGCCGCCCGGTCGGTGAGCACGTCGGTGGGGAACGCGAGCTTGAGCAGCGTGCGCTGCTCGTGCCAGTCGATGTCGAGGACGAACCTCAGCGCGTCGCTGCCTCGGGCCAGCGTCATCCGCTGCACCACCGAGGACTCGCGGAACCGCCTGACGACCTCGACCGTGATGGCGTCGTCGCTCTTCTCGACGACCGTGACCGACTCCGCGGCCGTCACGTCGTCGGTGCGCCGCCTGATGTGGGCGTCGATGTCCCACGCCTCGTACATCGACGGCCGGTCGTTGTGCAGCTGGAGGAGGCCTCCCACACGCCCGGCCGGGACGACCTCGCGGTCGGCGCGCAGATCGACCAGCGAGGAGAGGTGGCCGTCGGCGTCGACGGTGACCCGCAGCACCCCGTTGTCGAGCACCAGGCCCGACGCCGGGTCGCCAGCCATGCTCACGGGGCCGGCGTCCGGCGGAGCGGGCGCGGGGACCACCGAGAACGGGGCCACGCCCTCGAGCGGGACGGGCGCGGAGTTCACGACGAGCGGCGTCTCGCCGTCGCCGGCCAGCTCCGCGACCGAGCGGCTCACTATCGCGTCGAGCCGCTCGAGCACCCGGCCGTAGTTGGTCTCGGCCTCGCGGTGCACCCAGGCGATCGAGCTGCCGGGGAGGATGTCGTGGAACTGCTGCAGCAGGACGGTCTGCCAGATCTCCTCGAGCTCCTCGGCCGGGTAGGGCAGGCCGGTGCGGACCGCAGCCGTGGTGGCCCACAGCTCGGCTGCGCGCAGCGCGTGCTCGCTGCGGCGGTTGCCGCGCTTGGTCTGGCCCTGCGAGGTGTAGGTGCCCCGGTGGTTCTCCAGGTACATCTCGCCGACCCACGTGTACGGGCGCTCGAGCTCGGCCTCGGCCTCCTCGAAGAACTCGCGGGGCGACCCGATGCGCACCTTCGGCGAGCCCTCGAGATCGGCGGTGCGCCGTGCCCGGGCGACCATCTCGCGGGTCGGCCCGCCGCCCCCGTCGCCGTAGCCGAAGGGCACGATCGACATCGTGCCGTGGCCCTGCTCCTTGTACTGGCGCTCGGCCTTCGCCAGCTCGAAGCCGGCCAGCCGCGAGTTGTAGGTGTCGACCGGCGGGAAGTGGGTGAAGATCCGCGTGCCGTCGATGCCCTCCCACTGGAAGGTGTGGTGCGGGATCTGGTTGACCTCGCTCCAGGACATCTTCTGCGTGAAGAACCAGCGCGCCCCGGCCGCCCGCGCCACCTGCGGCAGCGCACCGGTGTAGCCGAAGGAGTCCGGGAGCCACACCTCGAGCGGCTCGACGCCGAACTCGTCCATGAAGAACTTCTTGCCCAGCACGAACTGGCGGGCCAGCGCCTCGGAGCCAGGCATGTTGGTGTCGGACTCGACCCACATCCCGCCCACGGGCACGAACTGCCCAGCGGCCACCTTCTCCTTCAGCCGCTCCCACAGGCCGGGGTAGTACTGCTTGATCCAGAGGTACTGCTGGGCGCTCGAGCAGGAGAAGACCATGTCGTCGTGCTCGTCCATGAGCGCGATGACGTTGGCGAACGTGCGGGCGCACTTGCGGACCGTCTCGCGCACAGGCCACAGCCAGGCGGAGTCGATGTGCGCGTGCCCGGTGGCGACGATGCGGTGGGCGCTGGCGTACGCCGGGCTCGCGAGCACCGGCGCGAGCACCGCGCGCGCGTCGGCTGCGGTGCCCGCTACGTCGGCGGGGTCGACGGCGTCGATGGCGCGGTTGAGGCCGGCCACGATGTCGGCCCGGCGCGGCAGGTCCGGCGGCAGCTCGTCGAGCAGCTCGCGCAGCACCTGGAGGTCCTGGTCGAGCTCCCACACCGTGTCGTCGCGCACGGCGACGTCCATCTGGCGCAGGACGTACAGCGGCTCGTCGGGGACGATCCCCTTGTGGCTGTAGGGCGACGGGTGCCACGACCCGCCGATGCCCACCTCCGGGTTGGCCGCCATCTCGAGGTAGAAGTCGATGACGCCGCCTTCGGCATCCTCGACCGGGACGTACCGGTTGAACGGCTCGATGGCCTTGATGATGCTGCCGTCCGGGCGGAAGGCGAGGCCCTCGGCCTGGCCGCCCTCCATCTGCGCTCGGAAGCCGAGGTCCATGACGATCTCGATGCTGCGGCCGTCGAGCCACGCCTCCGGTACCTGCCCGGTGACGTGCAGCCACATCGTGCTCCACGCCCGGCCCCACGCCGTGCCGATCTCGAACGGCTGGTAGTCCTGCGCGACGGCGACGTCGAAGGGCACCGGCTCGTCGGGCACCCGCCACGCGGAGACCGTCAGCCGGTGCCGCTGCGGGTAGATGCTCGGCGCGACGAGCTCCTCGTGGAAGCGGCCGTACCGCCCCCGGAACAGCCACTCGTTGTCGCGCATGGGCGGGTACCTCTCTGGGGGTGCCCGCGCGGCGGGCAACGGCAGGGACGACCGCCGCGGACCGGCCCGCGCACCGCAGCCGCTGCTCCTTCGGCCGCTGCGCGGGCCAGCCCGTCGACGTGGCGCTCGGAAATTACTCAATTCGAATTATTAAGTCAACCATCCTGTCGGGACACGGAGAGGCAGCCGCGCGCGGCCTGCTCGCTAGTGTCGTGGTGTCGTCCTGCCGAGGGGAGCGGATCTCGCGATGTGCGACACCTTCGTGGCCCTGGCCGACGCGACCGCCGACGGCTCGGTCATCCTCGGGAAGAACAGCGACCGCGAGCCCAACGAGGGCCACGAGGTCGTCCTCGTCCCCGCCGGTGAGCACTCCGCGGGCGACCGGCTGCGGTGCACCTACCTCGAGATCGACCAGGCCCCGCGCACGCATGCCGTGCTGCTGTCCAAGCCGTACTGGATCTGGGGTGCCGAGATGGGCGCCAACGAGCACGGCGTCGTCATCGGCAACGAGGCGGTGTTCACCAAGGCGCCCCGCGAGCAGGCCGACGGCCTCATCGGGATGGACCTGCTGCGCCTGGGCCTCGAGCGGGCCGCCACTGCGGAGGAGGCGCTCGAGGTCATCACCTCGCTGCTCTCCCGGCACGGGCAGGGAGGCCGCTGCGGCCACACGGCCGACCTGCGCTACGACAACAGCTTCCTCATCGCCGATCCGCACGGCGCGTGGGTGCTCGAGACCGCCGGGCGCGAGTGGGCGGCCGAGCGGGTTCGCTCGCGACGGTCGATCTCCAACGCCATCACCATCGGCGCATCCCCCGACCGCTCCTCCCCGGGCCTGGTCGGCCTCGCGGTCGAGAAGGGATGGTCGCGGTCGGCAGCGGACTTCGACTTCGGCCGCGACGCCTCGGACTTCCTCTACACCCGGTTCAGCGACGCCCGTGCCCGGCAGTGCCGGACGACCGACGAGCTGGCGGCGGCCGGCGGCGGCATCGACGTCGCGGCCGCCATCCGGCTGCTGCGCGACCACGGCGGCGCGAACGCCGGCTTCACCCCGGCGCGCGGGCTGCTCGGCCAGTCGGTGTGCGCCCATGCCGGCTACGGCCCCGTGCGCATCAGCCAGTCGACGGGGTCGTGGGTCTCGCACCTCGCACCGGACGGCACTGCCACCCACTGGGTCACCGCCACGTCCGCGCCCTGCACATCGGTGTTCAAGCCGGTCTGGTTCGACGGCGCGCTGCCCGAGCTCGGCGCGCGGCCGACGGGCACCTACGACCCCGGCTCGCTGTGGTGGCGGCACGAGGACCTGCACCGCGCCACACTCGCCGACTACGCGCGGCTGCATGCGCTCTACCGCGACGACCTGCTCGCCCTGGAGCAGCGGCTGCGCGAGCACGCGGCCGGGTGCGCCTCCACCGACGACCGCCGGCGGTGCACCGAGCAGGCGTTCGCCGATGCCGGCGCCGCCGAGCAGCGGTGGGCCGACGCCGTGGCAGCGGCGGCCGGCCGTCGCTACGCGCCTGGCCTGTTCGGCCGCGCCTGGCGCGCGTTCGACCGGGCCGCCGGGCGGGGCTGAGCGCGGTCAGGCGAGGTCGGGGCAGGCCTCTTCGAGCGCCGAGTTGACGCCGAGCTGCTTGGTCAGCGACGCCGCAACGTCTCCCACGACCGCCTGGTACGCGGTGAAGTCGGCCGTCGACGGCGACCCCGACGCGAGGAGCGCGGCCAGGGCGTCGTTGACTCGGGCGTAGTAGTCGAGCGATTCGTCGGGGCTGCCCACGGGCGCCTCCAGGCCGCGCAGGAACTGCAGCTTGGCGAGGATCGCGGCGTAGTCCTCCGGCGAGTACGCCCCGAGCGTGCCGTCCCGGACGGGGGTCAGCGTGCCCTCGTCGCGGATCTGCGGGAACAGCTGGGCCATCAGCGCGAACCGGGCGACGTCGTCGCGGGTGAGCGACTCGCAGCCCGCTCCGCCGGCCGGCTGCGCGGTCGGGCTCCCCGCAGGCCCGGTCGACGACGCGGCGGGCGCGGGAGGGAGGGACGACGTCGACGTCGGCGCGGCCGTGCCGCCCCCGCACCCGGCGAGGACCAGCGCGGCTGCCACGACCAGGATCGGGCGGCGCATGGGCGCACGGTAGCGACGGCTGCGCGCGGTGGGAAGGCTCGTGCCGCCGTCCGGCCCGCGCCCGCCGGCCGTGGTCGCGTCCTGCATCCGGTCGCTCGCAGGCCGTGGCGCGCCTACTGTCGACGCGTGATGAGGCTGGCGTGGGTCCTGCAGCTCGACGACGTCCGGCTCGGGGCCGCCGTGGCCGCGCTCCGCGACCGGGTCCTGGCGGCGGGGGTGGCCGAGGGCGACGCAGCAGCGGGCGACCCCGCCGTGGTGTGGGCCGACCGCCCTCTCGACGGCGGGCTCGTCGGCCGCCTGCTCGGCAGCGGCGCGCCGGCGCTGCTGGCCGGGCCGACGCTGCTGCTCGGCGACCACGACGGGCGGCTCGCGGAGGCCGCCGGCGTCGTCGTCGGCTCCCCCACGCCGGTGCACGACATCCGCGTGCGTCCGGGTCGCGACGCCGCCGCGGTGCTGCCCCCGGCGCACAGGCACCTGCGGCCCGACCACATCGGCCCGCACGACCACGTGGTCTCGAGCCTGCCCCCTGTCGAGAAGGTGCTCGACGACGTCGAGGTGCTGCAGGTGGCGTCGATCGGCCTCGAGGACCACGCCGTGATGACGTGGCGGCCCTCGACGGCCGTCGGCGCCTGGACTCTGGGCTCAGAGCCGTCGGCCCTCGAGGGGCGCGAGGCCGTGCGCGCCCTGCTGCTCCTGGCCCGCCACGCATCCGGGATCCCGGCGGGGCGCGACGTCCGGGTGGGTCTGCTCGGCTACGGCGCCATCGGCCACGAGCACAGCCGCGCGGTCCGCGCGGTCGAGGGCCTGGCGCTCAGCGCCGTGTGCGACACGTCCCCCGACCGTCGCGACGCGGCCACGGCTGCCGCGCCAGGCATCGCAGCGCTCGACGACGCCGACGCCCTCATCGCCCGCGACGACGTCGACCTCGTGGTCGTCTCGACGCCTCCCAGCACCCATGCCGACTGGGCGCGCAGGGCGATCCGCGCCGGCAAGCACGTCGTGGTCGAGAAGCCGTTCGCGATCCGCACGGACGAGGCCGACACCGTCCTCGCGGAGGCTGAGGCGGCGGGCCTGCTCGCCGTGGTCTACCAGAACCGCCGGTTCGACCCCGACCACCGCGCCGTCGCCCGCGCGGTGCGCTCCGGAGCGATCGGCGAGGTGTTCCACCTCGAGACGTTCGTGGGCGGCTACGGGCACCCCTGCAACCTGTGGCACTCCGACGAGGGCGTGTCCGGCGGCGCCTTCTACGACTGGGGCTCGCACGTCCTCGACCAGATCCTCGACCTGGTGCCGTCCGACGTCGTCCACGTGACGGCAGCGGAGCACAAGCGCCGTTGGCACGACGTCACCAACGCCGACCACTCGCGGGTGACCGTGCTGTTCGCCGACGGCACCGAGGCGGAGTTCGTCCACTCGGATCTCGCCGCCGCGCTGAAGCCGCGCTGGTACGTGCTCGGCACGGAGGGTGCGATCGTCGGCACGTGGCGTACCGAGCGCGTCGTCGGACGCACCGACATCGGCACCCTCGACGAGGACGTCCTCGCGCCGGCCGACTCGCCGCCGCTCCTCGACCTCTACGGCGGCGACGGCAGCGTCACGCGCCTGGCCGCCCCGCCGGCGGAGCCGTACGCGTTCCACCGCGAGCTCGCCGAGCGCCTGCACCTCGGCCTGCCGATGACCGTGACGGGCGCGCAGTCGCGGCGCGTGCTGTCGGTGATGGAGGCGGCCCGCAGCTCGGCCGAGCAGGGCGGGATCCCCGTGGTGCCGGCATGACGCCGGTGCGCTGGGGCCTGCTGGGGGCTGGCTTCATCGCCACGCGCGGTGTCGGGCCGGCGCTGCACGCGGCCGACGGCGCCGTCGTGCAGGCCGTGGCCGCGCGCGATCTCGTCCGGGCGGAGGCCCTCGAGCCGGTGCGCGCGACCACGTCGTACGCCGACGTGTGCGAGGCCGACGACGTCGACGCCGTCTACATCTCGTTGCCCAACGACAGCCACCGCGAGTGGGTCGAGGCCGCCCTCGCCGCGGGCAAGCCCGTGCTGTGCGAGAAGCCGCTCGGCCTCGGCTCCGACGACGTGGCCGCCATGATCGCGGCTGCGTCGGCGTCCGACGGCCTGCTGGTCGAGGCGTCGTGGAACCGCTGGCACCCGCGCACCCGCCGGTACGCCGAGCTGGTCTCCGGCATCGCCGGCCCTCTCGACGTGCGGGCGTGGTTCACCTTCGCCGGCGTGCCCGACGGCAACTACCGCCTCGACCCGGCGCGCGGCGGCGGCGCCCTCCTCGACGTCGGCTGCTACGCCGTCGCGGCCGCGCTCGTCGCTCTGGGGGGCGACGTCGTCGTGGAGTCGGCCGAGCAGCACATGGGCCCGACCGGCGTCGACCTGACCACCACCGCGACCATCGCGTCCGGCCGCGGCCGGGCCCAGATCGTCGGATCGTTCGAGCAGCCCGAGTCGCAGGGGCTCACGGCCGTCGGCGGCGGCCTCTCCGTCGCGCTCGACCATCCCTCGTTCACGTCCTGGCGCGAGCCGTCGGTCCTGCGCATGGTCGAGGACGGCGTGGAGCGCATCGAGGAGTTCCCCGCCTGCGACGCCTACCGGCTCATGGCGGAGGCGTTCTCGCGACGCGTGCGCGGCGAGGGGGATCCTGACGGCGACGCGTGGGTCCTCCCCCTCGACGAGTCGCTGGCCGTGGCGGAGGCGCTCGACGCCATCTCGCGGACGGCGGTGCGCGCATGACCTCCCTGCCCGAGCTCGTGGACTCCGACGCGGAGCTGCCCGGCTTCCGCATGGCGCTGCGAGGCGCGCCCGGCGAGGGGCGACCCTTCCTGCTGGTGCACGGCCTCGCCTCCAACGCCCGCCTGTGGGACGGAGTCGCCCGGCGCCTGGCCGCGGCAGGGCACGAGGTCGTGGCGGTCGACCAGCGCGGCCACGGCCGGTCGTCGGAGCCGGAGACCGGCTACGACACCGCGACCGCCGCCTCCGACCTCGCCGACCTCATCGCGCTGCGCGGCTGGACCGGGGACCGCGCCCCGGTGGTCGCCGGCCAGTCGTGGGGCGGCAACGTCGTGCTGACCCTCGCGGCCGTGCACGGCGGCGTCGCGGCCATCGCACTGGTCGACGGGGGCTGGATCCACCTGTCCGACCGCTTCCCGACCTTCGACGAGTGCTGGGCGGCGCTGGCCCCGCCTGTGTTCGACGGCTGGACCCGCGCCGAGCTCGAGGAGCGGGCGTCGGCGTGGAACGCCGACTGGCCGGAGGAGGGCCGTCGCGGAGCGCTGGGCAACTTCGCCGACCTGCCCGACGCCACCGTGCGCCCGCATCTGTCGCGGGACCACCACCGCAGCATCGTCCATTCGCTCTGGCTCGACGACCCTCGGCCGCTCTACCCGCGCGTGCAGGTGCCGGCCCTGCTCATGCCTGCAGTCGCCTCGGTGCCCAGCGTCGCCACGCCCGTCACGGAGGCGCTCGAGCTGATCCCCCGCGCCGAGGTGGCGTGGTACGTGGGCGCGCACCACGACCTGCACGCGCAGCAGCCCGACCGCTGCGCCGACGACCTCCTGGCGCTCGCCGCGCGTGTCGACGGCTGAACCTCTCGCCCGGCTCACGGCAGCGCCTGCCGCCGCGCGTCGCGTCCGCGCCCGCGCGTAGCGTCGAGATGCCGTGCGACGGCCCCGCCTGCACGGCACGTTGTCGGAGGCGATGGCGATGCCGCGCGGATACGCAAGGGCTGCAGCACTTCTCACGACCGCGGCGATCATCTCCGCGTGCAGCTCGGGAGGCGGCGCACCCGCCGTGAGCCCCACGCCGACGTCCGCGGAGTACCAGCGCGCGTACGCCCTCGGCCTCGAGGCCTATGTGTACGGGCTGCCCCTGCTGGTCACGGACGCGACCTTCCAGACCATGACCAGCGTCGAGGTGCCGCAGGGTGCCTACGGGCCGGTCAACCAGATGCACAACGTGCGCTCGCCCAACGGCGCGAGCAGCACCGCCGTCGTCGCACCCGGCGCGACCAGCCTCTCGTCCATCGCCTGGGTCGACCTCGCCGGCGGCCCGCAGGTGCTCCATGTGCCGGAGGTGACGGACCACTTCTTCGTCCTGGCCTTCATCGACCCGTACACCGAGAACATCGCCAACCTCGGCACCGCGAGCGCCACCGAGCCCGGCGACTACGTGCTCGTCGGGCCGCAGCAGCGCGACGTGGCCCTGCCGCAGGGCACGCACCGCCTCGACGTGGACTACTCCCGCATCTGGATCATCGGCTCGACCCAGCTCAAGGGGCAGAGCGACATCCCCGCCGTCAACGCGATCCAGGACGGCTACACGCTCACGCCGCTGAGCGCGTTCGGAACCGCGTCGACGCCGTCGCCGGCACCGTCGGGCAGCGCCACCGCCCCGACCCCGCACGCGATCCCGACGGGCGCCGCGTTCTTCGACGCCCTCGGCGCCCAGCTCGCTGCCTTCCCGCCGCCGGCGGCCGATGCACCCGCGCTGCAGCGCTTCGCCTCGGTCGGCATCGGCCCCGGCCGCACGCCCACCACCGACACGTCGCTCGGAGCCGACACGGTGCGCGGCCTCGCCGACGCCGTCGCCGCGGGGCCGGCGCAGGTGCAGTCCGACCTCCAGTCGATCATCCGCAGCGATGCGCCCAAGCACGACGGCTACCTGCTCGGCGGGTTCGGCAGCTACGGGACCGACTACGCGGAGCGCGCGGTGATCTCGCAGATCGGGCTCGGGGCGTTCGTGCCCGACCAGGCCGTGTACGCGATGGCGTGGTCGGACTCCTCGGGTGCCGCGCTCGACGGCTCGTCGTCGTACGTGCTGCACCTGGCCGAGGCGCCGCCGACGTCGGAGGGCTGGTCGCTCACCGTCTACACGCTGGGGGGCGCGCTCGTGCCCGGCGCCCCGGGGCACAACGCCCTGACGGACGTGTCGCCGCTGACCCGCAACGCCGACGGCTCGATCGACCTCTACCTGCAGCCGACGCAGCCGGCCGACCCCGCACAGGCGGCGAACTGGATCGCCACTCCGGCGGGCCAGGGCTTCGAGGTGGCCTGGCGGCTGTTCGCACCGGACCCCGGCGCCGGCGCCAGCATCGTCGACGGCACCGGCTGGCAGCCGCCGGCCATCCCCGCGTCCTCCTGAACCAGCAGCGCCGCAGCGTCACCCTCGCGGGTGGTGCCGGGCCTCCGGTGCATCCGACGCGGGCTCCCGCACGGATAGGGGGACGAGGCCGCATCGGGGCGGCCCCCTGACCCCTCACGGAGGACACCTCATGCGCCGTCTCGTCTCGCTCCTCGCCGCGACCGGCATCGCGGCCGCCACCGCCCTGGTGGCCGCCCCGTCGGTCGGCGCCGCGACCGACCCGGTCCCCTCGCCCACCACCGGCCGCACCGCGGTGACGACGCTGCCCGGCATCGCACCCGCGATCGTCAAGGCCGGCGTCCTCCCCTACGCCGTCTCGCCCGGCAAGCTCAACGGCGTCAAGCTGTCGCCGCTGTCGCTGACGTTCTCGTTCCCCATCACCAAGCTCACGGGCGGGCAGTTCGCCGGCAACATCCCCAACGAGATCGAGCACCAGGGCGGGATCGCCTTCGTGAAGCTCGGCTCCCTCACCAAGCGCATCGTGGTCAAGGACTTCACCATCGACCTCAACGGCGGCACCGCGGTGGGCCAGACCGGCACCCCGCAGCTCATCGGCACCGTCACCGACGGCCCCGGCGGCGTGCCGGACGGCGCCCGCGTCGCGCTGTTCGACATCGACCTGAGCAAGGCCGCCATCGACGCCAACCAGGTGCAGGTCACCGGCGCCCAGCTGAAGCTCACCAAGGTCGCGGGCGAGGCTCTCGACGCCGAGCTCGGCACCAAGCTGTTCCGCAGCGTCATCGGGGCCCCGATCTTCTCGGCCAAGGCCAACGCCTGACCGACAGCCACCAGCACGAGGGCGGGCCGGGACCCTGTGGTCCCGGCCCGCCCTCATGCAGTCCCTCATGCAGTCACAGGGTCGCCGGCGGGCCGGTCCCGTCGTGGGTGACCTCGTAGGCGAAGCGGCGACAGTCGTCCGACGCCGTGATCCGTCCGACGGCGAGACCGGAGAAGTGCGTGGAGCCCACCCAGGCGCCCTCCCGCTCGACCTCCTCCGCGATCTCCGCGCGCGCCGTCGCAGCCTGCACGGGATCGGCGTCGCCGAGGCCGGCCCAGTCGCGGACGAGCAGCTCGTGCGGGCAGTGCGCGAGGTCGCCCACGAGGAAGGCTCGCTGCTCGCCGGAGGACACGACCACGACGGTGGACCCGGGCGTGTGGCCCGGCGCCAACCGCACGTCGAGCCCGGGCAGCAGCGCCGAGTCGCAGTCCCACGTCTCGATCCGGTCGGCCACAGGCCCCATGAGGTCGGCGACAGGCGGCGGGGCCGGCGCCGACCACTCCTGCTCCGCGCAGCGGTACGTCGCCCGCGGGAACACCGGTGCCCCCTCCGCCGAGACCCATCCGATGTGGTCGAGATGCAGATGCGTGAGCACCACGTCGGTCACGTCCTGCGGGCCGAGTCCCTCCGCGCGCAAGGAGTCGAGCAGCACACCGTCGTGCGGCCGCGGGATCCCCGGAGGCGCGAACGGCTGCGGCCCCACTCCGACGTCGACCAGCACGACGCGGTCGCCAGTGCGGACGAGGTAGCCGCCGAAGGTCATCCGGAACAGCCCGTCGCCGTCGAGGTGCTCGGGATAGGCGGCCCAGTCCTCGGGCGCCAGGCCGCGCGTGCCCTCCAGCACCGGGAAGTGCGCAGCCCCCGCGCGCAGCAGCTCGTCGCCCGCGACGCGGATCTCGCTGTCGAGCAGGGGCGTGACGGAGATGCCGCCGAGCCGGAGCGATCGCATGTGCCGCAGCCAAGCAGCGCCGTCGCCGCGCGGCGCGCGCCACGTTCCGGTGCCCGGCACAGCGCCGGGCCCGGAGCTCCCGCCCCGGTCGGCGTCAGCCGGTCGACACCCAGTCGCGGCCGAACCAGCGCGCGATCCGCGACGACCCGAAGTGCGACTTCTGCGCCATGAGGTCCGTCGAGGGGCCGATGAGGTCGCCGTGGGGCGTGACCCCGGCCTGGAAGAACACGTCGACCATGCCGATCTGCTCGTGGCCGAACTCCATGTAGCAGATGCCGTGGCCGTCGTACTGCGACCCGGGCTGCTCGCTGCGCGCCCGGGCGAGGATCGCATCGGCGACCACCGCGGCCTGCCCCTCCGCGAACACGCCCGCCTTCGGCGTCCCGACGCTGGTGACGTCGCCGACGGCGTACACGTCCGGGAACCGGGTCTCGAGGGTGAGCGGGTCCACGGGGATCCAGCCGTCGTCGGTCAGGCCGGACTCGACGACGACCGACGGCGCCCGGTGCACGGGGACGCCGAGGAAGAGGTCGTACCCGATCTCGCCGCCGTCGCTGAGCAGCGCGACGTGACGCTCGGGGTCCAGCCCCGTGATCAGCACGCCGCCGTGGAACACGATCCCCTTCTCCGCGAACGAGTCGAGGATGGTCTTGGATGCCTGCGGCGACGGCGGGATGGGCACGCCGAGCGGCATCACGAGCTCGATGCTCGAGCGGTCCAGCACGCCCTTGGTCTCGAGCAGCTCGTGCGCGAGCAGCGTCGCCTCGCTGGGCGCCGGCGGGCACTTGAACGGTGTCCCGGTGACTCCGATGACGACGCGGCCGCCCTCGAACGCCGCCAGCACGTCGGCGAGGGCGAACGCTCCGGCCACCGTGTAGAACTCGTGCGCGCGGTCGTCCTCCACGAGGCCGGGCGTGAGCTCCGGATGCAGGTCCGCGCCCAGGGCGACGACGAGGATGTCGGCGTCGAGCTCCTCTGCGGTCGTGACGACGCGCTTGGCGACCGGGTCGATCGAGGTGACCTCGGCCTGCACCATCCGCACGCCGGGCTTCACGACGTCTGAGAACCGGTGCACCACATGGTCAGGCCCGACGCGGCCGAACATGACGTCGAGCTTGGAGAACCCGAAGACGAACCCGTCCGACTTGTCGACGAGGACGACCTCGATGCCGGCATCGGCCTCGCTCAGACGTGACGCGAGCTCGAGCCCGCCGAACCCTGCGCCGAGCACCACGACTCTCATGGCGCGGAGGCTAGCCACTCCCGCGATCACGGGCGGCCGATCGCGGCAACCCGCCAGGGCGCGTGCTGCCGGAGCCGGAGGTGACTGACGTGGTCAGGACCGGGCGGCGTTGACCTCGTCGCGCCAGGCGATCCAGGGCTCGACCTTGGCGATGTCGTACGAGGGGCCGGTGAGGCCGACGGTGAACAGGGTGACGCCGGCGTCGAGGAGCGGCTGGCCCTTCTCCTGCGGGCTTCCCTCGACGCCGACCGAGCGCTCGATCTCAGCGGGGTCTCGGCCCTCCTCGCGGCACCACTCGTCGAGGATCGCGGTCTTGCGGACCACCGTGTCGAGGTCGCCGAACCCGTGCCAGATGTCGGCGTGGCGGGCGGTGTAGCGCAGCGTCTTCCGCTCGCCGCCGCCGCCGATGAGCACCGGGATCTCGCGCGTCGGCGCCGGGTTGAGCTTCGACCAGCGGCGCTCGATGCGGGGCAGCGCCTGCTCGAGGTCGGCGAGCCGTCCGCCGGCGGTGCCGAAGTCGTAGCCGTACTCGTCGTAGTCGCGCTCGAACCACCCCGCGCCGATGCCGAGGATGAGCCGGCCCCCGCTGATGTGGTCGACGGTGCGCGCCATGTCGGCGAGCAGCTCGGGGTTGCGGTAGGAGTTGCAGGTGACCAGGGCGCCGATCTCGACGCGCGACGTCGCCTCCGCCCAGGCGCCGAGCATCGTCCAGCACTCGAAGTGCTTGCCGTCGGCCTCGCCGTACAGCGGGAAGAAGTGGTCCCAGTTGAACACGATGTCGGCGCCTGCCTCCTCGGCGGCGGCGACAGCACGGCGGATCTCGGTGTAGTCGGCGTGCTGCGGCTGCAGCTGCACGCCGATGCGGACCGGTCGGGTCACAGGGTTCCTCCGGAGGACCTGGTCGGTGGTGTCGCGTCGACGCTACCCGGAGCCTCCTGAGGGCGCTCGACGGCCCCGAGTGCGCGAGAGCCCGCCGCAGCTGCGGCGGGCTCTCGTCGTGCTCGGTGCGGTCAGTCGAGGTAGTCGCGCAGGACCTGCGAGCGCGACGGGTGGCGCAGCTTGCTCATCGTCTTGGACTCGATCTGGCGGATGCGCTCGCGCGTCACGCCGTAGACCTTGCCGATCTCGTCGAGGGTCTTGGGCTGGCCGTCGGTGAGGCCGAAGCGCATCTTCACCACGCCCGCCTCGCGCTCGGACAGGGTGTCGAGCACCGAGTCGAGCTGCTCCTGCAGCAGGGTGAACGACACGGCGTCGGCCGGGACGATCGCCTCGGAGTCCTCGATGAGGTCGCCGAACTCGCTGTCGCCGTCCTCGCCGAGCGGGGTGTGCAGCGAGATGGGCTCGCGGCCGTACTTCTGGACCTCGACCACCTTCTCGGGGGTCATGTCGAGCTCCTTGGCCAGCTCCTCCGGCGTGGGCTCGCGGCCGAGGTCCTGGAGCATCTGGCGCTGCACGCGGGCGAGCTTGTTGATGACCTCGACCATGTGCACCGGGATGCGGATGGTGCGGGCCTGGTCGGCCATCGCGCGGGTGATCGCCTGACGGATCCACCACGTCGCGTACGTCGAGAACTTGTAGCCCTTGGTGTAGTCGAACTTCTCGACCGCGCGGATCAGACCGAGGTTGCCCTCCTGGATGAGGTCCAGGAACAGCATGCCGCGGCCGGTGTAGCGCTTGGCGAGCGAGACGACGAGGCGCAGGTTGGCCTCGAGCAGGTGGTTCTTGGCGCGGCGGCCGTCCTCGGCGATCCACTCGAGGTCGCCGCGCTGCTCCTTGGAGAGCTTGACGCCGGAGTTGAGCTTCTCCTCGGCGAACAGGCCGGCCTCGATGCGCTTGGCGAGCTCGACCTCCTGCTCGGCGTTGAGCAGGGGCACCTTGCCGATCTGCTTGAGGTAGTCCTTGACCGGGTCGGCGGTGGCGCCGGCGACGGTGACGGTCTGGACGGGCTCGTCGGTGTCGTCGACGTCGGAGATGACGAACGCCTCGGACTCCTCCTCGCCCTCCTTCTCCTCGCCGTCCTTCTTCTCGCCCTCGGTCGCGACCTCCGCGAGGTCCTCCGCGAGCTCGGCCTCGAGCTCGCCCTCGAGCGCCGCAGCCTCCGCGAGGTCGGGCTCCTCGCCCTCCACCACCTCGACGTCGGCGACGACGGCCTCGAGGTCGCCGGCCTCGAGGTCGCCCTCGAGGTCGATGTCGCCCTCGACGGCCACGATCTCCTCGGCCTCGTCGCCCTCGACGACGGCGGCGCCCTTGGCGGGGGCGGCCTTGGTCGCGGCCTTGGCGGGGGCGGCCTTCGCCGGGGCGGCGGCCGCCTTCTTGGCGGTGGTCTTGGCGGGGGCGGGCTTGGCCGGCGCGGCCTTGGTGGCGGCAGCCTTGGCAGGGGCCTTCTTCGCCGGCGCGTCCTTGGCAGGGACGGCCTTCTTCGCGGCAGGGGCGGCCTTCTTGGCGGGGGCCTCCTTCGCGGGGGCGGCCTTCTTGGCCGCGGCCTTGGCAGGGGCGGACTTCTTGGCAGCAGGTGCAGCGGCCTTCGCCACGGATGACCTCTCGTCGAACGGCATGCGCGCACCAGGGGTCACCGGGGCGTGCGAGGTGAGGCGGTGCGCAAGGGGCGTACCGGGGAACATTCTGACACGGACCGGGCATTCCCCCCGACCGCGGCCCGGCGGGTGTCCCCGCGCCGCCCCGGCGCCGCCGCGCGCCCGCCCGATGAGCGGACGCCGGCCCTGCGCCCGCGGCTTCAGCCGGCCTTCGCGGCTGCCTTCGCCGCCTGCTTGTACGAGCGCACCGCGGCCAGGGACTGCTTGTCGGTCACGTCGGCCACCGAGCGGGTCGAGCCCTCGTCCCCGTAGGCGCCGGCCGCCTCCCGCCAGCCCCGC
Source organism: Actinomycetota bacterium (assembly GCA_020161245.1). Lineage (GTDB taxonomy): Bacteria > Actinomycetota > Actinomycetes > S36-B12 > CAIYMF01 > Longivirga. The sequence continues at coordinate 39,621 of JAIUOK010000029.1, read as the reverse complement.
GGCCGCACGCCGCGCTGCTTGCCGAGCAGCGCGAGCAGGATCCGCGCCTTCTGGTCGCCGTAGCCGGGCAGGTCGAGCAGGCGGTGGTAGAGCGCGTCGCCGCTCGGGCACGCCCGCCACACGGCCTCGGTGTCGCCGGCGTACTGGGTGACGATGTGGCGGGCGAGCGCCTGGATGCGCCCGGCCATCGAGCCCGGGAAGCGGTGCACCGCGGGCGGCTGCGCCACGAGCGCCGCGAACTCCTCCGGGTCGTACGACGCGATGCGCGCGACGTCGAGGCGCTCGGGGGTGCCCATGCGCTGGGCGAGCTTCCACGGCCCGAGGAACGCCCGCTCCATCGGCATCTGCTGGTCGAGCAGCATGCCGACCACGAGGGCGAACGGGTCGCGCTCGAGGAGCGCGTCGCCGTCGGTGTCGAAGCACAGGGTCAGATGCGGGGAGGCGGGGGGCACCTCCCCACCGTACGACTGCGCGGGCCTGTCGGCACCGGCACGGACGGACGGTGCGAGATGTGCCTCACCGACGACAGGCCGACGACGGCACGACGACGCCGGCCGCCTACGCGGCCGGCGTCGAGGGGTGTGCTGCGCCTACTGGGCGGACTTGACCGCGAGCACGGGCACGGGCGAGTCGAGCAGCACGGTCTGGGCGTTGGAGCCCATGATCAGCTTCCCGACGGGGGTGCGGCGCCGCAGGCCGATGACGATGAGATCGGCGTCGACCTCCTGCGCGACGGCGATGAGGTCCTCGGCCGGGTCGGCGCCGCGGACGAGCTGGCGCACCTCGTGCTCTACCCCGGTGTCGTGCAGGTGCTCGTGCGCGCCGTTCATCGAGGTGTCGATCTCGACGGCGTCCTCCGGATCGAGGCTCGCGCCGCCCTTCTGGGAGTTGATGACGACGAGCTTGGCCCCGCGCTGCCTGGCCTCCTCGATCGCGCGATCGAGGGCCGCATGGCCCTCCGGCGTGTCGACGTAGCCCACGACGATCGGGTTACCGATGGCACCCATCCCGCTCCTCCTCGGCGCGCTCCGGACGGCGACGCTGCCGTCCTTCGTCCGGAACGTACCGCTGACCACCCCCCTGTTGCTCTCAAGACGCACCCGTTGGTGCCGAGTCACTGAGGGTGACGCTCTCGCCCTCCCCGGCCACTCCCCCGCGCCTGAGCCCCCCGGCGCCCGCCGGGACGCCGCGCCCGCGGCCGTCGGAGGTGCTCTCGGCGGGCCTGGACCGCGACCGGCGCACCCGCGAGCTGGTCGAGCAGCTCATCGCCGAGCCGTCGCGGCTGGGCCCCGACTTCACCCCGATCCGCCGGATCGGCGCCGGGGCGCCCTCGGCCCTGCCGCTCGTGGGCTGGAAGGCCACCGGCCGCGGCGACGCCGGTAGCTCGCTGGCCACCACCCTGCAGCTGCTGCACGAGGCGGCGAGCCTCGGCCTCGTCGAGCGCCTCGACTGGGCCTTCCGCTGCCACGCCTTCGACGTCGCCCTCGACTCGGGGATGGTCGGTGAGCTGCACATCACGCCCGAGCCCGAGACGTTCGGCACGGCGTGCCCGCCGCGCCTGGCGGTCTCGTGGCTGCGCGGACGCCGTGCCCTCGACATCTGCGCCGAGCTGCACGAGGACGCCTTCGACGACCGCGAGCGCCTGCTCGCAGCCGCCGACGAGATGGCCGCCTGGGGCTGGCACCTCGTGGTCGCGGACGTGTCCGGCACGCCCGCGCAGAGCGCCGCCGAGCTGCTCATGCCGCGTCTGCGACCCGCCTACGTCCAGGTCGACCTGTCGCGACTGCGCCGGGACGACGCCGCCTCCCGCCGCCTGCTCGACGCCGGCCGGGAGGCCGGTGCCACCGTGCTCGCCGTCGGCGTCACGACCCAGGCCGACCTCGAGGCCGCCGACGCCCTCGGCGCTCTGCACGTGCGCGGCCCGCTCGTGGGCCACGCGTCGTCGCGCCCGGTCTGACGCCGGCGTCCGTCGCCCGACGGCCCTGCCTCAGCCGACCAGCACGGCGCGCGCCTCACGGACCTCGAGCGGCAGGGGCGCCGTCTGCGTGAGCGGCGCGCCGGGCACCGCGAACGGGCCGAGACCCTCGACGGTGTACTCCGCCCGCCACACCGAGGTCACCTCGGCCGATACGGCTCCGGCGCTGCGATAGGTGTGCACCACCGAGGTGTCCGGGTAGCGGCCGCCGGGCACCGAGGCCCACGACGCCGTGCCGTCGCCCCACGACCAGTACCAGCGCACCCGCGCGTCGAGCGAGACGTCGAATCCGAGCACCGAGAGGTCGGCGCCGACCAGCCCGTCGGCGGGCTGCCCGGTGCGGAACACCGCAGGCAGGCCCACCAGCGCGCCTCCGGCCGGCTGGACCCCGGCCCTCAGCGCGGGCAGCAGGGCGACGGCCTCGTCCCGGACCTGGCCGCCGACCGCGTCGACCGTGGCGGGCGGGGTGTCGCCCAGGCATGCGGTGCCGACCTGCTGCCAGGGGCCCGGGGGCTCGCGCAGCCACACGCGCACCCGGATGGTGCCGGCGGGGCAGCCGTCGTGGCTGCCGTTGCAGCCGCCCGCGTCGAACTCGAGGCGGGTGCAGTACGACGTGATGCGCCACTCGCAGCCCGCGCAGGACGCCGACCGCTGCCGGCCCGTCTCGTCGCCGCGCCAGTCGCCCGCGCGCCACACGATGCCGCCCGTGCCGCGGTAGAGGTCGGCCCCGTCGTCGCCGCCCACGTCGACCGCGGCGGCGGCGGGGGCGAGCAGCAGTGGCACGACGACGAGGGCGGCCAGCGCGCCGAGGAGGCGTCTCAGGGCCCGCGATGCGGGGACGGGAAGGTCGGGCACGCGTCGACGGTAGGGACCGCTGCCGGGGCGGTGCGCGCCGGCGAGAGCGGCTGTGGAGGAACCTCCCCCACCCGCGTCCCGCCGGACCGGCGAGTCACAGCAGTCCCACGGCGTCGAACCGACCGCCCGTGCCACGATGCCGGACGTGAGCACACCTCGGACCGCGTTCGTCCTCGGCGGCGGCGGGCTGCTCGGCGCTGCCGAGGTGGGCATGCTCCGGGCCCTGCTGGAGAGCGGCGTGGTGCCCGACCTCGTCATCGGGTCGTCCATCGGCGCAGCCAACGGGGCACTTGTGGCGCAGGACCCCACCCTCGAGGGCCTCGCGCGGCTCGAGGCCCTGTGGTCCGACGCCGACGAGGGGCCGTTCGCCGGCACCTGGTACGAGCGCGCAGCGACGGTCGCCAAGACAGCGGTGAGGACGCGCACCGCCCTGTACACGGCCGACGCCCTCGAGGACCTGCTGAGGCGCCAGCTGCGCACCGAGCGCATCGAGGACCTCTCCGTGCCGTTCCAGTGCTGCGCGGCGTCGGTCGAGCGGGCCGAGGAGCACTGGTTCGACTCCGGCCCGATCATCCCGGCGGTGCTGGCGTCGTCGGCCGTGCCCGGCCTCTTCCCGGCGTACGAGATCGACGGCGAGCACTTCGTCGACGGCGGCATCGTCAACTCCATCCCTCTCGACCGGGCCCGCAAGGCCGGAGCGGCCCGTGTGTTCGTCCTGCAGGTGGGCCGCATCGAGCAGCCGCTGTCGCCCCCGAGCAACCCGCTCGAGGTCGGCCTGGTCGCGTTCGAGATCGCGCGGCGGGCCCGGTTCGCGGCATCGCTGCGGCGTGCTGCCGAGCTCGAGCTCGAGGTCCACGTGCTGCCCACGGGCGGTTCGGCGCCGCGGTACAACGACCGCGCCGCGCTCGGCTACAGCGACACGTCGCTGATCCCCCAGCGGATCGCGCTGGCCTACAACGCCTCGACGGCGTACCTGCAGGACCGGGGCATCGGCCGATGAGGCTGCCGGTGCCGCCGTACCTGGTGCGACGCCTGCTGGTCGCGCCGCTGGTGTGGGTGTTCGGCGTCTGGCTGCTGCTGTTCATGTTCCCCGTCGGACTGCTCGTGCTCGTGCTGGTGTCGTTCGCGCTGCCGCCGTGGTTGAAGCCGTTGCGCGTCATCGGGTTCGCGGTCGTGTACCTGGCGTGCGAGGTCGTGGGCCTCACGCTGCTCCTGCTCACCTGGATCGCCAGCGGGTTCGGGTGGAAGCTGCGGTCGCCGTTCTTCCAGCGGCTGCACTACGGCGTGCTGCGCGGGCTGCTCGAGACGCTGTGGGTGTTCGGCCGCCGGATGTTCGCGCTCACGATCGTGCGGGCCGGCGACATGGACATGGACGACCTCGACGGCGACGGCGTCCACGACGCGCGCCCGCGCCTCGTGCTCTCCCGTCACGCGGGCCCCGGCGACTCGTTCCTGCTCGTGCGCGAGATCCTCAGCTGGACCGGACGCCGCCCGCGCATCGTCCTCAAGAGCACCCTGCAGCTCGACCCCGTGATCGACGTGCTGCTCAACCGCCTGCCCGTGGCGTTCATCGACCCGGACCGGCCCGAGGGCGCCAGCGAGGCGATCGCCGAGCTGTCGCGGACCATGGGGCCCGACGACGCCCTGCTGATCTTCCCGGAGGGCGGCAACTTCACCGAGGGCCGCCGCGCCTCCCGCATCGAGCGCCTGCGCGCGACCGGGCACGACGCCGCAGCCGACCGGGCCGAGACCCTCGAGCGGCTGCTGGCGCCGCGGCCGGGCGGGGTGCGGCAGGTCCTGCTCGAGCAGCCGGGCTCGGACGTCGTCGTGGTGGCGCACACAGGGCTCGAGGACCTGGTGAGCCTGCGCTCCATCTGGAAGGCGATCCCGGTGCAGAAGACCCTCTACGTGGGCTGGCAGCACTGGTCCGCCGCACAGCTGCCCACGGAAGTCGACGCGCTGTCGGACTGGCTGTTCGACCGCTGGGAGGACGTCGACGACTGGATCCGGCGGATGGACGCGATGACCGCCCACGGCCGCCTCGGCTGGAACGACGTCCCGCCCTTCCACGAGCTCACGCCGGCGAACGCTCCTGGGCGGGTGGGTCGTCGCCGAGGATCTCCTCGGCGCTGATCGAGGCCATGATGTCCGGCCACGTCCACGGCGGGAGCCCGCGGTCGAGGGCCTCGAGCACCAGCGCGGCCAGCGAGCACTCCGGATCGGCCGCGAGCGAGCGCTCCGCGGCGATCCGTGCCGCTGCGCCGTCCCCCGTCGTCCACGCCACGACCGCGAGCGACGCCGCCGGCTGGGCGGCCGCCTCGTCGGCGGCGCACCGCACGGCCTCGGAGAGGACGGCGCGGGCGGCATGCTGCAGCGGCCGCCCGGCGCCGACGGTGAGGCACCGCAGCAGGTAGTCGCGGCTGCGGATGTCCGACACGAGGATCTGGGCGGTCACCGCCAGCCGCGCGAGCGCCGTCTCGCCCGACGGGCGCCCCGTGACCCGGGCCAGCTGCTCGACGAAGTGATCGACGCTCTCGCGACGCGACGGGGGCAGCCGCAGCAGCACGCCGTCGCGGCAGCGCTCGGCGGCGGCGAGCAGGGGGTCGCCGGGGAGCCGCGGCGCCAGTGCCTCGACGAGGGCGTCGCGCGAGGGCAGCGGCGCGGATCCCGCGGCCACGAGCTCGGCCTCGACGCGTGCGCTCTCCTCCGTCCGCGCGGGCCTGCCGTCCGGCGGGCAGCAGACGGGGTCGTCGCACACGTAGGAGCGGAACCTGTCGCCGACCACGCAGAGGACGTCGGCGACGTGGATCCCCAGCGACTGGAGGCGGTCGCGGACCGCCATCGCGAGCACCCGGTGCGGCAGCCCGAGCAGGTAGTCGAGCGGCCACTCCGCGCCGGGCCCCTCGGGCATCACGAGCACGAGGACCCGCATCGCGCCGGCGGCCCGGATCGCGGCGAAGGACTGCGCGTACGCGTCCATCGCCTCCTCGACGAGCACCTCGTCGGCGTCGTGGGGCAGGTCGAACCGCAGCGTGACGCGGACGACGTCGCCGTCGCCGAGGCCGATGAGGACGATCGAGCGCTCGGGCTCGAAGCCGAGCAGGTGCGGCACCAGCGGCGGCACCGCGCCGGGGCCGCGCACGCGCAGGGGTGGCGCGTCCGCGTCGCGGCCCACGGGCCCGCGGAACGACGGGGGCAGGGCGGGGGGTTCGGGTGTGATCGGCATGGCCGCCACGCTGGCCGCCGCCACTCACGATCTGGGCTCCCCCGCCGGCCCTCCCTGTGGACGGCGCGCCGGCGTGCGGGCCTGGGGACGGGCTACTCGTACGTCGCGGTCGCGATCGCGTCGATGGTCTGCTCGAGCCCCCACGACTCGGAGCCCGGGATCTTCGGGACGAAGCCCACCAGCACGCCGTCGGCCATCACCTGCGCCTCGAGGCCCGCTGCGCCGTCGACGTCCCACAGCGCCTCGCGTCCGTCGCTGAGCACGACGCGCACGCCGAACCGGTTGACCGAACCGCGGTACACATGGGCGAACACCTTGCGCTCCACGAGCGCGGCCACGACCTTCTCGGCCTCGTCCTGCTGCACGTCCCGTCCCCTCCTGCTGATGCGTGCCCGCCGCGCCGCGGCTGCGGCCCCTCGACGGCTGACGACGATTGTCGCCGCTAGATCATCCCCACGACCGCGCGACGCGCCTGCAGCACGTGGGTCTTGAGGTGCTCGGCGGCGATCGCGACCCAGCCCGCGACGTCGACCTCGCCGTGCACCGGGTGGACCGCCGTACGCCGCCACTGCTCGGCCGACAGGCTCGCGAGCAGCCGCGAGTTCACGTGCCGCAGCGACAGCACCAGCGTGAGCGCGTCGGCCGCGGGACGGACGTCGTACAGCAGCGTGGCGGCATAGGCCTCCTCGTCCCAGGGGGCCCACTCGGGGCAGTCCTCGGCGAGCAGCTGTCGCAGCCGCACGGTCTGGTGCAGCTCGGCGTCGGCGAGGTGGTGCAGCACCTCTGCCACCGACCAGGCGCCATCGGCGGGACGGCGGTCGAGCAGCTCGCCGTCGCCGGCGTTGGCGTCGGCGAACACCGCCGCCAGCTCCTCGATGCCGTCGGTGTACGACGCCAGCGCCTCGATGCGGGGGTCGTCGGCGAACACGGTGACGTGGAGGTCGTCGGACATGGGGCGAGGGTAGTGTCGCCGCATGGTCGAGCCGGTCTACGCCCCCGTCGTCGGGGCCGCCAAGGTGCTGTTCAAGGTCCTCGACCTGCGCCTCGACGTCCGCGGCAGCCAGTACGTGCCGCGCAAGGGTGGCGCCGTCCTGGCCAGCAACCACATCGGCTACCTCGACTTCGTCTTCGCGGGCCTCGGCGCCAACCCCGCGGGCCGCTACGTGCGGTTCATGGCCAAGGACTCCATCTGGAAGAACCCGGTCGCGGGGCCGCTCATGCGCGGCATGAAGCACATCCCGGTCGACCGCGCGGCCGGCGCCGAGTCGTTCCGCGTCGCGCTCGAGGCGCTCAAGGACGGCGAGGTCGTGGGCATCTTCCCGGAGGCCACCATCTCCCGGTCCTTCGAGATCAAGGACTTCAAGAGCGGTGCCGCACGGCTCGCCATGGACGCCGGCGTGCCGCTGATCCCCACCGTGCTCTGGGGCACGCAGCGCATCATGACCAAGGGCCGCGACAAGGACTTCTCGCGCGGCAAGGCGCTGTCGATCACAGTTGGCGAGCCGATCGAGGTGCCGCAGGGATCCGACCTCGACGCGGTCGGCGACCAGCTGCACGAGGTGATGCGCGGGATGCTCGACGACGCGATCGCGCGCTACCCGCAGCAGCCCAGCGGGCCCGACGACTCGTGGTGGCTGCCGGCCCGTTTCGGAGGCACCGCCCCGACCCTGCAGGAGGCCACCCGTATGGACCGCCTCGAGGCCCTCGAGCGCGCCCGCAAGAAGCAGGACCAGGGCTGATCCGCGCGGGTCTCCGAGGCCGACGACGGGCACCGGACAGCCTCGTCCGCAGCCGGTGCCGCATGCCTGGGATCGGTTGCAGCACAACGGTTCTCGTTCGAAGGCCTACCCCCCGTGAGAGCCTGCTGAGAGGGTGGGGCACGATTCCCTCATGCGCCTGGACCACGTCTCGTACGCCGTGTCGCACCACGAGCTCGCCGACACCGTCCAGCGGCTCGGCCAGCAGCTCGGAGGCACCTTCGAGGACGGCGGCCGCCACCCGCGGTTCGGCACCCAGAACTTCATCCTCCCGATCGAGGGCGGCGTCTACCTCGAGGTCGTCGCGGCTCTCGACCACCCAGCGTCGGACAAGGCACCGTTCGGCCAGGCCGTGAAGCGCCGTGCCGAGTCCGGCGGCGGCTGGCTCGGCTGGGTGGTCGCCGTCGACGACATCGCGCCGATCGAGGAGCGCATCGGCCGCCCCGCGGTCGACGGCCACCGCGTGCGCCCGGACGGCGTCGATCTCACCTGGAAGCAGCTCGGCGTCGTCGACCTCCTCGACGATCCGTCGCTCCCCTTCTTCATCCAGTGGACGTGCGCCGACGGCCAGCACCCGTCGCAGGGCCACCCGTCGAGCGTGTCCGCCGTCGCGGTGGAGTACTCGGGCGACCGCGACCGGCTGCGCGACTGGCTCGGTGGCGCGACCATCTCCAGCGGCTCGCTGGAAGCGCCGTTCTCCGGAGCCGACATCACGTGGGTCGAGGACGAGGAGCCCGGCCTGGTGGCCGTCACCTTCCGCAATGCCAAGGGCGAGCTCGTCCGGATCGACTGAGCCGCACAGCATCACGAAGGGCGTCCCCGCAACGGGGACGCCCTTCGTCGTGCGAGCTGCTGCTAGAGCCGCGTGTCGACGCGGTGCAGCACGCGGTCGTCGCGGTACGTGGCGACGGTGCGCAGCGGGATCACGGGCGCGAGCGCGGGGTCGGGCGGGAGCACGACGACGACCGGCTCGGTGCGGCGCACCGTGTACGTGCCGGGCCGCAACGTGGGCACAGCGCGGCGGTCGAGCATCCGCGAGAACGGGGCGGCCACGATGACCGCGGCGAGGATCGCGCCGCCGGCCAGCTCGAGGCCGTCGCCCCCGGGCGCGAAGAGCATCCACACCGCCACCGCCAGGCCCACGGCGCGGGACCCGTCGAGGACCCAGCCGGCCCCCCAGGCCGACCGGTCCTGCACCGCGTGCTCGTCGGGCCCGTCGCCCATCACGTGGACCAGGCCGGACACCACCTCGAGCGCACCGATGCCGACCACGAGAGCCAGCAGCAGCGCCGCCGCCTCCCCCGACCCCGCGGGATCGAGCAGCAGCGCGAGGCCCGCGAGGGCCACGAGACCCGACGTGATGGTGGCGGCCGCCCGCCGTGCGCTGCTCCTCATGTCCTCACCGTAAGTTCACCGGAACCTCAAGGGCACTAGGCCGTTCGGGGTGTGACCGGTCACCCGCGGTCACGCTGCGGTGCGCGTCTGTCCCCTGCCCGGAGCAGCCGACGGCCACAGCCGTCGACGGGCCCCGTCCGGGCTCAGGCGGGCGGGAGGACCGTGCGGACGACGGCGAGCCCGAGCGCGACCGCGCGGCCGATGAGCAGCGCGAACAGCGCCGTCCCGACGCCCACCGTGCCGCCGAGCAGCCAGCCGGCGACCAGCACCACGACCTCGATGACGAGTCGCACCTGCGCGACCGGCCGGCCGGTGCGGTGGTGGACGCCGGTCATCCAGCCGTCGCGCGGGCCCGGGCCGTGGCCGGCGGTGAGGTAGAAGCCGCTGCCCAGGCCGATCGTCGCGATGCCGACGAGCACGAGCGCGAGCCGGGCCGGGAGGCCGGACGGGGCGGGCAGCCACGAGTAGGCGAGGTCGAGCACGATCGAGATCACCACGATGTTGAGCACCGTGCCGAGGCCGGGCCGCTGCCGCAGCGGGATCCACAGCAGCAGCACGACCACCGACACGGCGAAGGTGGTCCAGCCGATCGCCAGGCCGGTCCGGATGCTCAGGCCTTGGGCGAGGACCGTCCACGGCGTGGCCCCGAGATCGGCGAGCAGCAGGAACGCGTCGCCGAGCCCGAACAGGGTGAGTCCGAGCAGCAGCGAGAACAACGAGCCGGGGGTGGGCCGCCACGGGCTGCGCGCGGTCCACCGCGTGCGCGGGATCGTGCGGGAGCCCGCGAGCGCGCGCAGGCTGCGGCGCCACAGCGACGGCTCGCGGCTCTCGTGCACGCGCCGACCCTGCCACGACGCCCGCGGGGGTCGGGCGCCGATTCCAGTCCGTGGACGCGGGTGCCGGCGTCAGCCGTCGAAGAGGGCGTCCAGCGCCTTGTGGATCCGCTTCTCGCTGATGGGGTAGCGGGTGCCGAGGTTCTGCGCGAACAGGTTGACCCGCAGCTCCTCGATCATCCAGCGGATCTCTTGCGCCGGCAGCGACTCGCGGCGTGCTGGCGGCAGGGCGGCGAAGGCGTCGTCGCGCTCGGCGAGCACCGCCTCCACCTGCGCCTGCCGCTGCGCGTCGCGGCCGGTGTCCTCCGGCGCCGTGTCGAGCCGGCGGACCGCGGCCCGCAGGTAGCGCACGAGGTCGGGCATGCGCTCGACCCCGGCCCTGGTGATGAAGCCGTCGGGCAGGAGCTCGTCCACCTGCAGCCCGAGGTCCGCCCTCATCGAGGCCAGCTTCGGCGACGACACCTGCGGCAGCCGCGTGCGCACCTCGGTGGCGAGCTCGAGCACCTGGGCCGCCTGCCGCACGACACGGAGCAGCTCGTCGCCGAGCCGGTCCTGCGCGGCAGCGAGAGCGCGGTCGTACGCCGCCCTCGTGAAGGGCAGGCCGTCGTGGAAGCCGTCGGGGTCGCCCGAGGCCGCACGGGCCGCGCCGGCGTCGAGGCAGGCGCCCATGGCGTCGTCGATGAGCGCCGGGACCGAGCCGTGGGGGGTGTGCCCGAGCGCGATCTTCTCGCGCATCTCCAGCACCCCGACGACGTAGCGCGACGGCGTCGTGGTCTGCAGGCGCAGCAGCCGGCGCACGCCCTTGCGGTGCTCGACCGCCTGCTCCGTCGGGCCGACGAGCACCCGCAGGTCGACCCGGTCGCCCCGGTCGACGAGCGCGGGCCACCCGGTCACGACATGCTCGCCGTGCTGCTCCTCGACCGACGTGGGTACGCCCTCCGGCGGGAACTCCATGAGCCCCAGGCGCTCCAGCGAGCGCGACGCGTGCGAGATCGTCTCCTGCACCGCGGGGGCGAGCTCCTTCTGCAGTGCTGCGACGTCCTTGCCCGCGGCCAGGACCGCACCGGCCTCGTCGACGACACGGACCGTCACCCGCAGGTGGTCCGGCAGCGACTCGGGCGCCCACGCGTCGTACGGGACCACGACGCCGGTGCGCCGCGTCAGCGCACGCCCCAGGCTGTCGAGCAGGCCGTGCTCGCCCGGCTCGAGCCCGTCGAGCACCGCGCGCGCGGTGTCCGGGACGGGGACGAACGACGTCCGCAGGTTCTTGGGCAGGCCGCGGATGAGCGCCGTGACGACCTCCTCGCGCCGGCCCGGCACCTGCCACAGGAAGTCGTCGGCGTGCACCTGAGGGAGCAGGGCGACCGGCAGGTCGACCGTCACGCCGTCGTTGGCCGCACCCGGCTCGAACGCGTACGACAGCGGCAGCTCGACGTCGAAGCTGCCGAACGACCACGTGCGCGGGAACTCGTCGTCGACGTCGTCGTCGCCGCGCAGCAGCAGCTCGCGCGGGATGGTCAGCAGGTCGGGCGTGCGCTTGCGCGCGTCGCGCCACCAGCGGTCGAAGGTCCTGGTGTCGTGCACCCCCTCGGGCACGCGCTGCTCGAAGAACTCGACGAGGACGTCGTCCTCCACCAGGAGGTCGCGGCGGCGCACACGGTCCTCGAGCTCGGCGACCTCGGCCAGCGTCCGCGCGTTGTCGCGGACGAAGCGGTGGTGGCTGTCCCACTCGCCCTGCACCAGCGCGTGGCGGACGAACAGCTCGCGCGAGGCGACGGGGTCGATCCGCCCGTACTGCACGCGTCGGCCCACCACGAGCGGCACGCCGTAGAGCGTGACGCGCTCGTCGGCGACCACCGCGCCGCGGCGCTTCGACCAGCGCGGCTCGGAGTACGTCCGGGCGACGAGGTCGCCTGCCACCTGCTCCACGGCCTCAGGGTCGACGCGGGCGACGACGCGGCCGAACAGCCGCGACGTCTCGACGAGCTCGGCCGCGACCGCGAACGCCGGCGGCTTGCGCGACAGCGACGATCCCGGATGGATCGCCCAGCGCGCACCGCGCGCGCCGAGGTAGTCGCGGCGCGACTGGTCGTAGGAGCCCACGTGCGAGAGCAGTCCCGCCACGAGGGCGCGGTGCACGGCGGCCGGATCGGCGGCGCCCTCGCCGTCGCGCAGCCGGCCGACCTCGATGCCGAGGTCCTTGCACGCCTGCCGCAGCTGGGAGTGGACGTCCTGCCACTCGCGCACGCGCAGGTAGTGCAGGTACTCGTCGCGGCACATGCGCCGGAACGCGTTGCCGCTGCGCTCGCGCTGCTGCTCGCGCAGGTAGGTCCACATGCCGAGGTAGGCGAGGAAGTCGCTCGTGGGGTCGGTGAAGCGCGCGTGCAGCTGGTCGGCCTGCGCCTGCTTGTCGGCGGGGCGCTCGCGAGGGTCCTGGATCGACAGCGCACTGACGACCACGAGCACCTCGGCCACGCAGTCCTGCTTCTCGGCCTCGATCACCATGCGGCCCAGGCGGGGGTCGAGCGGCAGCCGGGCGAGGCGCCGGCCGATCTCGGTGAGCTGCAGGTCCTTGCCCGGCTTCAGCGCCCCCAGCTCGCGCAGCAGGTCGACGCCGTCGCGCACCTGGCGCGAATCGGGCGGTTCGACGAACGGGAAGCGCTCGACGTCGCCGAGCCCCAGCGCCGTCATCTGCAGGATGACCGAGGCCAGGTTGGTGCGCAGGATCTCGGGCTCGGTGAACTCGGGACGCGCGAGGAAGTCGTCCTCGCTGTACAGGCGGATCGCGATGCCGTCGGCCACGCGCCCGCAGCGCCCCGAGCGCTGGTTTGCCGACGCCTGCGAGATCGGCTCGATCGGCAGCCGCTGCACCTTCAGCCGCGCCGAGTACCGGCTGATGCGGGCGGTCCCGGGATCGACGACGTAACGGATGCCCGGCACCGTCAGCGACGTCTCGGCGACGTTGGTCGCGAGCACCACGCGTCTGCCGGCGTGCGGCTCGAACACCCGGTGCTGCTCGGCGGCCGACAGCCGCGCGTAGAGCGGCAGGATGTCGGTGTCGCGCAGTTTGAGCCCGCGCAGGGCGTCCTCGGTGTCGCGGATCTCGCGCTCGCCCGAGAGGAACACCAGCACGTCGCCCGGGCCCTGGCCCTGCAGCACCTGCACGGCGTCGCAGATGGCCTGGGTCTGGTCGCGGTCGTCGCCGTCCTCGACGCCGTACGGCTCGTAGACGACGTCGACGGGGTAGGTGCGGCCGGACACCTCCACGACCGGGGCAGCCACCCCGTGCTCGCTGGCGAAGTGCTCGCTGAACCGCGCGGTGTCGATGGTGGCCGAGGTGACCACCACCTTGAGATCGGGCCGGCGCGGAAGGATCTCCTTGAGGTAGCCGAGCAGGAAGTCGATCGTGAGGCTCCGCTCGTGCGCCTCGTCGATGATGATCGTGTCGTAGCGCTCGAGGAGCCGGTCGTCCTGGATCTCGGCGAGCAGGATGCCGTCGGTCATCACCTTGACCAGCGTCCGGTCGCTCGAGTGGTCGGTGAACCGCACCTGGTAGCCGACGACGTCGCCCACCTCGACGCCGAGCTCCTCCGCGACCCGGTCGGCGACCGCACGCGCGGCGATGCGCCGCGGCTGGGTGTGGCCGATCTGGCCGACGACGCCGCGGCCGAGCTCGAGCAGGATCTTGGGCAGCTGCGTCGTCTTGCCGCTGCCGGTCTCGCCCGCGACGACGATCACCTGGTGGTCGCGGATGGCTGCGGCGATGTCGTCGCGCCGGGCGCTCACCGGCAGGTCCGGGTAGGTGATCTCCGGGAGGCTCGCCCGCCGAGCCTGCAGCCTCTTCTCGGCGCGGTCGACGTCGTCGGCGATGCGGCGCAGCGCGTGGGCGCGCTTGGCCGCATCGCGGATCTTGCGGGTGCCCTCGAGGCGCCTTCCGAGGCGGCGGCGGTCGCGCAGCATCACCGCGTCGAGGCGGTTGCGCAGCTCCGCCGCCGAGACCTCGGCCACCGCGTCGGGGGCAGTGGGGTCGTCGGCCGGCATGGCCCGGTCAGTCTAGGCGGGGCCACACGCAGCCACGACGCCGATTCAGCGCGGGTACGGGGTCTCGCCGCGCCCCAGCATCTCGGCCAGGCGCGTGGCGGCCGACTGCCTGCCCTTCGCGGTCGTCGGGGAGGCCGCGCGGTGCAGCACGGCGAAGCGGTTGCGGCCGTCAAGCCCCTCGAACGCGGCCCGAGCCCCGTCGACGGCGTCGAGCGCGGCCGCGAGCTCCGGCGTGGGCTCGGCCGTGCTGGGCGGCGCGTAGGCGGCGTCCCACCGGCCGTCGGCCCTGGCCCGCTCCACCTCCGCCAGGCCGGCCGGCGTCATCCGGCCCTCGGCGATGAGGCGCTCGGCGTGGCCGCGGTTGACCTGCGACCACCGGCTCCGCGCGCGGCGCGGGGTGAACCGCTGCAGCCACGTGCCGTCCTGCTCGCCGGGCCTCTTCTGCGCGTCGATCCAGCCGTGCGCCAGCGCGACCTGCAGCGCGTCGGCGTACCCGATGCCCGGCAGCCCGGACCCGGCCTTGGGCACCACGAGCCAGAACCCGCCGTCGCCCTCGTGCGCGGCGATCCACGCACCCATCTCCTCGGCCGTCTCGAGCACCAGCCGCGGCTCCTCATCCACGCCACGACCGTAGAGCGCTCCACCGACGGCGGCGTGGCGCACGTCTCGTGGCGCTTGACCAAGTCCTGACCTTCCCTCCGCGGAACAGGGGATGCATCGGTACCGGACAGTCGTGTACGGATTGCTCCAGCAAGGAACCTCACGGGGGCAGTGAGGGGGCCAGGGGTGGCTGGGCATCAGGCGGGCGCGCTGCGGCGCGCGCCGTCGCGCAAGACGTTCGTGGAGTCGGCGGCCTTCCTGGCCGCGGGCTCCGCGCTGTGCTTCATCACGGCGCTGTTCCCGCCGTCGCCGCGCACCAGCATCCCGCTCAGCCTCGCGTCGGGAGCCGTGCTGCTGGCCTGCGCGGTGCTGGCGCTGACGGTGCTGCCCCGGCTCGGCCGGCGCGGCATCGAGATCGCACTCGTGGCGCTGATCCTCGGCGGCGCCGTGACGACCCACACCGCGGCCACCGAGCTCGGCCACCTGTCGATGCCGATCATCCTGCTGGCGGGGATCCCGGCGATCGCGGGCCTGCTCCCCCGGCGGGCGACGTGGGCGGTCTCCCTGTTCGCGCTCGCCGCCTGGGCGCTGGCCCTCGGGTTCGGCGAGGAGCGGCACCCGATCGACGGATACCTCGTCGCCCTGTTCGCCGTCGCCGTGCCGTTCTCCACGCACGTCTGCGTACGGATGGTCGACCGGCTCAGCGCGCTCGCCCTGTGCGACCCGCTCACCGGCGTCCTCAACCGCACGGGGCTCGAGCTCAAGGCCACGACCGCTCAGTCGATGGCGGCCCGCGCAGGGCGGCCCACCACGATCGTCGCGATCGACCTCGACCGCTTCAAGCACTTCAACGACGAGCACGGCCATCCCGCGGGCGACCAGCTGCTCGTCGACCTGACGACGTCGTGGCAGGGCCACCTGCGCGACGCGGACGCCGTCGCGCGCACCGGCGGCGACGAGTTCATCGTCGTCCTCCCCGGCACCAGCCCGGAGGAGGCCGCCACGATCGTCGAGCGGATGTCGACGGCGTCACCGACCCGGTGGACGGCGGGTGCCGTGGAGTGGCGCCCTGGCGAGACGCTCGAGGCGGCCACGGCCCGCGCCGACGCCGTCCTGTACTCGGCCAAGCAGGGATCGGCGCGAGCAGCGGTGCCCCAGCCCCGGGAGCCGGACCTGCCCGACGGCCACGAGACGGGCAGCACGGCCACGGGGGCCGACGCGGGGTGACCTACGAGCACCTGCCTCGGGCGAGACCGGGCGGACAAAGGGCGAGGCCCCCGCGTCGTTGCGGGGGCCTCGCGATGCTGTGGGCCGGCCCTCAGGGGGCCGACGGCGACGGAGCTGGGTGCTCAGTCGTCCCAGGGACCGAAGTCGTCCATGGCACTACCTCTTCCTTCCTGCCGGAGGTACGGCGCTGCGCAAAGCGCTGCGCGCGTCGTTCTCCGGGACTTCCCGCGGGGCTGATCGCCTCGGCGCGGGTGCCGGTGGGTCTCTTCGCGAGCCATCGTGATGCGGCTGCATGTCAGGACATCACACCGTACGTATCGGCAACGTTACGGGAAACCTGATCCATTCCCTAATCGCCGGTGAACATCCGGGTGACAGTGATCACCCGCCCCACCCTCCCCTGCACGGGACGTCCCTAAACTCCCACCCGTCCGGAGCAGCCCGGACGGAGCAGCGACCACGAGTCAGGAGCCCCATGAGCCCGTCCGCCGACCTCGTCCTCCTCGGCCGCGTCTGGACCGGCGACGCAGTCCGACGCTGGGCCCATGGCGTGGCCCTGGCCGGCGACCGCATCGTCGCGGTGGGCACGCGCGACGAGGTGCTCGAGCTGGCGGGCCCGGCGACCCGCGTCGTCGACGCCGGGACGCGGATGGTGCTGCCGGGATTCCAGGACTCCCACATCCACGCGCCCTTCGCAGGCCGCAACCTGCTGCACCTGTACCTGCTCGACACGCACGGCCGCGACGACTACCTCGCCGCGATCAAGGCCTACGCCGACGCGCACCCGGAGCGCGAGTGGATCATCGGCGGCGGCTGGGCGATGGAGTACTTCCCCGGCGGGACCCCGCACAAGGACGACCTCGACGCGATCGTCCCGGACCGCCCGGTGTTCCTGTTCAACAAGGACACGCACGGCGCGTGGGTCAACTCCAAGGCCTTGGAGATCGCGGGGATCGACGACTCGGTGGCCGACCCGTCCGACGGCCGCTACGAGCGCGACGAGCAGGGCCGCATCACCGGCATGCTCCACGAGGGCGCGGCCTACACCTTCGAGGACCGGCACGTGCCCAAGCCGGACCTCGACGAGTGGAAGGCCGCCATCCTCGGCGCTCAGGCGCACCTGCACGCGCTCGGCATCACCGCGTGGCAGGACGCGTGGGTCACGCCGGGCACGCTGGCCGCGTACGCGTCGCTCGCGGCGGACGACGCCCTCACCGCCCGCGTCGTCGGCGCGCTGTGGTGGGACCGCCACCGCGGCCTCGAGCAGATCGACGACTTCGTGGCTCAGCGCGAGGCGGCCTCCGGCGGACGCTTCCACCCGACGACGGTCAAGATCATGACCGACGGGGTGCTGGAGAACTACACGGGCTCGCTGCTCGCGCCCTACTGCGACGGCTGCGGCGGGCACACCGACAACGCCGGCCTGCAGTTCATCGAGCCCGAGATCCTCGACGGCGCCCTCGACCGGCTCACCGGGCTCGGGTTCCAGGTGCACATGCACACGATCGGCGACCGCGCGGTGCGCCTCGCCCTCGACGCCGTCGAGAGGGCGCGCGCGATCCACGGCCCGCACGACCTGCGCCACCACCTCGCGCACATCCAGATCGTCCAGCCCGACGACCTCCACCGGTTCCGCGAGCTCGACGTCGTCGCCAACTGCCAGGCGCTGTGGGCCCAGAGCGACCCGCAGATGGACGTGCTCACGGTGCCGTTCCTCGGTCAGGACCGCGTCGACCTCATGTACCCGTTCGGCTCGCTCCTGCGCCGCGGCGCGGTGCTGGCGATGGGCTCGGACTGGCCGGTCAGCACGGCCGATCCGCTCGCACAGATGGAGGTCGCGGTCACGCGCGTCGGCGCCGAGGATCGCTCGCGGCCTCCCTTCCTGCCCGACGAGGCGATCCCGCTCGCGGCTGCGCTCGCCGGGTTCACCAGCGGCACGGCGTACGTCAACCACGACGAGCACGACTCGGGCACGCTCGAGGTCGGCAAGCGGGCCGACGTCGTCGTGCTCGACCGCGACCTGTTCGCCGACGACGCCGGGCCGATCGGCGATGCGCGGGTCGAGCTGACCGTGGCCAACGGCACAGTCGTGCACGACCGCCTGGTCTGACGCGCACGGACACCGGACGCCTGCCTGGAACCCGCTGACCGCTGTCGGGGGGCGGCGCTAGCGTTCGCGCATTCTCGGGAGAGGTGAGGCCATGACCGTCCTGCTTGCCGTCGGCACCCGCAAGGGGCTGTGGCTGTTCCGGTCCGACGACCGCCGCACATGGACCTCCGACGGTCCGCACTTCCTCATGCAGGAGACCGCCGCCGTCGCGGTCGATACGCGGTCCTCGACGCCGCGCATCTACGCCGGTGTCATGTCGTGGCACTGGGGGCCCACGCTCGCGTGGTCCGACGACCTCGGCGCCACGTGGCACGAGACGGAGAACGCGGCGATCCGCTTCCCCGACGACACAGGCGAGGCCCTCGGCCGGGTGTGGCAGATCCAGCCCGACACCGCGGATCGGCCCGACGTCGTCTGGGCCGGCTGCGAGCCCACGTCGCTGTGGCGCAGCGACGACCGGGGCGAGACCTTCTCGCTCGTGCGCGGGCTGTGGGACCACCCGCACCGCAAGGACTGGGCGCCCGGCTTCGGCGGTGCAGCCGTCCACACGATCGTTCCCGACGCAGAGACGTCGAAGGTCACGGTCGCGATGAGCACCGGCGGCGTCTACGTGTCCGACGACGGCTCCGAGGGGTGGACGCCGCGCAACCGCGGGATCCACGTCTCGTTCTCGCCGGACGAGTACCCCGAGTACGGGCAGTGCGTCCACAAGGTGGCCGTCGATGCCGGCGACCCGCAGCGGATGTACCTGCAGAACCACCACGGGGTCTACCGGTCCGACGACGGCGGCGGGCAGTGGGTCTCGATCGCCGACGGCCTGCCCAGCGACTTCGGGTTCTTCGTGCTGGGGTCGCCCACCACGCCCGGCACCGCGTGGGTGATGCCGCTGGAGGCCGACGCCCGACGGATCCCCGTCGGCGGCCGGATGCGGGTCTACCGCACCACCGACGCCGGCGCGTCGTGGGAGGAGCAGGGCGAGGGCCTGCCCGACTCCAGCTACACCGTCGTCCTGCGCGACGCCGCCTGCGTCGACCCGCTGAGCCCCACCGGGCTGTACCTGGGTACCCGTGACGGCGTCGTCTACGCCAGCGCCGACGACGGCGCGTCGTGGCAGGTCGTCGCCGACCACCTGCCCGACGTGCTCTCGGTGCGCGCGGCCGTCGTCTGAGGGCCATGGCCATCATCGTGAAGCTGCCGGGGCCGCTCGCCGAGCCGGCGGGCGGCGCCCGCAGCATCGCCGTCGACGTCGACGCCTCGGGCGGCCCCGCGTCGGTGGGTGCGCTGCTCGACGCGCTGGCGGTCTCGCATCCGGCGCTCGAGCGCCGGATCCGCGACGAGCGAGGCGAGGTGCGCAGGTTCGTCAACCTCTACGTCGGCGACGACGACGTCCGCCATCTCGGCGGCCAGGCCACGCCGGTGCGCGACGGCGACGTCGTCCACGTGCTCCCGTCGGTGGCCGGGGGCTGAGCTCCGGCCGGGCTCAGCCGCCGAAGACGCGTAGCACCCGGTCCTCGTCGTCCACGACGACGTTGAGCCGGGTCGGCCGGTAGTCCAGGGTCATCGCGTCGCCGGCGCGCACGACCCGCACCTGGTGGCCGTCGGCCTCGGCGACGTCGACGATGTCGGGCATAGGCAGGCCCTCGTAGGCCTGCACCCACGTGAGGTCGGGCGGGACGCTCATGCGCGCTCCTCTCAGCTCAGGCCGACGATCTCCCCGTGCTCGTCGATGTCGATGCGCTCGGCCGCCGGGTGCTGGGACAGTCCCGGCATCGTGCGCATGTCGCCGGCGATCGCGTAGACGTACCCGGCCCCGACTGCGGCACGCACCTCGCGCACCGGCATCCGCCAGCCGCGCGGAGCGCCGAGCAGCGACGGGTCGGACGAGATCGACAGGTGCGTCTTGGCGATGACCACCGGGAACCCGCCGTAGCCGAGCCGCTCGAACTGCTCGAGCCCCGCCCTCGCCGCAGGGCTGAGGTCGATGCCGGTAGCGCCGTAGACGTCGCGCGCGACGTCGGTGATCTTGTCGACGAGCGGCTCGTCGAGGTCGTAGGCGAAGCGCGGCTGCGTCGCGTCCTCGGCCGCCGCCTCGACCGCGTCGACGAGCTCCTGCGCACCCCGGCCGCCCTCGGCGACGTGCCGCGTGACCGCGACGCGCGCCCCCGCCTTCTCGGCGATCTCGGCGATCACCTCGTGCTCGGAGGCGTGGTCGCCGGGGAACGCGTTGATGGCCACGACCGGCGAGACGCCGAAGGACTGCAGGATCTCGATGTGGTGCTCGAGGTTGCTCGCACCGGCGCGGACGTCGTCGGGGCTCTCGGCGAGCAGGCCGTCGGGCAGCGGGTGGCCCGGCTTGATGGTGAACCGGCCGCTGTGGGCCTTGAGCGCGCGCACGGTCGTCACGAGCACGGCGACGTCCGGTCGCAGGCCGCTCACCCGGCACTTCACGTCGAAGAACCGCTCGGCGCCCATGTCGGAGCCGAACCCGGCCTCGGTGACGAGGTAGTCGCCCATCCGTGCGCCGATCAGGTCGGCGATGACGCTGGAGTTGCCCGTGGCGATGTTGCCGAACGGGCCCGTGTGCACCAGCGCGGGCGTGCCCTCGAGGGTCTGCAGCAGGTTGGGCGCGAGCGCGTCCTTGAGGATCACCGTCATCGCGCCTGCCGCCTTGAGCTGCTCGGCGGTCACCGGCTCGCCGTCGTAGGAGTAGCCGACGACGATGCGGCCGAGCCGCTGGCGCAGGTCGTGCAGATCGGTGGCGAGGCTGAGGATCACCATCACCTCGGACGCCGCCGTGATGTCGAAGCCGGCCTGCCGCGGCACGCCGTCCACCTTCGCGCCGAGGCCGACCACGATGTTGCGCAGCGCGCGGTCGTTGACGTCGAGCACCCGCCGCCACGCGACGCTGTGCGGCTCGATGCCGAGCTCGTTGCCGAAGTGCAGGTGGTTGTCGACCATCGCTGCGAGCAGGTTGTGGGCCGCGGTCACGGCATGGAAGTCGCCGGTGAGGTGGAGGTTCATCGACTCCATCGGCACGACCTGGCTGTAGCCGCCGCCCGCGGCGCCGCCCTTGATGCCGAACGTCGGACCCATCGACGGCTGGCGCAGCGCCACGGCCGCGCGGTGCCCACGCAGCGCGAGGCCCTGGGCGAGCCCGACGGCGGTCGTCGTCTTGCCCTCGCCGAGCGGGGTCGGCGTGATGGCGGTGACGAGGACGTAGCGCGCCTGCGGCCGGTCGGCGAGGTCGACGGCGGCGCTCGTGGAGATCTTGGCGACGTGTCGCCCGTAGGGCTCGAGGTGCTCCGGGGTCAGGCCCGTCCCCTCGACCACCTCCTCCAGCGGCCTGAGCCGGGCGGCTCGTGCGATCTCGAGATCGGTGGGCAGGGCAGCCGTGGTCGAGGGACCGGACGTCGTCGTCACGGCGACATCCTGCTCTCGACGGAGGTCCTGTCGCCTGCGAACACGCCCGACCGGAGATCTTCCTGCCTCCGGACCCGGCAGCTCAGGTCCAGATAGCGCAGGGCCAGCCGTCGGAGAACCGCTCCGGGGGGTCGGGTCGGCTCACCGCAGCGCCGAGCGCCAGGCGCATCGCCGTCCAGGCCGCAGCTGCGGCATCGGCGACGTCGTCGGCCGCCGCGGCCCGCGCCACCGGACCCAGGTCGACCGACTCGAGATCGAGCCCCTGGCCGCGCAGCAGCGCCCGTCGCTGCGCTGCTCCCCGCCAGCTGCGCTTGGGCGCCAGCGCCGGCTCGTCGCCCATCGCGCGGAAGCTGAGCTCGGGATGCACCTCGACGACCCGGCGGCCGGCCCCGGGTCCGCGCACCCAGGCGTCGACCTCGAGGATCTTGGGCCGCAGCGCGTAGGCCTGGGCCGACACCCCCTGCCCGCCGAGCCCGCGATTGGCCGCCGTGGCGAGCGCCTGGGTGGGGGCTTCGAGGGCGGCGCGGACCGGCGTCACGAAGATCGACGACGCCGCGGCGCCCAGCGCCGCACGTGCCTGCAGGTCGGCCTGGCGGGTGCCCGAGTCGGCGAGCCCGATCGGCATGTCGATCGCGACGACGTCGACGGGTCCGGAATCGTCGAGCAGACGGTCGAGGTCGACGCCGTACGCACCCGCGACGGATGTCCCGTCCCACACGATCCCGGCCCAGCCGCCCCGGCAGCCGTCCACGCCCAGCACCCGCACCGTCGCACCGTAGAGGGCGCCCGTCCACGGGGCGACCCAGCCGGTGGGTCGTCACACCCGTCACTCCCGTCACAGGGCGGGCGCGGCGGCGGCGCGCCTCCCGGGGCCGTCCGCGGCCGCCTCGGAGGATGGGGTCGGCAGGGCCGGCCAGCCTTCGCTGTCGGACGTACGCCCTAGCGTCCGCAGCAGCGGTACGGCAGCCGGAGCAGCACCGCGCGGCAGGACGGAGGGGACGGTCGATGGCGGCGTCACGGACGGGCGCCGGCGCGGGGGCGTCGGCCGGCGAGCAGATCGACCTGCTTGCGCTCGTCGAGCCCGCCCACGTAGCTCAGCCCCCGGCCGATCACGCCCAGGACGACGTCCCGGCACCGGCCCTGACGCCGGCCGCGACGAAGCCGGCGCTCCGGGCCGACGCCACAGCCTCCCTCGGGGCCAAGCGCGGGCTGCGGCTGCTGCACACCTCCGACTGGCACCTCGGCCGCACGCTGTTCCAGACCCCGCTCCTCGACGCCCAGGCCGCCTTCCTCGAGTGGCTGCTCGAGGTGGCCGTCCGCGAGCAGGTCGACGCCGTGCTCGTGGCCGGCGACGTCTACGACCGGGCCAT
The DNA here is from genome assembly GCA_020161245.1 of Actinomycetota bacterium. Lineage (GTDB taxonomy): Bacteria > Actinomycetota > Actinomycetes > S36-B12 > CAIYMF01 > Longivirga. Next base: position 16,812 of record JAIUOK010000029.1, on the reverse strand, counting down.
CCCGCCCGTCGAGGCCGTGCGCCTGCTCGACGACGCGTTCCTGCGCTTCGCCGAGGCCGGGATCCCCCTCGTCGTCGCCAGCGGCAACCACGACTCCGCCGTCCGGCTGGGCTTCATGTCCGGGCTGTCCGAGCGCTCCGGCATCCACCTGCGCACCGCCGTCGACGACATCGCCTCGCCCGTGGTGCTCGCTGACGAGCACGGGCCGGTGGGGGTCTACGGGATCCCCTACCTGCTGCCCGACGCCGTGATGGAGCAGCTCGGCGCCGAGCGGTCGCACGAGTCGGTCCTCGCTGCGGCCGTGGCCCGCGTGCTCGCCGACGCCGAGCAGCGCGGTATCGCCCGCACCGTCGTCCTCGCGCACGCGTTCGTCAGCGGGGGGTCTACCACGGACTCCGAGCGCGACATCAGCATCGGCGGCGTGGGCGACGCCCCCGCCCGGGTGTTCGACGGCGTCGCCTACGCCGCCCTCGGCCACCTGCACCGGCCGCAGGCGGTGCAGCTGGCCGGCTCCGCCACCGTCCTGCGCTACAGCGGCTCGCCGCTGCCCTTCGGCTTCGGCGAGCAGCACGACACCAAGAGCGTGGCGCTCGTCGAGCTCGGGCCCGACGGCGTGCGCGAGGTCGCCCTGCTGCCCACGCCTGTCCCGCGGCGGCTGCGCGAGGTGCGCGGGCGCATCGACGACCTGCTCGCCCGCGCCGACGGCGACCTCGCCGACCTCGCCGACTGCTGGGTCAAGGCCGTGCTCACCGATCCGAGCCGCCCGCTCGCGCCGATGGAGCGGCTGCGGGCGGTCTGGCCGCACACGCTGGTGCTCGACTTCGAGCCGGAGGGGGCGCCGGTCGCGGCCGACGTCGACCTGGCCCGGCTGCGGCGCGCCACCGACCCCGTCGAGGTCTGCGGCATGTTCGTCGCGTTCGTCGACCGCGAGGGCCCGAGCGACGACGAGCTCGTCGTCCTGCGCGACGCGGTCGAGGCAGTCCAGCACGCCGAGGCCGGTGCCTGATGCGCCTGCACCGCCTCCAGATCTCGGCGATCGGCCCGTTCGCGGGCACCGAGGACATCGATCTCGACGCGCTCGCGGCCGGCGGGCTGTTCCTGCTCGAGGGGCCCACCGGCGCGGGCAAGTCGACGGTGCTCGACGCGATCGTGTTCGCGCTCTACGGCCAGCCGGCGAGCACCGAGTCGTCGCCCGACCGGCTGCGCTCGCACTTCGCCGCGCCCGATGCCACCCCCCAGGTCGTGCTCGACCTCACCGTCCGCGGCGACCGTCTGCGCATCACGCGCGTGCCCGAGCACGACCGGCCGAAGAAGCGCGGCGACGGCGTCACCCGCGAGCGGGCCCGGGTGCACCTCGAGCGCCTCGACGCCGGCGCCTGGACGTCGCTGAGCAGCAGCCACCAGGAGGTCGGCCACGTCCTCGAGGACTCGCTGGGCCTCACCCGCGAGCAGTTCACCAAGGTGGTGCTGCTCCCCCAGAACGAGTTCGCCACCTTCCTGCGCTCCGACGACGACACCCGTCGCAAGCTGCTCACCAAGGTGTTCGGCACTGCGCTGTTCGACCGCGTCACCGACGAGCTCGACCGCCGCCGCAAGGATGCTGCGGCCGAGCGCAGCGAGGCCGAGCTGGTCGTCACCACCGCGCTGGCGAAGGCGGCCGAGGCGGCCGGCCTCGACGACGACGGAGCCCTCGCCCTGCGCTCGCTCCCGGCGGCCGAGCGGCCGCACGCGCTCGACCTCGTGTCCGACAGCCTCGCCGTCGCAGCGGCCCAGGCCGAGCAGTGCCACGCGGAGGCGTCCGCGTCGCTGGCCGCAGCCGGCGAGGCAGCGGCGGCGGCCGAGGCCCACGTCGCGCTGCTCGACGACGCCGTGCGCACCCGGTCGGCCCTCGAGGCCCACGTCGCGACCCGGCCCCACCACGAGCAGCGCCAGGCCGAGCTGCGACTCGGCCGCGCCGCCGCACCCGTCGCCGTGCTGCTCGACCAGCTCGACGCTGCAACGCAGGACCATGCAGCCGCCCTCGGCGCCCTGCTCGACGCCGTGCCCGACGCCGACGACGACGCCCGCCGCGGCGAGGGGGCGCACCTGCGCACCACGGCCGCCCGTGAGGCCGACGAGCGGGCGGCATCGCTGGGCCACCTGGTCGAGCGCGAGGAGGCGCTCGAGGCCGCCGTCGCCCACGTCCACGGGCTGCACGCGGCAGCCGACGAGGCCGGCGTCCAGCGCGCCGAGGTCGAGCACGACCTCGCGCTGCTGCCCGAGCGCGTCGAGGCGGCCGACCAGCGGCTCGCTGCGGCCAGGGTGCAGGCCGCGGGCGTGGCGGCGGCCGAGCAGGACGTGTTCCGGCTCCGGGCGCAGGCCGAGGCGGCGGTGGCGCTCACGCGGCTCGAGCCGCGCGATCTGCAGGCGCAGCGCGACGCGCAGGAGGCCCATGAGGAGTGGAACCGCCTGCACGAGAAGGCCAACACGCTGCACAGCCGCTACCTCGACGGCATCGCCGCCAACCTCGCGGCCGTCCTCGTCAGCGGCGAGCCGTGCCTGGTGTGCGGCGGCGTCGACCACCCGCATCCGGCCAGCGCTGCCGCAGCCGCGATCACGCAGGACGACGTGACCGACGCGCGCAACGAGTCCGACCTCGCCCAGAAGCGCTACCACGATGCGCAGGCCAAAGCCGCCGACCTCGCCGCCCAGCGCGCCGACCTCAAGGCACGCTCCGGAGACCTCGACCCGGCCGAGCTCACGGCCGTCCTGGACGCACGCACGGCCGACCTCGAGGCCGGCCGGGCGGCGCAGGAGGCGCTCCCCCGCCTTGCCGAGGAGCTCGAGGACCTCAAGCTCGACGCCGGCCGCCTCTCGGCCCGCCTGCAGGCGGCCAGGGAGGAGGAGGCCCGCCGCATCGCCGAGCACCGCGCCGCGCTCGACGTGCTCGGCGCCCAGCAGCGCGAGATCGAGGCCGCCCGCGACGGTCACCCGTCGGTGGCGGCGCGTCAGCGGGCGCTGCGCGACCTCGCTGACGCAGAGCGGCGCACCGCCGATCTCGTCACCGCCGTCGCCGCGGCGCGCTCGGCGCTCGAGCAGCGCACCCGGCAGACGCGCACGTCGGCGTCGAAGGCGGGCTTCGCCGATCCGGACGCCGTCCGTCATGCCCGGCGCACCCACGACCAGCTCGACTTCCTCGACCACGCATGCCGCGAGTGGGAGTCGCAGCTCGCGGCGCTGGTCGCCTCCGCTGACGACGCGCGGTTCCACGGCCTCGACCTCGCCACCGCCGAGGAGGTCCGTGCCCGCGCTGCCGAGCAGCGCCGGGTGCGCGCGGAGGCCGACGCCGCCCACCGGTCCGCGATGCACGGCCTCGCGGTGGCCTCTCAGCGGGTCGAGCGATTCGCCGAGGCGTGCCGCCAGGTCGCCGACGCGCAGTCGCGCCACGACGCCGCCGCCCGCGCAGCCGCTCCCGTCGAACGACTCGCCCGGCTCGCGCGAGGCATGGGCGGCGAGCGCCGGATGACGCTGACCAGCTACGTGCTGCGCCGGTGGTTCGAGCAGGTCGTCGACGCGGCCAACCTGCGCCTCGCCGCGATGTCGGCCGGCCGCTACGAGCTCGAGCGCACCGACGACGCCGAGCGCAGGGCCGAGCGCAGCGGGCTCGCGCTGCGCGTCATCGACCGCCACACCGGCGAGGCGCGCAACCCGCGGTCGCTGTCCGGCGGCGAGACCTTCTACACCTCGCTGGCGCTCGCCCTCGGCCTCGCCGACGTCGTGAAGGCCGAGGCGGGCGGCGTCGACCTCGACACGCTGTTCATCGACGAGGGGTTCGGCAGCCTCGACCCCGAGACCCTCGAGCAGGTCATGGCCGTGATCGACGACCTGCGCGACGGCGGCCGGGCGATCGGCATCGTCAGCCACGTCGCCGAGCTCAAGGACCGCATCCCGGAGCGGCTCGAGATCTCGCGGCCGCGCCCGCAGGGGCCGAGCACCACCCGCGTGGTCGCCTGAGCGACGACGGCCTCTGCTCTCAGCAGACTCGCAGCGCCGGTGCTGCCTCGGTGCACCGGCGGGTGCCACCATGGCCGCATGACCGAGCCCGAGCAGCCCGGCACAGGCGACCCCGGTGCCCGTCCCGATGTGAAGCACTGGGCGGCGGCCGACCTCAGCCGCATCGTGCCCGGCGGGACGCTGCAGCAGCCGACCGTCGCCGCGCCGACCGACTACCAGGCGATGACGCGCGGTACGCCCGGGCCTGAGGCGGGCGGCGCGGCTGTGGTGACGCCGCTGCCCAAGCCCAGGCCGTACAAGGCAAAGCCAGTCTCCAGCGGGCTGCAGCTCGGGCCGGTGGGCCGGGTGATCGTCGGCGCCGCCCTCGCGGCGACGCTGGTGTTCATGGTCTACACCGCGTGGCACAACATCTTTCCGTGATCGTCGGCGTCTTTCCGTGAGCGTCGGCTGACCGCTGTGCGGGACGTCGTCCCGCACAGCAGATCGCCGCACGCAGCCCACGACGCTCGATCGTGCTTGGGGGTGCGCGGCACCGCCGGGCGCGTCACCCTGGGCGCAGCGGCCGTACCGGCGGCCGGTCCGAGAGGCACGCGCATGGTGGGGACCCGCGACTTCGACGGCGCACCGACGTGGCGCCCGACCCGGCGCGCCTCGCTGCTTGCCGGCGGTGCCGGATTCGCCGCCCTCTTCTCCGTGCTGCTGCTCCTGCTCCCCGGCGTCCCCGTCGACACCACCGTGACGGCCTACGCCGTCGACGACGGCGACGGGCGCCTCACCGTGCAGTTCGAGCGGCCCTCCGACCAGCAGCTGCGGCGGGTCTACGTGCAGGACGACGGCGATGCGGTCGTCGTACGGGCTGTCATCTCCTCGGACCCGTGGCGACCGTGGGGCTCGGACGACCGCCGTCCCCCGGTCGTCGAGTCGACGTCGGTGCTGCTGCCCGAGCCGCTCGACGGGCGACCGGTCGTCACCGTCGACGGCCGCGAGCTGCTCGCGCAGCCGGCGTACGAGCTCGTGGCACCTGGCTGAGGCGACGCACCGGTCGCGACTGCCCGCTGACGCACCTCGCAGCCGTAGGCCTCAGGCTGCGTCGTCGTCGTCGGTCGCATCGGGCCGGTCGCGGCGCGAGAGCAGGCGCCGCAGCGCCGCCCGCACGGTGCCGATCTCGGTGCGCAGCCGCATGACGCCGGCCCAGCGACCGCCGAGGTAGGCGCGACGGGTGCGGATGATGTCCACCGAGGTGCGACGCCAGGCGCGCACGCCGGCGAGGTCGAGCCCGGCCGGGCACGGGTAGCGCAGCATCGAGCGCTCCTCGCCGTACACGCCCTCGGGGCCGTCCGGGCGGGGGCCGAGGCCGAGCACGTAGAGGTAGGCGCCGACGACGTCGAAGCCGAGGTCCTGCAGGCCCACCCAGGAGCCGAACGCGCGGGCGTTGAAGTCGATGAGACGCAGGCCGCCGTCGGCGTCCCGGGCCCAGTCGATACAGAAGATCCCGGTGTACCCGAGGTCGGCGAGGAAGTCGCGGGCGAGGCGGTCCGCGACGTCGTCGCGCACGGCGACGATCGACTCGGACGGGCCCGTGGGGTCGTCGCTGGCGGGCGTGCCCTGGTAGGACACCAGCAGCACCGGCTCGCCGTGGGTGGCGACCCCGGCCGTCGACATCCCCTGCGCGAGCAGCCGCTGCACGACCGGCGGGCGGCCGTGCTTGGCCACCACCTCGCGCCACGCGCGGTCGAGCGCGTCGGCGTCGTGCACCACGGTGACGTCGTCGCCGCCGAAGCCCACGGCCGGCTTGACGACCGCCGGCAGCTGGGCCGTCTCGCGGGTGGGCCAGGACTCAGGAACAGGGACGCCGGCGTGGCGCGCGGACTCCTCCTGCAGGCGCTTGTCGACCAGCACCATAGGGTCGACGCCCGGCGCCACGCGCCGCAGCGGGTTCGCCGCGCAGGGGCCGCTGTCGAGCGCGGGGATGACGAGGTCGTCCTGCATCTGCACGTCGCGCGTGGTCGGACCGACCGCCATCGCAAGGGCGCCCGGGCTGATGGTGGCCGGCCGGCCGGCGAGCGCACCGCCGTCGACCAGCTGGACCGACGGCCCGTAGACCAGCGACTCCAGCGCCATCACGGCGCGCTGCCGAGGAGACGCGGCACGCCCGGTGATGCGTGCAGCCGGGATCCCCCGGTGGCGCAAGGCACCGGCGAGGTCGGCGAACGACTGCCACGAGTACGAGTCGACGAACACCACCGCCGGGTCGTGGGAGGCGGAGTCGGACGGACCTGGGACGCCCAGGGCAGGGTCGGGCTGCGTCGTCACACCCTCTCCTCGGCAGGCACCCGGGCCCCGTGAGGGTTCCGGGGCACCGCTGCGCCGCAGGAGAGCCCGCGGAGAGGGACTAGTCGACGTCGACCTGGCGCCGGCCGGCCGCCTTGGCGCGCAGCAGCCCGTGGTCGGCCCGGGCGAGGACGGCGTCCGGGCCCTCGTCGTGCCCGGCCAGCACCGCGCCGACCGACACCGACAGCTCGAGCCGGCGGCCTTCGACATCGAGCGGGCCGGACACGGCGACCAGCAGCTTCTCGGCGATCCCGGCGAGCTCCTCGCGGTGGTGCAGCCGCTCGAGCAGGACGACGAACTCGTCGCCGCCGATGCGCGCCACGAGGTCCTGCGCGCGCACGGCGGAGGCGAGCCGGTCGGCGACCGCGCGGATGGCGGCGTCGCCCACCCCGTGCCCGTGCTCGTCGTTGAGGGTCTTGAGGTTGTCGACGTCGACGAACAGCACGCCGAGCCACGACGCCGTGCCCTGCGCGCGGCGCAGGCCGCGGTCGAGCTGGCGCATGAGCTCGCCCCGGTTGATCACGCCGGTGAGCGCGTCGTGGCTGGCCCGGAACTCCAGGTCGCGGCGCAGCTCGTAGGCCTCGGTGCGGTCGACGAACTGGTGGACGTAGAACTGCGGCTGCCCGTCGTCGCCGCGCATGACGCTGGCGGCGTGCTCGACCCAGACCGAGCGGTCGCCGTTGATCAGCCGGTGCTCGTGGCGCATCGTCTCGTGGCCCTGGTCGTGGAGCTGCTCGGTGGCGTCGTGCGCCAGGTGCGCCTCCTCGGGCGGCAGGAAGTCCGACACCGAGCGGCCGATCAGCTCTGCCTCGTCGGCGCCGAGCAGCTGCTGCAGCGCCTCGTTCACCTCGCGGAAGGACCCCGACGCATCGGAGATGGCCATGCCGATAGGAGCGGCCGCCATCGCCAAGCGGAACCGCTCCTCGCTGCGGGCAAGAGCGCGCCGGGCCTGCTGGGCGTCGGTGATGTCGTGCAGACCGATCACGGCGCCCGGGCCGTCCGGCAGGTCGACCCCGTGCACCACGAGCGACATCTCGCGGACCCCTCGCGGCGTCGGCCAGCGCAGCACGGACTCGCCCTCGAGGGTCCCGGCGTAGAACGCGTCGCGCCACCGAGTGAGCTGCTCCACGTCGCCCGGGTGGACGAAGTCCTCGGCGCGGTGCCCGACCATCGACTCCGGCGTGCGGCCCAGCACCGGCCGAGCGCTGGGCGAGACCCAGAGCATCGTGCCGTCGCGGGTCGCCATGTAGACGACGTCGGACGCGTTCTCGGCAAGGAGCCGGAAGCGCTCCTCGCTGAGCCGCAGCGCCTCCGCCTGCTCCATCTCCGTGGTGACATCGCTCACGACGACGACGTTGTGCAGGAATGAGCCGTCCTCGGCCGATACCCGGGAGCCCGAGACATCGGCCCACACCACCGACCCGTCGGCACGGCGGTAGCGCTTGCGTGTGGCGGCGGTCGACTGCTCGCCGGTGACGAGGGAGCTGAAGGCGGCCAGCGTGGGCTCGGCGTCCTCCGCCTCGGTGATGTCGAGGATGGTGCGACCGATGATGTCGTCGACCGCGTACCCGAGCATCCGGGCGAAGGACTCGTTGACGTCCAGGAACCGGCCGTCCGCGTTGACCAGCACGATCCCCACCGGCGAGTACTGCATCGTCCGGTGCAGCCGCTGCTCGCTGTCGGCCAGGGCGTCGGTGAGCCGGCGCGCCTCGGTGATGTCGACGGCGACCGACGAGCCGCCGATCACCGTGCCCGCTGCGTCGCGCACGGGCGCGACGTCGACGCGGTAGAAGCCGATGCCCGAGCGGCCGGGGATCTCGATCGACGACGCCTCGCCCTCGAGCGCCTTGCGGTACAGCGGTTCGTAGAAGGCCCACCGCTGCGGGCCGAGGGCCTCAGAGGCGGCACGCCCCTCGAGCGAAGCCGGATCGACCCCCTGGTCGCGCACGGCAGTGCCGCGCACGAGCCGGAAGACGAGGTCGCGGTCGAAGATCATCACCGACGCAGCCGGCAGCGCGTCGAGCCCCAGCGCGATCAGGGGGTCGATGGAGGCGGGAACGCCCTGCCCGCCCGGCAGCCGCTGCATCACGACCTCGCTGTCCCCCCTGTGCTCCGACGGTACGCCCGGAGCCCTCCGGGTTGCCCTCCGGGCAGGTCCTCCGATCGGGGTGATACCAGCGACAGGCGGTCGAGGTCAGCCGAGGCCGACCTGGTTGCGGCCGCCCTCCTTGGCCCGGTAGAGCGCCTTGTCGGCGCGCAGCAGCACATGGTCGGGCGTGTCCGCAGGCGAGGCGAGCACCGCGCCCACGCTCACCGTCAGGTCGATGACCCGCCCGTCGGACGGCACCGGCCGGGCCACGCCGCTGCGGCACTTCTCCGCGACCAGGCCGACGATGTCGAGGGACGGCATGTTCTCGAGCACGACGACGAACTCGTCGCCGCCGATGCGCGCCACGACGTCGCCCTGGCGGACGGCGTCGCCGAGCCGGCGGGCGACCGCCGTGATCGCGTCGTCGCCGCCCTTGTGGCCGAACGTGTCGTTGATCGGCTTGAGGTTGTCGATGTCGACGAACAGGACGCCGAGGCCCTGGGCGTCCGGGGCGGTGAGCCGACGGTGCAGGTGCGCCATGAGCTCGGCGCGGTTGGTGGCGCCGGTGAGCCCGTCGCGGCTGGCCCGGAACTCGAGGTCGGCGCGCTGGTCGTGCGCCTGCGTCTGGTCGACGAACTGGTGGACGAAGAACACCGGCACCCCGCGCTCGTCGCGCGTGACGCTGACGGCGTGCACCACCCACACCTCGCGCCCTCCGGCGAGCAGTGCGTGCTCCTGGCTGATCGAGTCGAGGCCCTGCTCGTAGATGGCAGCCTCCGCCTCGACGACCAGGTGCAGGTCGTCGGGCGCGAGAAGGTCGGCGATCGTCCGTCCGAGCAGGTGGCCGCGGTCGGACCCGGTCAGGTCGCACAGCGCCTGGTTGACCTGCACGAGGTGCCCGTGGCCGTCGGCGATGGCCATGCCGTGCGGCGCGCTCGCCATCGCGAGCCGGAACCGCTCCTCGCTGCGGGCCAAGGTACGGCGGGCCTGCTGCTCGTCGGTGACGTCGCGCAGGCCGATCACGGCGCCGTCGGCGCCGGCCTCGTCGGTGTCGATCGGCCGTGCCGTCACCTCCATGTCGCGGTACCCGCCGTCGAGCCGTCGGAAGCGCACGACCGCCTTGCCGCGGCCTGGGCGGCGCGGTCCGGCGATGTCGGGGCCCTCGGCGAGCAGCGCCTGCAGCAGCGGCACGTCCTCGGGTGCGACCAGGCTCGTCGCCTGCGTGCCGACGAGCCCGCCGGGCTCCCAGCCCAGAACGTGCGACACGGACGGCGACACCCAGCGGATCACGCCGCCGGCATCGGCCTGGTACACCACGTCCGACGCGCTCTCGGCCATGAGGCGAAACTGGTGCGCGGTCTTGCGCAGCACCTCGAAGTTGGCCACCTCGGTGCCGACGTCGACGAGCTGCACGAGCATCCGCGGCGAAGCCCCGTCCGGCTCCGAGATGCAGATCAGGGCGACGTCGGTGTGCATGACCTCGCCGTCGCGCGCATAGAGCCGCACCCGCTGCTGGGCGGCGTCGCGACGCCCCGCCAAGAGGTCCTGCATCCGCCGGACGATGGCGCTCGCGTCGTCGGGGTGGCACAGGGTGAACAGGCTGCGGCCGAGGACGTCGTCGGCCTCGCGGTCGAGCAGCCGGCTCACGGCGGCGTTGAGCTCGAGGATGCGCCCGTCGGCGTCGCACACCGCCGTGGCGATGGGCGAGCGCAGCAGCGCCGGCAGCGCGACGGCGTTGACGCCCGGCGCCGTGCCGGCCCGCTGCGACTCCGGCCGGGGCGCGGGCACGGCCGCGTGATCCTGGGCGGCGCCGGCGACGCCGACCGGCTCGACGCCGAGGGGGGTCTCGAGCGCGGGCCCGGTGCGGTGCATGCGGTCTCCTCCGCCAGCGAGGGCGTCGTCGGTACGGGATGTGGTGTCTGGCTGGCGCAGGTCGATCGGCGCGGGCTCGCGCGGCCAGGGCTCGGTGCTCACGCCTCGCCTCCTTGCTCGCGCGTGATGCGGTGCGCCCAGGCTAGGAACCACCGGCTGCGGCTGTCGCCCGGCGTCGCTCAGGGCTCGATCAAGACCGCGGCGACCGTCCTCGCCGCCGACGGTGCCAGGCCCTCCCTGCTGCCGGAGCCCGCGCGCGACGGCCGAGCCGGGATCGGCACGCGCCGCAGGTCAGGGGTCTGACCGGGCAACGACCGGGCAGCGGGCGGCGCGCCCGGCGCAGCATGCCAGTGGCCGGCGGCACGCCTCGGGCACGTCGGATTCCCTGAGCGGGCCGTGAGCCCGTCCGGCCCAACCGGGCCGGCCGGGTCAGCGCACGACCCGCGTGCCGGCCACCACAGCCATACCCGACGGGCCGCTGCCGTCGGAGATCGCACGGATCCACTCGGCGATGACGGCGGCGAGCGCGTCGCGGGCGGAGTCGGGGTCCGGGCCGCCGCTGCACAGCCGGCGGCCGACGGCCCGGGGGCGCTCGTCGAGCATGTCGGCGTGGCCGAGGCCGTCGACGACGACGTGGCGGGCGGACGGCGTGGCCCGCGCGAACTGCTCGTGGTTCACGCCTTCCGGTGCGCACCGCCCGCCGATCCCGGCGCCCACGACGATGCAGGGCGAGGCGAACGCCGCCGCGGCCGCCGTCGACACGGGCGCGCTCGGACGCCGGCCCTCGCCGTCGACCGGGTCGATGAGCACCAGCGATGCGGGCAGCCCTTCGTCGGCGAGCAGCCCCGCGGCCAGCCACGCAGCCTGCCCGCCGCGCGAGTGGCCGGCCAGGTGGATCCGCGCTCGGGGCCGCTGCGCCGCGGTGGCCCGCACGAGGTCGGCGGCCGCGCACGCCTCGGCCGAGACGGGCACCCTGCCGGCCAGCGCGCCCACCCCGCGCCGGTAGAGCTGGGCGACGACCACCGACGTGCCCGACGCCGCGACCAAACGGGCCAGTGACGAGTACAACGACGCCGCGTTCATGAAGCCCGGCAGCAGCACGAGCGCGTCCGGGCCGCCACCCTCGACGACGAGCACCGCGCCCTCCCAGACTCCTCCAGCGGGCCGCTCCGGCCGGCAGCTGCACCGGCGCCGACCCTAGTGCGGCCCCGGCCGCCCGATGCCCTCGGTCATGGGACGTCGCAGGCGTGGCGGCCCTCGGCGATTCGGTGGCGCCGCAGGCTCCGCAGGTCTACCGTCCGATCACCGGGATGGAGTAACGCAAGCCTCACCTGCGCCGTTCCAGGTCTGGACGGCCCGCCGTCCCTCGAACGTAGCGTCCCGGCCGCGATGTCCCTCCCGGCCGGGACGCTGCACGTCCGGGCCGGGTCACGCGTCGGGACGCTGCAGCGCCACGGCCCTGCCCGCGTGCACGTCCTCCCAGTAGCCGCCTGCGCTCATGGCCCCATCCTGCTGCGGACCCCTGGCGGATGCGTGCTGCGTCAGGAGAACAGCGCGCTGTACCCGTTGATCGCAGGCTGGCCGCCGAGGTGGGCGAACAGGACGGTCGAGGTCGGCTCGATCTCCTTGCGCCCGACCAGGTCGATGACAGCAGCCATCGACTTCCCCTCGTACACGGGGTCGGTGATCATCCCCTCGGTACGCGCGGCGGTGCGCATCGCGTCGAGCGTCCGCTCGTCCGGGATCCCGTAGATCCCGGCGTGGTACCGCTCGTCGAGCTCGACGTCGTCGCCCGTGACAGGCGCCTCGACGCCGATCAGCTCGGCCGTGCCCGCCGCGATGCGGGTGACCTGCTCGTGGGTCTCGACCGGCTTCGCCGAGGCGTCGACGCCGAGCACCCGCCGCACGCGGCCGCCGGACTGCTCGAGCGACCGGAAGCCCGCAACCATGCCCGCCTGGGTCGAACCTGTCACCGAGCACACCACGACGGTGTCGAAGAAGACCCCGAGCTGCTGCTCCTGCTCGGCCACCTCGTAGGCCCAGCCGGCGAAGCCGAGGCCGCCCAGACGGTGGTCGGAGGCCCCGGCCGGGATCGCGTAGGGCTTGCCGCCGCGCTCCTCGATCTCGCGCAGCGCGTTCTCCCAGGACTCCTTGAAGCCGATGCCGAACTCGGCCTTCACCAGCCGCACGTCAGCGCCGGCCAGGCGCGAGAGCAGGATGTTGCCGACCTTGTCGTAGACGGCGTCGGGCCAGTCGACCCATGACTCCTGCACCAGCACGCACTTCAGACCGGCCCGCGCAGCGACCGCGGCGACCTGGCGCGTGTGGTTGCTCTGCACACCGCCGATGGAGACGAGCGTGTCGCACCCCTGCGCGAGCGCGTCGGCGACGAGGTACTCGAGCTTGCGCGTCTTGTTGCCGCCGAAGGCGATGCCGCTGTTGAGGTCCTCGCGCTTGGCCCACACCTGGGCGCCGCCGAGGTGGGCGGTGAGCCGCTCGAGCGGGTGGACCGGCGACGGCCCGAGCAGCAGCGGGTAGCGGTCGAAGTCCTGCAGCGTCGTCATGGTGCGGTCTCCTCGGATCGGCGCCGACGGCGCGGGGCGGGGGCATGGAGGTCTGTGCTGGAACCGTGCGGCTGCGCGGGCTCGGACCGGTCGGCGGCGCTAGGTGCGGCGTCGAGCTGCACCTCCAGCGCCGACCAGATCGCGCGGGTGACGTCGACCGCGGCGGCGGCATCGCGCTCGCGGCACGCGCGCACGAGGCGGGCATGCAGGCGCACCGACTCGCGGCCGGGCACCTCGGTGAAGCGCGCCCGCTCGAGCCGTCGGATCAGCGGGGTGAACCGCTCGATGGTCGCGCCGGCCGCCTTGTTGCCCGCCACGCGCACGGGGACGTCGTGCAGGGCGTCGTCGGCCGCCAGCGCCGCCTCCACGTCGCCGGTGCGCACGGCGGCGGCGAAGGCCTGCTCGTACGACTCCATCTCGGCGACGTCGTCGTCCCGGAGCCGCGGCACCGCGAGGCCCACGACGAGCTCGTGCATCGAGCGCACGACCTGCACGGCGTCGCGCACCTCGCGGTCGACGACCGGGGTGACCCGGGTCCAGCTCTGCGGCTTGGTCTCGACCAGCCCGTCCTCGACCAGCCGGGCCAGCGCGCTGCGGATCGGGGCGCGCCCGAGGCCCCACCGCTCGGCCAGGCCGTCCTCGCGCAGGGTCTCCCCCGGCGCCAGCTCGCCGAGCACGATCGCCTCGCGCAGGACGTCGTAGGCGGCGTCCTTCTTGAGGCGTCGGGTCACACTGAAATGTTAGTGGTCTCCGGGAGTTGGCCGGAAGGGGCGGCGGCCGGCATCAGGGGGCGGGCTGGTCGCGCCGCCACACCCAGGCGATGAGCAGGGCGGGTAGCACGAGGTTGAGCACGCCGAACCCGAGCCAGAACAGATCGGGGCCGGCGGGCGCGGTGAAGGCCAGCACGAAGCAGGCCAGCGGGAGCACGAGCAGCAGGGCCGTGGCCACGACGCGGCCCGTGGTGGACCACGAGCGCGTCGTCGCGGCGCGCCCCTCCATCACCGTCATACCTGAGGCATCGGCAGGCGTGGGCGGCAAGGCGCGCGCCCGTTCGGGTGTCGCCCGATCGAGCGCGCTCAGCCGATCGAGCCGCCCGGGGGCGGGGTCGACGTCGACTTCGTGGGCTTGGGCTTGGGCGAGCTCGACGTCGGCGTGGGCTTGGGCGAGCTCGGCGTCGGCGTGGGTGTGGGGCTCGCCGTCGTCGGGGTCGGGCTCGGTGTCGGGGAGGCCGACGTGGCCGACGTGGCCGACGGCGACGGGCTGCCGGAGGCGCCGAGCGTCACGCGCACGATGTTCTTGTCGGCGTCGGTCCAGATGGCCTCGGCCGGCACCTTGCCCGGCGGCAGCGGCACCGACCACAGGGTGAGGGTGCGGCCGGACGCCGGCAGCGTGAGGCTGGTGAGGTCGTCGCTGGTGACACCGGCGTACTGCACCCCGAGCGCATCGCGGAAGGCGAGGGTGCGCGGGTCGAGCGACAGCTCGGTGGCGCTGTCGTTGACGAAGTACACGCGCACCTGGCACAGGTTGCCGTTGCCCGCGGCGACGCACAGGGGTGCGTCACCGGTCAGCGAGACGTCCGACGCCGACGCGAGCACCGCCTCGCTGCCGCAGCCCGTAAGCAGCAGCGCCGCAGCAGCGACGCCGATGCCGGCACCGAGGAGCCGCTTCGTCACGAGACGACCACGGTGTAGTAGTCCGATCTGGTCGCCTCGTACGCGGTGTTCGCAGCCAGCGAGATGCGCAGCTGGTAGGTGCCCGCGCGCGTGAACGTGAACGTCAGCGGGATGCGCTCGCCGCGCGACTTGCCCGTGGCGAGGGTGAACAGCTGGCCCTGGTAGACGTAGCGCAGAGCGAGGGTGGTCCCGACCGGCAGGCCGGGCACGAAGCACGTCCCGGTGCCCTGCTTGCCCTTGACCAGCGTGGTGTCGTCGATCGAGCACGACAGCGGGGCGAGCACCTTGGCGCGCTTGGTGACCACGGAGCCGACCATCCAGGTGCGGCCGCTCGGTGTCTTGCGCACCAGGGCCGTCGCGGTGATCTTCGAGTTCGAGCCCGGCCGGATCACCAGGCGCCACAGGCCCTGCGAGTCGGTCTTCACGGTGGTGGTCACGGTTGCGCCGATCGCGGGGTCGCGCACCACGCGCACGGTCACACCCGGGATGCCGAAGCCGGTCTTGACCGAGGTGACCTTGCCCTTGAGCGTGACCTGGCCGCCAGACTTCACGATCGCCGGTGTGGCCATCGTCGACACGGTGGTGGTGTAGCCGTAGTAGGTGCGGCCGGTGTCGGTGAAGCGCAGGTAGGTGTTGGGCGCGCCCGGCTTCGAGGTGTACACGCGGACCCGGATGCTCTTCGGGCCGATCGACGACTTCGACGACCACACCAGCGTGGTCTTGCACGTCGCCACCGCCTGCGAGACCGGGCAGGTGTGGCTGTCGCGCAGGGCGCCGTCGACGTAGAGGCGCAGCAGGCGCGGCCGGTCGCTCTGGCTCAGCGATGTGTAGGCCGTGACGGCGATGCGTGTCGGCGACGTCGTGATGATCGCGCCGTTGGACGGCGAGGTGATCGTCACGCGCGGGCGGGAGTTGCTCACGGCCATGGTGATGGGGCCGGCGCTGTCGCGCTTGCCGTTGTTGGTGGTGACGAACGCGCGCACCACGGCGGAGGTGACGTTCGAGTACGTCGAGTCCCACACCAGGTCTCGCGTGCAGCTGCTGACATCGCCCGGGCAGGTGGCAGTGGCGACGACCGTGCCGTTGATCGACAGCTCGAGCGTCTTGGGGAAGTCGGTCAGCGCCGCGTCGGTGGTGCCGGTGACGGTGAAGGTCTTCTTGCCGGTGATGGTGCCGGTGGACGGGCTGAACACCACGCGGGGCAGCGGGTTGGCCACCGTGATGGCGACGTTGCCCGACTGCGCGGTGCGGCTCGCGGTGGTGACGACCTCGCCGTAGAGGTTGTAGTTGCCGTCGGCGAGCGTGGTGGCGTCGAAGTTGAAGACCGCCGTGCAGGAGTTCTGCGACGCCGGGCAGTTCACCGCGCCGATCGACGCCGCGTCGCCCTGGCGGAACAGGCGGACGGTCGCCGGGTACTCGGTGAGGGTCGCACTGGTGTCGGCGTTGACCGTCACCTGGATCTTGCCCTTGACCGGGCTGCTGATCGGGTCGAGCGACACCTGCGGAGCCGGCGTGTTCGCCGACACGGTGATGGAGTCGTCGAACACGCCCGACCCCGTGCCGAGCGTGACCATGCGGGCCACGACCGTCCGGCTGCCCGACAGGCCGGTGGCGTTCCACTGCAGCGTGCCCGTGCAGGTCTTGGACACAGGGCAGGTGAACGTGTCGACTGCGCCATTGCTGATCGCGTTGTTGACGCTCGTTCCGACGTAGAGCGAGACCGTGTTGGGCCGGTCCGGACGGCCGGTGGTGTCACCGGTGAAGGAGAACGTCGTCTGACCCACGACGGTGGATCCGGAGGCGGGGCTGGTGATGTCGATCGTCGCCCCGTTGTTGACCGTGACCGTGCGGGCCGCGCTGACCACCTGCGTGCCCAGCGCGGTGGTCATCCGCACCTCGAGGGTGTACGTGCCGTTCTCGGGCGTCCAGTTGATGGTGCCGTTGCACGTGTGGTTGGTGCCGCCCGGGCACGTGAACGTCGACCCGGTCGCGACGCTGTCGACGAGCAGCCGGACCGTCGAGGGCACGTCGCCGATGTTGGCGTTGGTGCCGCTCTGGAACTGCACGCCGATCGTGCCAGTGAGGTTGTTGGCGTTGTTCGCCGGCGACGTGATGGCAGCGGTGGGGTCTGCCGTCGAGACCGTGATGAGGTCGCCGTTGACCACCGTCGAGTCGCTCAGCAGCATCCGGGCCCGGACGCTGTAGCTGACGCCGGCCTTCTCGTCCGGGTCCCAGGCGAGGCTGCTCGTGGAGCACGGGTTGTCGCCGGCGCACGCGACGGAGCTCACCA
>JAIUOK010000028.1 GCA_020161245.1 Actinomycetota bacterium | reverse complement strand
CGCAGCGGCCCGAGCCGCAGGTATGGCTGTCCGGCCCCGCCGAGCCGCCGGAGGGGCCCGCCCAGCCGGTGGAGTCCTACGACCCGCAGCAGCACCGGCCCCCGCGGCGCACCCGGCTCGAGTGGGACGACATGGATCCGGTGCCGCGGCGGATCCGCAGCAGCCCCACGACGTTCGGGCTGGTCGGCCGTCTCGTGGTGACCGGCGTGATCCTGCTCTACATCGTGATGATGCTGGAGACCGGCCTGTTCGCGTTCTTCCTCGTCGCGGCGGTGCCGGCTCTGGCCTGGGTGCTCAAGGACACCTGGCGCAGGGCCGACGTCGACCGCGCCCCGGCCCCGACGCAGGCGCGCGACCTCGGCGGCCGTGTCGTCGCGCGCGGGCCCGACGACGACCTGCTCCCGAACCGGCTGCACGCGATCGTGCCCGTCCTCGGATGGGACCCGGATGCTCCGGGCTCCGAGGCCCACTTCGCGGCCACCGGCGCCGAGCCCGTCGCATCCGAGCCCGTCGCGTCCCAGCCGTCCTCGGCAGCGACGCCGCAGCAGCCAGCCACGAGCCGGCCCAGCAAGGACGCCGAGTGGCTCGAGCGGCTCATGCTCGACCCCGGTCTCGCCAGCCGGGTGCGCGACAAGCCGAGCGTGGTCCCTCCGCCGTTCCCCGGCGAGGGCGGGCGCGCCGCAGCTCAGGCCGACGGCAGCGCGAGCGGCTCGCCGGCGTAGGTGCCGCGCGCGTCGACGATCGCGAGCCGCGCGAAGAGCTCCTCGGAGTACCAGCCGGTCTCGTGGGTGCGCCGCACGGCCTCGAGGTGCGGGGTGCGCCGCTGCGCGAACTCGGTGATGGCGCGCCCCGACGACCACGCGCTGAAGGTTCCCTGCAGGCCCACGGGCGCCTCGCCGATGCCCATCGAGAACAGCAGACCGTCGACGTCGTGCAGGTCGGTCGACACCGGCGGCACCGCCGACCAGAACGTGCGCCACTGCGATGGCCTGATCCGCGCGCGGGTGATCGCGGCGACGGGGCCGTCCCAGCGGTGGGGCAGCGGGTCGCCGAAGGGCTGGCGCCCGGCCCAGGTGCCGCGCGATGCCAACGGGCGCAGGAGGAACCGGGCGTCCTCGTGCGCGACGCGGGTCCACGACGCGTGCGCCGGCGACTGCTCGTAGCGCGCCGGGCCGCCCTCGTCGGCCCAGCAGGCCAGCACCGCCCAGTGGCCGAGGTCGGCGTCGCCCATCGTGAACGTGCGGCCCGAGCCGGTGCCGAGCAGCTTGGCGAACGTCGCGCCCTCCATCCGCCGGACGCGGCCGCGGTCGAGGCCCATGTGCACCAGCGCGCTGCCGATCGCGCGCCCCTGGACGCCGTAGACGTGCAGGCTCACCACGGCCGGCACCGGCTCGCGCGCCTGGTCGCCGTCGCGGACGTGGTAGCCCCGGGAGGTCTGCTGCTCGCTCATCGCGTCCCCATCCTCCCGCTCCCTCCGCGCGGCCGCCCCTAGGGTCGGCGCATGACCCCCGTGACGACCTGCCTGTGGTTCTTCGACGACGACGCCGAGGCCGCGCTCACCCGCTACGTCGAGCTGTTCTCGGCCTACGGGCCGGCGTCGGTGGAGCAGGTGTCGCGCTACGGGCCCGGCTCGCCGCGGCCCGAGGGCACCGTGCTCACGATGACCGTCGACCTGCACGGCCGTCCGCTCATGGCCATCAACGGCGGCCCGGCCGGCTTCGCCCACAGCCCGGCGGCGTCGCTGCTCGTCACGTGCTCGTCGCAGGAGGAGGTCGACCACTACTGGTACGGCCTGCTCGAGGGCGGCGAGGAGAGCCAGTGCGGCTGGCTGGTCGACCGGTGGGGCATCAGCTGGCAGATCGTGCCGTCGCGTCTCGGCGAGCTCGTGGGCGGGCCCGACCCCGAGGGCGCCGCGCGCGCGATGCAGGCGATGCTCGCCATGCGCCGCCTCGACATCGCCGCCCTCGAGGCCGCCTACGCCGGCGGCTGACGTACCGGCTGTCAGCCGGGCTGCTCGCCGACCTCGGCGGCCTCGCCGGCGGTGATGCGCAGGAGCTCGTCGTAGGTGGTGGGGAAGACGTAGTGCGGGTGGCCGCCCGCGGCCCAGACGACGTCGTAGCGGGAGAGCTCGACGTCGACGACCGTGCGCAGCGGCGCCGGGTGGCCGACCGGGGCGACGCCGCCGATGGGCTGGCCCGTGGCGGAGCGGACGAAGTCGGGCGTGGCCCGCGAGACCTTCTGCGCGCCGCAGATCGCGGCCAGCAGGACGGTGTCGGCGCGGTGGGCGCCGGAGGTCAGGACGAGCAGCGGCGCGCCGTCGGCGTCGAAGACCAGCGAGTTGGCGATCGCGCCGACGCCGACGCCGAGCTGCGCGGCGGCGGTGGCCGCGGTGGGGGCGGGCTCGGGCAGGGCGCGCACCTGGCCCGCGACGCCGAGGCCGGCGAGGGCGAGGGCCACCTTCTGCGCGTTGGGGTGCAGGCCCTCGAGCTCGGGCTCGGGCAGCGCGAGGGTGCCGTCGGCGTTGATCGCGGGGTGCTGAGGGGCCGGGCCCTCCGAGCTGCCGGATCCGGCGGCCTGCGGCTGGTCCGGGCTCGGCGCGGGCGCTGCCTGGGGGTCCATGGCGGGCAAGCGTAGGGGAGCCCGGGCGAGGACTTGACGCGCTGTCGGGGGCGGGGTCTACCGTGGGCCCTGTTCGAACAGATGTTCGATCCTCTCCTCCCTGAGGGATCGGTCCTGCCGTTCGGACGCACCGGGCGCCCGTCGCCCGGTGCGGCGGATTCGCGGCCGCCGCACCGGGCGCGGCGGGCCTGCGGGGAGCTCGCGGTCCCCGCAGGCCCGCCGTCGGTCCCGTCCCCGGGTCACGGCGTGGGGAAGCGCCGGGCCCGTGGCGGGGCCGCGGGAGCCCGGGCCGGTCGTCTTCCCCCGGCCGTCGCGCACCCGTCCGGGTGCGTGGACGCAGGTCCCGAGCAGGGACGACGACCGAGGAGGACCTCATGCGCACCTACGGCGACCCCGTCGACGTCCGGGTGGCCCGTCCGGTCCTGCTGCCCGCGGCCGACGCCCTCGAGCCCGACCCGTTCGACGCCGCCCCCGAGCAGTTCCTCTGGCGCGGCCGCCTCTACGTCGTCACCGCCATCCTCGCCCACTGGGTCGAGCTCGGCGCCTGGTGGGTCGGGGCCGCCCGGGCCTCCCGGCCGCGCGCCGAGATCCCTGCTGCTGGCGGCCCTGCCGCCCTCGGCCCTGCGGCCGTCGACCACGCCGCCGTCGACAGCTGGCGCGGCACCCGCGCTGCCGCCGCCCGCGCCGCCGTCGGCGAGCCCGAGCCGGTCAGTGCTCCTGCCGCTGCACCTGCCGCTGCTGCTGCCCGCTCGGTCGCCCTCGACGTCGGCGCGATCGAGCGCGCGGTCTGGCGGGTCGAGGCCCGCGCCGGCCGGGCGCGCGGCACCGGCGTCTACGACCTCGTCCGCGACGTGCCCGCCGCTGCCGCCGGCCGGACGCCGGGTGCGCCCGGCCGCCCCGGCCGGTGGCGCCTCGCCCGGGCCCTGGACTGAGGGGGCCCGGATGCGTCGTCGTCCCGCGCGCCACCTCCAGCTCGTGCTGCTCGAGCCGGAGGCCGCCCCCGGCGCCAGCACCAGCAGCCCCAGCGTCCGTCCTGCCCGTCCTGCCCGTCCTGCCCTGCCGAGAGGAGCCGTCATGCCCGACCTCGATGTCGCCGTCGACCGCGACCACGATCTCGACCGGAGCGGTGCTCCCGTCCCCGCCGCTGCTCCCATCCCTGCTGCCGATCCCGGCCCCGCGGCGTCCCCGTCGGAGCCGGAGCAGCCGCTGGCCGCCTCGCCCGGCCTGCCCGCGCCGAGCCGCGACCTGCTCGCCAGCGCCGCCCGCGAGCTGCTCGCCGCGGCCGGCACCGACGACACCGGCCTGCGCTACGCCCGCGCCCACCTCTCCGCGCTGCGCGCCGCGGCCGCGGTGCTCGCCGCCCGGGCCCGCCCGCGCGGGTCGCGCGCCCGGCTGCGCAGCGCGTGGGTGCTGCTCGCCGAGGTCGCGCCCGAGATGGCCGAGTGGGCGCAGTTCTTCGCCGCCGGCGCCGGCAAGCGGGCCGCCGCCGAGGCGGGGCTGCGCGGTGTGGTCACCGAGCGCGAGGCCGACGACCTCGTCCGCGACGCCGAGGCCTTCCTCGCCCGGGTCGCGCGGATGCTCGGCGTGCCGCACCAGCCCGTGCTCGCCGCGGCCAGCTGACCCGCCGCCCGTCACCCGCCCGCCGACCCCGCCCGCCGACCCCGCCGACCAGCGACCGCAGACCCGTCATGCCCGCCGACCCCTTCGTCCACCTCCACGTGGCCTCCGGCTACTCGCTGCGCCACGGCGCGAGCAGCCCGGCCGCCCTCGTCGCGCGTGCGGCCGACCTCGGGCAGGGCTCCCTCGCCCTCACCGATCGCGACGGCCTCTACGGCGCGGTGCGCTTCGTGCTGGCCTGCCGCGATGCCGGCATCGCCCCGATCCTCGGCGTCGACCTCGCGGTGCGGGGCGGCCTCGAGGTGCCCGAGCTGCCCCTCGGGGGAGCGCGCGGCGGCGGGATCGGGGCGCGGGTGCAGCGCACCGCCGCCGGCCGGCTGGGGTCGGGCCCCACCCTCGCGGAGCGGGTGGGCGCGGGCGAGCCGGCGCCGGCCCGGCGCACCCCGGCGCGCGGCGGGGCCGAGGTCGACCCCCGCCACCCGCGTGCGGTGCTGCTGGCGCGCGGCCGGCAGGGCTGGGCGTCGCTGTGCCGGCTGGTGTCGGCCGGGCACCTCGGCCTGGGCACCGAGCCGTTGGCGGGGGAGCGCGACGACGCCGCGCGGCGCGGGCAGCCGGTCGTCCCGCTCGACGTCGTCGCCCGCCATGCCGAGGGGCTCGTCGTCCTGCTCGGCCCGGAGTCCGAGGTGGGCCGCGCCGTCGCGCGCCGCCGTCCCGACCTCGCGCTCGCCGCGCTGCGGCCCTGGCAGGAGGCCTTCGGCCGCAGCCTCGCGATCGAGATCGTGAGCCACCGCGCCCGCGACGCCGGCCTCGCCGCCACCGACCTCACCGGGGCGCGCACCCGCGGGCTGCCCTACTCCTCGGCCTTCGCCGCCCGGATGCTCGGCTTCGCGCGCGAGCACGGCCTGCCCGCGGTGCTCACCAACGCGGTGCGCCACGCCGACCGCGACCAGGCGCCGGTGGTCGACGTCCTCGACGCGATCCGCCGGCTGGTGCCGCTCGACTCCCGCCACCTCGACCGCGCCAACGGCGAGGGCCACCTCGCCGACGGTGCACGGATGGAGCAGGTGGCCCGCGAGGTGGTGCGGCTGTCGGGCGCTGCCGACGGCTCGACGGAGGACCGCGAGGTCGCCCGCCTGCTCGCCGACACCCGCACCCTCGCCGACGCCTGCCGCCTCGACCCCGTGACCGACCTCGGCATCGGCGAGGTGCACGTGCCCGAGCTCGATCTGCTGCTCCCGGCCGCCACCGCCGGGCGCAGCAGCGCGGTGCGCGACCGCGGGCCCGCGGCGCTGGCCGCCGAGGCGGTCGAGGCCGACCGCCACCTGCGGGCCCGGTGCGACGCCGCCCTCGCCGACTACCTGCGCCGCACCGGCCGGCGCGGGAGCGCGGCGCGCGAGGCGCAGGAGCGGCTCGACGACGAGCTGGCCACCATCGCGGTGCTCGGCTTCGCCGGCTACTTCCTCACCGTCGGCGAGGTCGTCGGGATCATCCAGGGGATGGGTGTGCGCGTCGCCGCGCGCGGCTCCGGTGCGGGCAGCCTGGTCAACCACCTGCTCGGCATCTCCGGCGTCGACCCCCTCGCCCACGGCCTGCTCATGGAGCGGTTCCTCTCGCCGCTGCGCCGCGCGCTGCCCGACATCGACATCGACGTCGAGTCCGCGCGGCGCACCGAGGTCTACGAGCGGATCCTCGAGCGCTTCGGCGGCGAGCGGTGCGCGTGCGTGTCGATGCGCGACACCTACCGCGTCCGGCACGCCGTGCGCGACGTCGGCGCCGCCCTCGGCCTGCCGCGCGGCGAGATCGACGCGTTCGCCACCGCCTTCCCGCACATCCGCGCCCGCGACGCGCGCGCCGCCCTGCAGGAGCTGCCCGAGCTGCGCTCGTCGGGCCTGGGCAGGCTTGCGGCGCGCGGCGAGCTCGACGGCTTCCTCACCCTCGTCGAGGCCCTCGACGGCCTGCCGCGCCACATCGCGCTGCACCCGTGCGGCGTCCTGCTCTCCGACACCACGCTGCTCGACCGCACGCCCGTCGAGGCCAGCTGGATGGGCTTCCCGATGAGCCAGTTCGACAAGGACGACGTCGAGGAGCTCGGCCTGCTCAAGCTCGACGTCCTCGGCATCCGCATGCAGTCGTCGATGGCCTATGCGCTCGACGAGATCGAGCGGGTCGACGGCCAGCGGGTCGACCTCGACGCCGTGCCGCTCGACGACGCCGCCACCTACGCCCTCGTGCAGTCCGCGCACACCCTCGGCTGCTTCCAGATCGAGTCGCCCGGCCAGCGCGAGCTCGTCGGCAAGTTCGCGCCCGAGACCTTCGACGACCTCATCACCGACATCTCCCTGTTCCGCCCCGGACCGGTGAAGTCCGACATGGTCTCGCCGTTCCTGCGCGCCCGGCAGGGCTGGAACGACGCCGTCTACCTGCACCCGTCGCTGCGCCCGGCGCTCGAGGAGACCCACGGCGTCGTGGTGTTCCACGAGCAGGTGCTGCGCATCGTCGCGGTGATGACCGGCGCCACCCTCGCCGAGGCCGACGAGGTGCGCCGCTCGCTCGGCTCGCCCGAGGGGCAGCAGGAGATCCGCGCCTGGTTCTACCCGGCGGCCCGCGCGCAGGGCTACGACCTCGCCACCATCGAGAAGGTGTGGGAGGTGCTGCGCGCCTTCGCGTCCTTCGGCTTCTGCAAGGCCCATGCCGCGGCGTTCGCGCTGCCGACCTATCACTCGGCCTGGCTCAAGGCCCACCACCCGGCGGCCTTCCTCGCCGGCGTCCTCACCCACGACCCCGGCATGTACCCGAAGCGGCTCATCCTCGACGACGCCCGCAACCTCGGCATCGCGGTGCTCGGCCTCGACGTCAACGCCTCCGAGGGCGCCTACCGCGTCGAGCGGGTCTCGCCCTACGACGAGCCGCCGCCGGAGATCCTCGGCGAGCGCCCGCGCCGCGGCCCCGACGTGCCCGGCCTGCCCGACGGCTCGGCCTACGGCATCCGTCTGTCCCTCGCCGACGTCAAGGGCATCACCGACGCCGAGGTGCAGCGGATCGTGGCCGGCCGGCCCTACGGCTCGCTGTCGGACTTCTGGCACCGGGCGGCGGTGTCGCGCCCGGTCGTCGAGCGGCTCGTCGTCGCCGGCGGCTTCGACTCCCTCTACGGCATCGGCCTGGCCAGCCCGGTGCGCCGCCGCGGCCGGGTGACCCGCCGCGACCTCCTGCTCCAGGTCGCCGACCTCGACCGCCACACCCGGGCCGCCGCCCGGGCGGCACGGGCCGCGGCGCCGAAGGGCCGCCGCCGGCGCGACCTCCCGCTCACGTCCACCGGCACGCCGGCGGCCTCCGTGGCCCTGCCCCAGCCCGACCCCGGAGCGGGCCCGGGCTCCTTCGGCACCGGCTCCTTCGACACCGTCGCGGCCGCGCGCCGCCAGGCTCAGGGCCCGGCGGCCGCCGTCCCGGTCGACCAGCTCGACGTCCAGCTCGTCCTCGACCTCGGCGACGCCCCGGGAGAGGTGGCGCCGAGCGGGCTGCCGGAGATGACCGAGGCCGAGCGCGTGCGCGCCGAGCTCGAGGTGCTCGGCCTCGACGCCAGCCGCCACCTCGTCGACTTCTACACCCCGCTCCTGAACGACCTCGGCATCACGTGGTCGCGCGACCTGCTGTCGCGGCGCAGCCGCAGCGAGGTGCTCGTGGCCGGCGTCAAGGTCGCCACCCAGACCCCGCCCGTGCGCTCGGGGCGCCGCGTCGTCTTCCTCACCCTCGACGACTCCACCGGCCCGGTCGACGCCACGTTCTTCGAGGACGTGCAGGGCCCCTACGCCGCCACCGTGTTCGGCTCGTGGCTGCTGCTCGTGCGCGGCGAGGTCCGCCGCACCGGCCCGCGCGGCATCTCGCTGCGCGCCACCGGGGCGTGGGAGCTCGGCGCGGTGCACGAGGCGTGGAAGGCCGGGGGCCTGCCCGCCGTCGCGCTCATGCTCGGCGCCGGCGGCACCCTCGACGACGCCGACGAGGCGGCCGTGGCGGGGCGCGCGGGCAGCCGCTCGACCCGTCCGGTCGTGGCTGCGCTGCCCCCGGCCGCGCAGGGCTTCTCCTACGGCGGGCCCGGCGGGGGCATGGGCGCACCGCCCGGCCCCGGACCGGCCGCGGGCGGGATGGGGCGCCGGGGCAGCGACCTCGCCGCGGCGGCCCGGGCGGCCGGCGCAGGGGAGGGCACCAGCACGACCGACGAGCAGGTGCGCCGGGTGCTCGTCCACGCGAGCGGCTTCCGGCAGTCGCCCTACGCCGACATCAAGCCGCAGGGCGTGTCCGCCGACGAGACCCGTCGCAGCGCGGCCGCCGAGGCGGAGCGCCGGGCCCAGGAGAAGGCGGCGCAGGACAAGGCCGACGCCCCCTCCAAGCTCTGGCACTCCAGCCCCGGCAGCTCGGGATGGTGAGCCCCGTGGGCGGCGGGGCGCATCATGGACCCGTGCAGCGCGGGAGGTGGCGGAGGTGAGCCGCAGCCAGATCACCCGCGGCGCGCGCCTCACCCAGGACGACGTCGGGCGCAGCACCGCGGCGTCGTCGGCCGGCGCCGCCCGCGAGGACGACGGCTGCACGATCCTGCACGTCGACATGGACGCCTTCTACGCGTCCTGCGAGCTGCGCAGCCGGCCCGAGCTGCGCGGGCTGCCGGTCATCGTCGGCGGCGACGGCTCGCGCGGCGTCGTCACCGCCGCCACCTACGAGGCACGCCGCTACGGCATCCACTCGGCGATGCCGATGTCGCGGGCCAAGCGGCTGTGCCCCGACCTCGTCGTGCTCCCGCCGGACTTCGGGCTCTACACCGAGGTCTCGGCCGGGGTCATGGCGGTCTTCCGCGACATCACGCCGCTCGTCGAGCCGCTCAGCCTCGACGAGGCCTTCCTCGACGTCGCCGGGGCCGTCCGGCGGCTCGGCCCGCCCGCCGTCATCGCCGAGCAGATCCGCGCGCGCGTCCACGACGAGCAGGGCATCACCTGCACGGTCGGCGTCGCGGCCACCAAGTTCGTCGCCAAGCTCGCCTCCACCCGTGCCAAGCCCGACGGCCTGCTCGTCGTGCCGCCCGACCGCGTCATCGCCTTCCTGCACCCGCTGCCGGTCAGCCAGCTGTGGGGCGTAGGGGAGAAGACCGAGGAGGTGCTGCTGCGCCTCGGCCTGCGCACCGTCGGCGACATCGCCCACACCCCGGTCGACACCCTCGTGCGCGCCCTCGGCCCTGCGGCGGGCCACCACCTCGCCGACCTCGCCTGGGGCCGCGACCCGCGCCGGGTCGAGGTGCCCGAGGGCGAGAAGAGCGTCGGCCACGAGGAGACCTTCCCCCGCGACATCGACGACCCCGAGGTCATCCGCCGCGAGCTGCTGCGGCTGTCGGAGAAGGTGGCCGCCCGGCTGCGGGCCCAGGGCGTCGCCGGGCGCACGGTCTCGATCAAGGTCCGGTTCGCCGACTTCTCCACCATCACCCGGTCGCGCACCCTGCGCTCGCCCACCGACGTCGCCCGCGAGGTCTACGCCACCGCCCGCGAGCTCTACGACGCCCTGGGCCTGCAGCGGGCCCGGCTGCGCCTGGTCGGGGTGCGCGTCGAGGGCCTCGTCGACGCCGACGAGGCCCCCCGGCAGCTGCTCCTCGACGAGCCGGAGGTGGGCTGGCGCGAGGCCGAGCAGGCCGTCGACCGTGCCGCCGCCCGGTTCGGACGCGGGTCGATCACCCCGGCCCGGCTCGTGGCCGGCCCCGGCCGCGACGACGACGACCACGGCTTCGGGGGACAGCCGGTGGCGCCGCGTCCCCGCTGAGCGGTCGGCGGGCCCCCCGCCCCGGGATGCACGGAACTTCCCAGCGCCCCCGCGCGTCGATCAGGTGGCACCGCACCGACCTGCACCTCCTCGCGCCGCCCCTGGCGGCAGCGGCCCGCGCCGCTGCGCCGTCCGGGCTACCGGCTTCCCCCGCAAGGCATCAGGTCGGCCCCGCGGCAGCCGATGAGACCAGTACGAGACGACGCCGTCGCGACGGCCGGGCACCGACACCCGGTCCGGGTTGGGCGGTCCGGGTTTCCCTGAGGCCCGAGCCTGCTTATCCTCAGACCAGGACACCGGGGCGCGCCCGCGCGCAGGACCCATGAGGAGGAGCCGTGCCGCTCTCCGAGCACGAGCAGCGTCTGCTCGAGCAGATGGAGCGGGCCCTCTATGCCGAGGACCCCAAGTTCGCCTCCAGCCTGCGATCCGCGGCCCCGCGCCCGGGCAGCCGTCGTCGCGCCGCCGCCGGTGTCCTGCTGGCCCTCGTCGGCGCCGGCCTGCTCGTCGCCGGTGCCGCCACCTCGATCATCCCGCTGGGCGTCCTGGGCTTCCTGGTGATGCTGGCCGGCACCTTCCTGGTGATCCGCACCCTGCGCGCACCGGCCGAGACCGCGGCCCCCGCGGCGGCCAAGCCGGGTGCTGCCAAGCCCGCCAAGCAGGCCAAGGCCCCCAAGGGCGGCTTCATGGACAAGATGGACGAGCGCTTCCGCAAGCGCCGCGAGGGCGACGGCGGCGAGTACTGACCGTCCCCACCTGACGACGAGAGGCCCCGGGCGATGCCCGGGGCCTCTCGCTGTCGTGGCGTATCCCCGCCCAGCCGGAGTCAGACGCCGATGTCGTCGCGGCGGCGCAGCGAGGCAGGGGCCAGGGCCGCCTTGAGGCGCGCCCGGGTGCGCCGCCGGTGCAGGACGGCCCGCCGCACAGTGCTGACGTCGTCGGCCACCGGTGCCGCCGAGGGCGCCACGGGCGCGTACCGGGAGCGCTCGACGATGCGGCCGAGGCGGGCCGCCGCAGCGGCCGGCTCGCCGGTGAGGTGCTCGCCCTCGACGAGGGCGGCCACCGCCTGGCGAGGAGTGGCGGAGTCCGACCACGGCGCGCCGAGGTCGAGGGCGGTGTCGCGCAGCTCGGCCCAGGCCTGCTCCGCGCCCGCACCCTTGGCCAGGCGCCGACGGCGGCGCAGCCAGCGCACCGCGGCCGGCACGAGCGCGGCCAGCACCGCCATGACGAGCAGGCCGACGAACGCCAGCTCGCGCAGCCGCTCGCCGAGGCTCACGGCAGACCCGTCGTCGCCGGCGTCCACCGCACCGCCGGTCGGGTCGCCCGCGGCGAGGTCCTGGTCGCGGGGGTTGCCGCCCGGCGCCGCCGTGGGCTCCGATGTCGGCGTCGCGCCCGGCTCCGGCTGGTTGTCCGGGTCGGCGTAGTCCGGCACGGGCAGGGCCGGGCCGTTGGTCGCCGTGCCGGGGGTGGGCTCGAAGGACACCCACCCGACGCCGGCGAACCACAGCTCGGGCCAGGCGTGGGCGTTCTGCGCCGACACGTCGTAGGTGCCGCGCTGGCCGGTGGGGCTGCCCGGCGTGAAGCCGACGACGACGCGCGAGCGGATGCCCAGCGACGTCGCCATCAGCGCCATGCTCGCCGAGAACTGCTCGCAGTAGCCGACCTTGTCCTGCAGGAACTCCTCGAGGTAGTCGCCGGAGGAGGCTGGCCGCACGTCGGTGCTGTAGCGGAACTCGCTGCGGAACCACGTCTGCAGCGCCAGCGCCATGTCGTAGTCGGTGGTGGAGCCCGCGGTCACGTCGCGGGCGAGGTCGCGCACCGACTGCGGGATCTCGACCGAGCTCTGGATAGCGGCGCGGTCCTGGCCCACGGCGGGCGCCGCGTCCTTGAGCTGCTGGGCCGTCGGCTTGACGTCGAGCGACTCGACGTCCCAGCGCTTCTCCCGGGTGGTGTCGCCGCCGTCCGGGCTGAACACGACGTCGGTGAGATCGTCGGCGAACCAGTCGCCGTCGACCGCGACCGCCGTCGGGTGCTCCGGCAGGGGGAGGAAGGAGTCGACGAGCGCGCGGGCGGTGATGGCGTACTCGTGCGGCGTGGCGGGCAGGCCCGACGGGATCGAGGCGAAGCCGCCGTCGGCGACCGGGGTGGCGTCGGACGCGTTGTAGGCCCGGGCCTTCCACGAGTCGCCGTCGAACGTCTCGAGCACGATCGCTCGCAGGTACGACGGGGTGGGGTCGTCGGTCGTGTAGCGCATCATCACGACGTCGGGGTTGTCGAGCAGGTCGCGCCGCAGGTTCACCAGCGGGTCGAGGCCGAGCTCGTCCGGGGCGCCGCCGCCGGGCCCCTCGCCGCCGGAGCCGCTGGCCCGCCGGCCGAGCACGGCGTCGGTGAGGCCGGGGATCACCACGGGGAGCACAAGGGCGATCGCGACGGCCACGGCGCCGAGGCGGAACGCCGAGCCGCCGAGCCCGCGCAGCGTGCTCGAGCCGCCGACGCGGTCGCTGCGCCGCAGCACCCGGCCCCAGGTCACCAGGCTCAGCCGCTCGTCGGTGGCGAGCAGCAGCAGCCAGCCGGCCACGACGAGGACGAAGGCCCACCACGGCGCGCCCTCGGACAGCACGGCGGCGGGGACGACGTACATCGCGACCAGCGGCAGGCCCGCAACGGCGGGGAGCCGCAGCACGACCTGCAGCACCACGACGACGAGCGCCACGCTGCCCACGCCCAGCGCGGTGACGGCGGTGAGCCCCTCGGACGCGGGTACGGGCGGCGCGAAACGGCTGATGTCCGCGCTGCCCTCCGCGAGCACGAGCCGCAGGTCCGAGAGGGCGTCCAAGGTCGGGATGAAGCCCCAGGGCGCGGAGTCGGTGAACCGCTGCACGAGCGCGGCGAACAGGCCGACGGCGCACAGCACCGGCACCAGCACCATGGGGACGCGCAGCCAGGTGGACAGGCCGCCGATGGCGGTGACGACGGTGACGACGAGCAGCGTGGCGCCGAACCAGCCCGAGCCGTCGAACAGCGGGCCGAGGCACAGCGCAGCGAGCAGGACCGCGCCCCACGACGCGAGCGTGGGGGCGAGGACGCCGGGGACGGTGAGCGAGCGCGGCACGTCGGTGCCGGGGCGCACCCCCTGGGGCTCGGGCGCGACCGGCCGCTCGGTGGTCGGGGCGCTCATCGCGCTCCTCCGGCGGTGACGCCCGAGCGCGACAGCGAGCGCCAGGTCTCGCCGAGCTCGGTGCCGGGCCCGCAGATCGCGACCCGCCACCCGGCCGCCGTGAGCAGCGCGGCCGTGCGGGTGGTGCGCCCGTCCTCCGGTGCGGTCGCGCGCGACGCCCAGCCCGACGTGTCGAGCAGGAGGGCCATGGCGCTGGAGTTGCCGTGGCGCAGGGCGGCCACGGACTCGGCGTGCTCGACGTCGAGGTCGCCGAGCACCGCGACGACGAGGCCGTCGCGCACCCGGGCGCGGGCGCGGCTGTCGCCCACGCCGAGGGTGGCGCCCTCGGTCAGCGTCACGAGGGCGAGCGTGTCGAGCAGCGGGCCCTCGGCCTCCGCGCCCGAGATGCCGTCCTCCGCCGCGATGCCGCTGCCGAGGGGGTTGCCGTCGGCGTCGAGGACGCGCACGGCGTAGCCGCGGCGGGCGAGGTGCACCGACACCGACGCCGCGGCCGACACCGCCCACTCGAACGAGCCGGCGGGGCCGTCGCCGCGGTGGGCGACAGCGCGCGTGTCGAGGAAGACCGTCGCGCGCGTGCGCCAGGGCTGCTCCTCGCGGCGCACCATGAGCTCGCCGGCGCGGGCGGTCGACTTCCAGTGCACGCGGCGCAGCTCGTCGCCGGTGCGGTACTCGCGCGGGATGACGTCGTCCTCGCCCGCCGACGCGACGGCGCGGGCGCGCGCCTCGCCGAGGCCCGACCAGTCGCCGCCGAGCGGGATGGCGGGCAGCGGCACGGTGGCGGGCACGACGGTGAGCGTGTCGGTCGTGGCGAAGCGCCGGGTGGTGCGGCACAGCCCGAACGGGTCGACGAGCTGCACGCTCACCGGGCCCACGGTGTAGCGGCCGCGGACGGGGCTGCGCAGCTCGTACCGGACGTCGCGGCGGCCGCCGGACTCGAGGCGGTCGATGACGAAGCGCTGCGATCGGCCGAGCTGCCACGGCACGGCGTCCTCGACGAGCAGCAGCCCGCTGGGCAGCCGCGAGACGTTCTCGATGCGGACGACCGACGTGGCGGGCTGGTCGACCGCGACGCGGGTGGGGCGCATCCCGCGCGCCGACGCCAGCCGGTAGCGGGTGCGCGAGACGAGCGCGGCCGACAGCAGCGGCAGGGCGACGAGCAGGACGCCGAAGCGCAGGAGGTCGCGCTGCCCGAGGAACAGCGAGACGACGACGCCGATCACGCCGAGCGCGAGCAGGAACCGGCCCCGCTTCGTCAGCTGCTTCAGAGCCGTCCGCACACCGATCCCTCCGCCTGGTCGATCCGTCAGACGCGGGCCGACGCCGGCACCGCGACGCGGCGCAGCACGTCGGCGACGACGGAGTCGGTGGTGCGCCCGGCGATCTGCGCGTCGGCGGTGAGGATCAGGCGGTGCGCGAGGACGACGGGCGCGAGCGCCTGGAGGTCGTCGGGCAGCACGTGGTCGCGGTCGTCGAGCGCGGCCGCCGCCTTGGCCGCGCGCACGAGGTGCAGCGTGGCGCGCGGCGAGGCGCCGAGCCGCACGTCGTTGTGGCCGCGCGTCGCGTTGGCGATGTCGACGGCGTACTGGCGGACGGGCGCCGCGACGTGGATGGTGCGCACGACGTCGACGAGGCGGGCCACGAGCGCAGCGTCGGCGACGGGCGAGAGGTCGTCGATCGGGTTGGCGGCGGCGTGCTCGGCGAGCATGTCCATCTCGGCGCGGGTGTCCGGGTAGCCCATGGCGACGCGGGCCATGAAGCGGTCGCGCTGCGCCTCGGGCAGCGGGTAGGTGCCCTCCATCTCCACCGGGTTCTGGGTGGCGATGACCATGAACGGCGAGGCCAGCTCGTACGTCGTGCCGTCGACGGTGACCTGCCGCTCCTCCATGCACTCGAGCAGGGCCGACTGAGTCTTGGGGGAGGCGCGGTTGATCTCGTCGCCGAGGACGACGTTGGCGAAGACGGCGCCCGGGCGGAACTCGAAGTCGCGCGCCTCCTGGTTGAACACGCTGACGCCGGTGACGTCGCCGGGCAGGAGGTCGGGTGTGAACTGGATGCGCCGGACGGTGCAGTCGAGCGAGCGCGCGAGGGTCTTGGCCAGCATCGTCTTGCCGACGCCCGGCACGTCCTCGATGAGCAGGTGGCCCTCGGCGAGCATGACGGTGAGGGCGGTCCGGACGACGTCGGCCTTGCCCTCGATGACAGTCTCGACCTGGGAGCGGATCTGCGCGGCGGTGTGGACGAGGTGCGCCAGCTCGTCGGGGTCGGCCAGCGCCGGCGCGGTACCCGTTGCTCCGTCGATGGTCACACGGTCTCCTCGTGCTCTGCCGGCCCCCGCCGGCTCCCGGTCGTGCTGGCTCGTGCCTTGCGCTCGATTGTCACCCGAGGACGCCGTCCGCGCAGCGTCCTGCCGCACTCGGATGTCCGACGAGCGGGGGCGGGGCTGCGTTCCCGCGGCTCCCCAGGGCCGGACGCCGTGCCCAGACCCTCGCACACCTGGCGCCGGGGGCGCGCGGCGCCGTCACACCCGGACGAGCCGCTCCGCGTCGTCGAACAGCCAGCGCTCGGCCGCACGTGCCGTGACCAGGGACGACACAGCCCAGGCCGCGAGCAGCATGTACATGACGATGATCTGGTAGCGGATCGCCTCGAGGGGCTCGACCCCGGCGATGATGAGGCCGGTCATGGTGCCGGGCAGCGAGATGAGCCCGACGATCTTGGTCGAGTCGACCGCCGGCACCAGCGCCGTCCGGACGGCCGAGCGCAGCTGCCGGGCGAAGGCCTCGCGGGGGCCGAGACCCAGGCTCAGCGCCGCCTCGACCGCAGGCCGGTCGTCGACGGCCGACCGGCGCAGCGACGACAGGGTGAGCGACGCGGCCTGCATCGCGCCGCTGACGACCATGCCGCCGATGGGCACGAGCACCTGCGGCTCGGTGGAGATGACGCCGCCGGCCACCAGCACGCCGAGGGTGAGCAGCGTGCCGAGCCCGATGCCCAGCAGCGACGACACGAACGCGCGCGGCATCCCGCGGCCCCGGGTGCGCGACTCGTTGGCCGCGACGACGGTCATGATCGCGATCCAGAGCAGGGCCCCGGCGATCCCGGCGTTGCGGAACAGCCACGCCAGCACGGCGCCCACGGCGAGCAGCTGCACGAACGCCCGCAGCGACGCCACGAGCATGTCCCGCGAGATGCCGAGCCTCTGCCACGACGCGATCGCGACCGCGACGACGACGAGCAGGCCGGACACCGCGACGGCGCCCCAGCTGGGGATCTCGGTCATGGCCGCCCCCTCATCCGTGGTCGAAGGCGGTCGGGTCGGGCATGCCGTCGTGCGGAGGGTGCCGGTGGCCGCGATGGAGGTCGCCGTGGGCGCGCGGGTCGTCGGGCCCGTGCATGTGGCCGTCGTCGGGGGTCGTGGACATCTCGTGCGCCAGGTCGATGGCGCCCGCCGGCCCGCGCGCCGTGACCCGGCCCGCGTGCAGCACCCGCACATCGGTCGCGACCGACTCCGCCCGTGCCACGTCGTGGCTCACCAGCACCACCGACAGCCCGTCGGCGACGAGCGCGCGGATCACGGCGTCGACGGCGTCGGCCGCCCGCGGGTCGAGGGCCGATGTCGGCTCGTCGAGCAGCAGCGCCTCCGGCCCGACAGCCAGCGCGCGGGCCAGGCACAGCCGCTGCAGCTCGCCGCCCGACAGGCTCGACGGCTCCCGGCCCACGACCAGGCCGGGCACCAGCGCGACCCGCTGCAGCAGCTCGTCGACGTCGTCGTCGGACAGCTCGCGCCGGGCGGCGCGGACCTCGGACCGCACGTCGTCGGTGAGCGCCACCGCCCGCTGCGGCACGAGCACCGCTCGGCGCCGCAGCTCGCGGACGTCGAGGCCGCGCACGTCGTCGCCGTGGAACAGCACCCGGCCCGACGTCGGCTCCGAGAGCCGGTTGAGCAGGCGGAGCAGCGTGGACTTGCCGGAGCCGCTCGGGCCGCAGATCGCCGTGACGGCACCGGCATGCAGGTGCTCGTCGAGGCGGTCGAGCAGCAGGCGGCCGCCCTCGACCTCGAGGCTCACGTCCTCGAGGGCGAACAGCTCGGGCAGCACGGGCCGGTCCACAAGGCCGGAGCGTAGGCGCTCGTCACGGCGGGCGCGTCCGGCGCGCA
This sequence comes from Actinomycetota bacterium, assembly GCA_020161245.1. Taxonomy (GTDB): domain Bacteria; phylum Actinomycetota; class Actinomycetes; order S36-B12; family CAIYMF01; genus Longivirga. Next base: position 43,494 of record JAIUOK010000028.1, on the reverse strand, counting down.
CCCGTGGCGGCCCGCTGACAGGATCGGGGGAGGAGGCCGTCATGTCCCGCCAGCACGAGCACGACCGCACCCACCGGCGGATGCTGCGACGCCGCGCGAAGGCCGAGCAGCGGACCGCGTCCCTGCACGGCGAGGCGCCTTCGCTGCTCGACGAGCTCGACGCCGCCGCCCCGTCGGAGGCCCTCGCGCCGGTCGCCGACATCCTCGACCTCGCGCGGCTGCTGCCGCGGCCGCTCGCGTGGGTGCTCGGCGGCGGAGGCTCGTACGGCGCCGTGCAGATGGGGATGGTGCGCGCGCTCGCGGGCACCGACCTCGCGCCCGACCTCGTCGTCGGCACGAGCGTCGGATCGCTCAACGGGGCGGTGATCGCCGGCGACCCCGCGCGAGGTCCGGAGAAGCTCGCCGAGCTGTGGCCGCAGATCGAGCGGCGCGACGTGTTCCCCGGGACCATCTGGGCCAACGCGATCGCGCTGCGGCAGAACCGCACCTACCTGTTCGACTCGGGCCCGCTGTCGGACCTCATCACCGCGCAGATCCCGGCGAGGCGCATCGAGGACCTCGCCGTGCCGTTCGTCGCGGTGGCCACCGACCTCGACACCGGCCAACGGGTCGAGATCGACTCGGGCGAGCTGCGCAGCGCCCTGCTCGCGTCGGCCGCCATCCCCGGCATCTACCCGTGGGTGGAGCGCGACGGGCGGCGCCTGGTCGACGGCGGCCTGGTCGCCAACGTCCCCATCGGCGTGGCCGCCGACCGCGGTGCGAGGTCGATCCTCGTGCTCGACTGCGGCACGTTCGGTGTCCAGGGCCGTTGGGCCGAGAGCCTCGTCGCGGTGGTCTACCAGGCCCTCATCATCGCGGCCCGCCAGCAGGTGGTGCGCGACCTGCAGATCGCGCGCGAGCTGCCGATCGTGTACCTGCCGGCCCCGTCCACGCTCACCACGACGATCCTCGACTTCGGGCACACCCAGGCCCTCGCCGCCGAGGCCTACGACGAGGCGGTCACGATGCTGGCCGCGCTGCACCTCGTCGACGAGCCCCTCGCGCCGGGCCTGTACGGCGTGCCGCCGCTCAAGGAGGACCACCCCGAGGTCGCGCCGCTCATCCGCTGGTAGCCCGCGGCGGCCCCGGTACACCCGCGGTCTACCGTCGGCGGGAGACAGCGACCCCAGGGAGGAACCGCGATGACGGTGCACAAGGCCGAGCTCGGCCGCTTCTTCGACGACTTCGTGGTGGGCGACGTCTACCAGCACCCGTTCGGCCGCACGATCTCCGAGGCCGACTCGACGTGGTTCACGCAGCTGACCTGCAACACCAACCAGAACCACTTCAACGCGCACCTGGCGCAGTCGAACCCGATCACCAACGGCCGGATCATCGTGAACTCCGGCCTCACCGTCGCGCTGGTGCTGGGCCTGTCGGTGATCGACATGAGCCAGAACGCCGTGGCCAACCTGGGCTGGACGGACATCAAACTCACGCATCCGGTCTACATCGGCGACACCATCTACGCCGAGAGCGTCTGCATCGACCTGCGCGAGAGCTCGTCGCGCCCCGGCTTCGGCATCGTCACGATGATCACGCGCGGGCTCAACCAGGACGGCGACGTCATCGTGTCGTGGAAGCGCTCGGTCATGGTGCCCAAGCGCGAGACCGGCATCGGCCAGGACTACTTCCCCGAGGCGAAGGCCGGCCCCCTCACCGCCGAGTAGGCGACCCGCCGCATCGCGGGAACGCGTGACGCGGACCCGTCCGTCCCCCTAGCCTGCGGCGCAAGCAGGCAGCGCCGCCGGCGCCGCCGACCGTGCACGCGCAAGGGGAGTGGGAGCCATGGGCTCGGACAGCAAGCGGCTCGCGGCGGTCCTGACGGACGTCGACCTGTTCCGCGGCCTGTCGTCGCGGGTGATCTCGCGGATCGCGGAGTCCGGCCACGAGCAGCAGTACGCCGAGGGCGCCCAGGTCGTGGCGCAGGGCGACTCGGTCACGGGCTTCAAGGCGTTCTCGCCCGCGGGCGTGGAGATGCACATCGTGCTCGACGGCACCGCGCGCGTCCTCAAGGACGGCGTCGAGGTCAACCGGCTGAGCGAGGGCGAGTACTTCGGCGAGCTGTCGCTCATCGACGGGCAGCCGCGGTCGGCCGACGTCGTCGCGGCCGAGGGCGGGCTCACCACGCTGGCGCTGTCGCGGTGGACGTTCGAGGACCTGCTCGACAAGCACCCCGAGGTCGCCGTGCCGATGCTGCGCGTCCTGTGCTCGCGGCTGCGCGCCGTCGAGGCGGCGCACCGCTGAGCATCCGCCGGTCCCCGGCACGTCGGCGGTCTCGCGCCATATCCCTCGGCGCGGCCGCCGGTAGTCCACACTGGCCCGCGTGACCAGCACCGACGGCACCGCGCCGCAGCAGCCTGCGGCGCTGCCCGTCGTGCGCCGCCGCCAGCCGGCCCTGCCCGCTGCGGTGGAGGCCCCGCTCGACGTCGCGCTCGGCGCGGCCGTCGTCGTCGCCCGACCGGTCGTGGGAGCTGCCGACTCCGTCGTGCGCTCGCTCGCCCCGGTGGCCCAGAGCCTCTGGGCGCTCGCGCTGCGCCCGCCGCTGGTGCCCGAGCAGCTCACGGCCGGCCACGCGCTGGACCGGCTGGGCGAGCGCGGGCGCGCGGTCCGCACGGCCGCGGGCCAGGACGTCGTCGCCATCTCCGACGACACCCTCGACCTGCTCGTGCCCGAGATCCTCGTGCGCGTCCTCGACCGCATCGACCTGACGTCGCTCGTGCTGCAGCGGGTCGACCTCGAGCGCATCGCCAGCGAGCTGCTCGACCAGCTCGACCTCACGACGGTCGTCCTCGAGAAGGTCGACCTGCACGCCATCGTCACCAAGGCCATCGACGAGCTCGACCTCACCGAGGTGGTGCTGCAGAACGTCGACCTCGGATCCGTGGTCGAGGCGGCGCTCGACAGCATGGATCTCAACGAGGTCGTGCGCACGAGGGTCGATGTCGCGGGCCTGGCCGAGGAGGTCATCGACGAGGTCGACCTGCCGGACATCATCCGCGACTCGACCTCCGGCGTCGCCACGGTCGTCGTCGACGGCGCGCGGATCTCGGCGGTGTCGGCGGACGAGCTGGTCAACCGCTGGATCGACCGGATCATGCTGCGACGCAAGGCGCGCCGGACCGACGCGCCCGGCGAGCCGGAGTCGATGCTGCGAGGGGGCGACGATGGCTGACGTGACCGACCTGCCCGAGATGCCCGAGGGGGGAGAGGCTCCCGATCAGGAGACGTCCGGGCGCCGGGTGCCCAAGGCCCACGTGCCCGACCCCATCCCGACCGCTGCGCGCGGCTTCCAGGGCCTGCGCGCCGGCGTCGTCACCCGCACCATCGCCGGCGCGGTCGACTACGCGGTGATCACCACCGTCACGGTCGGCACGTGGGTGTCGTACGTCGTCGTGCTCTTCCTTATCAAGCCGATCGACTTCACGCTCCCGACGTGGCCGCTGTGGGTGTTCCTCGTCCTCGGCTACAGCTACATGACGCTCTACCTCTGGACCGGCTGGGCCTGGACCGGCCGCACCTTCGGTGCCCGCCTCATGGGTCTGCGCGTCGTCGACCACCGCGGCAACCGCCTGCACTGGACCGTCGCGCTACTGCGCGCGGCCTTCTGCGCCCTCGTGCCGCTGCTGCTGTGGTGGTGCGCCATCAGCCGCGAGAACCGCTCGATCCCCGACGTGCTGCTGCGGACCTCGGTGATCCACGACTGGCCGGTGCGCGCCGCCGTGCCGGCCGTGGGGGAGCACCTCGACGCCTGAGGCCCGCTGCCTCCGTCCCCCACATCCCTCCACCCGGGCCCCCGCCGATCGCCGGCGGGGGCCCGTCGGCCCTCTGACCTGCGGTGTCGTCGGCCATGGCGCGATCGCGACACGCCCGGCCCTCCACCGGGCGGGTGCCGCGCGCGGCCCGCAGCGGCTCGCCCCTCCACTCTCCACCACGGCTCTGACCTGCACCGATACCTCGACCCGAGCACGGTCTGACCGCATCTGGGCCGTTCGGGGGAGGCGCGGTGGTTGACGGTGGAGGGAAGTGGAGTATGTTGGCGCCACCAACCTCCGCACGGGGTGGAGGTGGGGCCGTCCAGGGAGGTGGTGGCGGTGTTCCTCGGGACGCACACGCCGCGCCTGGACGACAAGAACCGCGTGATCCTGCCGGCGCGCTACCGGGAGCAGCTCGCGGACGGCCTGGTCATGAGCAAGGGCCAGGACCGCTGCGTCGTGGTCTGGACCAAGCCCGGCTTCGACCAGTACGCGGAGGAGCTCGCGCAGGGCAAGCACACGGTGGCCGACATGCGCCGCTACACCCGCGTGCTGTTCGCGAGCGCCTACGACGACACCCCGGACAAGCAGGGCCGCATCACCATCCCGCAGCCCCTGCGCGAGTACGCCGGCCTGACCCGCGACTGCGTCGTGGTGGGCCAGAACACCCGGATCGAGATCTGGGAGCCCCAGGCCTGGGCCGAGTACATCGGCGAGGCCGAGGACGCGTTCGCCGTCCTGGACTCGGAGGTGATGCCCGCCTCCGGGACCTGACCCTCGTGGCGCGAGGTCTCCGGCCCGTCACCCGGCCTCCTGGCACACCTTCCCCGGTGCCAGGCGGACCCCACCCCGGGTGACGGACGGGGACCTGGCCCCGCGAAGGCCCGGCCCTCCGGCCCGATGAGCTCCCCGCACGCAGCCAGACCCGCCCGACCCGCACCACCCGGACGAGACCCCCACCGCGAGCGCCCACCCGGGCGAGGAGGACACGTCGCATGTCAGCCCTGCTCGACCAGGCACGCGCCCCGCGCGCCGTGCGGGTGCGCCTGCCGCACCCGCCCCGCGCGCTCGCGCCGGTCGGGGCCCTCGTCGGGGCGTGCGCGCTGTCCGCCGGTCTGCTGGTGATCCTGGCCGACGTCGTGGACCGGCTGGGCTGACCCGATGCCGTCCCCCGTCGAGCGCACGCACGTGCCGGTCCTGCTCGACCGCTGCCTCGGCCTGCTCGCCCCCGCGATCGAGCGCCCCGGCGCGGTCGTGGTCGACGCGACCCTCGGCCTCGGAGGCCACAGCGAGGCGATGCTCGAGCGGTTCCCCGGCGTCACGCTGGTGGGCCTCGACCGCGACACGGATGCGCTGGAGCGCTCGGGGCGCCGGCTCGCCGCCTATGAGGGGCGCACACTGCTGGTCCACGCCGTCTACGACGAGCTGCCCCGGGTGCTCGCGGACGCCGGCCTGCCCAGCATCGACGGCGTCCTGTTCGACCTCGGCGTGAGCTCGATGCAGCTCGACGACGCCGACCGCGGCTTCGCGTACTCGCAGGACGCACCGCTCGACATGCGGATGGACCAGACGCGCGGCATCACGGCCGCCGAGGTGCTCAACACGTACTCGGCGCAGGACATCGCGCGGGTGCTGCGCGAGTACGGCGAGGAGCGCTTCGCCCGCCGCATCGCCGACGCCGTCGTCCGCGAGCGGGCCAAGGAGCCCTTCGACACGAGCGCGCGTCTGGTCGACCTGGTCCGCGAGTCGATCCCCGCCCCCGCGCGCCGCACCGGGGGCAACCCGGCCAAGCGCACGTTCCAGGCGCTGCGCATCGAGGTCAACGGCGAGCTCGAGGTGCTCGAGCGCGCTCTCCCGGCCGCGGTCGACGCGCTCGCGGTCGGCGGCCGCATCGTCGTGATGTCCTACCAGTCGCTCGAGGACCGCATCACCAAGCGCGTGCTCGCCGGGTACGCCTCCACCGACGTCCCGCCCGACCTGCCCTTCGTCCCCGAGGGCCACGAGCCGGAGCTGCGCCTGGTCACCCGCGGCTCGGAGAAGGCCTCGGAGCAGGAGATCGCCGAGAACCCGCGCGCCGCCTCGGTGCGGCTGCGCGCGGCCGAGCGCATGCGGGCGGCGGCATGAGCGCCACGGCCCGCAGCGCCCGCACCTCGCGGACGGCGCCGTCGTCGTCGCGCCCGTCGCAGCGCCCCGCGCAGCGCACGCGCCCGCAGCTGCGCGAGGTCCCGGCACCAGCCCCCTCCGTTGCGGGCAACGGCATGTTCGCGCTCGTGGTCACCGGTGTCCTCGTGCTCGGCGCGGTGGTCCTGCTGGTGCTCAACACGGCGCTGGCGCAGGGCGCCTTCGAGCTGTCCGAGCTGTCGAAGACCAAGCGCGACCTCGCGGTGCGGGAGCAGGCGCTGCTGCAGGCGGTGGCCCGCGCGGAGGCGCCGGAGTCGCTGCAGGCCCGCGCCGAGAAGCTCGGCATGGTGCCGGTGGCCGCGCCGGTCTTCCTGCGCCTCGCCGACGGCAAGGTCCTGGGCGTGCCGAGGCCGGCGAAGGCAGCACCGGTGGCCGCCCTCCCGCGCACCGGCGGCACGACGACGGCGACGTCGAGCACGGCGTCGGACGCCGCGAAGGCCGCCACCGCCCGCGCCGAGGCGGCCGCGCGCGCGAAGACCTCCGACGCCGCCGCGGCCGACCCGATGCCCCAGAGCGACGCCGCCGTCTCCGACGGCGCGACCACCACGACGTCGGCAGGGAACGGAGCACGTCGGTGAGCACCCTGGCACCCCCGCCCCGCCGTCCCGCCCAGCGCCCGCCGCAGCGCCGGCCCGCGCAGCGGCGCCCTGCCCCGCGCCGCCCGCTGCCGCCGCGCACGTTCCGCCGGGGCGACCACGGCCGCCGTGTCGGCATCTGGCAGATCCTGCTGCTCATGGCCGTCACGGTCGTCGCGGGCCGCATCATCGACCTGCAGGCCATCAAGGGCCCGGCCCTCGCCGCCAGCGCCGAGAAGAGCCGTCAGCGCACCGTGACTCTTCCGGCCCAGCGCGGCGACATCACCGACCGCAACGGCGTCCCGCTGGCCACCACCGTGACCGCCGTCAACATCACGGTCGACCAGACGATGGTCGACGACCCCGCCGCGAACGCCGCCGCGCTCGCCGAGGTGCTCGGCGGCAGCGCCGCCCCGCTCGAGGCGTCGATGGACGGCAAGCGCCGCTTCGCCTACGTCGCCAAGTCGGTCACCCCCGAGACCTGGGCGAAGGTCAAGGCCCTGCGGCTGCCGGGGATCTTCAGCGAGCCCACCACGCAGCGCGTGTACCCCGCAGGCCCTGTGGCCGCCAACGTCATCGGCTTCGTGCGCGCCGACGGCAACGGCGGAGGCGGCCTCGAGTGGGGCCTGCAGAAGACCCTGTCGGGCACCGCGGGCTCGTCGTCGCGCCAGGTCTCGCCGTCCGGCACCGTCATCCCCACCGCGGAGGAGGACGGCGTCGCGCCCGTCCCCGGGCAGAGCGTGAAGCTCACGCTCGACCGCGACATCCAGTGGATGGCGCAGGACACGCTCGCCAAGCAGGTGGCCTACGCGCGCGCTGACAGCGGCACCGTCGTGGTGATGGACCCGAGGACCGGCCACATCCTGGCGCTGGCCACCGTCCCGACCTTCGACCCCAACAGCGCCGCCGAGGCGGCATCGGCCGACCGCGGCAACCGCGCGCTGAGCGACGTGTTCGAGCCCGGGTCGACCAGCAAGGTCATGACGATGGCGGCCGTGCTCGAGGAGGGCGAGGCCACAGCGCTGTCGAAGCTGACGATCCCGCCTGTGCTCAAGCGGCCGGCCAAGACCTGGCACGACCACGACCCGCACGGCACCCTGCGGCTCACCCTCAACGGCGTGCTCGCCAAGTCGAGCAACATCGGCACGATCATGGCGGCGGAGCGCATCGGCGGCGAGAAGCTGTACTCGTACCTGAAGAAGTTCGGTATGGGCTCGCCCACCGGTCTGCAGTTCCCGGGCGAGAGCACCGGTGTCGTGCCGGCGCCGACGAAGTGGTCGGCGACGACGTTCGGCACGCTCGCGTTCGGCCAGGGCCTGTCGGTCAACGCGGTGCAGGCGGCGTCGGTGTACGCGACCCTCGCCAACGGCGGCGTGCGCGTGACCCCGTCGCTCGTCGAGGGCTATACGTCCCCGGAGGGCGACTTCACGCCGGCGGCCGCGCCCGCCGAGACCCGCGTCGTCAGCGAGAAGACGGCGAGCACCGTGATGAAGATGCTCGAGTCGGTCGTGTCCGACGAGGGCACCGCCCCCAAGGCGGCGATCCCCGGCTACCGCGTCGCGGGCAAGACCGGCACCGCCAACCGCATCGACCCTGAGTGCGGCTGCTACCGCGGCTACACGGCGTCGTTCATCGGCGTCGCGCCGGCCGACGACCCGGCCCTCGTCGTCGCCGTGTTCCTGCAGAACCCGCGCAACGGCCACTACGGCGGCGTGCTGGCCGGCCCCGTGTTCAAGCAGGTCATGACCTACGCGCTGCAGCAGCTGCGCGTCGCCCCGACGGGGACCGCGCGCCCGCGCATCCCGGTCGAGTGGTGACGCGGGGCTGACGCAGCGCCGCCGGATAAGGTCGACGACGTGCCCGCCGGACCACGACCGAGCACGCCGCCGGTTCCGCTCTCCCGCCTCGCCGACCTCGCCTCGGCCACGGCGCCGACGGCCGACCCCGACATCACCGGGGTCACCCTCGACTCGCGGGCGGTCGAGCCGGGCGACCTCTACGCGGCGCTGCCGGGCTTCACCACCCACGGGGCGCAGTTCGCCGCGCAGGCCTCGTCGGCCGGCGCCGCGGCCCTGCTGACCGACCAGGCGGGGGAGGAGCGCTGCGCGGCCACCGGCCTGCCCGTCCTCGTCGTCGACGACCCGCGCGGTGTGCTCGGCGCGCTCGCCGACGCCGTGTACGACCACCCCTCGCGCGACCTCGTCGTCGTGGGGATCACGGGCACCAACGGCAAGACCACGACCTCTTACCTCGTCGATGCCGGATTCCGGGCAGACGGGCGAACCACCGGTCTCATCGGCACCGTCGGCACCCGCATCGGCGACGACAACGTGGCGACCGTGCGCACCACGCCCGAGGCGCCCGACGTGCACGCGCTGCTCGCCGTGATGCGCGAGCGCGGCGCCACCCACGTGACCATGGAGGTCTCCAGCCACGCCTTGGTGCTCGGACGCGTCGACGGCGTCCGGTTCGCTGTCGCGGGCTTCACCAACCTCAGCCCGGACCACCTCGACTTCCACCGCGACATGGACGACTACTTCGCTGCGAAGGCATCGTTGTTCGTCCCCGAACGCGCCTCGCGGGCCGTCGTCTGCACCGACGGCGAGTACGGCATGCGCATGGCGCAGTCGGCGTCCGCGCAGGGGCTCGCCGTGACCACCTGCTCCACCTCCGCCACCGCCACGTGGATGGTCGACGGCCTCGTCGCCGTCCCGGGCGGATCGGTGATGCGCGCGCTCGGCCCGGACGGCGTCGACGTGCCGCTCGAGGTGCGCCTGCCCGGTGGCTTCAACGTCTCCAACGCGATCCTGGCGCTCGCGCTGCTCGCCGAGGCCGGTGTCGACCCGCTCGTGGGCGCCGACGGCATCGCGGCCTGCGCGGGCGTCCCCGGCCGGATGGAGCGCATCGCCGACCCCGACATCGCCCGCGGCCTGTTCGCCTACGTCGACTACGCGCACACGCCCGACGCCGTCGAGCGGGCGCTGGCGGCGGCGCGCGAGGTCGCGACCGCACGGTCCGGGCGCCGTTCGCGGATCGTGGCCGTGCTCGGCGCGGGTGGCGACCGCGACCCGCACAAGCGCGCCGACATGGGCCGGGCGGCGGCGCAGGGCGCGGACGTCGTCATCGTCACCGACGACAACCCGCGCAGCGAGGACCCGGCAGCGATCCGGGCCGAGGTGCTGCGCGGCGCTGCCGAGGGGACCGGCACGCGCCACCTCGAGGCCGGCGACAGGGCGCGTGCGATCGCCCTGGCCGTGGCCCTGGCGGAGCCGCGTGACGTAGTCCTCATCCTCGGCAAGGGCCACGAGCAGGGCCAGGAGGCCGCGGGTACGGTCTCGCCGTTCGACGACCGGCTGGTGCTCGCCGCCGCGCTCGAGCCCGGCGCCGTCGCCGGCACCGCCCCGACACCGGACGAGGAAAGGCCATGATCGCGCTCACGCTGGGGGACGTCGCCCGTGCGGTCGGCGGCCGCCTCTCGGGCGGTGCCGGCGCCGCAACCCCGGTCACCGGCTTCTCCACCGACTCACGAGTCGTCGCCCGAGGCGACCTGTTCGTCGCCGTGCGCGGCGAGCACCACGACGCGCACGACTTCGCAGCGCAGGCGGTCGATGCCGGCGCCGCGGCCGTCCTCGCCGCGCGCGAGGTGGGCGTCCCGTCGGTCGTCGTCGACGACGACGCCGTGCTCGCGCTCGGCCGGCTCGCCCGCTCCGTCGTCGACTCGCTGCCGGACCTCGTCGTCGTCGGCATCACCGGCTCGTCGGGCAAGACCAGCACCAAGGACCTCATGGCGCAGGTGCTCGTCGAGCTCGGGCCGGTCGTCGCGCCGCAGGGCTCCTTCAACACCGAGGTCGGCCTGCCCCTCACCGCCCTCAAGGTCGACGAGGGCACCCGCGTGCTCGTGTCGGAGATGGGCGCGCGCGACCTCGGCCACATCGCCTACCTCTGCGGGATCACGCCGCCGCGGGTGGGCGTGGTGCTCAACGTGGGCTCGGCCCACATCGAGATCTTCGGCTCGCGCGACGCGATCGCGCAGACCAAGGGCGAGCTCGTCGAGGGGACGCTCCCCGCGGCGGAGGGCGGCGTCGCCGTGCTCAACGCCGACGACCCGCTCGTCGCCGCGATGGCGCCGCGCGCCGTCGGGCGCGTCGTCACCTACGGCCGCTCCGCGACGGCGGACGTGCGGGCGGAGGACGAGGTGCTCGACGGCGAGAGCCGCGCGTCGTTCGCGCTGGTCGCCGCGGGGGAGCGCCACCCGGTCTCGCTGCGCCTGCACGGCGCTCACATGGTGCTCAACGCCCTCGCGGTCGCGGCCGCGGCGATCGAGCTCGGCGTGCCCGCCCAGACGGTCGCCCGCCGGCTGTCCGACGCCGCGCCCGCGAGCCGCTGGCGGATGGAGGTGTCGACGTCGGCCTCGGGCGTGACCGTCGTCAACGACGCGTACAACGCCAACCCCGAGTCGGTGGTGGCCGCGCTCGACGCGCTCGCCGTCATGGGCGCCGCGTCGGACGACCGGCCCGCCCGCCGTACCTGGGCGGTGCTGGGCGAGATGCGCGAGCTCGGGGACGCCGCACCCGGGGCCCACGAGCGCGTCGGCCGCGAGGCCGCCGAGCGCGGGATCACGCACGTGGTCGCGGTCGGACCGGGCGCCTCCGGCGTGGCGACGGGCGCGGAGGGGGTCGGGGGTGCCACCGTCGTGCTGGCCGTGCCGGACGTCGGCGCTGCCGCCCGGCTGCTGCACGAGCAGGTCCGCGAGGGCGACGTCGTCCTGGTGAAGGCCTCGCGCGCGTCCGGGCTCGAGACCGTGGCGCAGTCGCTGCTCGCACCGGCGGAGGTGACCCCGTGAGGCTCGTCCTCATCGCGGCCGGCCTCGGCCTGTTCGTATCGCTGCTCGGCACGCCGCTGCTCATCCGGTTCCTGCGCCGCCACCACCTCGCGCAGGCGATCCGCGTCTCCACCGACGACGAGCCCTACCCCGAGCACTCCGGGAAGATGGGCACCCCGTCGATGGGCGGCCTCGCGATCCTGGCCGGCCTGCTCATCGGCTACTTCGGCGCCCACATCGCTGCCTGGCGGCCGCCGAGCTGGTCGGGGATGCTCGCGATCTACCTGACCGTGGGCCTGGGCTGCGTCGGCATCGCCGACGACTACCTCAAGATCTTCAAGCAGCGCAGCACCGGCGTGCGCGCGCGCACCAAGCTGCTCGGGCAGGCGGCCGTCGCGATCTCGTTCGCGTTCCTGTCGCTGATGTTCCCCGACTCGGATGGCCGCACGCCGGCGTCGCGCGCGGTCTCGCTGTTCCGCGACACGGGGCTCGTGCTGCCCACCGCGCTGTTCGTGCTGTGGATCTGGTTCCTCGTCACCGCCACCACCAACGGCGTCAACCTGACCGACGGGCTCGACGGCCTCGCCGCGGGCGCGTCCGTCATGACGCTCGGCGCGTACACGCTGCTCTCGGTCTGGCAGTACGGCCAGAACTGCCAGTTCGGAGAGTTCGCCCGCTGCTACGACGTACGAGATCCGCTCGACCTCGCCATCTTCGCGGCGGCAGCCGCAGGCGCGTGCTTCGGGTTCCTGTGGTGGAACACGTCGCCGGCCAGCATCTTCATGGGCGACACGGGATCGCTGTCGCTCGGCGGTGCGATCGCAGCCCTGGCGATCCTCTCGCGCACCGAGCTCCTGCTCGCCCTCCTCGCCGGCCTGTTCGTCATCGTGACGCTGTCGGTGATCGGCCAGGTCGGCAGCTACAAGCTCACCGGCAGACGCATGTTCCGGATGGCCCCGTTGCACCACCACTTCGAGATGCTCGGGTGGGCCGAGGTCCAGATCGTCGTGCGGTTCTGGATCATCCAGGGGCTGTTCGTGTCGCTCGGCCTCGCCATCTTCTACGCGGAGTGGGTCCGTCAGTGACCGACGTCTCCGCCCACGTCCGCACGTCCGACTGGTCCGGCGTCCACGCCGTCGTAGCGGGCATCGGCGTCGCCGGCTTCGCCTGCGCCGACCAGCTCGCGCACCTCGGCGCCCGCGTGACCGTCGTCGACGCCGCCGACGGCGAGCGCCAGCGCGAGCGCGCCGACATCCTCGAGGTGGTCGGCGCGACCGTCCGGCTCGGCGACGGCGGCACGCTGCCCGACGCCGCCGACGTGCTCGTGGTGTCGCCCGGGCTGCCGCCCTCGGCTCCGATCATCCAGGCGGCGCAGGCCGCCGGGGTGCCGGTGTGGGGCGAGCTCGAGCTCGCGTGGCGGCTGCGAGGCGACGATGCAGCGCCGTGGCTGTTCGTCACCGGGACCAACGGCAAGACCACCACCACGCTCATGCTCGAGTCGATCCTGCGCGCGGCGGGCCTGCGCACCACGGCGGCGGGCAACATCGGCGTCTCCCTGGTCGACACCGTGATGGAGCCGGAGCCCTACGACGTGATCGCCGTCGAGGTGGGGGCGCCGCAGCTGCCGTTCCTGCACACGGCGAGCCCGCTCGCGTCGGTGTGCCTCAACATCGCCGAGGACCACGTCGACCACTTCGGCAGCTTCGAGGACTACGTCGCCGCCAAGGCCCGGGTGTACACCGCGACCCAGGTGGCCGCCGTCTACAACACCGCCGACGAGGCCACGCTGCGCATGGTCGAGGAGGCCGACGTCGTCGAGGGCTGCCGCGCGATCGGCCTCACCCTCGGCGTGCCGGGCCGGTCCGAGCTCGGCGTCGTCGACGACCTCATCGTCGACCGCGCGTTCATCGACAACCGCGCCGACTCCGCCCTCGAGCTCGCGTCGGTGCACGACGTCCGCCCGTTCGCGCCGCACAACGTGTTCAACGCGCTGGCGGCCGCTGCCCTCGCCCGCGCGGCCGGTGTCCCCGCGACCGCCGTCCGCGACGGCCTGCGGGCCTTCGAGCCCGCAGGCCACCGCATCGCCGACGTCGTCGTGCACCACGGCATCCGGTGGGTCGACGACTCGAAGGCGACCAACTGCCACGCCGCGCAGACGTCGCTGCTCGCGTACGGGCCCGTCGTCTGGATCGCCGGCGGCATGGCCAAGGGGCAGGAGTACGACGACCTCGTGGTCGCCGTGCGCGACCGGCTCCGCGGCGCCGTCCTGCTCGGCGTCGACCGCGAGCGGATCCGCGAAGCGCTCGCGCGACACGCGCCGGATGTGCCCGTCGTGGACATCGCCCGCACCGACACTGGAGCCATGGACGACGTCGTGGACGCCGCCGCCTCGATGGCGCGCGAGGGCGACACCGTCCTGCTCGCACCTGGGTGCGCGTCGTGGGACATGTTCCGCGACTACGGCCATCGCGGCGATGTCTTCGCCGACGCCGTGCGCCGGCGGCTGGGGCTGTAGGGCATGGACCGTCTCCGCGGCGCCGTCGCATCGGCGCGCAGCTGGACGCAGCACCCGATGGCGGTCTACCACGTGCTGCTGGGCAGCACGCTGCTGCTGCTGGCGCTCGGCATCGCCATGGTGCTGTCGGCGTCCACCGTGGAGAGCTACCGCATCTTCGGCTCGGCCTACACGCTGTGGTCGCGGCAGGTCATGTTCGCCGCCGTGGGCCTGGTCTGCATGGTGCTGGTCTCGCGGATGCCGGTGGTGTTCTTCCGCAAGCTGGCCTACCCGGCGCTCGTCGTCGCGCTGGTGCTGCTCGTCGCCGTGCTCGTCGTGGGCCACGAGGTGGCCGGCCAGCGCAACTGGATCGAGCTGGGCGGCCCCTTCCGGCTGCAGCCGTCGGAGTTCGCCAAGCTCGCGCTCGTCCTCTGGGCCAGCGACCTCCTCGCGCGCAAGCAGCCGCTGCTCGACCAGTGGAAGCACCTGCTCATGCCGCTGCTGCCGGTGTCGGTCGCGATCATCGGGCTGGTGCTGCTCGAGGGCGACTTCGGCAACGCGATCATCCTCGTGCCGATGGTCGCCGCGATGCTCTGGGTCAACGGCGCCCCGGTGCGGCTGTTCGTCGGCGGCGGCCTGGCGGTGCTTGCCGGCGTCGCGCTGCTCAGCCTCACGCAGTCCTACCGGCTCAGCCGGTTCCAGGCCTGGCTCGACCCGCAGGCCGACCCCCTCGGCGACGGGTGGCAGCTGCTGCGCGGCATGAACGCCCTCGGCAGCGGCGGCTGGTTCGGCCTGGGGCTCGGCGCCTCCCGCGAGAAGTGGGACTGGCTCCCGGAGGCGCACACCGACTTCATCTACGCGGTCGTCGGCGAGGAGCTCGGCATCCTCGGCTCGCTGCTGGTGCTGGGACTGTTCACCGCGATCGGCCTCGCCGGGCTCTCGCTGGCGCGCCGGTCCGAGGACGCCTTCGTCCGGACGGCGTCCGCCGCCGTCGTGGCGTGGATCCTCACCCAGGCGCTGCTCAACATCGGTGCGGTGCTGCAGCTGATCCCGATCACCGGCGTCCCGCTGCCGCTGGTCTCCTACGGCGGCTCGTCGCTCATCCCGACGCTGGTCGCGCTCGGCATGCTCATGGCGTTCGCCCGCGCCGAGGCCGGCCGCACGGCCACGAAGCGGGCCGCGACCAAGGCGGCGTCCGCCAAGCCGGCACGGCGCACGGCCAAGGCGGGCTGAGCCGTGCACGTCGTCCTCGCGGGCGGCGGTACCGCCGGGCACGTCGAGCCGGCGCTCAACACCGCTGACTGCCTGCGCCGCCACGACCCCGGCATCGGCATCACGCTGCTCGGCACGGAGCGCGGCCTCGAGACCCGGCTGGTGCCCGAGCGCGGGTACGACCTGCGCCTCATCACGCCGACCCCGCTGCCGCGGCGCCCGTCCGGCGACCTCGTCCGGCTGCCGTCGGCGGTGAAGCGGTCGATCGCCGAGGTACGGGCCGTCCTGTCCGACACCGGCGCCGACGTCCTGGTCGGCTTCGGCGGCTACGTGGCGCTGCCCGCGTACCTCGCCGCGCGCAACCGCGTGCCGATCGTCGTCCACGAGGCCAACGCGCGGCCGGGCCTGGCCAACAAGGTGGGCGCCCGCTTCACGTCCTACATCGGCGAGGCCGTGCCCGGCTCCATCCCGGGGGCGCGCCACATCGCCATGCCGCTGCGGCCGGCCATCGCCACGCTCGACCGCGAGGCGGTGCGCGCTCAGGCCCGGGCGTCGTTCGGCCTCGACCCGGACCTTCCGACGCTGCTCGTGTTCGGAGGATCGCAGGGGGCGCGCAGCCTCAACGCCGCGACCGCGGCGGCCGCCGGACGGCTCACCGAGCGGGGCATCCAGGTGCTGCACGCGGCGGGCCTGAAGAACGACGACCAGCGCCCCGAGGGCGCGCTGGGGCCGGCGCCCTACGTCGCGCTGCCCTACGTCGACCGGATGGACCTGGCCTACGCCGCCGCCGACGTCGCGCTGTGCCGCGCCGGCGCGATGACCGTCGCCGAGCTGTCGGCCGTGGGGCTGCCCGCCGTCTACGTGCCGCTGCCCATCGGCAACGGCGAGCAGCGCCTCAACGCACTGCCGCTCGTCGAGGCCGGGGGAGGCCTCCTGCTCGACGACGCCGACCTCGACGCCGACCTGCTGCTCGACGTCGTCGCGCCGCTGCTGCTCGACCCCGACCAGCGCCACGCCATGGCGCAGGCCGCCGCCTCCCACGGTCAGCGCGATGCGGACGAGAGACTGAGAGCACTGGTGCTCGAGGCGGTCTCGGGCCCGAGCACGTCCGGAGGACACCCGTGACCGGCCAGAGCGACCCCGCCGACCTCGCCGCGCTGGGGAGGGTGCACGTCGTAGGCATCGGCGGCGCCGGCATGTCCGGAATCGCGCGGATCCTGGTCGCCCGCGGCGTGGTCGTGAGCGGGAGCGACGCCAAGGACTCGCGCCGGCTCCACGCGCTGCGCGCGCTCGGCGTCGACGCCCGCGTCGGCCACAGCGCCGACCAGGTCGAGGGCGTCGACACCGTGATCGTGTCGACGGCGATCAAGGCCACCAACCCCGAGCTCGTCGCCGCGCGCGAGAGGGGCCTGCGCGTGCTCGGGCGGGCCGAGGCGCTGGCCGCCGTCATGACGGGCTACCGCGGCGTCGCCGTCGCGGGCACGCATGGCAAGACCACCACGACGTCGATGCTGACGGTCGCCCTGCAGCACTGCGGTGCGGACCCGTCGTTCGCGATCGGCAGCGAGCTCAACGAGAGCGGCAGCAACGCCCACCAGGGCAGCGGCCGCGACTTCGTCGCGGAGGCCGACGAGAGCGACGGCGCTTTCCTCGCGCTGCCGGCCGAGGCCGGCATCGTCACCAACGTCGAGGCCGACCACCTCGACCACTGGGGCACCTTCGAAGCCGTCGAGCAGGGCTTCCTCGACTTCGCCACCGGCATCCGCGACCGCGGGGGCTTCGTCACGGTGTGCGCCGACGACCCCGGTGCTGCCCGGCTCGCCGAGCGCGCCCGGGCGGCAGGCGTCGACGTGCGCACGTACGGCGAGACGGCCGGCGCCGACTTCCGGGTCGAGCTGGTGCGGATGGGCGAGGCCGGCTGGGTCTTCGACGTCCTCGAGCGCGGCGTCCGCCTCGGCCTGACCGAGCTCGGGGTCCCCGGCCGCCACAACGTCCTCAACGCCACCGCCGCGCTCGTGACAGGGATCGGGCTCGGCTACCCGCAGTCCGAGCTGCGCGAGGGGCTCGCGTCGTTCAGCGGCACCCGGCGGAGGTTCGACTTCAAGGGTTCCGCGGCCGGTGTCCGCGTCTACGACGACTACGCCCACCACCCGACCGAGATCGACGCCACCCTGCGGGCGATGCGCGACGTCGTCGGCGAGGGCCGGCTGGTCGTGGCGTTCCAGGCCCACCACTACTACCGCACGGCGCTGTTCGTGCGGGAGTTCGGCGAGGCGCTCGGGCTCGCCGACGAGGTCGTCGTCCTCGAGGTCTTCGCGCCGGGGGAGGAGCCGATCCCCGGCGCCTCCGGTGTCGCGATGGCCTCGCACGTGCCGCTGCCCCCGGAGCAGGTCGTCTTCGAGCCGTCGTGGAGCAAGGTCGCGCAGCACCTCGTCGACCGCGCCCGGCCGGGCGACGTCGTCATGACGCTCGGCGCCGGCGACATCGCGATGATCGGCACCGAGGTGCTCGAGCTCCTCCGCGAGCGGGAGGCGCCGCAGCCGTGACGGTCGTCGAGTCCGAGCAGCGCTTCGCCCAGTCCGCGCCGCCGCGCCGCTGGGTCCGCTGGGCCGTGGGCGCGGTCGTCGCCGTGCTGGTCGTCGCCGCCGTGTGGCTCGTCTGGTTCTCGCCGGTGCTCGCCGTCACGGAGGTCCGCGTGCTCGGCGCGACGTCCGTGCCCGTCGACGAGGTGCGCGAGTCGGCCGGCCGCCAGCTCGGCGTGCCGCTCGCGCGCGTCGACGTCGACGGCATCGCCGAGCGCGTCGGCGCCATCCCGCAGATCGGCGCCGTCGAGGTGCGCCGCGGGTGGCCCGACGTCCTCGTCGTGGTCGTTACCGAGCGCACCCCGCTCGCCGTCGTGCGCTCCGACGGCGGGTTCGCCTACGTCGACGCCACGGGCGCCGAGTTCGGGCAGCTGCCGTCGCGTCCGGCGTCGCTGCCCCTCGTGCGCGCGGCAGGTCCGGAGGCGCTCGCCTCGGCCGTCGGCGTCCTCGACGCGATCCCCGCCGACCACCGCGCCAACATCACCGGCGTCGTCGCCGCCACGCCGGACGACGTCGTGCTGAAGTGGAAGTCCGGTGCGCAGGTGCAGTGGGGGAGCCCGGACCGCTCGGGCCGCAAGCTCGACGTCCTGCTGGCCCTCATGAAGCGCAAGGCCGAGTTCTACGACGTGTCCGCACCGGACCTGCCGACGACCCGCGGCAGCCTCGGCCGCTGACACCGCGCGCCGCCGAAGCGCACCTCACCTACAGGTCGAGGGCGTCGAGGGGCGCGGATCCCTTGGGCGGGAAGGGTTCTCGGGCACGCCTGCCCGACCCCGTGGTCGATGTCACCCGCGCGGGTGCCCGGCACGACCTTGCGCCATCCGGGGGACGGCCCGTAGGTTCGGCCCTGCCAGCAGGATGACATAACTATGCACCTCAACCTGAGGGTGAGGGTTTCCGCGGACCTGGGGAAGGGTCGCCGCGGTCCCCGCGAGCGCCCCGCCCACCTGGGCAGGGCCGATGAGGGCAGAGCGGAAGGACGAGTGCTGTGGCGGCACCTCAGAACTACCTGGCAGTGATCAAGGTCGTCGGCATCGGCGGCGGCGGCGTCAACGCCGTCAACCGGATGATCGAGGTCGGCCTCAAGGGCGTCGAGTTCATCGCCGTGAACACCGACGCGCAGGCGCTGCTCATGAGCGACGCCGACGTCAAGCTCGACATCGGCCGCGAGCTCACCCGCGGCCTCGGCGCCGGCGCCGACCCCGAGGTGGGCCGTCGCGCGGCCGAGGACCACACCGAGGACATCGAGGAGGTCCTCAAGGGCGCCGACATGGTCTTCGTGACTGCCGGCGAGGGCGGTGGCACCGGCACCGGCGGCGCCCCCGTCGTGGCCCGCATCGCCCGCTCGCTCGGCGCCCTCACCATCGGCGTCGTCACCCGCCCGTTCGGCTTCGAGGGCAAGCGCCGCGGGGTGCAGGCCGACACCGGCGTCGACGCCCTGCGCGCCGAGGTCGACACCCTCATCGTCATCCCCAACGACCGGCTGCTCTCCCTCGCCGACCGCAGCATCTCGATGATCGACGCGTTCCGCCAGGCCGACCAGGTGCTGCTGCAGGGCGTCTCCGGCATCACCGACCTCATCACCACGCCGGGTCTGATCAACCTCGACTTCGCCGACGTCAAGAGCGTCATGTCGGGCGCGGGCTCCGCGCTCATGGGCATCGGCTCCTCGCGCGGCGACGACCGCGCCGTGACGGCGGCGGAGAGCGCGATCTCCAGCCCGCTGCTCGAGGCCAGCATCGACGGCGCGCACGGCGTGCTGCTGTCCATCTCAGGTGGCAGCGACCTCGGCCTGTTCGAGATCAACGAGGCCGCGCGCCTCGTGGCCGACGCCGCCCACCCCGAGGCCAACATCATCTTCGGCGCCGTCATCGACGACACCCTCGGCGACGAGGTGCGCGTGACCGTCATCGCGGCCGGCTTCGACGGCGGCCTGCCGCCGGCCCGCCGCACCGGCACCAAGCCGGTGACCAAGTCCGACGCCGACGAGACCCCGCTCGCGGTCGCCGCCGCCACGGCGACCGCCGAGCCGGGCCAGGCGCCGTCGCTGCCGGTCGCGCCGGAGGAGGAGCCGAAGAAGGAGCCGCGCCGCATCGTCTTCGACGACGCCGGCGACGACGACGACCTCGACGTGCCCGACTTCCTGAAGTAGCAGCGCGCGGCTCGCGCCGCCGATCGCCTCGAGGGGCGGCACCGCATCACGCGGTGCCGCCCCCTCGGCTTAGATGGGGTCATGGCGATCGCGACGGGCCAGCTCGGGCCGAGGGTGCGGTGGGCGTTCGCGGACCGCGGCGCGGTGGACGGCGTCGTGCCCAGCACCGCGCCCTACGACGACTTCAACGTGGCCGACCACGTGGGCGACGACGAGGCGGCGGTGCGCGCGCACCGCGCCGCGCTGTCGGCCGCGGTCGGCGTCGAAGGCCACCGGCTCGTGTCGATGGCGCCCGTGCACGGCAACGACGTCGGCGAGGTCGGCGCTCCGCAGCCCGAGCCGGTCCCCGAGGTGGACGCGCTCGTCACGCGCATCCCCGGCATCGCGTTGCTCACCGTGGCCGCCGACTGCGTGCCCGTGCTGCTCGGCGACAGCGGCGCCGGCGTCGTCGCGGTCGTGCATGCGGGCTGGCGCGGGATCCGCTCGGACGTCGTCGGCACCACGCTCGCGGCGATGGCCGATCTCGGCGCGGACCCGTCGCGGATGCGCGCCGTCGTCGGCCCCGCGGTGTGCGGCGAGTGCTACGACGTGCCCCGCGAGCGCTACGACGAGGTCGTCGCTGTGGCCCCGGCCGCGGCGTCGGTCGCCCACGACGGTCGGCCCGGGCTCGACCTGCGCGCCGCGGCGGTCGAGCGGCTGCGCGAGGCGGGGGTTCACGTCTCGCTGCACGGCGGCTGCACGCAGGAGACGCCGTCGCTGTACTCGTACCGGCGCGACGGGCTCACGGGCCGCCACGGCGGCGTCGTCGCGCTGCTGCCGGAGACGGCGTGACCGAGCCGGCCGACGCCGCCGTCGACGCCGCCGAGGAGGCCGTCCGGCGCGAGGAGCTCGCGGCCAACCTTGCCGAGGTGCGCGAGCGGATCGCGGCGGCCGAGCGTGCCGCCGGCCGCCCCGCCGGCGACGTGACGCTCATCGTCGTCACCAAGACCTGGCCCGCCTCCGACGTGCGCCTGCTCGCCGGCCTCGGCGTCGGCGACGTCGGCGAGAACCGCGACCAGGAGGCGCTGCCCAAGCACGAGGCCTGCGCCGATCTCGGGCTGCGGTGGCACTTCATCGGGCAGCTGCAGCGCAACAAGGCCCGCCACGTGGCCGCCTACGCCGACGTCGTGCAGTCGGTCGACCGGCCCGAGCTGGTCGCCGCGCTCGACCGGGCGGCCGCGGGTGCGGGCCGCACGCTCGACGTCCTCCTCCAGATCGGCCTGGCCGCCGTCCCGGACGGCGCGCCGCCCGCCCACCGCGGGGGAGCGGACCCGGCCGACGTCGCCTCCCTCGCGGACCTGGTCGAGGCTGCTGAGTCCCTCCGGCTGGCGGGCGTGATGGCGGTGGCGCCCCTCGGACCCGACGGCTCGCCGGCCGACCCCCGTGCGTCGTTCGCCCGGCTGGCCGACGTGGCCGCCGGGCTGCGGGCCGACCACCCCCGGGCGACGATGGTCTCGGCGGGGATGTCCGGCGACCTCGAGGAGGCCGTCGCCGCAGGTGCGACACACGTCCGCGTGGGGACGGCGGTGCTCGGAGGTCGTCCGCGCCTCAGGTAGCGTTCTCGTACGGGTGTGCGGTCCCCTGGACCCGCGCCGTCAGCAGTCACGAGCACGTACGAGCGGGTCCGAGCGGAGATCGGGAGCAGGCACATGGGCGCGATGCGCAAGATGGCGGTCTACCTCGGCCTCGTCGAGGACGAGGCGCTCGAGCACGACGACTACGACGACTACGACGCCGACTACCGCAGCAGCCAGCGGGAGACGTCGCAGTACTCCTCGGTGCGCGAGGTGCGGCCCGAGCCGCGGGCGGCCACGGCCACCCGCACGGTCGAGCCCCCCGCGGTCCGCACGTCGCGGCCGGCCACGGCCGAGGCAGCTCCCGCCCCCCGCGCGGAGACCCACTCGGTCGACGCGTTCGGCGTGAGCGACTTCTACCGCATCACCACGCTTCACCCCCGCACCTACAACGACGCCCGCCGTATCGGCGAGGAGTTCCGCGAGGGCGTGCCGGTGATCATGAACCTCACCGAGATGGACGACACCGACGCCAAGCGCATCGTCGACTTCGCTGCCGGTCTCGTCTTCGGCTGCCGCGGGTCCATCGAGCGGGTCACCAACAAGGTGTTCCTGCTCTCTCCCGCCAACGTCGACGTGGCTGCCGAGGCCAAGCGCCTCGCGCAGGACGGCTTCTTCAACCAGAGCTGAGCCGCGGGGCGCAGCGCCCCGCGACCGACCCGACAGGACAGTGCACCGTTGATCCTCGCCAGCGTCGTCGGCAACGCCATCGCGGGCGTCCTGTCCGTCTACCTGTTCATCCTGCTCGCGCGCATCGTGCTCGACTGGGTGTTCGTGCTCTCGCGCGACTGGCGCCCCACCGGCGTCGTGCTCGTGCTCGTCGAGGTCGTGTACACCGTGACCGACCCGCCGATCAACGCCCTGCGCAAGGTGATCCCGTCGATCCGGGTCGGCATGTTCGACTTCCAGATCACCGTGATCTTCCTGATCCTGTTCATCGGGATCCAGATCCTCAGCGGCCTGGCCCTGACCTACCTGTAAGCCCGATCGACCCGTTCCTGCCTGCTCCACCCGCTCCCGAACACGAGGTGACCCCCGATGGCTCTCACTCCTGAGGACGTGCGCAACAAGCAGTTCTCGACTGCCAAGCGCAAGGGCTACGAGATGGACGAGGTGGACGCCTTCCTCGACCAGGTCGAGGTCGAGATCGGGAACCTCCACCGCGAGAACGCCGATCTGCGCGGCCGTACCGCCGCTGCCGAGCAGGCCGCGGCCCAGGCCGCCGCCGCGCCGCCGCCCCCGCCGCCCGCCCCGCCGGCCCCGGACCACAACGCCGAGGCCGTGGCGATGCTGGCGCTCGCGCAGAAGACCGCGGAGGAGCACAAGGCCAAGGCCAAGGCCGAGGCGGACGCCCTCATCGCCGACGCCCGCACCAAGGCAGCCGAGCTCGCGCAGAAGTCCGAGACCGAGCGCCTCAACCTCGAGCGCCGCGTCGAGGAGCTGCGCGCCTTCGAGCGCGAGTACCGCACCCGGCTGCGCCAGCTGCACGAGGGCGCCCTCAAGGACCTCGAGCACCGCGGCGCCGAGGCCCCGGCCGCCCCGGCGGGCGCTCCCGCCGGCGGGCTGCCGACCGCGCCGCCGGCTCAGGCCCCCGCCGCCCCGCACGTCCCGCAGGTCGCCCCGCACGTCCCGCAGGTCGCGCCGCCGGCCCCGCCGGCAGCTCCGGTGGCCGCGCCCGCCGGGCCGCCGCCCGCGTCGCCGTTCGCGGTGCCGCCGACCGGCGACGCGCCTCCGCAGGGCTGACGCCTCCGAGCGCACGAAGGCCCCGACCGCGAGGTCGGGGCCTTCGTCGTGGAGGGGTGCGGGCCCGCTAGGCGCGACGCAGCCAGAACCGCAGGCCCAGGTCCGTGTCGTCGACCGGCTCGAGGCCCTCGGCATCCGGTGCATCGCCCTCGACGAACGACGTCGCGAGCACCTCGTCGGCCACGGCCGCCCCGTGCTCGCGCAGCGCCTCCGCGAGGTCGGCGTCCGACGCCGTCCACCACAGGGCGATGCGGTCGCTGACCGCGAAGCCCGACGACTTGCGGGCGTCCTGCACGAGGCGCACCGACTCGCGGGCCAGGCCTGAACGGCGCAGCTCCGGCGTCACCTCGAGGTCGAGGGCGACGGTCTCGCCGCCGTCGCTGGCCACCGCCCAGCCCTCGACCGGGGTCTCGGTCACCACGACCTCGTCCTCGGTGAGCGCCACCGTCTCGCCGTCGACGAGCACGGACGCCGTGCCCGCCCGCAGCGCGGCCACGAGCGCCGCGGCGTCGGCGTCGGCGATCGCCTGCGCCACGGGGGGCGTGCCCTTGCCGAAGCGCTTGCCCAGGGCCCGGAAGTTGGCCTTCACCGACACGTCGACCAGGTGCCCCTCGGTGTCGCCGAGCGGCACGAGGGTGCCGACGTTGAGCTCGTCGGCGACCTCCGCCTTGAGGTCGTCGGAGAGGCGGTCCCAGCCGGGCGCCGCGACGAGCGCACGGCCCAGGGGCTGGCGGGTGCGGACGCCGGACGTCGCGCGCGCGGCACGGCCGAGCTCGACGAGCCGGCGCACGGCGGCCATGCCCGCGGCGAGGTCGTCGTCGACGAGCGAGCCGTCGACCTCGGGCCAGGCCGCGAGGTGCACCGAGTCGGGCAGCTCGTCGCTGGTGGCGGCGAACAGGTCCTGCCAGACCCGCTCGGTGACGAACGGCGTGAACGGCGCCATGAGCAGCGTGACGACGTACAGGCACTCGTGCAGCGTCGCGAGGGCCGACGGGTCGCCCGCCCAGAAGCGGCGCCGCGAACGGCGCACGTACCAGTTCGACAGGTCGTCGACGTACGCCGAGAGCAGCCGGCCCGCGCGCTGGGTGTCG
This sequence comes from Actinomycetota bacterium, assembly GCA_020161245.1. GTDB lineage: Bacteria > Actinomycetota > Actinomycetes > S36-B12 > CAIYMF01 > Longivirga. Next base: position 19,235 of record JAIUOK010000028.1, on the reverse strand, counting down.
TAGGCCTCGAGGGCGGCGTCGACGTCGCGCGCGAGGCGGTGGGCCTCCGACAGCGCCCAGCGGTCGAGCGCCGGCCGCTCGGCGACCGGCGGGGCCGGCGTCGTCGCCGGCTCGAAGCCGGACTCGCGGGCGTAGAGCGCCTGGAACGACACGGTGTTCCAGTAGGTCAGCAGCGTCTTGCGCACGACCTCCTGGATCGTCGAGTGCCCCACGCGGCGGGCCTGCCAGGGCGACCCGCCCGCGAGCATGAACCACCGGACGGCGTCGGCGCCGTGCTCGTCCATGAGCGGGATGGGCTCGAGCACGTTGCCGAGGTGCTTGCTCATCTTGCGGCCCTCCTCGTCGAGGATGTGGCCGAGGCAGAGCACCGTGCGGTACGACGACTGGTCGAACACGAGCGTGCCGACCGCCATGAGCGTGTAGAACCAGCCGCGCGTCTGGTCGATGGCCTCGCAGATGAAGTCGGCGGGGTAGCGCTGGGCGAACAGGTCCTGGCCCGTGTGCGGGTAGCCGAACTGCGCGAACGGCATCGCGCCCGAGTCGTACCAGGCATCGATCACCTCGGGCACGCGGGTGGCAGTGGATCCGCACTCGGCGCACGGGAAGGTGACGTCGTCGACGAAGGGCCGGTGCGGGTCGAGGTTCGACAGGTCCTGGCCCGCACGTGCGCCGAGGTCGGCGAGCGACTCCACGCAGGCGAGGTGGCCCTCCTCGCAGCGCCAGATGGGCAGCGGGGTGCCCCAGTAGCGCGACCGCGACAGCGCCCAGTCGATGTTGTTGTGCAGCCAGTCGCCGTAGCGGCCCCACTGGATCGTCTTCGGGTGCCAGTCGGTCTTCTCGTTCTCGCGCAGCAGCGCGTCCTTCACCGCGGTGGTGCGGATGTACCAGGAGGGCTGCGCGTAGTAGACGAGCGGCGTGTGGCAGCGCCAGCAGTGCGGGTAGGTGTGCTCGTACGGCACGTGCTTGAACAGCAGCCCGCGCGCCTGAAGGTCGTCGACCAACGGGGCGTCGGCCTTCTTGAAGAACATCCCGCCGACCATCGGGACGCCGTCGTCGAACGTGCCGTCGGGGCGCACCGGGTTGACGACGGGCAGCCCGTGGGCGCGTCCGACGTTGAGGTCCTCGGCGCCGAACGCCGGCGCGATGTGCACGAGGCCCGAGCCGTCCTCGGTGGTGACGTACTCCGCGGTCACGACGTAGTGCGCGTCGGGGATCTCGACGAGGTCGAAGGGCCGGGCGTAGGTCGTGCCCACCAGCTGCGTGCCGCTCCAGCGGTGCAGCACCTCGGCGCCCTCGCCGAGCTGGCCGACGAGCGGCTCGGCCACGACGAGCACCTCGCCGTCGGACGTGCGCGCCGCCACGTACTCGACGCCGGGGTGCACGGCGACGGCGGTGTTGGAGACCAGCGTCCACGGCGTCGTCGTCCAGACGAGCAGCGCTGCGCCCTCGACCGACTCGGCAACGGGGCCGCCGGTGACCGGGAAGCGCACGTACACCGACGGGTCGACGACGGTCTCGTAGCCCTGCGCGAGCTCGTGGTCGGACAGTCCCGTGCCGCAGCGCGGGCAGTACGGCGTGACGCGGTGGTCCTGCACCAGCAGGCCCTTGTCGAAGATCTGCTTGAGCGACCACCACACGCTCTCGACGTACTGGGGGTCCATCGTCCAGTAGGCGTCGCCCATGTCGACCCAGTAGCCCATGCGCTCGGTGAGATCGGCGAAGGCGTCGACGTGGCGCAGCACCGACTCGCGGCACTTGGCGTTGAACTCGGCGATGCCGTAGGCCTCGATGTCCTTCTTGCCGGAGAAGCCGAGCTCCTTCTCGACCGCGAGCTCCACCGGGAGGCCGTGGCAGTCCCAGCCGGCCTTGCGGGGGACGTGGTAGCCCTTCATCGTGCGGTAGCGCGGGAAGACGTCCTTGAAGACGCGCGCCTCGACGTGGTGGGTGCCGGGCATGCCGTTGGCGGTCGGCGGGCCCTCGTTGAACACCCAGGTGGGGCGGCCCTCGCTCGCGGCCAGGGACCGGGTGAAGACGTCGTGCTCGCGCCAGAAGGCGAGCACCTCGTGGTCGACGGCAGGCAGGTCGACCTGCGGCGGCACGGGGCGGTACATGGGTCCTCCGTCGTCTGCCCGGGACGGGCGCTCGTGACGGAGGGACGAGGTGCCGGCCGGTCGGCCGATGCCCCGCGGTACCACCCTCCTTGGCCCGCGGACTCCCCGGTGGGGGAGCGCGGACCCGCTCGCGTGTGCTCGAGGCCGCCGGTTCTACCCCGCTCGCGCGGCTCCTCCGGCAGCTCGGGGGTGATGTTCACCCCGCGCACGCCCCCGGGCTCGCACCGTCCCCGGGTCGCTCGTGGCTGCGTGCGGGACTACTCGTCCCCGTCGTCGCCGTGCCTCGGACAGGTGAAGGGTAACGGTCGCGGCGGGTGGCAGGCTTGCAGGTATGGGTCCCGCAGCCGATCGCGCCGCCGCGACAGTGGCGGTGCGGGTCCGGCCGGGCGCCTCGCGCACCCGCGTCGGGGGTACCTACGGCGACGGGCCGGACGCCCGCCTCGTGGTCGCGGTCAGCGCCCGCGCGGTCGACGGCGCCGCAACGGCGGCCGTGCTGGCAGCGGTGGCCGAGGCGCTCGGCGTGCGCCCGCGGCAGGTGGGCCTGCGCCAGGGCGCGACCAGCCGCGACAAGCTCCTGGCCGTGCTGGATCCGCCCGACGACCTCGAGGCCCGCCTCGAGGCCCTGCGCCGGGCAGGCACGGGGCGCTGATGAGCGGACGCACCGCCCCGCTCACGCTGCGTGACGCCATCCTCGTGCTGTGTGACTCCGGCGCGCCTGCTTGATCATCTAGCGACCCGCACCTACCCTCACGTGACTCGGGGCACGCGCCCGAGCCATGGCGGAGGGGACCCGACCCGCTCCGCGCTCGGTGACCAGGCGGGCCGGGGGCCCGCTCCACCACGAAGGAGGCGGCGATGGCCGCGCCCGCGAAGAAGAAGGCTGCGCCCGCGACGAAGGCCGCGACCAAGGCTGCCCCTGCCAAGGCTGCGCCGGCGAAGAAGGCCGCCACCAAGGCCGCTCCCGCCAAGGCTGCGCCGGCGAAGAAGGCCGCCGCCAAGGCCGCGCCCGCGAAGAAGGCCGTCACCAAGGCCGCGCCCGCGAAGGCTGCGCCCGCGAAGGCTGTGCCCGCGAAGGAGGCCGCCACCAAGGCCGCTCCCGCCAAGGCTGCGCCCGCGAAGAAGGCCGCGCCCGCGAAGGCTGCGCCCGCGAAGGCTGCGCCCGCGAAGGCTGCGCCCGCGAAGGCTGCGCCCGCGAAGAAGGCCGTCACCAAGGCCGCGCCCGCCAAGGCCGCGCCAGCGAAGGCCGCGCCAGCGAAGGCCGCGCCAGCGAAGGCCGCGCCAGCGAAGGCCGCTCCGGCGAAGCAGCCGGCTCCCGCGAAGGCCGCCACCAAGGCTGCTCCGGCCACGCCCGGGCCTCAGGCTGCCGCCGCGCCGGCCCCCGCGAAGGCAGCGGCCAAGCCCGCCGCCGCCAAGCCCGCGGTGAAGCCCAAGTCAGCCGCGCCGAAGCTGGCTGTCCGCGAGGACGAGTCGCCGTGGACGGCGGCCGAGCTTGCCGAGGTCCGCAGCGAGCTCGAGCAGGAGGTCCTGCGGCTGCAGCACCAGATCAGCGAGGCCGAGGAAGGCATCGCCGATCTGCTGCGCGATTCCGGCGACGGGGCAGGCGACGACCAGGCCGACGCCGGCACCAAGACCTTCGAGCGCGAGCACGAGATGTCGCTGGCCAACAACGCCCGCGAGCTGCTGCAGCAGAACGAGCGCGCCCTGGGCAGGCTGGGCGACGGCACCTACGGCGTCTGCGAGCGCTGCGGCAAGCCCATCGGCAAGCTCCGGCTCCAGGCCTTCCCCCGGGCCACTCTCTGCGTGAGCTGCAAGCAGCTCGAAGAGCGCCGCTGACGCGTGGTCGGGGGGTGCGCGGCCGTCGCCTAGGCTTCAGGGGTGGACGAGCAGCAGCCGGTGGACGCCGACGTCGAGGCGCCTGCGCCCGGCACCGACGGCGAGGGTGCGGCCGAGGCTCCGCCGTCGGCGGATCCGGTGCGCAACCGGCACCTCGTGCGGCTGACGTTCGGGATCGCGATCGGCGTCGTGCTGCTCGACCAGCTCACCAAGTGGCTGGCCGTGCGCTACCTCGAGGGGCAGGACCCCATCGAGCTGCTCGGGGGCCTGGTCACCCTGACGTTCCTGCGCAACCCCGGCGCCGCCTTCAGCTTCGGCACCGGCTTCACCTTCGTCTTCACCGCGATCGCCCTGGGCGTGTCGGTCTTCATCGTGCGCAAGTCCCGCGAGCTCGGCAGCGTCGGCTGGGCGATCGCCCTGGGCGGCCTGCTCGGCGGCGCGGTGGGCAACCTCATCGACCGCGTCTTCCGCGCCCCCGGGCTGTTCCAGGGGCACGTCGTCGACTTCATCACCTTCCCGAACTTCGCGGTCTTCAACCTGGCCGACTCCGCGATCGTCTGCTCCAGCATCCTCATGGTGCTGCTCGCCCTGCGCGGCGTGGAGCTCGACGGCAGCCGGAAGTAGCCGGGCGTGGCCGACTCCCGCAGCCTGCCCGTCCCGGACGGGCTCGAGGGCGAGCGCGTCGACGCCGCCCTGGCGAGGCTGCTCGGGTTCTCGCGCACCAAGGCCGCCGAGATCGCCGAGGGCGGCGGCGTCACCCTCGACGGCGCCGTGGTGGGCAAGTCCGCACGCGTCTCGGCGGGGCAGTGGCTCGAGGTCGAGATGCCGGGCGAGCCGGCCCCGGTGCAGATCGTGCCGGAGGTGGTCGAGGGCCTGCGGGTCGTGCTCGACGACGACGACGTCGTGGTGGTCGACAAGCCGGTCGGCGTCGCGGCGCACCCCTCGCCGGGCTGGACCGGGCCGACGGTCGTCGGAGGGCTCGCCGGCGCGGGCTACCGGATCTCGACGTCCGGGGCCGCGGAGCGGCAGGGCGTGGTGCACCGCCTCGACGTCGGCACCACGGGCCTCATGGTGGTCGCCAAGAGCGAGCGGGCCTACACCTCGCTCAAGCGGCAGTTCAAGGAGCGCACGGTCGACAAGGTCTACCACGCGCTCGTGCAGGGCGTGATGGACCCGCTGCGCGGCACGATCGACGCCCCCATCGACCGCCACCCGCAGCACGAGTGGCGCTGGGCGGTCGTGGCCGGGGGCAAGCCCAGCATCACCCACTACGACACGCTCGAGGCGTTCCGGCACGCGTCGATGCTCGAGATCCACCTCGAGACCGGGCGCACGCACCAGATCCGCGTGCACACCTCGGCGATGCGCCACCCGTGCGTCGGCGACCTCACCTACGGCGCGGACCCGGTGCTCGCGCAGCGCCTCGGCCTCACCCGGCAGTGGCTGCACGCCTACCGGCTCGGGTTCGAGCACCCGGGCACGGGGGAGTGGGTCGAGCTCGAGAGCCCGTACCCGCCCGACCTGCAGCACGCCCTCGACGTCGTCGCCGCGGGCTGACGGCCGCGACGTCGTCGGCAGTCGGACGCCGTCAGATGCGCGTGAGCGCCAGCACCGGGATGGTGCGGATGCCGGCGGTCTTGACCTCGTACTCGCCGAAGCCGGGGTAGCGCGCGACCTGCTCGGCGTAGATGCGGTCGCGGTCCTCGCCGGTGATGTCGGTGACGGTGGCCTCGTAGGTCTCGGTGCCCACCTCGACGGTGACCCGGCCGGCGTCGGTGAGGTTGTAGTACCAGTCCGGGTGCGTCGGGGCGCCCGCCTTGGACGCGAACACGTAGATCGTGGCCGGGTCGTCCTCGGACTGCAGGTACATGACGGGGTGCACCGTCTCCTTGCCGCTCTTGCGGCCGACGCCGTGCATGAGGACGACGGGCGCGCCCTCGAACTGGCCGCCCACCCTGCCTCCGTTGGCGCGGAACTCCGCGATGATCTGCGCGTTCCAGTCGGCGTACTCGGACATGGCCTCTCCTACGACGTCGGTGTGGGGTCGAACGCTAGCGGTTGAACGCTCAACTGGTGCAGTCTGCGGCCTATTCCGCTCCGCGAGCCGGGCCGCAACCCGCGCGACGGGCGCAGCCCCGCCTGCGACGATGCGGCCGTGCCCACGCATCCCTGGCCGCTGGAGTCCGGTCCGCTGGTCCTGCGCGACGCCGCGGAGCCGGACATCGAGCGCATGCTCAGCATCCGCAACGACCCGGGCAGCAACCACTGGACGCTGGTGACGCGGATGGAGCCGGAGGCCTTCCGCGCCGGCTGGCTGCGTGCGCCGGACGGCCGCGACTACGGCTGCGTGGCCGACCTCGACGGCGAGGTCGTGGGCCTGGGCTTCCTCGAGATCCTGGACGGCCTCGGCCAGCCCGGGCTGCCGAAGGGAACCGAGGCCGAGATCGGCTACCTGGTCGCGCCCGAGCACTCCGGCCGCGGGATAGCCACGCACCTCGCGACGGGTCTGCTCGCCGCCTGCTTCGGGCCGCTCGGCCTCCGGCGCGTCACGGCCGGCTGCTACGCCGACCACGGCGCGTCCGCGCGCGTGCTCGAGAAGGCGGGCATGCGGCGCGAGCAGCACGGCGTCGAGGACTCGTGGCACGACGAGCTGGGCTGGATCGACGGGTACACCTACGGGCTGCTCGCGCACGAATGGGCCGCCCGGCAGCAGGGCGCCGCAGCAGCGGGGTAGCCGCCGGGAATGCGGCCCGTCACCGATCGGGTTGGATGCTGGCATGACCTCCGCGCAGCCCGTCCACGCGTCCGGCACGTTCAGCATCGGCGGCGAGCTCGAGGTGCACCGCCTCGGCTTCGGCGCGATGCGCATCGTCGGCAAGGGCGTCTGGGGCGACCCGCCGGACCGCGCCACGGCCGTGCAGGTGCTCCGCCGCGCCGTCGAGCTAGGCGTCGACTTCGTCGACACGGCCGACTCCTACGGCCCGTTCGTCTCCGAGGACCTCATCCGCGAGGCGCTGCACCCGTACGACCATGTCGTCGTCGCCACCAAGGCGGGCTTCACGCGGCAGGGCCCGGACCGGTGGACGGTCGTGGGCGACCCGGCCTACCTGCAGCAGTGCCTCGAGATGTCGCTGCGCCGGCTCGGCACGGACACCATCGACCTCTGGCAGCTGCACCGCATCGACGACCGGGTGCCGCTCGAGGACCAGCTCGGCGTCTTCGCCGACGCCGTCCAGGCGGGCAAGGTCCGCTACGTCGGGCTCTCCGAGGTCAGCGTGGAGCAGCTCGAGGCCGCGCAGGCGATCGTGCCGATCGCGACGGTGCAGAACCGGTTCAACCTCACCGACCGCACCAGCGAGGCCCTGCTCGACCGCGCGACCGAGGCCGGCGTCGGCTTCATCCCGTGGCACCCGGTCGACGTCGGCCGCCACGCCGCCGCCGACGGCCCGCTGGCGCACATCGCCGCCCGCACCGGTCTGACGCCGGCCCAGCTGGCGATCGCCTGGCTGCTGCGCCGCTCGCCGGCGATGCTGCCCATCCCCGGCACCGGCTCGGTCGGCCACCTCGAGGAGAACTGCGCCGCAGCCGGCGCCGAGATCGACGACGCGACCTTCGCCGAGCTCGACGCGCTCAGGGGCTGACGGGCCGCCGTCCCCGGAGCGGGGGGCGGCGCGCTGTCGCCGTTCCCTCACCCGGGGCTACCTGATCACCCGTCCGGCCCATCAGGAACGCGTTCTCGTTGCAGCCCGGCACCCCCGCGACCACGATCTCCAGGAGCCGCGACCAGGGCAGGAGCGCGGCGGGCTGGGGGGGCCGATGGCAGAGGTGGCGGATACGACGGCGGTGCCGGACGGCGCAGCGCCGTCGGCGCCTGACGAGGGCGACGACGTATCGCGGGCGCTCCTCGCGGTCTCCGCGCTGGTGATCGTGCTGTGCGCCGCCGTGCTGCTGCTCATGCCCTCGAACGCCATCGACGGCTGGCCGTGGGTGGTCGCCGCGGGCGTCGCCGTGCTGCTCGTCACCGGCCGCGACCGGTTCGGCCTCGGGCAGGGCACCCGGGCCGGCATCGAGTTCGGCCTCGACACCGCCGTGCTCTTCGTCGTCGCGATGCTCGCCCCTCCGCCCGTCTTGCTGCTCGCCGGCCTGCTCGAGGTGCGCCACTGGAGCCGCCGCCGGGCCGTCGTCAACGTGGCGCTCATGCTCGCCTCGGTCACCGCGGCCCTGGGCGCGGCCACCGCCGTCGCCGCCTGGGCCTCCGCGCTGCCCGAGCCGCTGCAGCAGCCGATGCCGGTGCTGCTCGCCTGCACCGCCGGCGCCGTCGCCTGGTGGTTCACCAGCTCCCTCGGTATGAGCCTCGTGCTGTGGCACGCGCGCGGCGTGCCCCTCGCCGCCAGCCCCGTCCTCGACCGCGAGGCCAACGGCCTCATGTGGTCGCAGTTCGTCCTGGGCATCGCGATCGTGGTGCTGCTGCGCTGGTCGCCCGCCTCGCTGCCGCTCGTGGCCATGCTCGTCTGGCTGCTGCACCACCAGTTCGCAGCGCAGGCCCTGGCACGGTCCGCGGGCCTCGACCACGACACCGAGCTGCCGCTCAAGCGAGCCTTCGTCACCGACACCGAGCGCGAGATGGCGCGGGCGCGCCGCACCGGCGAGCCCGTGTCTGTGCTCGTGGTCGACCTCGACCGCTTCGGCGAGGTCAACAACCGCCACGGGCACGCCGCCGGCGACGCCGTGCTGGCGGAGGCCGCCCACCGGATCCGGTCGGCGCTGCGCGCGGGCGACGTCGTCGGCCGCACCGGGGGCGAGGAGTTCTCGGCCCTGCTGGTCGCCGCAGACCTCGACGGCGCCGAGGCGGTCGCCGAGCGCGTCCGGGAACGGGTGCGCCTGGTCCCGGTCCACCACGACGGCGAGGACATCCCCGTCACGGTCTCCGTCGGGTACGCCCAGCTGCTCACGGGCGAGCCCGTCGAGGACGCCCTCAAGCGGGCCGACGTCGCCCTCTACGAGGCCAAGGACGCCGGCCGCGACCGCACCCGGGCGGCGGCGTCGCTGCGCCTGCCGGCCCCTGCCGCAGCCGACCCCGAGTAGGCCGGCAGCGGCCCCCCGGGCCCACCAAGATCACCGACACGCCGACCGACCAGGGAAGCCCCGGACGGGCCCGGCCGCCGTCGGACGCGGGCGTTAGGGTGAGACCTCCCGGACGCACCGCCGCCTTCCCCCGCGCGAGCCTCCGGGCGGGTCCTGCGGCGCCGCCGCACGGCCCGGTCATGTGTCGGCGCGGGTACCGGTCCTCGGGAGGGCAGCGGAGTGGGCGACTCGTTCGTGCACCTGCACGTGCACACCGAGTACTCCATGCTCGACGGCGCGGCCCGCCTCGGCGACCTGTTCTCCGAGGCCGCCCGGATGCAGATGCCGGCGCTCGCGATGAGCGACCACGGCAACGTCTACGGCGCCTACGACTTCTACAAGCGCGGCAAGGCCGCGGGCGTGAAGCCCATCATCGGCATCGAGGGCTACTACGCCCCGCAGGGCCGGTTCGAGCGCTCGCCGTTCGACTTCGGCGGCGGCTACGACGAGGGCACCGGCGAGGACGGCGAGAGCTCGGGCAAGGGCAAGCAGGCCTACACCCACATGACGCTGTGGGCCGAGAACAACGAGGGCCTGCACAACCTGTTCCGGCTCTCGTCGCTGTCGAGCCTCGAGGGCTTCTACCGCAAGCCGCGCATGGACCGCGAGCTGCTCGAGACCTACGGCAAGGGCATCATCGGCACCACCGGGTGCCCCTCCGGCGAGGTCAACCGCTGGCTGCAGGCGGGCAACTACGACCGCGCCCTCGCGGCCGCCGCGGACTTCCGCGACATCCTCGGCAAGGACAACTACTTCTGCGAGCTGATGGACCACGGGCTCGGCATCGAGCGCCGGCACCGCGAGGACCTCCTGCGCATCGCGCGCTCGCTCGACATCCCGCTGCTGGCCACCAACGACCTGCACTACGTCTACCCGCACGACGCCGAGAGCCACGACGTCCTGCTGTGCATCGGCACCCGCACCACCATGGACGACCCGAAGCGCTTCCGCTTCGACGGCCGCGACTTCTACCTCAAGAGCGCCGAGGAGATGCGCGCAGTATGGGCCGAGCTGCCCGAGGCCTGCGACAACACCCTGCTCATCGCCGAGCGCGTCGACATCTCGTTCAACGAGGGCGCCAACCTGATGCCGCGCTTCCCCGTCCCCGACGGGGAGAGCGAGGAGAGCTGGCTGGTCAAGGAGGTCGAGCGCGGACTCGCGATGCGCTTCCCGGACGGCGTGCCGCAGACCCACCGCGACCAGGCGGCCTACGAGGTCGGCGTCATCATCCAGATGGGCTTCCCGGGGTACTTCCTCGTCACCGCCGACCTCGTCCGTCACGCCAAGGAGGCGGGCATCCGCGTCGGCCCGGGCCGAGGCTCCGCGGCCGGCGCGCTCATCGCCTACGCGCTCGGCATCACCGAGCTCGACCCGATCAAGCACGGCCTGCTCTTCGAGCGCTTCCTCAACCCCGAGCGCGTGTCGATGCCCGACATCGACATGGACTTCGACGAGCGCAAGCGCGGCGACATGATCCGCTACGCCACCGAGAAGTACGGCGAGGAGCGGGTCGCCCAGATCATCACCTACGGCTCGATCAAGGCGAAGGCCGCGATCAAGGACTCCGCGCGCGCCCTCGGCTACCCGTTCGTCGTGGGCGAGCGCATCACCAAGGCGATGCCGCCCGCGGTCATGGGCAAGGACATCCCGCTGTCGGGGATCTTCGACCCCTCCCACGCGCGCTACAACGAGGCGGGGGAGTTCCGGGCGCTCTACGAGTCCGACGCCGACGTCCGCAAGGTGGTCGACACCGCCAAGGGCCTCGAGGGCCTCAAGCGCCAGCCCGGCGTCCACGCCGCGGGCGTGATCCTGTGCTCCGAGCCGCTGCTCGACGTCATCCCGATCTGGCGGCGCGACCAGGACGGCGCGATCATCACGCAGTTCGACATGGGCGTGTGCGAGACCCTCGGCCTGCTCAAGATGGACTTCCTGGGCCTGCGCAACCTCACCGTCCTCGACGACTGCCTCATGCACATCGCCAACAACCGCGGCGAGACCGTCGTGCTCGAGGAGCTCGCGCTCGAGGACCCGCCCACCTACGAGCTGCTCGCCCGCGGCGACACCCTCGGGGTGTTCCAGCTCGACGGCGGCCCGATGCGCGCGCTGCTGCGCTCGATGGTGCCCGACAACTTCGAGGACATCTCCGCCGTCCTGGCGCTCTACCGCCCGGGCCCCATGGGCGCCAACGCCCACAACGACTACGCCGACCGCAAGAACGGCCGCAAGCCGGTGGTGCCCATCCACCCCGAGCTCGCCGAGCCGCTCGAGGACATCCTGGGCGACACCTACGGCCTGATCGTGTACCAGGAGCAGGTCATGGCCATCGCCCAGAAGCTGGCCGGCTACTCCCTGGGAGCCGCCGACCTGCTGCGCCGCGCGATGGGCAAGAAGAAGAAGGAGATCCTCGACAAGGAGTTCGTGCCGTTCAGCGACGGCATGCGCAGCAACGGCTACTCCGAGGACGCCATCAAGACGCTCTGGGACATCCTCGTCCCGTTCTCCGACTACGCCTTCAACAAAGCCCACACCGCGGGCTACGGCCTCGTCTCGTTCTGGACCGCCTACCTCAAGGCCAACTACCCGGCCGAGTACATGGCCGCGCTGCTCACCTCGGTGAAGGACGACAAGGACAAGTCGGCCGTCTACCTCAACGAGTGCCGGCGCATGGGCATCAAGGTGCTGCCGCCCGACGTCAACGAGTCCGACTCCGACTTCACCCCGCGCGGCACCGACATCCGCTTCGGCCTCTCGGCCGTCCGCAACGTCGGCGGCAACGTCGTCGAGGGCCTCATCGAGGCCCGCACCAGCCAGGGCCGCTTCGCCAGCTTCGACGACTTCCTCGAGAAGGTGCCGATCAGCGTCGTCAACAAGCGCGTCGTCGAGTCGCTGATCAAGTCCGGCGCCTTCGACAGCCTCGGCGAGAGCCGCAAGGGCCTGCTCGCCGTGCACGAGGCGCGCATCGACTCCATCGCCGACATCAAGCGCAACGAGGCCATCGGGCAGGACTCCCTGTTCGCCGGCTTCGGCGACGACGACGCCTCGGGCGGCGCGCCGCTGTTCGCGCCGCCGCCGATCCCGACGGGGGAGTGGGACAAGGCCACGCTGCTCGGCTACGAGCGCGAGATGCTCGGCCTCTACGTCTCCGACCACCCGCTCAACGGCGTCGAGCACGTGCTGTCCGCGGCGAGCGACGTGCCGGTGTCCGCGCTGCACTCGGAGGACGTCGCCGACGGCCGCACCATCACCGTCGGCGGGCTCATCACCAGCGTGCAGCGCAAGGTGACCAAGCAGGGCAACGTCTGGGCGATCGCGACCCTCGAGGACCTCGAGGCCTCGATCGACGTCATGGTCTTCCCGGCCACCTACCAGCTCGTCGGCCCGCACGTCGTGCCCGACGCCGTCCTGCTGGTCAAGGGCCGCCTCGACAAGAGCGAGGAGGAGGCGCCGAAGCTCATCGCGATGGAGGTGTCGGTCCCCGACCTCTCCACCGGCGAGCAGGGGCCGGTCGTGGTCACGCTGCCGGCGTCGCGCTGCATCCCGCCGGTGATCGAGCGGTTCAAGGATGTGCTGGCCGCGCACCCGGGCGTCACCGAGGTGCGCCTGGCGCTGCAGAACGGCCCGCGTACCACGGTGGTGCGCCTCGACGACCGCCTGCGCGTCACGCCGTCGCCCGCGCTCTACGGCGACCTCAAGGCTCTGCTCGGACCGTCCTGCCTGCAGTCCTCGCACTGACGCAGCCGGCGTCGCCTCAGGGTGCCCTGGGCGACCGACGTCACGCGCCTCCACCTGTGACCTTGTAGTCAACGGGGCCCTGAACGCGTCCCATGGGGCGGCACGACCCCTACGCTCGTTGTCATGCAAGCGATTGCAGACCTCCTCGCCGACAACCCGCTCGTCCTGCTGTGCCTGCTCCTGGCGGTCGGCAGCGCGATCGGGGCCATCACCTACAAGCGCTTCGCGCTGGGCCCGGCCGCGGTGCTGTTCCTGGCGCTGGCGCTCTCGGCGTGGGACGACCGGCTCAAGGTGCCGGTCGTCATGGGCCAGCTCGGCCTGGTGCTGTTCGCCTACGCGGTCGGCGTGTCGGCCGGCCCCTCGTTCTTCTCCGCGCTGCGCACGGGCGGCCGCGCGATCGCCGTCGTCGTCGGAGTGCTCATCGCCGGCGCGGCTGTGACGCTCGGGGTCGGCTCGCTGCTCGGCCTGCAGGGCGGCGTGCTGTCCGGCGTGTTCGCCGGCGCGCTGACCAACACCCCGGCGCTGGCGGCGAGCATCGAGCAGCTCAAGAACCAGGACCCGGTCGTCGGCTACTCGGTGACCTACCTCGGCGGCGTCCTCGGCATGCTGCTCGCCGCCGGCATCGCCGCGCGCACCAAGCCGACGCCCGCCGACGCCGAGCGCTCCGCCCCTCCGCCCGCCCTCGAGCGGGCCAGCGTCCGCGTCGACGTCGAGGACCTTCCCACGCTCGCGCAGCTGTCCGAGCAGTACGAGAACCACGTGAAGTTCTCGCGGCTGATGATCGGCGACGAGCCGGGCCACCCCGGGCACCTCGACCTGCCGATGGCCGACTACGCGCCGCAGCGCGGCGACATCCTCACCGTCGTCGGCGACGGCCCGACCGTGCGTCGCGTGATCGACGACCTCGGCCACCGGTCGACCGTCCGCCTCGTGGCCGACAGGTCCTCGCTCGACTACCGCCGCGTCGCGGTGTCCAACCGCCGCATCGCCGGCCGCCACCTCGGCGATCTCGACCTGCCCGGCCAGTACGGCGTCACCGCCACGCGCGTGCGCCGCGGCGACGTCGACCTGCTGGCCACCGACGACCTGGTCCTCGCCCTCGGCGACCGGGTGCGCCTCGTCGGCCCCACCGAGCGCATCGCCGACGCCGGCCGCTTCCTCGGCGACAGCGAGCGCGGCGCGACCGACATCAACCCGGTGGGCCTGTTCCTCGGCCTGGGGCTCGGCCTGCTCGTGGGACTCATCCACGTGCCGCTGCCCGGCACGGCCGGCGTCTCGCTCGGCATCGCGGGCGGCCCGCTGCTCGTCGGCCTCATCGTCGGGCGCCTGCAGCGCACCGGCCCGATCCTGTGGTCGCTGCCGCACTCGGTCTCGGCCACGCTGTCGCAGCTGGGCATGCTCGTCTTCCTGGCCTACGCCGGATCCAACGCCGGTGCGGCCCTGGCCGATGCGCTGGCCAGCGACCTCGGCCCGCGCCTGCTCGTCACCGGTCTCGTCGTGACGGCGACCGCCGCCGCAGGCCTGCTGCTGCTGCACCGGCTCATGCACGCCTCCGGGCCGACGCTCGCCGGTGTCGTTGCCGGCACCCAGACGCAGCCGGCGGTGCTCGCGTACGCCAACGATGTGACCGGCGCGGATCCGCGTGTCAACCTGGGGTACGCCCTGGTCTACCCCGTCGCGATGATCGTCAAGGTGATCCTCGCGCCCATCATCGGAGGATGGTTGTGAGCTCGCGCGACGAGCGCCGCGCTGCCCGCCATGCCTTCGCCTGGCGCATCACCGACGCGGTCAACAACGTCACGCGCAAGGTGTTCGGCCCGGCCCAGCTGAGCAACTACGAGCCGGTGCAGCGGTCCAACGCACTGCCCTCCACGCCGTGCGCTGCGTGCGGCCGGCCGCTCGACACCCACACCCTGGTGCGCTCCGAGCACGAGCGGATGCGCCTCTACTGCCCCGACCCCAAGTCGTAGTCGGCGCGGGTCGAACGCGACGTCGTGGCTGGGTGCGATGCTGCCGGCATGGGGGAGGAGCTCAGCGCGACGCCGTCGCGCCAGGACCGTCGTCCTCGACGTCGACGGCTGGCATGGTCCGCAGCGTGGGCGGCCTGGGGCCTCGGGGTGGTGTGGCTGATCGCCCACCTGCTCCTCGTCGAGGGGCTCGGCTGCCCGCCGTACCTCAATGCCGACTCCGTCTACGGCGAGCCCGGCTGGCAGTGGCTCCCGCCCGGCACAACCTGCACCTACTACGCCGATCCGGTCGAGGAGAGCGGGCCGATCATCGTGACCCGTCCGAGCGCAGGCCCCGCTGTCGTCGCGCTGCTGCTCATGGCGATGCCCGTCGTCGCGCGGGCGTCGCGCCGCACGGACGGCGGCGGCTCCTGATCCGGTAGCCGAGTCAGCGCTGGACTCTGCTCGACGCCGGCTGCGGGTGCTGCGGCGGTCCTGCTGCCTCCTGGGCAGCGCAGGCCGCGCCTCGGGTACCGGCTGTCATCGCTTGTGCGCCAGGGGTTTTCACCGGATCGGGGGACGCGTCGAAGATTGCTTGTGTCGTACGTGCGTTCTATTCTTCTCGCATGTCCTCCACCGCTCCCGCTGCCTCGCCGGGCCTTCCGGCGTCGGTAGTGGAGGCGCGTTTCGAGGAGCTGGTGGCCGACTTCGACGCCGACCGGGTGCGCACGATGCTTGCGTGCGCGCCGTCGTTCGAGCACCTGGTGGAGCTGGCGTCGATCGACCCGGGCCGACTGCCGGCCGACATCGACCGGCTGCGGATGCTCAAGGCGGTCGACCGGGCGCAGGGCAAGGTCGACGCGTTCCGGATGCGCACGCTGCTGGCGGTCGCAGGCGAGGAGTGGTCGGGCGACTCCGAGCTCGACCGGCAGGTCCGCCACGACATCGGGGTGATGCTGCGGGTCAACAAGAACAGCATCGGGGCGCAGGTGGCTCGGTCGAGGCGCCTGCACCAGGACGCCCCTGCGTGGCTGGACGCCCTGGACGCCGGGGAGATCTCGCTGGTGCACTGCCTGGTGCTGCTCGACGAGACCGAGAACGTCACCGACCCCGACGCCCTCGAGCAGATCGTGGCGCGGGCGCTGGTGCGCGCGAGGCGGCGCACGGCGGCGGACCTGCGCGGGATCGTCCGCCAGCTCGTGGCCGATCTCGACCCCGACGCCGCAGGCCGGTTCGAGCAGGCCCGCCACGAGCGGCGGGTCACCGTGACCCGGCACAAGGACGGCATGGCCACGGTGTCGATCACCCACGAGCAGCCCCTGGTCGACGCGATGGCCGCGACCCTGGCTGGCGACGCCGACCAGCTCCGCGCCGACGCGAAGGCCGCCGCCCAGGCGCAGGCCGAGCAGGCCGACGCCGGTCCCGCGTCCCCGGACGCCAGCAGCGCCGAGGACCTCGACCTCGATGCGCAGCCGGCCGCCGTGGTGGTGCCGAGCAAGGACCAGGCGATGGCCGACGCCGCCGTCACCCGGATCCTCGGCAGCGTCGCCGAGGACGGCAGCATCGTGTTCGACCGCGCCGCCGCCACCAAGGTCACCGTCGAGGTCGTCATCGACCTCGACACCCTGGCCGGGATCCGCGCGGCGATGGGCCTGGTCAACGGCGAGCCCGTCCCCGCCGATGTCGCCGTCGCCTACGCGCGGCAGGCGCACTGGCTGCGCCGGATCGTCACCGCCCCCGTCGACGGGCACCTGCTCGACTACGGCGACCTGATCTACCTGCCCGGCCGGCTCAACCGGCACAGCCACGCGCGCGACTACTGCTGCAGGGCCTGCGGGTCCCGCAGGAACCTGCAGATGGACCACGCGTGCCCGTTCCCACACGGCGGGTCCTGCACCGCGAACTGCGGGCTGCTCTGCCTGGACTGCCACCAGCGCAAGACCCGCGGCCTGCTGCGCATCGTCGAATCGTCCGCCGACGGGTCGGCCACCTTCGTCACGCACTGGGGACAGACCTTCAGAGTCAGACCCCGCCCCTACCTGCCCGACACCGAACGCGACACCCGCCACGACGCCCAGCCCGAGCCCCCGATCGACCCCCGGCTCGCGGCCAGCCCCGGCCTGACCAGCTGCCCCCACACCGCATCGGTCGACCCCGCCGCCGACCCACCGCCCTTCTGACGCCCCCGCCGTCGCTGCCAGCCCTCCACCCCACCCGGTGCGAGGGCTACAGCAGCATCGATCGACGAGCAGAACCGCCCCGCAACCGGCATTCTGACTCGCATGGGGGATGTCCGACCGGTTGTGCTTCTTGTCAGCGCCTGGGCCGCGTGCGCAACGCTCGTTGGCTGCGCCGCGTTGACCGACGGCGGTCCCACATTGCGATCACCCGTCAACGGCAGCGTCATGGTTGGCATGCCGGGCATGACGCCCGGAGCTCATCTGAGCGCAGGGGCCATCCCGGTATGCCTCGATCAGCCTGGCAGCGTCACCGTCACGAGAGTGGAACCCGTAGATCCCACTGGTGGGATGCGGGTCCTCGCCTTCGCCGTCCGCGATGTACCGCCGGGCACAGAGATTCTTGGATCGGCAGTCGGAGGCTTGTCGGAACTCGGGCTCACATCTGCACAGCAGGGAAACCGAACCGTCAGTGGCGTTTGTGCGCCCGATCCCGATTCATCACCGGAACCCGACCCAGTCTCGCCCGCTCGTTGGGTCGACCTCGTTGTGACGGTCACAGCGGACCAACTGCCAGCACACACAGAGTCCCTGCGGATCCAGTACCGCACGTCCGGTGGACGTGAGGATGCCGTGATCTCCCGGTTCGGCATCGTGATGTGCGGAGGTTCTACGACGGACTCCTGCACGACGCCGTAGCGCCTATGTGCCGTTCTTACTCGCTTCGGAGCAGTTGCGGACGCTGTCGCTTGCTTCGAGGAGTCCGCGCAGCGGGCCGTGCCAGGATCCCGCTGTGATCCTGGCGCCTGGGCTGAACGACGGGTCACGATGAACGTGTGGCTGTGGAGCATCGCGACGACAACGGGCGGGCGTGGATCGCCTGGATCAACGACGGCTACGACGTCTCGCTGCAGGGCGGCCTCGCCGACCCGGCCATCTACGACGACGGCCTCGAGGGCGTGACGCTTCCGGAGGCGTTGGCGTGGGCGCGCGAGCGCACGCAGTGGGTGATCGTCCGGCCGAGATGGGACCCGGGCGTGCACTACTGGGCCGGCGTCGGGCCCGTACCCGAACAGCACGAGCTGGGTCAGGACGTCGTCCCGGTCCTGCCCCCGGATGCCGCTGCCTCGTAGCGCCCAGGCCGATCGCTCGCGCGGGTTCATCGGGTCGGGTACCCGTGGGCCGGGGAGGCGCGCGGTTGCGACGATCCGGGCGCATCGCGACGGCGGCGGTGCCATGCTCGTGGCAGGCGATGAAGGGGGATCTGATGTCGAAGCCGTTGACCTGTTGGCTCGGGCTGCACGCCTGGCACCCGATCGAGAGCGAGCCGGACTTCCCGCTCATCGCGTGCCTGCGATGCGGCAAGCAGGAGGTCCCCAACCACAACATCGCAGCCCGGATGGGCTGGAACCAGCACATGAACGGCTGACTCCTGGCTGTCCATCAGCAAGGCCGGCGAGGAAACGACGGGCGAGCTGGTGCGAGCGGGCCGCATGTGGCTGGGAGCCACCACCCCGAAAACCCGTGGGAGCGGCCGCCCCGCTGGGGCAGGCTGTCGGTATGGCTGTGGTGATCCGTGAGGCGTCCGATCCCGACATCGCAGCCCTCGCGGCTCTCCGTTGGCAGTGGCATCAGGAGCGGCACGGTCCGCTCGACGGCATCCCCGCCGACTTCGCGCGGAGCTTCCTCGACTGGTGGTCGCGCCACGGGAGCCGCTTCCGCGCAGCGCTGGTCATCGACGGCGACGAGGTGGTCGGCATGGGCTTCGTCGCGCTGGTCGACAGGGTGCCCAAGCCCGGCGATCTCGAGCGCCACCACGGCGACATCCAGTCGGTCTACCTGGCGCCTGAGCACAGGGGGCGCGGCCTCGGGTCGCAGCTCGTGCGGCTCCTGCTCGACCTGGCTGCCGCCGGCGGGTGCGACCGGACTGAGGTGCATTCGGGGCGGCGGGCGGTGCCGTTCTACGAGCGCGCCGGCTTCGAGCGCACTGAGGAACTGCTCTCGGCGCGGGGCTTCACGCGTTACGAGGTCAGCAATTACGCCCTGCCCGGGCAGGAGTCGCGTCACAACCTCGCGTACTGGAACAACCGCACCTACCTGGGGCTGGGGCCGGGGGCAGCGGGCCATTATCCGGCCACACGGTCCCCGGCGGTGCTGGGGTCCGGGGGAGGAGAGGAGACGCTGACCCTCAGGCGCACCAATCCCCACCTGCACACCTGGCTGACTGGCGAGCAGGGCGAGATGGAGGACATCGACGCCGAGGAATACGTGACCGACGCGCTGTTCATGGGCCTGCGGTTGCGGGCGGGGCT
>JAIUOK010000027.1 GCA_020161245.1 Actinomycetota bacterium | reverse complement strand
GCTCGAGGACGTGCCGCCGCTCGTCCCGGTGGCGGCGTCCTACCAGCCGACGTCGTCGGCGGCCTACGTCGACGGGTTTGCCGAGTACCGCAAGCTCGCCGGCACCCTCAAGGGCCTCTACCACCGCCAGAACGCCTGACCCGTCGGCGTGCGGGGCTGCGGTGTCCGGCCGATGCTGGGGCATGACCGCCTTCCTGGATCATGCTGCTGCCGTCTGGAACCGCGCCGCTGCGGCTCCCGATGCCGGCTCCCGCGAGGGGTTCGGCCAGGGCGATGACGCCCTGGCCGACGTCCTCCTCCTGCACGGCTACGCGATGGGCGGCGGCCTCCTCGTCGCCGTCCAGTCGCTGCTCCCCGAGCAGGTCGAGGCCGCGGCCGACGGGTTCGTCCTGCTCGGACTCCCGGATGCGGCCGATCTCGTTCGCGATGTGAGCGATCGCGCGATGAGTGCCAACCAGGATGCGCTGGGGGAGCTGGAGATCGAGGCCAGCGAGCGGTACGCCGCCCTGGTGCCCTCGGACTCGGCCCTCGATGGTGCGTTCCAGGCCCTGCTCCGAGACGAGCCGCCGCTGTTCGCCCCGGTGTGAGCCGCGGCGCCCGACGCGCGTCGCCCGTCGGTCGGCGGCGCAGCCGGTGGCCTCGATCAGGGCAGGCCTGCGGGCCGCCTGCGTTCATGGCAGCCGGCAGCTCGATGCGGTAGTCGACGTCGTGCTGTGCCCGGATCGTGGGCGACGAGTGCGGGGCCCCTCCTCAGGGCCGGGTACTCGGGTCGGGCGGATGCACGGTCCAATAGTCGGGGGCGTGCGGATCGTCGCCGGTCGCGAGGATGCGCCAGCCGCCCTCATGGACCAGATGGTGATGGCCCCCGCAGACCGGCCGGAGATGGCTGATGTCGGTAGGCCCGTTCTGTGCCCACGGGATCACGTGGTGGATCTCGGACCGCGCCGCCGGGACGTCGCAGCCGGGGAACATGCAGGTGGGGTGGATCGCGGCGACGGCGGCCCGCTGCGCCGCGCTGACCGTGCGCCGCTCGCGGCCGACGTAGAGGACCGTGCGGCCGGTCTGCCGCAGGTGGGCCTCGGCGGCCGCGAGCCACTCGGGGCTCAGGACCGGCGCGGCGACGTCGGGCATCGGCTCGGCTGCGTCGGCGGGCACGGCCTTGCCGGGGCAGCCCTGCGCGGCGGAGGTGATGACGGTGGTGACGGCGGCGTCGCAGAGGAACCGGGCGAGCGACGTGGGGGAGACCGGCTCGGGCGTGCGCTGTCGCGGGTTGTGCAGCAGGCCGCCCTGGGTCGCGAGGGTCGCGAGGTCGGCGGTGATGGTCACCCGCGGCGCAAGGCCGTTCTTCGTCCCGAGCTCGCCCGACGCGAGCGCCTGACCCGCCAGCGAGACGAGGGCGAGTGCGTCGAGGTGGGGCCGCTTGGCCCGTCGGGCGCGCTGGGTCCTGGGGTCGTCGGGGTCGGAGCCCTCGGCGTCCTGCTGGCCCGCGGGCAGCTCGCCGCGCCGGTACCAGCCCTCCACGATCTGGTCGAGCGCCGTCTGCACCTCGGCCGCGGCCTCCGCGGTGAGGAAGCCGCGGATCTCGACGCCGTCGCCGACGCGGGTGAAGACGAGGTGCTGGGCGGTGTGGGCCTCGATCTCGTCGGCGTCGGCGCCGTCGGGGTCGAGGACGAAGCGCAGGTGCTTGACGGCGGCCTGCAGCTCGTCGGGAGAGAGGTGGCCGGCCAGGTGGAGCAGGAAGGTCTCGCCCTCGCGACGGCAGTCCTCCTTGGCGCCCGAGGGCAGGCTCTTCACCGCGCGCTCGACGCCGACGGTGATGATCCGTGCCTGGTCGCCGCTGATCGCGCCAGCCAGTAGAGCGGTGCGGGTGGCGCCGTAGTCGCCGAGCAGGGCGCTGCCACGGGCGACGAGAGCGTTGTAGGCGCCGGAGGTGACCCGGGCGTCCTTCTGCAGCCAGCGCGAGACGCTCACATGGCCGTCGGGCAGCGGCACGGCCGACGCCTTCACCATCGCGACGGCGCACGCGGCCGACGCGTTCATGGGCTCGGCAACGCGCACCAGCCGCTGAGCGACCTCGGGCAGGGCCGCCTGGGGCAGGGCCTGCAGCGCCCCCTCGGCCACCAGCTCCGCCAGCTCGGACCCGGCAGCCTCGAGCACGCCGATGAGGGCCAAGGCCCGCGCGGCGGCGTCGTCCGGATTCCGATGCATGTTCGAACCCTACGACGCACCTCCGACACTGCCGAGCAGCCCAGACCCCTTGGGCCGCAACGGGTTTCGTTATCCACAGATGTGTTCGGGGGACTTGCGCCGACGCCGTCCGCGTGCCTCCCGTCGTCCGACTGCGGGAATCGGAGGAATCGCCGGCGGCCGGGTGCCGTTACAGTGGGCGTACAACTGCACAGGGGGTGATCGGTTTCGACTTCGTCTGTCGTGACGGGAGAAGCGGGCCGAGGATGCTGGTTATCTCGCTAACGATCCAGCGCCTAAATACAAGTGCCAATTCTCAGCGCACTGACTTCGCCCTCGCTGCCTAAGCGAGCCTGAAGTCCGTCAGCCCGGGGGAGTTCCCGCCCCGGTTCCTGGCGTCAGCTAGGGAACTCACTGCGATCCCGGTCACGGGGTGACGCAGGACATCACACAGTGACTGAGCCCGTCGGCAGCTTGCCTGCGTGACTGCCGGGGCCGAGAAAAGCACAGCAGGCTGCGCCCGGAGAATGCCCCGATCGCCAACGAAGGACGCGGGTTCGATTCCCGCCACCTCCACTCACCCCTTGCAACGACGAAGGCCCCGAGCTTGCTCGGGGCCTTCGTCGTTGCAAGGGGTGTCAACGAGGTGGCGGGAATCGGGAGGAGCGCCCGCGAGGTCGGCTGCTCCCGGCGCGCAGCGCCGCGCATCTGCCGGCCTCGCCGCACTACGACGGCTCCCGCCACCTCCACTCACCCCTGCCTTTCGCATGACAGGAGTGCCGACGAGGTGGCGGGAATCGGGAGGAGCGCACGCGGTCCGCTCTGGACCGCCCGCGCCGTAGGCGCCGCTCGTCCCGCCGACCGCCCCACCACGACGGATCCCGCCACCTCCACTCACCCGTTGCAAGGGGTGCCCCCGAGGTGGCGGGAATCGGGACGGTGGACGACGTCCCGGGTACGCAGGACGATGCGCGACTTGGTGGATCGGCATGCTTCCGGGTGCTGGCTTGGCCAGGATGTCGACGTGCGCTCTGCACCCCAGCGTGGGGCGCCGTCGGAGGGGAACCCGGCATGGTGCTGGCTCGCGCGCGCTGCCTCGTCGTATCTGCTGACGGCCTGATCCGGCCCGTCGGCCACGGGGACCGGCCGTGACGACGCCGGCGGACGACGTCTCCGCCGACGAGGTCGGAGCCGCGGCGCCATCCCCGTCGGACGCGTCTGCCCCGGAGGCCCAACTCGACGACGCCGCTGTGCCCGCATCCGGCACGAGGGATCAGCCGGCGAGCGGATCGCGCGGCATCTCGTTCGACCCGCGGTCGGTGGCGCGCTCCACGCTGATCGTGCTCGCGATGATCGCCGGGTTCCTGCTGGCGCTGTGGCTCTACGGCGTCATCGGCCACTTCCTGTTCCTGCTGCTGCTCGCGTGGCTGCTCGCCGCCTCGATGGAGCCGGCGATCGGCTGGCTGACGGCGCACGGCCGGAAGCGCGGGACCGCGGCGGCGATCACGGGCGGCCTCGGCATCCTCGCGGTGCTCGTCCTCGTGGCTGTCTTCGGGGATCTGCTGGTGCAGCAGGTGTCGTCGATCGTCGGGAAGCTGCCGGCGTTCGTGACGACCGCGATCGACTGGCTCAACCAGCGGTTCAACCTCGGCCTCGACCCGTCGAAGTTCCTTGGCAGCATCAACCTGCAGCCGGGGCAGGCCTCGGGCGCGGCGTCGTCGATCGCGGGCGGCGTCTTCGGCATCGTCGACTCCGCGGCGTCGATCCTGCTCGACCTCGTGACGGTGTTGGTCTTCGGGTTCTACATCGCCGCTGCCGGCCCGCACTTCCTACAATCGATCGCGCGCGGCCTGCGCCCCGATGCTCAGCGGGTGTTCGTCCAGGTCGCATCGATCACGGCGCAGAAGACCGGCGGCTACGTCGTCTCCAAGGTGATCCTGGCCGCGCTCTCCGCCTTGTTCCACGGGATCCTCTTCGCCGCGATCGGCGTGCCCAACTGGCTCCCCTATGCGCTGCTGGTCGGCATCACGGCCCAGTTCGTGCCGCTGGTGGGCACCTACATCGGCGTGCTGCTCCCGGTGCTGGCGACGGTGTTCGACGCGCCGTGGAAGGCCGTCGTCATCATCCTGTTCGCCGCGGTCTACCAGCAGATCGAGAGCTACGTGTTCACGCCGCGCGTCAGCAAGCGCACGATGGACGTGAACCCTGCCGTAGCGCTCGCGGCGGTGTTCCTCGGCGCGGCCATCTGGGGCCCGATCGGTGCGCTCATCGGCATCCCGCTCACCGCGGCGGGCTTCGCGGTGGCCGAGACCTTCAGCCGCCGCTACGAGCTCATCCCGGAGCTCGCCGACGACGCCGGCGCGCCGCCCGAGCCCGTCGCGTCCTGAGCCGACAGCGGCGCACACGGGGGAGTCGTCACCCGGACGGCGCAGCGAAGGGCCGCGAGGCCGTCGAACTTGGACGGATCTTCGACATCTGCTGGATGAGTCGGCCTCCGAGCGTGCCGATGATCGCCCTACCCGGACGATCGAGGAGCGCACGATGAGGATCGGCAACATCAAGGTCGCGGTGCCGATCGCGGCCGCCGCCCTGTTCCTCGGCTCGACGGCCGCGTTCGCCTCGACGCTGGCCCAGCCCGACCCGCTGCTGCCGTCGCAGGACGACATCCTCGTGCTGCCGTCAAGCAGCCAGACCCCCGAGGCCGACGACGCCACCGAGAGCCCCGAGGCCCAGGCCACCGAGTCGGCGACGCCGGAGGCCAGCGAGACCGAGGCGCCGGAGACCGAGGCGCCCGAGGTCGAGGCGACCGAGTCGGAGAAGCCCGAGCCCACGCGGACCGCGAAGCCCACCCACAGCGAGCACGCCGACGACGACGAGGCCGAGGCGGCCGACGACCACGGCGACGACGACGAGGACGAGCACGCTGGCTCGGGCTCGCACCACGACGACGATTCCGACGACGACGAGGACCACGAGTCCGACCACGACGACGACTGACCTCGCGTCCCCCCGACGACGACGGGTCCTCCTCAGGAGAGGGCCCGTCGTTCGGCGTCCCGGCACCTTCCCGAAACGGTCAGTTTCGGAGAAGTGGTCGCAGCGGGCCGCGTGGCAGGCTCCTCCACGTCAGCAGCGACCAGGAGGCAGCGATGGGCAAGGCAGTCGACTTCGTGAACGTCTCCACCGAAGGGCTCGAGTCCTCGCCGGTGGCCGACGCGCTGGCGGGCCTGCGCGCCAACGAGGCGCGCTACTTCAAGAACAAGTACGACGTCGACTTCACAGTCGAGCCTGCGGCCAAGGCCAAGAAGCTCGTCGACTACGTCGCCCGGATCCTGCGCGAGGAGCGTGGCCTCGAGATCGCATCGAAGCCCCTCGAGGCCACCGAGATGCTCGTCGACGGCGTGCGCTGGACCTACGTCTTCTACGAGTCGGGCCTGTCGATCAACGTGCTCTACACCCTCGAGGACGCCGGCAAGCGCGCCGTGGGCTTCAAGCTCTCCGACGGCATGGAGGTGCCCGAGGAGCTCGCCGACAAGTTCAAGTTCGCTCGCCAGAAGTCCAAGCTGGCCGGCACGATCCGCGGCTCGTACTTCGTCATCAAGGGTCAGTACTGACGCCGTCCGGACCCACACCAGCGCGCGCACAGAGCCTGGCAGGATCGACGCGTGGCTGGACCTGCGGACGAGTGGATCTACGTCGTCACCGACATCGAGGTGGACGGCCCGGCGCCCGGCCGCAACAGCATGCGGTCGTTCGCATCGGTCGCCGTCTCCCTCGACGGGACGGAGCACGGCCGGTTCGAGGCGGTGCTCGAGGAGCTGCCGGGAGCGACGCCGGACCCCGAGACCTACGCGTGGTTCCAGACCCAGCCCGAGGCCTGGGTCGCCGCGACCACCGCCCCGGAGCCGCCGGCCGAGGTGATGGCCCGCTACGTCGACTGGGTGAAGCAGCTGCCCGGGGATGCTGCGTTCGCGGCGTCGCCGCTGGCCTTCGACGGCCTCTGGATCGACCACTACCTGCGGCGGTTCACGGCGCACGGCGCGATCCCGTGGCCGTACGAGTCCGACCATCTGTTCGCCGGTCCCGGGCTGTGCATCCGTAGCTACGCCTCGGCTGTCACGGGACGACCGATCGCGGAGCTGACGGCGCCGAGCCTGCCCAGCGAGTGGCTCGGCGACGTGCCGCACACGCACCGCGCCATCGACGACGCGCTCGGCTACGCGAACCTGCTCGTCACCCTGGCCCGCATCGCGGCCGAGCAGAGGCAGGCCGCGACCACGTAGTCGTGTCACGCGGTGCGGAGCCCTGCCTGGCGCCGACGGCGGGGGTCGTGCTCGATCGCGCTGCCAGCACGTGCGCCGAGGGCTAGCGTCGAGGGGTCAGCGATGTGAGGGGGAGCGATGGGGACGTTGTTCGACGGCGCGGCCGGGGTGATCATCGGGCTGCTCTGGCTGCTGGTGATCGGCGTCGTCGCCGGGCTGGTGTGGGGCTTCATGCGCCGGACGCCGAGACCCCGTGTGAAGGGGCCCGACGGCAAGAAGGTCGACGCCCCGCCGGGCTGGTATCCGGCGCCGGGCGGCCGCGGCCAGCGCTACTGGAACGGCACGGAGTGGACCGACCACCAGACGCCGTGACCGACATCAGCTGACGCAGAACTCGTTGCCCTCGGGGTCGGCGAGCGTCACGAAGTAGCCCTCCCAGCCGTCTTCCTGCTCGAGGGTGCGCTGCAACACCGCCGCACCCAGCGCGACGAGCGAATCGACCTTGGCGTCCACGATCGCCACACGCTCGTCGAGGGAGAGCGAGCCGTCTCGGCGGGTGGGATAGAGGTCGAGGTGCAGCCGGTTCTTGCCGGCCTTGCTCTCGGGCACCTGCTGGAAGAACAGCGGCGGGCGGACGCCGGCGGGGTCGAACAGCCGGTAGTCGTAGCGCCCCGACGGGCCGACCTCGGCGAGGTAGTGCGCGTGCCACGGCTCGTCCCCGGCCGGCGGCTCGGGTGCGTACTCCAGCGCGGCCGCCCAGAACTGCACCAGCCGCGCGGCGTCGCGGCAGTCGATCGTCAGCTGCCAGAACATCCCGTCACGTTAGTCGCACCGAGCCTCCGGAGAACCGAGCAGCGGACAACGGCGGCCACCCACACGGACGCCGATGACGCTGCGTCACCGGGATCCTGCGAGAAATGTGCTCAGCGCGCGTAACCCCCGGACCGACAGGGACGATGACGCAGAAGACAGATCCGGGCGGAAGGCCTTCGAGGAGCAGGGCCAGGTCGCCCGTTCGGCTCAAGTACGGGGCGCCGTCCGTCGACGTCACGTAGGTACGCCGTACGGGGACTCCGACTCGGGCACGGGGGTGGTTGGCGCGTGAGCGAGACACGCGAGACGAACGGGCATGTCCGGCTGGCAACGGCCCTCGACATCGCGCTGTTCGTCGTCGGCGTGCTCATCGGCATCGCCGCGGTGGTCGTCTGGCTGCGTTCGCCGGCCGAGGACGTCACCTACATGGCGGCCGGGGCCATCGCCCTCATCGTGCTGCTGTCGCGCTTCCCGCTGACGATCCCGCGCGAGACCGGCGACGTCGTCGTCGGATTCGAGACCGGCGTCCTGGTCTTCATGCTGCTGACGCAGACCTCGCTCATCGGCCCGTTCGCGATCTGGTGCATCGCCACCACCATCGCCAACCTCAGCCAGCGCAAGGTGTGGCGCAGCCGGATCTTCAACGTCGGCATCACGATCATCTGTGGCGCCCTCCTGGTCGGGGTGTTCGCCGTCCTCGACCCGACCGATGCGACCGACGCCCGCGGCTCGCTGCAGCGACTGGTGGCCGTCCTCGTCGCCTGCGCCGCGTTCTTCCTCGCCGACCTGTTCCTCACCGCGGCGTCGCTCGCGATCGAGGACGGCTGCCGGATCACGGACGTCGTGTCGTGGAACCAGCTCACGCTCGGCCTGGCGACCTTCGTCAGCGTCGACACGCTGGGCTTCCTCGCAGCCGAGCTGTGGGGCGGGTCCTCGCGCTGGGTCGTCGCCCTGCTCATCGTGCCGATCGGCACGATCCTCATCGCGGTCCGGTCGGTCGGCGAGGCCCGCCGCGCCCACGGGCGCCTCGAGGGCCTGCTCGAAGCCGCCACCAACGCGCACGAGTGGGCCGACGACGAGCAGATCGAGAAGTCGCTCGTCGTGCAGGCCGAGAAGACGCTGCGGCACACGACTGCCGTCATCCGGTCCGAGCCGCCGGGCGAGGACGAGATCGGCGCGGCCATCTCGATGCCCGGGCGCCCGGTGCGCCACCTCGTCGTCCGCCACCAGGTGGGCGGCCGCACGTTCGACGAGCGCGACCAGGCCGCCCTCGAGGCGCTCACCGCCGTGGGCATCTCGGCGTACAACCGGCGGCGGCTCAGCGACGAGATGACCTACCTCGCCCGCCACGACGCCCTCACCGGCCTCGCCAACCGCTCGGTCTTCACCGAGCGGCTCGACCTCGCGCTCTCCGTCGGCCGCCAGCAGTCGGTCGCGGTCCTCTACTGCGACCTCGACGGCTTCAAGGAGGTCAACGACCTCCTGGGCCACCGGGTCGGCGACGAGCTGCTCACCCTTGCCGCCGACCGCATCCTCGGCTGCATCCGTCAGGAGGACACGGCCGCGCGCCTCGGCGGCGACGAGTTCGGCATCCTGCTCGACCAGCTGCCCGACGTCGGCATGGCCCACGCCGTGGCCAGCCGCGTGCTCGAGGTGCTCAACGCCCCGTTCCACACCAGCGCGGCCGAGGTGTCCGTCCGCGTCAGCATCGGCATCGCGCTCAACGACGATCCCGCGGAGTCGGCCGAGGTCCTCATCAACAGCGCCGACACGGCGATGTACGTCGCGAAGGCGCGCGGCAAGGGCCGCATCGAGATGTTCCGCCCCGAGATGCGCGAGGCCGAGCTCGACCGCCTCGAGCTCGAGGGCGCGCTGCGCGAAGCGGTGATGTCGGACGAGATCGTCGTCCACTACCAGCCGCTCGTCGACCTGCGCACCGGCGAGATCGACGGGTTCGAGGCGCTCGCCCGCTGGCACCACCGCACGCTGGGCTGGGTGCCGCCCGACGTCTTCATCGCCGCCGCCGAGCGCATCGGCCTCATCCGCCAGCTCGGCCGCCAGATCCTCGAGCGCGCCCACGAGGGCGGCCGTGTGATCTCGCGGTCCGCCGGCCACCCGGTGAGCCTCGGCGTCAACCTCTCCGCCCTGCAGGTGGCCGACGACGCCCTGGCGCTGCGCGTCCGCGAGCTGCAGGAGGACCACCCGGAGGTGCAGCTCGTGCTCGAGCTCACCGAGGGCGTCATGCTCAGCAACGACCCCGCGACCGAGGCGAACATCCAGCGGCTCAAGGCCTCCGGCGCCCACCTCGCGATCGACGACTTCGGCGTCGGCTACTCCTCCGTCGGCTACCTGCACCGCCTGCCCGTCGACATCATCAAGATCGACAAGCTCTTCGTTGCCCAGGTGCACGAGCCTCGGTCGCGGGCGCTCGTCGAGGGCGTCGTCTCGATGGCTCGCGCGATGCGGCTCTCGATCGTCGTCGAGGGCGTGGAGGACGGCGAGAGCGCGCGCACCCTGCGCGACCTCGGCTGCGACCTCGGCCAGGGCTATCTGTTCTCGCGACCGGTCGATCTCGCCGACGCGATGGAGCTGGCGGCGGTCGGCCGGCTCGGCCAGGACGTGCTCGCGCCGCAGGTCGTCTCCGACCTCAACGCGGGAGCCTGAGGCCCACCGCACATCGACGTGGTCGGGGACAGTGCCCCGGCACGGTAGGCTTCTCCTAGTTCGCCGGTCCCGGGTGGCACTGACCCCGCGGCGGAACCCTTCTCCCACGAGGGACGCGCTCCTACAGCGCAGCGCCCTCAGCCTCCGGCCCAGTGACCGGGTGCGGCGCTCCCGCCGGGATGCGCCACGGTCCGACGCCTCCTGCGACGGTGCGCGCCGCTCGATCCGAGCGGCCGGCGCCCGCTGCGCGATGCGCGGCCTCTGACCTCGGAAGGTCCTTCGATCATGAGCACCACCCCCATCACCGCCTCGGGCTTCGCCGACCTCGGCGTCCCGGCGCGGCTCGTCGACGTCCTCGCGCGCCAGGGCATCGCCGAGCCGTTCCCCATCCAGTCCGCGACGCTGCCCGACGCTCTCGCCGGCCGCGACGTGCTCGGCCGCGGCCGCACAGGCAGCGGCAAGACGATCGCGTTTGCGCTGCCCCTGGTCGCCGCCCTCATGGCCGACGGCCGGCCCGCGCGCCGTTCGCGCCCCCGCGCCCTCGTACTGCTGCCCACCCGCGAGCTCGCGACGCAGGTGCACGCCACGATCGCGCCGCTGGCCGCCGCCGCGGGCCTCACCTCCACCACCGTCTTCGGCGGCGTGGCGCAGTCGCGCCAGGTGGCCGCGCTCAACGCGGGCGCCGACATCCTCGTGGCCTGCCCGGGCCGGCTCGAGGACCTCATGCGCCAGAAGCACGTGCGCCTCGACGACATCCTCGTGTCCGTGCTCGACGAGGCCGACCACATGGCCGACCTCGGCTTCCTGCCCGGCGTCCGCCGCATCCTGGAGGCCACGCCGTCCGACAGCCAGCGCCTGCTCTTCTCGGCCACGCTCGACAACGGCGTTGACGCGCTCGTGCGCCGCTTCCTGCACAACCCGGTCACGCACTCCGTCGACGACGACGCCTCGACCGAGCCCGACATCGAGCACCACGTGCTCACGACGTCGGCCGCCGACAAGCCGGGCGTCGTCCGCGAGCTCGCCTCGGGCCAGGGCCGCTCGGTGATGTTCCTGCGCACCAAGCACGCGGCGCGCAAGCTCGCGCGCGACCTCACCCAGGCCGGCATCCCCGCCGTCGACCTGCACGGCAACCTCGCCCAGAACGCGCGCGACCGCAATCTCGCGGCCTTCCGCGACGGCAGAGTCCGCGTGCTCGTCGCCACCGACATCGCGGCCCGCGGCATCCACGTCGACGACGTCGCGCTCGTCGTGCACGTCGACCCACCGGCCGAGCACAAGGCCTACACGCACCGCAGCGGCCGCACGGCCCGCGCCGGCGCGTCCGGCACGGTCGTCACCCTGCAGACGCCGGCGCAGCGCAGCGACGTCGCCCAGCTCGTCCGCAAGGCCGGGATCCGTCCGGCCCAGGCCGGCGTGCGCCCCGGCAGCCCCGAGCTGATCGCCCTCACCGGCCCCCACGCCGACAAGGTGGAGCCGTCCGCCGCGCCCGTCCGCCAGGCATCCGCGCAGCAGGGGTCGTCCTCGGGCCGCAGCGGCCGCCCGTCGGCAGGCGGTCGCGGTCGCGGCCGGGCTCGCAACGGTGCGGCCCGTCAGGGCGAGTCGCGCCCGACGTCGCAGAAGCCCCGCACCTCGTCGGCCCAGGGCCAGCGCTCGTCGGCCCAGGGCCAGCGCTCGTCGGCGCAGTCCGGCGACACCCGTCGCATGTCCGCCGCGGAGTTCTCCGCCGGCGGCCGTCGCAACCGCGGGCGGTAGCGCGCTCGGCTCTCGGACATGGAAACGACCGAGGGTCCCCGACAGGGCGGGAGCAGCCCCGACGGGAACCCTCGGTCGTCGCCGCCTCCGCAGCCTGAGGACGGCGAGGCGGATCCGCGCCCGTCGGCGCGGATCCCCCTTCCCCCGTGGGCGTCGGGCCCGGACGTGCTCCCGGGCTCGAGCCCCTATCGCTGTGCCCGGGCCTCCGCAGATCCGGTCACGGCGGCGCGGCCGGAGCCGCGCTCACCCCTGCAGTCGCAGCGCGTGCCCGCCGGGTCACGGGGCAGCCGGATGTTCACCCGGGCGGAGCAGCGCCGTGCGGGGCCGGGACGCCGATGCACCTCTGGGAGCAAGTTCGAGGGGAGCACCGCGTGTTCGGGAAGCGGGAGCCACGGAGCGGGGGCGGCGACGCCGACCTCGACCGCTGGCTCGACGCTGCCCGAGCGGGCGACCGCACCGCGTTCGGCTGGATCTGGCAGTCGCTCGCCGGCCGCGTGAACGGCTACCTGCGCGGCAAGGGCGTGGAGAGCCCCGACGACGTCACCAGCGAGGTCTTCCTCGCGGCGTTCCAGGGGCTCGAGTCCTTCCAGGGCGACGGGGCCCGCTTCCGGTCGTGGCTGTTCACCATCGCCCACCACAAGGCCGTCGACGACCTGCGCCGCCGCCGCGTGCAGGACGAGTACGACCCCGAGACCGACACCCGCACCGCGCCCAGCGCGGAGTCCGACGCGCTCGACGGCATCCTCGACGCCGACGTGCGCGCCGCCCTCGAGACGCTCACCGACGAGCAGCGCGAGGTGCTGCTGCTCCGCACGCTGGGCGACCTGTCCATCGAGCAGGTGGCCGAGGCCACCGGCCGCACCGTCGGCGCCGTGAAGCAGCTGCACCACCGCGCCATCGCCGCAGCACAGCGCGCCCTGGCCGATCGGGAGTACACCCGTCCGGCGGCAGGGGCGCACTCCTCGGACCGCCGTCCGGGTGTACCTGCGGCCCGCCGCCCCGTGCCCGCCGCCCAGGTCCCGGCCCACGCCGTAACCTCAGCGGCCTCTCGTGCGATGACGGAGACGTGATGGCTGGCTACGCGCACGCCGACGTGACGTCGCTGCTCCGCTCCTGGGCGGAAGCGCAGCGGCCGGTCCCGTCTGCCGAGCTCGCGGCCGTCATGGGCCCGCTGACCGCCCTGCCGGCGGCCATCCCCGCGACCGTCGCTGCCAAGATCGCCGGGGCCACCCTCGGCACCAAGGTCGTCATCGCCGGCACCGCCGTCGGGCTCACGGCAGCTGCTGCCGCGGGCATCGCCGGCGCCGCACGGTCGCACGCCGAGAACGGCCCGTCCGACCCGCGCCCGACCGTCGGTGCGCCCGTCGCCGCGGTCCCGCAGGAGTCGGACGAGCCCGAGGACGAGCAGACCACCGAGGCCGCTGACCCGACCGCCGAGCCGACCGAGCCCGTCGAGACCCCCTCGGCCGACCAGCCCGGCGCCGGCCCGGTCGTGCCCGGGGCCGAGGGCGACGACGACGCCCGCGATCCCGCCGAGCCGCAGCGCTCCGCCCCGGCCGGCGAGGCCGACGGCGACGACGACCATGGCAGCTCCGACGGCAAGGGCGACGACA
Organism: Actinomycetota bacterium; assembly: GCA_020161245.1. Classification (GTDB taxonomy): domain Bacteria; phylum Actinomycetota; class Actinomycetes; order S36-B12; family CAIYMF01; genus Longivirga. The sequence goes on along the minus strand of JAIUOK010000027.1, from coordinate 48,649 downwards.
GGTCCGACGGCAAGGACGACGGCAACGGACAGGACGGGCGCGGCGGCGAGGCCTCCGGCTCGGGCGACCCGGAGCCGACCAAGGAGCCGACGAAGGAGCCCACCAAGGAGCCGACGAAGGCGCCGAGCAGCAGCCCGTCGTCGGACGGCTCCGGCTCGCACCACGGCAGCACCAAGCCGACCCCGCAGCCCTCGACCGCGCCGACCCGCGACAGCTCGCCGACCCCCAAGCCCTCGACGTCGACGCCCACCAAGCCCGCACCGACTCCGTCGCCGACGAAGACCCGCGACCACGACGACGACCACGACCACCACGACGGCCGCGACCACGACGGCCGCGACCGCGACGGCAAGGACCGCGGCGGCAAGCGCCGCTGAGGCTCGCGTCGGCCCACGAGGCCGCCCCACGATCGGCACGACCAGATCCACCGCACGACGAGCGCGACCAGCACGACCAGCTCCAGCGGGCGGCGACGCCCGCGCACGAACCAGTACGACACCCGCCCCTGCGTCCCCCTTCCGCTGCGGGCCGGCGGGCGCTGCTGCCTGCCGACGTCCGGACGCGATCGCGCGTGCCGGCCGTCGTCGCAGCCACGGCTCCACTACGCCGACCGGGTGAACCGCGTGCCAGCCGTAACCCGGCGCACGCGCAGAGCGATCACGCAGGTGAGAGCCCCGCACAGCGAAGGGAGGTAGGACCATGTACGCGATGATGGGAGCCCACGACGGGCTGCTCACGTCGGCTCCGGCGCCCACGCCGACGCTCGAGCCCCTGGGGTCCTACAACCCCGAGCCCACGCCCTCGCTCATCGCTCCCGCGCCTCCCACGGCGTCGCCGCTCGAGATCCGTCCCGCCGCCGTCGTCGAGGCCGACTCGGCCCGGCGCGTCAGCGACGCCATCGGCGCCTCCGACGTCCGCAACGGCGGCCTCTGGCACGTCGGCGTCTCCGCCTGGACCCGCTACGACCGCCCCTGGACGACGCCGGACGCTCCTGGCGACGCCGTCCTCGTCGGTGCCATCCACGTGCTCTACGGCACCCCCGGCATCTACGACGTGATGCTCTTCCGCGCGACCGTCACGCCGCAGGCCCACGCCGTCGGCTGGATCCCCGAGATGCTCTGCGACGAGGCCCTCGCCACCGTCGGCCAGTCGCTGGCCACCTGCGTCAAGGCGCAGCTCGGCAACACCCCGAAGCCCATCCGCTTCTGATCGGCGATGGCCGCTCGGCCGATGCCCGCCGCTCCCGCCCACCGGTACACCGGATCCATGCCCGGCCGTGTGCGTCCCGCAGCCGCCGTCGCCGCGGTCGCCGTGCTGTCGACCGCGGCGTACGTCGGCTGGCTCAGCACGGGCCCGGACGAGCAGATCGACCCCGGCCTGGACTTCCTGTCGGTGGTCTGGGGGCCGCTGCAGGGCGTGCGGCTCGGCCTCGACCCCTACGACCCCGCGTCGGCCGAGTACCTCCAGGCGACCGGCGTCCACCTGTTCGGCTCGGTGCACGCGCCGTCGCTGCTGACGGTGCTCTGGCCGCTCGGCGCCCTCGACGCCCCCGCCGCCTTCCTGGTCTGGTCGGTGCTGTCGGCCGCGATGATGTGGCTCGCCGCCTGGCTGCTGATACGGCCCGACGGCCTGCGCTCGACCGTGTGGACCAGCTCCCTGGGCCTGCTGCTCACCGTTGTCGGTGCCGGCGAGTACGCCGCCCGCCTCGGCCAGGTGACCTCCTTCGCCGTCCTGGGCCTGGCGCTGGCCGTGCGCTTCCGCGGCCGGTGGCCGGCCGCCGTCGGCTTCGCCTGCATGCTCGTGTCGCCGCAGATCGGCGTCCCGATGTCGGTGCTCGCGATCGCGGACCGACGCACCCGCGATGTCGTGCGCGGGTGGCTGCTCACCCTCGCGCTGTCGGTGCCGGTGCTGGCGGTGGTGGTGCCGGCCGCCGGGGGAGCTGTGCCCTTCCTGCAGGGGGTCGCTCGCAACATCGGGTGGCTGTCCGGCGATGTGAACGCCGCCAACCGAGTCGACCTCCCCGGGGTGCTCGGGCTCGGGGTTGCGTGGACCGTTCTCGCGCTGGCAGCGGTCGTCGTCGCCGCCGTCGCGTGGCGTCGCAGCGGGCTGGTCGCCGACGAGGTGGCGGTGCTCGCGGCGGCTTCGCTGTCGGTCGCGGCTGTCTACGCCATGCCGTACTCGCTCACCCTGGTACTAGCGGCGGCGGGCCCGGTGCTCCTCCTACGGCCGTGGGGCCTGCTCGAGCGGCTCGCCGCGGGCCTGGTCGCGCTGTCGGCCCTGCAGACCATCGCCGTGCTCGCCGTCGTCGCGCCGGCAATCGGGGCCAACGTTCCGGGCCTGTTCCGGCTGATCGCCGCCGTGGAGGGGCTTCTCCTCGTGGGGATCGTGGCCGCGGCGGTGCTGCGGCTGCGGGCCGGCGCCGTCGAGGTGCAGCCGTCGCCGGCGGCTGACGCGCCGGCCCCCAACTGCGCCGCCTGACGCTGGCTCAGGCCTGCAGGTTCTGGTCGAGGAAGGCGAGCGTGCGCCGCATCGACTGCGCCCAGCCGCCGTAGAAGTAGTGGTTCTCGCCGCGGTACTCGTGGTAGGTCAGGTCGACGCCGGCCTCGAGCAGCGCATCGCGCGTGGCGCGCGACCACGCCACCGGGCAGGTGTCGTCGACCGTGCCGTGATGCATCATCACCGGCGTCGTGATGCGGTCGACGTACGTCCGCGCCGACACCCCGTCCCACCACTCGGGCGCGTCCTCCGGCGAGCCGTGCTCGCGCTCGATGCGCGCCGCAAGCTGCGACCGGCCGTCGTCGAAGCGGATCCACCGCTCGTAGTTGTCGACGGCGTCGGTGCTCACCGAGGCGTAGGTGATCGCGGCATCCACGAGCCCCGGCTGCGCGACGAGCGCGTTGAACACGACGCTGCCGCCCATCGACCTGCCGAGCAGCGCCACACGCTCGCCGTCGAGGCGGGCGATGCCCGACGACCGCACTGCCTCCACCGCCGCGATCGCGTCGCGCGCGTAGCCGAGCCGCAGGTCGACGTCGTTGCGCGGGTCGTCGTCGCTGCCGGCGTGGTTGCGGTAGTCGACGTGAAGGGCGACGTAGCCGTTGCGCGCGAGCGAGTCCTGCTCGCGCCGGAACCCCTGGCCGGTCACGTAGACGTCGGGGTCGATGTAGCCGTGCAGCAGCACGACGACCGGGAACGGCCCCTCGCCCCGCGGGATGTTGGCGATGCCCGAGATCGTGAGGTCGTCGGCGCGGTAGGTGATCGCGTAGCGGGTGTACTCCGACGTCCGGGCCAGCACCTTCCCGAGCCGGAGGTCCGAGCCGACGACGTCCTCGCGCATGAGCGCCGGCAGCGAGACGGGGTCGGGCACGGGCGGCAGCGCGTCGTCCGTCGCCGAGGCGCTCGGTGCCGGACTGTCCGTCGCACCTGTGCCGGACGACGCGCTCGCGCTGGCCGACGGGCTCGAGCTCAGACTGGGGCTCGCCGCGGACGACGTCGTCGGGGCCGACGTCGACGGTGCGTCGGCAGACGGCGTGCTGCAGCCAGCGAGCAGCGCGGCGGTGGCCACCAGCGCGGCGCTCGGCACGAGGGCGGGTCGGCGCATGCGTCCAGCATCACCCGGACCGCCGGCGCCCGCACCCCCGCCCCTGTCGCGAGCACGTCGCTCGGGGAACCTCCGGGCTAGAGGCCGGGGTAGTGCAGGTCGACGACGTCGGGGTAGCTGCGGCGGTAGTAGTTCCAGAGCTGCTCGCCGTAGACGGGGGCGCTGGTGCTGCCCGTGCCGCCGTCGCCGGCGAGCAGCTCCTCGCGCTTGGCCATGAAGCCGGCGTCGCGGTGGCGCGGGCTCGCGGCGACCGCCTCGGCGAAGCGGGGGTCGAGGTCGAGCGGCTCGAGGGTGGTGCGCAGGTCCGGCCCGTGGAAGTACGCCGCGGACACGCGGTGGGTCGGCGAGATGACACGGTGCGTCGTGGCCACGAGGTAGTTGCCGGTCATCGACTGCAGCGTCTCGCCGATGTTGACGACGAACGCGCCCTCGGACGGCGGCACGTCGATCCACTCGCCCTCGGAGTTGAGCGCCTGCAGCCCTCCGACGCCGTGCTGCAGGAGCAGCGTGAGGAATCCGGAGTCGTGATGGCTGTTGACGCCGGCGCCGCCCTCGGGCGTCGGCGGGTAGCTGATGAGCTTGGCCAACGAGAACCGCCAGTCGCCGAAGCGCTTCGCGAACACGTCCTTGGGCTGGTCGAGGCCGAGGGCGAGGGCGGCCATGATCTCGTCGGCCGTCGTCCGGGCCCGTGCGAGGTACTCCTGCACGATCGCCTTGAAGCCCGGCAGCGCCCCCTCCGGCAGCCACTGGTTGGGCCCGTCGAGGCGCAGGTACGCCGGCAGCGCGTCGTCCGGCCACGGCTCGTTCTCGGTCGACAGGTCGAGCTGCTCGCGCCAGTCGATCTTGTTGTCGGTGAGCTCCGAGCCGATCCGCTCCCAGCCGCGGAAGTGCCGTGACTTGCGCTTCTCGATCAGCTCCTTGGTCTCGACCGGCAGCGCGAAGAACGCCTCGAGCGCCTCGAAGTAGCGGGCGACGAAGTCGGCGTCGAGCGGGTGATCGACCAGGGTCAGGAAGCCCACCTCGTGCGCGGTGGCCACGAGCTCGTCGGCGAAGGCCTTCCGGTCGCCCGCGCTGCCCTGCCAGCGCGAGTAGGACAGGACCGGGATCTCGGTGAACGCGGCTGTGCCGGCCGTCGTCGTCATCGTGCTGCCTCCTGCGTCGGGTGCCCGGCCCAGCATCCCGCAGGCCGATCCTGCGGGCGAGGGCGGGCAGCCACCCGCGACCTCGTCGTGATCGCGGCGGGGTTCGACGTCCTGCCAGCGCGGGCCGTGAGCGCGCCGAGCGCCGCCGTGCGCGGACCGTGAGCGATGTGCGCGCGGGTACACCCGGATGGCCGCGCAGCGCGACACGCACCGGAGCCGACAACGGGGAGGCAGGACGCACGGATGCGTCGGCGCAGCTGATCACGGCAGTGACGACGAGGAGAGCACGATGAGCACCGCGACGGTCGGGGACCTGCGCCGGGACGGCCTCGGCCGCGACGACGAGCCGCCCACCACGCCGCAGAGCCGCCTCGTCATGCAGCTGCTCGCCGACCGCGTGCCGATCACCCTGCTCGCCGACCTGGTCGACCCCTGGGGCCCGAGCTCGAGCCACGTGTTCGACTCGGAGCGCCGGTTGCGCACGCCGTCGCCGGTGTGGGAGTCGGTCCGCGTGCCGTTCGTCGTCCCCGAGGGCGCCGGCACGCCGCGGTGCACCGGCCGCCACCCGGCCTGCGGCACCGACCTGCCGTGCCCGAGGAACTGCTGGATGTCGCCGCTCGTCGAGCTGCCGCCGCCGGCGCTCTGACGCCCCCGCGCTGGCCCGGGCCGCCTCGGCGCGGCTGTCACTCCTGTGGACGGCGACGGCGATGAAGGTCCGTCTGGTTCGGGTCTAGTGCGCGAAGGGAACCTTCATCGGGTCCATCGGGGGCTAGGCCGAGGCTGAGCGGACGGCGCCGAGGTGGTACACGAGGGAGGTCAGGGTGGCGCCGAGGGGGGTCTCGAGCTTGATCGCCGCATGCTCGTCGCCGCGGGTGGGCCCGTCGTTGACGATCGCGACGGGGATGCCCTCCTTGGCCGCGCGCAGCACGAACCGTCGACCGGAGAAGACGGTGAGCGACGACCCGAGCACCAGCACCGACCGGGCCTGCGACAGCCAGGCGTAGGCCTGCTCGACGCGGGCGGCAGGAACGTTCTCGCCGAAGTACACGACGTCGGGCTTGAGCACGCCCCCGCAGCGCCGGCAGTCGACCACCGTGAACCCGTCGAGCTGCTCCTCCGGCAGGTCGACGTCGCCGTCGGGGTTCACCGCCGTGATGGTGGCGCGCCACTCCAGGTTGGCGGCGGTGAGGCGATCGTCGAGCTCGGCGCGCCCGGTGACATCGCCGCAGGCGAGGCAGACGACGCGGTCGAGCCGGCCGTGCAGGTCGATCACCTGCTGCGCGCCCGCCGCCTGGTGCAGGCCGTCGACGTTCTGCGTGATCGTTCCGACGAGGAGGCCGGTCTGCTCGAGCGCGGCGACGGCATCGTGGCCCGCGTTGGGCCGAGCCCGTCCCATGAGCCGCCAGCCGACGTGGCTGCGCGCCCAGTAGCGGCGCCGTGCGACGTCGTCGCGGGTGAAGAGCTGGTAGGTCATCGGCGCGTGCCGGCGCTGCGCCGCCCCGGACGGCCCGCGGTAGTCGGGGATGCCCGACTCGGTGGAGATGCCGGCGCCGGACAGCACGAGCACCCGGCCGTCGGCGACGAGCCCGGTCAGGGCGTCGAGACCCTCTGCTCCGTCGCTCGGCTGCACGTATCCATCATCCCGGTCCGGACATCGCGCGCACGCCGGCAGCGCATCCGTGCGGTTCGCCTTCCGCGAACCGGACGTGCCGTCCGGAGACCGTTCGAGGGGTCGAAACCCCTGCTCGGCGCCGCTACTTTCGCGCCCGGTCGCCCTGCCGCGGCGGCCCGCGCGGGTACGACGCCGAGTCCTGCCCCTGCCCGCGCGCCACGATGCACCTGGGGCAGGAGCGGGGGACCCACCGGCCCTCGCGGGCCAGGGGTGAAGCCGGTCCTCGCGGACCGGCCGGCCAGCCTCCGCGGCCGAACCCGTCAGCTCACCTCGCAGGCGTGCCCCGGAGGATCCGTATGCCCGCTCGCCCGCTCGCCCGCGCCCTCTCGGCGCCCCTGCTCGGCGCCGCCCTCGTCGTGCCGCTCCTCGGCGCCGCGACGCCGGCGTCCGCGGCACCGGCCCCCGCGGCCGCGCCATCCGCATCGACCGCCGTCGTCGCGCCGGCCGCAGTGCCGTTCCGCTGGTGGCGGATGCCGTACCTGTCCTACGGCGACCGCGGGCGTGCCGTCTACATCGTGCAGCGCAAGCTCGGCGTCTCGCCGACGTCGTCCTGGTACGGCCCGCTCACCCGGGCCGCCGTCATGAAGTTCCAGCGCTCGCGCGGCATCGGCGTCACCGGCCGCGTCGGCCCGGTGACGTGGAAGAAGCTCGCATCGGTGCACCCGCGCACCAGCGGCGCCTCGCGCTCGCGGGCGCGCGTGGTGTCCGGACGGGTGTGCCCCGCGCCGGGCGCCTCGTTCGGCGGCGGCTTCGGCGCTCCGCGCGCCGGCCACCTGCACCAGGGCATGGACCTCATGGGACGCCGCGGCTCGCACATCCTCGCCATCGAGAGCGGCTACGTCCTGCGTGAGGGCCGTCAGTCCAACGGCGCGCTGCGCATCGTGCTGCAGGGTGTGAGCGGCTCGAAGTTCTACTACGGCCACATGGACAAGGACCTCGTCCGCGCCGGCCAGCGGGTGACCCGGGGCCAGGTCATCGGGCTCATGGGCGACACAGGGTCGCCCGGCGCGGTCCACCTGCACTTCGAGTACTGGCGCTCCGGCGGCGAGTCCGACGCCGTCGACCCCGCGCCGCTCCTGCGCTCGATCTGCTGATCCGCAGCCCCACCAGGTGGGGGTCGGATCGCGCTCTCCACGACGCGCTCCGACCCCCAACTCGTGCCACGGGGCAGGTGGCACGCGGCCGCACCGGTGCGGCAGCATCGCGGGATGACCTCCGATGCGGTGCCCGGCCGCCCGCTGCGCGTGGCCGCGGTGCAGCTCGCTGCGGGGCCGTTCGACGTCGACGCTGCGGTCGATGGGGCGGTCGCCGCCGTGGAGGGCGCGCGCGGTGCGGATGTCGTGGTGCTGCCGGAACTGGCCACCACGCGCTACGACCTGCGCCGGCAGATGCACGACGACGCACCGATGCCCGGGGACGCGCGGTTCGACCGGATCGCTTCTGCCGCAAAGCTCATCGGCGCCGTCGTGGTGCTCGGGTTCGCGGAGCGACACGACGGCGCGACCTACAACAGCGCGGCGGTCATCGACCGCGACGGCTCGCTTGCCGGCGTGCGGCGCAAGACCCACCTGTTCGCCGACGAGATGAAGGTGTTCCGGCCCGGGTCGGCGATCGAGCCCGTGTCCACCTCGGCCGGGGTGCTCGGCGTCGCCGTGTGCTTCGACATGGAGCTGCCCGAGACGATGCGCACGCTCGCGGTGCGGGGTGCCGAGCTCCTCGTCGTCACCACCGCCAACATGTCGCCGTACGCGACCTACCAGGACGTCTACACCCGCGCCCGCGCCATGGAGAACGGGCTGCCGCTCGTGCTCGCCAACTGGGTGGGCCCGGGCCCTCGGTTCGAGTTCGTGGGGAGCTCGCGCATCGTGTCGCAGACGGGCGAGGTGCTGGCCGACGCCGGCGACGCCGGGCCCGCAACGATCTCGGCGGACCTGCGGGTCGGCCCGATCGCCGACATCGATCCGTCGATCGACTACCTCGCGGTGCGGCGACCCGAGCTCTACTCCTGAGCCGCCGGGACGGGGTGGGGCGCCATCGCCCGTCCGCGCGCCGGCTCGACCGACCCCGCCGTCTCGACCGGCGGCTGCGCGCGAGCGGCCCAGGCGCCGTAGCGCTGCGCCCAGGGGTCGGCGGTGATGCCGTGCAGGATCACGCTGAGGAGCACGGTGAGCACCATCGTGCCGAGCACGGTGCGCAGCTCGGGGCTGGCCGGGATCGACTCGATGGCCAGCACCGCGAACACCACCGACGCGAGCCCGCGCGGCCCGAACCAGCCGATGAACGCCACGCTCGGCAGCTTCAGGCCCGACCCCACCAGCGACACCGCTACCGGCAGCATGCGCAGCACCGTCAGCGACAGGACAGCGAACACCGCCGACTGCCACGTCAGCGCGTCGAGGTCGGTGAGGGCGACGTAGCCGAACAGCCCCCACACGACGTAGCCGAGGACGACCGACGTCCACTCCGCGAAGCGCAGCGCCTGCTCGGTGTCCTCGTCTGCCTCGACGGGCGCGAGGTGCGACGAGCGGTCGAGGGCCCAGGCGAACGCCGTGCCGGAGACGAACGCCGACACGAAGCCGTTGCCGCCCGCGGCGACAGAGCCGTAGTACGTCAGCAGCGGGACGGCGAGCGCGGCCACGGGCACGAGCGACGGCTCGGTCCAGCCTCGGCGGCGTCCCGCACCCATGAGTGCCCCCGCGAGCGCGCCGAGCAGCACGCCGGCGACCAGTCCCTTGCCGAGCTCCTCGAGCGCCGTCACGAGCGGCTGCTCGGAATCGGCGCCCGCCGCGATCGTGATCGCGAACAGCACCACGGGGGTGGCGAGGCCGTCGTTGAGCCCGCTCTCGACGTTGAGCAGCCGGCGGACGCGCTGGGGCACCACAGGGTTGAGCACCGTCGCGGCGCCGAGCCCCGCGTCGGTGGGCGCCAGCGCTGCTGCGAGCAGCAGGGCCAGACCGAGCCCGAGCCCGGGATAGAGCAGCCAGGCCGCGCCGAGACCGAGCAGGATCGTGAGCGGCAGCCCGATCAGCAGCAGGCGGATGCAGAAGGCGGCGTCGGTGCGCAGCTGCCGCGGCTTGACCTGGGCGGCGTCGTGGAAGAGGACGACGGCGAGGGTCAGCTCGGCGAGCTCGCGCACCAGCGACGCATCGACCCCGCCAGCCACGATCCGTGAGGCGAGGAAGCCGAGCGCGGTGAAGACGATGGGCGCCGTGAGGTGCAGCCGACCGACGCGCGCGGACTGCGCCACGAACAGCACGATGACGAGCGCGAACACCGCGGTCGTGGCTGCGGGCACGGTTCCTCCTCCGACGTCAGGAGGAGCATGTCAGGCGCGGTCGTACTCGCGCGCCCAGGTCGGCGCGAGCCGCCCGGGAGAGAGGGTCGTCAGTTGGTGATGTTGACGATGATCGTGCCGGTGTAGACCATGCCGTTCTGCGTGTAGGTGTAGGTCACCGTCACGTCGACGCGGGTGTTCGCGTTGTTGTTGACGTCGATCTCGATGTTGTTGCCGGTCCAGTACACACTGCCCACGTCCGGCGTCATCGTCACCGAGGTGTTCGTGACGGTGCCGGACAGGTCGAGGATGCGCGTGGTGTCTCCGCGCTTGGCGTCCTCGTTCGTCGTGGAGCGCGTGGTGGTGGGGGTCGGCGTCGGCGTGGGGCTCGTGCTGGTCGGTCGCGGCGACGAACTGGTCGGCGTCGGCGAGCTGGACGTGGGGGCGGGCGACGACGAGGTCGGCGCGGGGGAGGACGTGGTCGGGGTCGGTGCGGCGGTGGCCCCGGTCGTGGGAGCTGCGCCGACATTGCCGACCGCGGTTCCGGTCTCGCCGTACTGCCCCTTCACCGCGGTCTGCAGCGCCCACGACCCCAGGATCACCACGGCCACGCATCCGGCGAGGATGAGGCCGTACTCGACAGCGGAGGCACCCGTCTCGTGCCGGCCCCGCTTCAGGGCAGCGCGCAGGGTCACGCGTCGGGACATCGCGTCGCCTCCAGGAACCTTCGAGGACGCGGTGGCGGACCGCGTCCCGATCAGGGTAGCGACGGACGACCCAGGAACGCCGTCCGACGCAGGGTCAACGGTGTCCGTCGAAGGGATGATCCGCAGTCGCCCGGCAGAGTGACGGGTCTGACGGGGAGTGCGTCCATGATCACTCTCCGCCGATCCCGCGCGCCTAGGGGCGCCGCGAGGTTGGATTGACCGGTCAGCAGCGACGAGGAGGACGCGATGCGCGTGGTGGTGACCGGCGGGCGGGGCAAGCTCGGCCGTGCCGTGGTGGCGGACCTGCAGGAGCACGGGCACGACGTCCACGTCCTCGACGCCGACGTCGGCACGGGCTACCAGGCGGGCGTGACCAAGGTCGACCTGCGCGACTACGGCCAGGTGGTCGGCGCGCTGACCCGTCTCGACGACCGCTACGACTCCGTCGACGCCGTCGTCCACCTCGCCGCGATCCCCGCGCCGGGCCTGGTGCCCAACGCCGCCACCTTCGCCAACAACATGGTGGCGAGCTACAACGTGCTCGAGGCCTGCCGGGTGGCCGGCATCCGGCGCGTGGTGTGGGCGTCGTCCGAGACGGTGCTCGGCCTGTCGTTCCTCGACACGCCGCCGCCGTACCTGCCCGTCGACGAGGAGTACCCGCCGGCGCCTGCGAGCGCCTACTCGCTGGGCAAGACCCTCGAGGAGGACATGGCTCGGCAGTTCTCCCGCTGGGAGCCGGCCACCGTCTACACCGGGCTGCGCTTCTCCAACGTGATGGCGCCGACGGACTACGAGGAGTTCCCGACCTGGCAGGACGACGCGCAGGTGCGCGCCTGGAACGCCTGGGGCTACATCGACGCCCGCGACGGCGCGCAGGCCGTGCGGCTCGCACTGGGCCGCACCGACCCGGGCGTGGAGGTCTTCATCATCGCCAACGCCGACACCGTCATGGAGCGGCCCAGCGCCGAGCTGGCCGCCGAGGTCTTCCCCGGCGTCCCGCTGCGCGGCCCCGTCGAGGGGACGCAGACGCTGTTGTCGATCGACAAGGCGCGACGGATGCTGGGGTACGAGCCGCAGCACTCGTGGCGTCCTGGAGGGGCAGCATGACGATCCGCATGTACGGCACCGGCTGGTGCAGCGACTGCAAGCGCGCGAAGCAGTTCTTCGCCGAGCAGCGGGTGCCCTACGAGTTCGTCGACGTCGACTCCGACGAGGCCGGCCGCGCTGTGGTTCAGGAGCACAACGGCGGCAAGGACATCATCCCGACCATCCTGTTCGACGACGGCAGCGTGCTCGTCGAGCCGAGCAACGCCGAGCTCGCCGCTCAGCTCGGGCTGCAGACCCGCGCGGAGCGCTCCTTCTACGACCTCGTCGTGGTCGGCAGCGGGCCTGCGGGCCTGACCGCCGCCCTGTACGCCGCACGCGAGGGTCTCGAGGTGCTGGTGATCGAGCGGGCCGGCGTCGGCGGGCAGGCCGGCATCACCGAGCGGCTCGACAACTTCCCGGGCTTCCCCGAGGGCATCGAGGGCGCCGAGTTCGCGGCGCGGCTGCGCGCGCAGGCCGAGCGGTTCGAGGTGGAGATCCTCTCGGCGCAGGAGGTCACCGGCATCGGCAAGGACGGCGACTACCGCACGGTGTCGACCGCCGACGGCGCCACGTACTCGGCCTACGCCGTGCTGCTGGCGATGGGCTCGACCTACCGCCGCCTCGGCCTCGAGGGCGAGGACGAGCTCATCGGCGCCGGTGTGCACTTCTGCGCCACCTGCGACGGGCCCTTCTACCGCGGCAAGGACGTGCTCGTCGTCGGCGGCGGCAACAGCGCGGGGGAGGAGAGCCTGTTCCTCGCTCGGTTCGCCGACTCCGTCACGATCGTGACCCGCGACGACCAGCTCAAGGCCAGCGCCGTGGTGCGCACCAAGGTCGAGTCGACCGACGGCGTCGACGTCGTCACCGGCGCGACGCCCGTGGGCTTCGAGCAGCGCGACGGCCGGTTCGCGGGCCTGGTGGTCGAGTGCGACGGCGAGAAGCAGACCCTCGCGGCCGACGGCGCGTTCGTCTTCATCGGCCTCACGCCCAACACGTCCGTGGTGGCCGATCTCGTCGATCTCGACGACCGCGGGTTCGTCGTAGCCGACGCCGGCATGCAGACCTCGATGCCCGGCGTGTTCGTGGCCGGCGATGTGCGCAGCGGATCCACGAAGCAGGCGGCGAGCGCGGCGGGCGAGGGGGCTGCGGCTGCCCTGGCCATCCGACGCTACATCGAGCCGCTGGCGAGCGGGCTGGCCCCGATGCATGGGGCCGAGCAGGCCTGACCGTCTGCGTGAGCCGATGAGTCAGCCGAGCTCGAAGCTCGTGACGCCGTAGACGCTCTGCCAGGGGGTGGGCGGCGGGTCGCCGAGGTACATGCGCGCGCAGCCGAAGCCCTCGACGAGGCCGTGGCGCTCGGCGAGCGCCATCGCGCCGGGGTTGTTCTCCGGGACGTCGAGGCATAGCGCCTCGCCGTCTGCGTGCGCCGAGAGTGCGGCGTACAGCGAGTCGGCGACGTCGGCGTCGCGCGCGAACAGCGGCCCGATCTTGAACCCCTCGCGTGCGCGTCGGACGACGCCGGTGCCGACGATCGCGCCGTCCTCGAGGGCAGCCAGCGCGAGGCCGTCCGCGGGCCTCGACCACCCCCGCAGGAACCGCGGCCGGTCGACGCCGAAGTGCTCGGTGTCGAAGGCGAGGAGGGCCTCGGGGTCGACGTCGGACTGCGCGACGAGCTCGTGCCCGACGACCAGCCCGGTGACGCCGACGCCCTGCATCCGCAGGTTGCGGTGGCTGAAAGAGAAGCCCAGCGAGGCGTAGTAGTCCTGCTGGGCGAACACGCCGTCGAGACCGATGGCCGCACCCTCGGCCAGGCGCTCCCGGAGGCCCGCGATCGTGGTGCGCGCGATCAGCGAGCCGATGCGCTGGCCCCGCTGGTCGGGCCGCACGATGAAGAAGCCCCAGAACCCGAACGCCCCGTCGTAGGAGATGGCCGAGGCGCAGCCGATCAGGCCGTCGTCGCCGTCGACGCCCCAGAAGCCGCCGGGGTCCTGGGCCCAGAACGCGTCGGCGTCGTGCAGGCCCGGGTTCCAGCCCTCGGCGGCGGCCCAGGCGACGCAGGTCGCCACCTCGTCGCGGGTCAGCTGTCGGACGACGTGATCGCTCATGCCCGCACTCTCGCAGCAGCGTCGGGCGCGGTGCCGCGGGATATCGGCGACAGGGCCCGGTCACCCGGTCGGGGCATCCCGTCCGGCCTCGCGGGCCCGATGACTGCAGTACCGCACCCGTGACGGTCGTGGTCGCCGGACGATGTCCCGACGACCGCCGCCACGATCGGCTACGTGGCCTCGGCCACGGGAGGGACTGCAGCCTGCGGCGCTGACGGGGACCGGCACCTCGGGGATGGTGCCGGTCCCCGTCGTCCGCGTCAGGCCGGGCGCCGTCCGCTGATGCGCGCGGTGACGGCGTCGGCCGCTGCGACGACGGCAGGCCCGAGCCGGTCGCGCGTGCGGACGTCGACCGAGCCGGGGAACGTCAGGGCCACGGCAGCGACAGGGCGTCCTCCGTGGTCGAACACCGCTGCCGCCACCGACGCGAGCCCGTCGGTCACCTGGCCGTCCTCGTCGCTCCAGCCCCGCCGCCGCTCGACGGCCAGCACCGCGCGCAGCTGCTTGAGCGAGGCCGGCCCCCGGCCGGTGCGCGTGGTGAACCCCGACGCCTGGGGCAGCAGCGCCCGCACGTGCGCGGCGGGAACGTGGGCGAGCATCGCGCGGCCGCTCGCCGTGAGATGGGCCGGCAGACGCACGCCGACGTCGGTCACGATCGTCACCGCGTTGGCCGGCTGCTCCTTGAGCAGGTACACCGTCTCGGCGCCCTGCAGGATGCCGAGCTGCGCGGTGCGCCCGGTCTCCTGCACGAGCCGCGCGAGCACCGGCCGGGCCAGCCGCTCGAGCGGGTCGTGGCGCAGGTACGCCGACCCGATCTCGAACGCCGCGACGCCGAGGCCGTAGGCCTGCTCCTCGGGCAGATGCACGACGAAGTCGGCCGCCTGCAGCTCGGCCAGCAGGTGGTAGGTCGTCGAGCGGGGGAGGCCGAGCTCGCGCGCGATCGCCGCTGCGCCCGCCGGGCCGGGCCGCGAGGCGAGGAAGGTGAGCACGCCGAGCGCCTGCCGGGCTGCCGGGACGCCGCCCATCGCCACCTCCGCCTGTCTGGGATACCAGACACTAACGCCTCGGACGCCGTTCCCGCGGGCCTCGCGCTGCGCTGCACTGGTGCGCACCAGCCAGGCACTGCCCGAGCCCGAGGAGTCCGACATGACCACCGCCCCCGTCGCCGGCCCCCGTCCCGTCCGCGCCGCCCGCGGCACCGAGCTCTCGGCCCTGGGCTGGCAGCAGGAGGCGGCGCTGCGGATGCTGGAGAACAACCTCGACCCCGAGGTGGCCGAGCACCCCGACAAGCTCGTCGTCTACGGCGGCACCGGCAAGGCGGCGCGCGACTGGGCGTCGTTCGACGCGCTGCAGCGCACGCTGCGCACCCTCAAGGGCGACGAGACGATGCTCGTGCAGAGCGGCCGTCCCGTCGGCGTCTTCCAGACCCACGAGTGGGCGCCGCGCGTGCTGCTCGCCAACTCCAACCTCGTCGGCGACTGGGCCAACTGGGAGGAGTTCCGCCGCCTCGAGCACCTCGGGCTGACGATGTACGGCCAGATGACCGCCGGCTCGTGGATCTACATCGGCACCCAGGGCATCCTCCAGGGCACCTACGAGACCTTCGCCGCGGTGGCCGAGCAGCATTTCGGCGGCACGCTGGCCGGCACCGTCACCCTCACCGCCGGCCTCGGCGGCATGGGCGGCGCCCAGCCGCTGGCCGTGACGATGAACGACGGCGTCGCGATCTGCATCGACTGCGACCCGCGCGCGATCGCCCGGCGCATCGAGCACCGCTACCTCGACGTCCAGGCCACCAGCCTCGAGCACGCCCTCGAGCTCGCGGTCGAGGCGCGCGATTCCCGCCGCGGCCTGTCGATCGGCCTGCTCGGCAACGCCGCCGAGCTCGTGCCGCAGCTGCTCGCCATGGACGCGCCCATCGACATCGTCACCGACCAGACGTCGGCGCACGACCCGCTGTCGTACCTGCCGGTCGGCGTCGACTTCGACGACATGGCGACGTACGCGCAGAAGGACCCGCAGGAGTTCACCCAGCGCTCGCGCGAGTCGATGGCCCGCCACGTCGAGGCCATGGTCGGGTTCATGGACAAGGGCGCCCAGGTCTTCGACTACGGCAACTCGATCCGCGGCGAGGCGCAGCTCGCGGGGTACACCCGCGCGTTCGACTTCCCGGGCTTCGTGCCCGCCTACATCCGCCCGCTGTTCTGCGAGGGCAAGGGACCGTTCCGCTGGGCCGCGCTCTCCGGCGACCCCGCCGACATCGCGGCCACCGACCGCGCGATCCTCGAGCTCTTCCCGGACAACGCGAACCTGCACCGCTGGATCCCGATGGCGCAGGAGCGCGTGCACTTCCAGGGCCTGCCCGCCCGCATCTGCTGGCTCGGCTACGGCGAGCGGCACCTCGCCGGCCTGCGGTTCAACGAGATGGTCGCGAGCGGCGAGCTGAAGGCCCCGATCGTCATCGGCCGCGACCACCTCGACTGCGGGTCGGTCGCCTCGCCGTACCGGGAGACCGAGGCCATGCTCGACGGCTCCGACGCGATCGCCGATTGGCCGCTGCTCAACGCGATGGTCAACGTGGCGAGCGGCGCGTCGTGGGTGTCGATCCACCACGGCGGCGGAGTCGGCATGGGCCGCTCGATCCACGCCGGCCAGGTCGCCGTCGCCGACGGCACCGACCTCGCCGCGCAGAAGCTGGCTCGCGTGCTCACCAACGACCCGGGCATGGGCGTCATCCGCCACGTCGACGCCGGCTACGACCGCGCCGCCGACGTGGCCGAGGAGCGCGGCGTCCGCGTCCCGATGCGCGAGCATGGCTGACGTGACCGCGTCCGGGACCGTGCTCGTCGACAACATCGGCGAGCTGGTCACCAACGACCCGTCGACGGGGGAGGGCCCGCTCGGCATCGTCCGCGACGCCGCGGTGCTCGTCGTCGACGGCGTCGTCACATGGGTCGGTGCGCGCGGTGCCGCGCCGGACGCCGACGCCGCGGTCGTGGACGCGGGCGGGCGGGCGGTGCTGCCCGGGTTCGTCGACTCGCACGGCCACCTCGCCTTCGCGGGCGACCGCGCCGAGGAGTTCGCGGCGCGGATGTCGGGCCAGCCCTACACCGCGGGCGGGATCGCCTCGACGGTCCGCGCCACGCGGGCGGCGTCCGACGCCGAGCTCGAGGCCAACGTCGTGCGCCTCGTCGCGGAGGCGCGCCGGCAGGGGACCACGACGGTCGAGTGCAAGAGCGGCTACGGACTGTCGGTCGCCGACGAGGCGCGCTCGCTGGTCGTGGCGTCGTCGCACGTCGACGAGACGACGTACCTCGGCGCGCACGTGGTGCCGGCGGAGTACGCCGACCGGCGCGACGAGTACGTCGCGCTCGTGGCCGGCGAGATGCTCGACGCCTGCGCGCCGCACGCAGGCTGGGTCGACGTCTTCTGCGACCGCGGCGCATTCGACGTCGACGAGGCCCGCGAGGTGCTCGCGGCCGGCATCTCCCGCGGCCTGCGCCCGCGCATCCACGCCAACCAGCTCGAGGCAGGCGGCGGCGTGCGGCTCGCCGTCGAGCTCGGAGCCGCGTCTGCCGACCACTGCACGCACCTGTCGGACGCCGACGTCGACGCGCTCGCCGGCTCCGGCACCGTGGCCACGCTTCTGCCCGGCGCGGAGTTCTCCACGCGCTCGCCGTATCCGGACGCGCGACGTCTGCTCGACGCGGGCATCACGGTCGCGCTGGCGGCGGACTGCAACCCCGGCTCGTCGTACACGACGTCGATCCCGTTCTGCATCGCCGTCGCCGTCCGCGAGATGCGGATGACGCCGTCGGAGGCGGTCTGGTCGGCCACGCTCGGCGGGGCCCGCGCCCTGCGGCGCGACGACGTCGGGCATCTCGGCGTCGGGGCGCGGGGCGACCTGCTCGTGCTCGACGCCCCCTCGCACCTGCATCTCGCGTACCGTCCGGGCGTCCCGCTCGTCTCGGCCGTCTACCGGCGCGGCCTGCGCGCCGCCTGATCCGTCCCGCACCACCTGCCCCGAGGAGCACCATGTCCGCGACCGTCGTCCACCTCGACGACCACGGCGTCCACGTCGACGACGTCCTCGCCGTCGCCCGCGGGGGCGCGCGCGTCGAGCTGACCGAGCGCGCCCTGGCCGGCGTCGCCGCGACGCGTGCGCGGATCGAGGAGTACGCGGCGTCCGACGAGCCGAAGTACGGAATCTCCACCGGGTTCGGAGCCCTCGCGACCCGTCACATCTCGCCGGAGCTCCGCGCCCAGCTGCAGCGCTCGCTCATCCGCTCGCACGCCGCGGGGATGGGCGACCCCGTCGAGCGCGAGGTGGTCCGCGCGCTGATGCTCCTGCGCCTCAAGACCCTGGCGTCGGGGCGCACCGGTGTGCGGCCGGTCGTCGTGGAGACCATGGCGGCGCTGCTCAACGCCGGCGTCACGCCGCAGGTGCTCGAGTACGGCTCGCTCGGCTGCAGCGGCGACCTCGCGCCGCTGTCGCACTGCGCGCTGGTGCTCATGGGCGAGGGCACGGCGTACGGTCCCGACGGCGTGGAGGCGCCGGCCGCGGATCTGCTGGCGGCTGCTGGGATCGAGCCGGTGGTGCTCGAGGCCAAGGAGGGCCTGGCTCTCATCAACGGCACCGACGGCATGCTCGGGATGCTGTGCATGGCGATCGCCGACCTCGAGGAGCTGTGCGACGTCGCCGACATCACCGCCGCGATGTCGGTCGAGGCGCTGCTCGGCACGGACGCCGTCTTCCGGCCCGAGCTGCACGAGCCGCTGCGCCCGCACCCGGGCCAGACCCGCTCCGCTGCGCGCATGCTCGCGGCGCTCGACGGCTCCGGCGTCGTGGAGTCGCACAAGGAGAACGACACCCGCGTTCAGGACGCGTACTCGCTGCGGTGCGCTCCGCAGGTCGCGGGCGCCGTCCGCGACACCGTGGCGTACGCGCGCGTAGTCGCAGAGCGGGAGCTCGCTGCCGCCGTCGACAACCCCGTCGTCCTGCCCGACGGCCGGGTGGAGTCCAACGGCAACTTCCACGGCGCGCCTGTGGCGTACGTGCTCGACTTCCTCGCCATCGTGTCGGCCGATCTCGCCTCGATCGCCGAGCGCCGCACCGACCGCCTGCTCGACCGTGCGCGCAGCCACGGCCTGCCGCCGTTCCTCGCCGACGACCCCGGCGTCGACTCCGGCCTCATGATCGCGCAGTACACGCAGGCCGCCCTGGTGTCGGAGAACAAGCGGCTGGCGGTGCCGGCGTCGGTCGACTCGATCCCGTCGTCGGCCATGCAGGAGGACCACGTGTCGATGGGCTGGTCGGCCGCCCGCAAGCTGCGCCGCTCGGTCGACAACCTGCGCCGCGTGCTCGCCGTCGAGCTCGTCGCGGCGGCCCGCGGCCTCGACCTCCGGGCGCCGCTCGAGCCGTCGCCCGTCACCGGCGCCGTCGTCCGCGCCCTGCGCGAGCGCGTCGAGGGCCCTGGCACCGACCGCCACCTCGCCCCCGAGCTCGCCGCCGCCGAGTCCTTCCTCGCCGAGGGCGGCGTAGCCCGAGCCCTCACCACCGCCGGCCTGACCCTCCCGTAGCACAAGCCCGCCCCGACACCGACACGATCCCTGACCCAACCGCGGACCCGACCCCTGACCCAACTGCGGACCCGACCGCAGACCCGACCCAAGACCGCAGCGGGCGGAGGGCCCGGAGGACGGGAGCCGGGCCGAGCGCAGCGAGGTCCTGCGAACCGGCCGACTGCGAGCGCCAGCGAGCCTGGGCCCGGCCGCCCGCCCCGCGAGACTGAGGCGAGGGGAGCGCCGCGGCGGAGCTTGCGGAGCCGCGCCGACTGCTCGCCCGCGCGCGCAGCGCGCCGCACTCGTCCGCCCCGGAGGACCGGAGGCTCTGGCGGATGCGCAGCGAGGCCAGGGCCGAACGGGCCGACCCGTGCGAGCGCAGCGAGCGGGGCGGACGACCGAGGCGAGTGTGCCCCGACGCGGAGGGCGGCTGAGGAACGAGGCCGCCCTCCGCTTGGAGGGGCCTACAACACCGCGGCGGGGTAGCCGAACAGCCAGCCCTGGCCCTCGTCCCAGCCCTGGCGGCGCAGGATCTCCCACTGCTCGGCGGTCTCGACGCCCTCGGCGACGCCGATGAGGCCGAGCCCGTGCGCGAGCCCGCTGAGGCCGGCGGCGAGGGCGTCGAAGCGCGACTCGCTGTGGCCGGTGAGGGTGCGCACGAAGCGGGCGTCGAGCTTGAGGCCCGTCACGGGGAGGTCCTGCAGCAGCGAGATCGTCGAGAAGCCGGTGCCGAAGTCGTCGACGTGCAGGCCGACGCCGACGTCGCGCAGTCGGTCGAGCGCCCAGCGCATCGCCTCGGGGATCGCCAGCGCGGTGGTCTCGGTGACTTCGAGGACGAGCCGCGCAGGGTCGACCCGGTAGGCGCCGATGACCGACAGCGTGTCGTCGAGCCAGGTAGAGCGGCGCAGGTCGACGGCCGAAACGTTCACCGACACCCGGCCGGGGAGCCGGCCGGCGCCCATCGTGCGGCAGACGTCCTCGAGCACGAGCCGGTCGATGTCGGCGACGAGGCCCGAGCTCTCAGCCACCTCCATGAACACCGGCGGCCCGACGACGCCGCGCTCGGGGTGCATCCAGCGCACGAGCGCCTCGTGCGCCACGACGTCGCCGGTCTTCATGTCCACGATCGGCTGGTAGTGCACGACGAACTCGCGCCTGGCCACCGCCGTCTGCAGAGCGTCCTCGAGCACGAGGACGTCGACGGACCGCTCGTGGATGCGCTCCTCGGCGAGCTCCACCCGGTTGCGGCCGCGCTGCTTGGCCAGCACGAGGGCGGCGTCGGAGTCGCGGAAGAGGCTGTCGGGGGTCGACAGCTCGTCGGACATCGCGATGCCGATCGACAGCGTGGGGCTGATGCGGTGCCCCTCGAGCGACAGCGGCTGCGACGCCGCACGGCTGATCTCGCGGGCGACGTGCTCGGCCATGCGCGGGCCGTCCACGTCGGACATCACCACGACGAACTCGTCGCCGCCGATGCGGGCGACGGTGTCGGAGGGCCTTGCGCGAGAGGAGATCCGGGCGGCCATCACGGTCAGCAGCGTGTCGCCGGCGGCGTGGCCGAGCGAGTCGTTGACGAGCGCGAAGCGGTCGACGTCGATGGTGAGGACGGCGACCCGCGAGCCGTCGTGCCGTCCTGTCTCGAGCCCGTGCTCCAGCGATTGCGCGGCGTACACGCGGTTGGGCAGACCGGTGAGCGAGTCGTGGAACGCCTGGTACTCCAGGGTCTGCATCGCGACCTTCTGCGCGGTGATGTCCTCGATCTGCACGACGACGAGCTCGGGCCGGCCGGCCGTGTCGCGGACCACTGCACCCGCTCGACGGACCCAGACGACCGCGCCGTCGGCGCGCATCAGCCGCATCTCGCCGACGATCGCGTCCTCGCTGCCGTCGAGCAGGCCCTGGCGCTGGGCGTGGGCCGTGCGCAGGTCGTCTGGGAGGATGACGTCGTCGATGCGGTGCTCGGCCAGCCAGCCCGGGTCGCGCCCGAGCAGGTCGCACAGTGCCTGGTTGACGACTCGGAACCCGCCCTGCATGTCGAGCACGGCCATGCCGATCGCGGCGCCGTGCATGACCGTGCGAAACAGCCGCTCGGACTCGGCGACGGCGTCGAGCTGGCGCTGCCGGTCGGTGACATCGCGGTAGGTGAGCAGCATCCGCTCGCCAGCCCAGCTCGCGCGGACGTCGAACGCGCGGATCTCGCCGGACGCGGCTTCCTTCCACTCGACGCCGTCGACGACGAGCGGCTCGCCGCTGAGATGCACACCGCGGTAGGCGCGCAGCAGGTCGCTGTCCATCGGGGCGCCGACGACGTCGACGAGGCTGGTGCCCAGCAGCGGCGTGCCGTCGACGACGAGGGCCTGCGCTGCGGGGTTGGCGCCGCGGATGATCAGGTCGACCAGGGCGCCGGAGTCGTCGAGCACCGGTTCGAGCTCGAGCAGCGGGTCGAGCAGGTTGGTGACGACGGCGTCGGCCTTCGCGTGCGCGTCCTCGAGCTCGACGATCGCGTCGTGGGCCGTCGTCCAGTCGACGATGCTGCCGACGTACTGGTGCGGTCCCGGCGAGGTGCGGTCGACGGCCACGCCGACCTGCAGCACCTGGATGACGCGTCCGTCCGGCCGCACGACCCGGTAGCGGTGCTGGTAGGTGCGGGCGTCGAGCGGCAGCGCGTCGCTGTCGGCCATGACGCGGTCGCGGTCCTCCGGGTGCACGAGGGAGTACCAGAGCCGGCCCGAGGGCTCGGTGCCCGGCTCGAGGCCGAACATCTCCGACGCCGCCTCGTCCCAGCGCGTCACGCGGGCAGCGCGGTCCCACCGGAACGCGCCGACGGCGTCGAGACGCGCCACGGGCGCAGCACCGCGCCCCGGCGCGCCCGAAGGCGGCGTTCCCCCGCTCATGCCAGGCAGGGTGGCATGCCGTCGTGGACGTGTCGCGGCGGCGCACGGGCGGATGTCCCTCGGATTCAGGTCCGACCGGTCACCCGCGCTGACCTGCGCAATCGCCCGGACGGCGAACGCCCGCAAGGCTTCCCGCCGCAATGGCGCTGCGCGACGGCATCGTCCTGCGCCACCCTCAGCCATGCGCTGGTTCATCCGGGAGTACCACGACGACGACCTCGAGGCCGTCGTGCGGCTGCTCGACGCCACCTCCGCCCACCAGGGCAGCGTGTACGGCCTGTCGGAGGTGATCGCCGCGCTGCGCGACGACCAGCCCGCGATGGTCGCGCTGCTGCACGACGAGGTGGTGGGCGCCGTCGTCTCCGCGGTGTCGGGCGACCGGGCCTGGGTCGCGCGCCTCGCGATCGCGGAGGAGTGGCGCGGCAAAGGGATGGCATCGGCGCTGCTGCTCGGCCTCGAGCGGGTGCTGCTCGACCAGCGCGTGCGCACGCTCTCGTACGTGCTCTCCGAGGAGGAGCAGCTCGCCGACGGCCTGGTCAACGCCGGCTTCGCGCGCCGGTCGGCCGTCGCCTACTTCGACAAAGTGGTGTCGGTCGACGCGCACGAGGCCGACGTGCTGGCCGAGCTCGGCGGCCAGGTGCTGCCGGGCCGGCTGTGGGACGACCTCGCGGGCATGCACCGGGAGAAGGACCTCATCGAGCGCCGCGTCGTCGCGCCCCTCGACCGCCCCGAGACCGCGAGCCGTCATGGCGTGCAGCCGCCGCGCGCGATCGTGCTGTTCGGCCCGCCCGGCACCGGCAAGACGTCGTTCGCGCGGGGCATCGCCAGCCGGCTCGGCTGGCCGTTCGTCGAGGTGCTGCCCAGCGCCCTGCTCGCCGACCCGGCCGGACCGGCGTCGGCGCTGCGGGCGACGTTCGACCGCATCCGGCGGCTGGAGAAGGTGCTCGTCTTCATCGACGAGGTCGAGGAGATCGCCGCGGTGCGCGGCGACGCGCCGACCAGCCCCATCCACGGCCTGACCAACGAGCTGCTCAAGGTGGTGCCCGCGTTCCGCCAGCACGACGAGCGGCTGCTCGTCTGCGCCACCAACGACCTGCGTGCCCTCGACCCGGCGTTCACCCGGCCCGGCCGGTTCGACTACGTCATCCCGATCGGCACGCCCGACGACGCTGCTCGAGCGGCGATCTGGCGCCGCTACGCCGACGCCTCCGCCGTCGACATCGACCGGCTCGTCGCCGCCAGCGCGTCGCTGACGCCAGCAGAGATCGAGCACGCAGCACGGTCGGCGTCGCAGGCGTCGTTCGAGCGCGCCGTCTTCGCCGGCGTCGAGGGCGACGGCCCGACGACCGACGACTACCTCGCCGCGCTCGCCCAGGTGAAGCCCTCGGTCACCGAACAGGTCCGAGCGGCCTTCGCCGACGACGTCCGCGACCTCGCCCGCCTGTAGGGAGCCACCGCCGCGCCTGCGGCGCGGCGGTGGAAGACTTCTGGCGTGGCTCTCAAGCGTCCGGCTCCGATGACGGCTCCGGGGCCGTCGGGCGGGGAGATGCTGCGCTCGATCTCGGTGATCCGCCGCGACCCGATCGCGTTCCTCACCCGGGTGCGTGCCGACTACGGCGACGTCGCGCAGCTGCCGATCCCACAGCCGCCGACCTACCTCGTCACCGACCCCGAGGCCGTGCGCCGGGTGCTGGTCACCAACGCCCGCGCCTACGGCAAGCGCACGCTGCAGTACACGACGCTCTCGCTGGTCACCGGCGACGGGCTGCTCACCGCCGACACCGAGTCCTGGCGCCCCGCGCGTCGGCTCGTGCAGCCGGCGTTCCACCGCGACTCGCTCGAGCTGGTGTCGCGGCACGTGCAGGACGCCGTCGACCGGCTCGTCGTGCGCTGGAAGGCCGTCGACGGGTCCGTGGTCGACGTCGACGAGGCGATGATGCGCCTCGCGCTGGAGGTGGTGGGGGAGTCGCTGTTCGGCAGCGACCTCACCGGCGACGCCGAGCGCCTCGCCGCGGCCACGCTCGACGCCCTCGAGGTGGTGATCAAGAAGGCGCGGATGCCGCTGCCCGTGCCGCTGTCGGTGCCGACGCCGTCCAACGTCGTCCTGCGTCGGGCGGTCCGCCAGCTCGACGGCGCGGTCGACGCGATGCTGGCGGAACGGGCCCGCCGTCCGCTCGCGGAAGGCGAGCCGGCGCGCGACATGCTCGACCTGCTGCTGGCCGCGCGCGCCGACGACGGCTCGTCGCTGTCGCCGCAGCAGGTGCGCGACCAGATCGTCACCTTCATCGTGGCCGGTCACGAGACCGTGGCGAGCGCGCTCACCTGGGCCTGGGACCTGCTGGCGCACAACCCGTCCGCCGCCGAGCGGCTGCGCGCGGAGGCCGACGCGCTCGACTCGGCGGCGTCGTACGAGGACCTGCCGCGCCTGCCCTACACCGCCGCCGTGATGGACGAGACGCTCCGGCTCTATCCGCCGGCGTGGGTCGTGACCCGACGGGCGCTGGAGGACGACGTCCTCGCGGGCGTGCCCGTGGCCGCCGACTCGCTCGTGATCGTGAGCCCCTGGCTGGTGCACCGCCACGCGTCGGTCTGGGACGACCCCGAGTCGTTCCGCCCCGAGCGCTTCCTCGACGACGCCGGTGCGCGCCGGCGCGACCTCGCGACGTCGTCGGCGTACCTGCCCTTCGGCGCGGGGCCGCGGCTGTGCATCGGGCGCGACATGGCGCTGCTCGAGGGGGTGCTCGTGCTCGCGGGGCTCGCGCGCCGCGTGGAGCTCGAGCCGGTGGGTGCCTCGCCGCGCCCCGTGCCGCTGGTGACGGTGCGCCCGGACGGCGGCCTGCCCATGCGCGTTCGCCTGAGGTGACGACCTCGGCGACACTGGTCGGCGTGACGAGGGGCTGGACCGACGCGAAGGCGCTGTGCCTCGCCCTGATCTGGATCCCGTCGGTGCTCTGGCTCGATCGGTCGGCCGACCTCCTCGGCCAGCTCGCCCTCGGCGCGGTGACCGTCGCGCTCCTGGTCTGGTGGCTCTCCCACGAGAGCGTCCTCGTGCGGGCGCAGACCCTCGTGGTGATCGCGGTCGCGGCCGTGATCGAGCTCGTGTTCTCCGGCGTGTTCGGCGTCTACGTCTACCGGCTCGAGCACGTGCCCGCCTACGTGTTCCCGGGCCACGGCCTGGTGTACCTCGCGGCGCTCTCGTTCGGCCGGCTGCACGTCGTGCGACGTCATGCGCGGCTGTTCATCGGGCTCGCCGTCGCCGGTGCGACCGGGTGGGCCTTCTGGGGCCTGCTCATCAGCGACCGCACCGACCAGCTCGGCTTCTTCTGGTACCTGTGCTTCCTGGCGTTCCTGAAGTGGGGGCGCTCGACGCTGACCTACGTGGGCGCGTTCGTCGTCGTGAGCTACCTGGAGATCCTCGGGACAGCCTGGGGCGTCTGGGAGTGGATGCCCTACGACACGATCATGGGCTGGGTGGCCCAGGGCAACCCGCCGTCGATCGCGGCCGGCGGCTACGGCTGGTTCGACCTCTACGCGATCCTGCTCGCCCCCACGCTGGTCCGCCTCTGGGAGTCGCGCACCGGCCGACGGCTGCCGGCGCAGGACCCCGACGACGAGCGCGAAGGCGTCCTCGACTCGGCCTGAGCCGTGGTCAGGCGAGGGCGCTGATGACGGCGTTGTGCAGGACGCCGTTGGACGAGACGCCGGAGCCGCGGTCGGGACCGTCGACGCCGTCGACGCCGGTGAACCGGCCGCCCGCCTCGGTGACCACGAGGCTGACGCCGGCGACGTCGTAGAGGTTGAGCTCGGGCTCGGCCGCGATGTCGACCGCGCCCTCGGCGACGAGGACGTGGCTGTAGAAGTCGCCGTAGCCGCGCACGCGCCAGACCCGGCGCAGCAGCGAGTCCCACTTGGCCTGGTTGGCCTCGGGCACCCAGCGCACCTCGCTGTAGCCGAGCGAGGCGTCGGCAAGCTCGTGCACGCGGCTCACGTGGATCTGACGGGTCTGCGTGGTGCCGGCGACGCCGGGCTCGCTCACGAATGCGCCGCCGCCGAGCACCGCCCACCACCGGCGCGACAGTGCGGGCGCCGACACGAGCCCGACGACGATGCGGCCGTCGGCCTCCTGCAGGGCGATCACCGTCGACCACACCGGCACACCCCGGACGAAGTTCTTGGTGCCGTCGACGGGGTCGACGATCCAGCGCCGGCCGCTCTCGCCGACGAGCTCGGCCTCCTCCTCGCCGAGGACGCCGTCGCCGGGCCGATCGGCGGCCACGACCTCGCGGACCATCCGCTCGACGGCCTTGTCGGCGTCGCTGACGGGCGTGAGGTCGGGCTTGGTCTCGACGACGAGGTCGCGGGCGTTGAAGCGCTGCATCGTGATCGCGTCGGCGAGGTCGGCGAGGCGGTGCGCGAGCGCGAGGTCGTCGGCGAACGGGGTGCTGCTGGCGTCGGTCACGGCGTCGACCCTAGCCAGGCCGGCGTCGTCACCCGGCGCGCCCCCGCACGACGCCGTGGGGACCGGTCGGGGCCCGTCGCGACCTGTCCTGACCATTCACGAGCCCCCGGGTCGGGGGACGCGCGTGCGCCCGGTCGTCAAAGTTTCATCCAAGTCGAGCGTCGCAGCCCCACGGGCGACGGTTCTGTGCCTACCGTCGTCCCATGCTCGACACCATCACCGGCCTGCCGATCCATCCGCTGGTCGTGCACGCCGTCATCGTGCTGCTCCCGCTGTCGGCCCTCGGCGCGATCCTCGTGGCCGCCCGCCAGCGCTGGGACCGGACGTACGGCTGGCTCGTCGTCCTCGGCGCGTTCGTCGCGCTGGGGTCGTCGGTGGTGGCCAAGGAGTCGGGCGAGAAGCTCGCCTCGCGCGTGGGCTGGCCCGAGGACCACATCGAGTGGGGCGAGAAGGTGCCGATCGTGGCGTTCGGCCTGTTCGTCGTCGTCGCGGTGCTGTGGTTCCTCGACCGCCGCGACCGCGACGGCCGCACGACCCTGACGAAGGTCGTCGCGGTGCTCGTCGTCATCGCCGCCGTCGGAGCCCTGGCGATCTCGGTGCTCGCCGGCCACTCGGGCGCCACCGCGGTGTGGAAGCCCATCGTCGACAACACCACCGTCGGCCAGATCCCCGAGCCCTGAGGGCCCGCTCTGGAGGGGTGAGGCGTCGGTAGCGCGCCGCGTCACCCCTCCAGATCGGGTACGTCCTCCGGGGGTGCGGCGTCGTCGCTGCCTGAGCGGCTGCGCAGGAGGCGCCGCAGGGAGTCCAGGCGCGCGCGCCCGCCGGGGCCGGCCGCGCCGCTGGCCACGAACTCGCCGAGCCCGCAGTCGTCCTCGTCGTGGGTGCACGCGCGAGGGCACTCGTCGGTGCCGGCCTCGAGGTCCGGGAACGCGTGGATCACGCGCTGCGGGTCGACGTGGGCGAGCCCGAAGGAGCGCACGCCCGGGGTGTCGATCACCCAGCCGCCGCCCGGCAGCTCGAGCGCGACGGCCGACGTCGAGGTGTGGCGGCCTCTGCCGGTGACCTCGTTGACGTGGCCGGTGGCGCGGTCGGCGTCGGGCACCAGCGCGTTGACCAGGGTGGACTTGCCGACGCCGGAGTGGCCCACGAGCACCGACACGCGGTCGCGCAGCAGCTCGACGACGTGCTCCACCTCGACCGGCTCGATGCCGTCCTGGCGCGTGACCAGGAACGGCACGTCGAGCGCGCCGTACTGCGAGAGCAGCTCGTCGGGGGAGGCGAGGTCGCTCTTGGTGAGGATGAGCAGCGGGTCGAGGCCGGCGTCGTACGCGGCGACGAGGACGCGGTCGATCATCCGCGGGCGCGGCTCGGGATCGGCGAGGGCGGTGACGAGGACGAGCTGGTCGGCGTTGGCCACGAGGACGCGCTCGACGGGGTCGTCGTCGTCGGCCGAGCGCCGCAGCACGGTGGTGCGCGGCTCCACCCGGACGACACGGGCCAGGGTGTCGGGCTTGCCGCTGACATCCCCGACCAGTGCCACGCGGTCGCCGACGACGACGCCCTTGCGCCCGAGCTCGCGCGCCTTGACGGCGTAGACCTCGTGCCCGGCGTCGCCGGGCTCGCCGATCACCACGGTGAACCGGCCGCGGTCGACGGCGGTGACGAACGCGGGATGCGCGTCGTCGTGGCGCGGGCGCTCCTTGCTGCGCGGGCGGGACTTGCCGCGACCCGGACGGATCCGGACGTCGTCCTCGTCGAGGTCGCGGCGAGCGCTCACGCGGCGGTGCCCCCGGCGCGGCCGAGCATCGCCGACCACGTGCCGACGAAGCCGGGCAGGGTCTTGCCGGTGGTGGCGACGTCGACCACCTCGACGCCGGGCACGGCGAGGCCGAGCACCGCGCCGGCGGTGGCCATCCGGTGGTCGTCGTAGGTCTCGAAGACGCCGGCGTGCAGCGGGCGCGGACGGATCACGAGGCCGTCGTCGGTCTCTTCGACGTCGCCGCCGAGCCGGGTGATCTCGCGGGCCAGCGCGGCGAGGCGGTCGGTCTCGTGGCCGCGCAGGTGCGCGATGCCGCGCAGGCGCGACGGCGTGGTGGCCAGCGCGCACACGGCGGCGAGGACGGGCGTGAGCTCGCCGACGTCCTTGAGGTCGGCGTCGACGCCCTGCAGCGGCCCGCGGCCGGTGACCGTGAGGCCGTCGGTGCCGAGCGCGACGTCGGCGCCCATCCGCGCGAGGAGCTCGCGCAGCGCGTCGCCGGCCTGAGTGGTGCGCGTGGGCCAGCCGGGGACCGTGACCGAGCCGCCGGTGACGACGGCGGCCGCGAGGAACGGGGCGGCGTTGGAGAGGTCGGGCTCGACGTGGCGGTCGAGCGCGCGGATCGGGCCGGGCGCCACGCGCCACGTGGCGTCGGTGGGGTCGGAGGCGTCGACGTCGACCTCGACGCCGTGCTCGCGCAGCATCTCGACGGTCATGTCGATGTGGGGCATCGAGGGGACGGCGGCGCCGCGGTGGCGGACGACGATGCCGGCGTCGAACCGCGGCGCCGAGAGCAGGAGCGCGCTGACGAACTGCGAGGACGCCGAGGCGTCGAGGACGACCTCGCCGCCGGCGACCGACCCCCGGCCCTTGACGGTGAACGGCAGCGTGCGGCGCGCGTCGTCGTCGATCTCGACGCCGAGTGCCTCGAGCGCCTCGATCACCCCGCCCATCGGGCGCACGCGGGCGCGCGGGTCGCCGTCGAAGCGGATGTCGCCGTCGGCCAGCGCCGCGACCGGCGGGACGAAGCGCATCACCGTGCCGGCGAGGCCGCAGTCGACGTGGGCCGGGCCGGTGAGCGGGCCCGGCGTCACGCGGACGGGCGTGTCGTCGCGGCCGTCGAGCCCGTCGATGCCGACGCCGAGCGCGGCGAGGGCGCGGCCCATGAGGACCGTGTCACGGGCCCGCAGCGCGCCGTCGACCGTGGACGGTCCGTCTGACAGCGCGGCGAGCAGCAGCGCGCGGTTGGTCAGCGACTTGGACCCCGGCACCCGCACGACGGCCCGCACAGGACCGTCGGCGACAGGCGCCGGCCACGGATGGTCGTCAGGACTCACCCCGCAAGGCTACCGACCGCCCCGACACCCCGTCCCCACCGTTCCGCCGGGTTCCGGAACCCGTCGGGGGTGGCGGGCAGGATGGGGGTATGTGCGGGAGGTATGCGGCGGCGAAGAACCCGGACGACCTGGTCGAGGAGTTCGAGGTCGTCGCCGTGCCGCAGAAGGCGCTGGCGCCGGACTGGAACGTCGCGCCCACCAAGGACGTGTACGCCGTCATGGTGCGCCCGCCGCGCGAGGACAAGCAGGCCGAGCCGCGCCGCGAGCTGGCCGTCGTCCGCTGGGGCCTGGTGCCGTCGTGGGCGAAGGACCCCTCGATCGGCAACCGGATGATCAACGCCCGGATGGAGACCGTCGCGGAGAAGCCGGCGTTCAAGCGGGCCTTCGCCAAGCGGCGCTGCATCCTCCCGGCCGACGGCTACTACGAGTGGTACACGCCCGAGGACGGCCCGAAGGGCAAGGGCGGCAAGCCGCTCAAGCAGCCCTTCTTCATCCGCCCCGCCGACGGCAGCAGCCTCGCGATGGCCGGCCTCTACGAGCTCTGGCGCGACCCCACCCGCGAGGACGACGACCCGAAGGCCTGGCTGATGACCTGCACGGTCCTCACCACCACGGCCGAGGACGCCGTCGGCCGCATCCACGACCGCATGCCCCTGCTCGTCGAGCGCGACCGCTGGCAGGAGTGGCTCGACCCCGCCGGGGGCGGCGACGACCCGCGGCACCTGCTCGTCCCCGCCGCGCCCGGCCGCCTCGAGGCCTATCCCGTGTCGACGGCGGTCAACGACGTCCGTCACAACGGCCCCGAGCTCGTCGAGCCGCTGCCGCTCGAGGAGTCGCTCGTCGACGCCGGCGGCGGCAGCGCCGACGACCAGCCGAGCCTGTTCTGACGCCGGCATGGCCCGCACCGCTCAGCCCGTCGTGACCGAGGTCGAGACCCCGGCCGGCCCGGCGCGCCTGCACGTGCACCGGGCGCCGTCGCAGCGCGCCGTCGTCGTGCTCGGCCACGGGGCCGGCCGCGGCACCGACACCCTCGACCTGCTCGGCCTCGCCCGCGACCTGCCTCCGCACGGGGTCTCCGTGGTCCTCGTCGACCAGCCCTGGGTGCTGGCCGGACGCAAGGTCGCCGCGCCGCCGCCCACGCTCGACATCGCCTGGCTCGCGGCCGTGCCCGCAGCGCGCCGGGCGCTGCGCGGATCGGCGTCGCTGCCGCTGATCGTCGGCGGCCGGTCCGCCGGTGCCCGCGTCGCGTGCCGGACGTCGGTGCAGCTCGACTCGGCCGGCGTCCTGCTCCTGGCCTTCCCGCTGTCGCCGCCGTCGAAGGACCCGGCCGCGTCCCTGGCCGTGCGCCGGTCCGAGCTGGCCGTGCCGCTCGACGCCGGCCTGCCGGTGGTGGTGGCCCAGGGCGACCGCGACTCCTTCGGCGGCCCGGACGCCGTGGCGCTCGCGGACCCGCGCGCGGTCGTCGTCCCGGTGGTCGGCGCCGACCACGGGCTGAAGGCCGTGAAGAGCGCCCCCGAGCCCGGGCCGGTGCTGCTGGAGGCCGCGCTCGACGCCGTCCGGAGGGCGATCGACGGGTAGCGGGAATGCCCTGCCGTAGCGGCTGCGTTCCACCCCGTGGTCGGGCGTCCGCCCCGCCAGGGGACCTGTGGGAGGGAACCGCGTGCTGGTGCTCACCGTGCCGGAGGACCGTCTCGAGCTGCCGCAGCAGGTCGGCGGGGCGTCCGGACCACTACCCTCGCTGGTGATGACCTCACAGGACGAGGCGGCCGACGCCGTCACCGACGAGCTCGCCGAGGACCTGTCCGACGGCGGCAGCTCCACCGCGACCGCGGACGAGACCCCCGAGCAGCGCACCGCCCGCTTCGAGCGCGACGCCCTGCCCTACCTCGACCAGCTGTACTCCGCCGCGCTGCGGATGACCCGCAACCCGGCCGACGCCGAGGACCTCCTGCAGGAGACCTACGTCCGCGCGTTCTCCGCCTTCCACCAGTACAAGGACGGCACGAACCTCAAGGCGTGGCTCTACCGGATCCTCACCAACACCTTCATCAACGGCTACCGCAAGAAGCAGCGCGAGCCGCTGCAGTCCAACACCGACGACGTCGAGGACTGGCAGATGGCCCGGGCGGAGGCGCACACCTCCACCGGCCTGCGCTCCGCGGAGGCCGAGGCGCTCGACCGCCTGCCCGACTCCGACATCAAGGACGCTCTGGCGGCCCTGCCCGAGGACTTCCGCATCGCGGTCTACCTCGCCGACGTCGAGGGCTTCGCCTACAAGGAGATCGCGGAGATCATGGGCACGCCCATCGGCACCGTGATGTCGCGCCTGCACCGCGGGCGCAAGCAGCTGCGCGAGCTGCTCGACGACTACGCCCGCGAGCGCGGCCTCATCCCGGCCGGCGCGGGCGGTTCCACCAGCGCTGTGGACGGAGGCGCGTCATGAGCTGCGGCAACCCCCACGAGACGCCGTGCAGCGAGGTCCTGGAGACGGTCTCGGCCTATCTCGACGGCGAGATGTCCGAGCACGACAAGGCCCGCCTCGCCCAGCACTTCGACGAGTGCACCCCCTGCCTGCAGGAGGCCGGCGTCTACGAGGAGGTCAAGGTCCTCATCGCCCGGTCGTGCGGCTGCGAGCCGTGCCCGGACGACGTCCGCGACCGCGTCCTGTCGCGGATCCGGGCCGTGACCGTCACCTCCGAGCCGGGCCTCACCGTCACCTCGGTCACCGACGTCACCGAGGTCCGCTGGTCGGAGTGACCCCGGGCGGGCCGCCGCCATTTCTCCCGCAGCGGCACCGTGTGGGAGGATCGCCCGCAGACGTACGACCCATCCTCAGGAGTTCCGATGAGCAAGCGCGCCCGCAAGCGCCGCACCCGCAAGAAGAGCGGCGCCAACCACGGCAACCGTCCGAACGCCTGAGCGTCGAGGACGACGAGGACCCGGACCCCCTGGGGGACCGGGTCCTTTGCTTTCGGCGACGGGTCAGCCGGAGAGGCGGCGGTCGACCGCGGAGAGGAGGGCGAGGGCCACGGCGCGCTCCTCGTCGTCGTCGACGAGCGCGCTGCCGCACAGCAGCCGGGCGCCGACAGCCTCCTCGACCCGCAGCACCACCACGACGACGTCGTGGCGGCCGAGCACGTGCCAGGTGACCGACTCCAGCAGGGCGTCGACGCCGGCGATGTCGGCGGCCGCTGCGAGCGCGGCCTCGGCCACGAGGCGGGGGCGGGCGGCGGTGGTGGCCCGGCCCTCGGCCTCGCCGGTGACGACCTCGTCGTCGACGAGCAGGTCGACGGCCACGCGGGCCTGGTCGCCGGACCGGTGCACCGACAGGCCGCCGAAGCGCACGGCCCGCGCCGGCCGGGCGGCCTCGTGCACGAGCGGCGACACCTCGGCCTGCGGGGCGTCGGGGCCGTCGAGGTGCTCGACCTCAACGTCGACGCCGTCGCCGGGGTGCCCGTGCTGGGCGAGCAGCGCGGCCTGCACGGCGCGCAGCACCTCGCGCGAGGGCGGCACGTCGCCGCTGACCTGCGCGCGTACGGCGACCACATGGCCGTCGCCGTCGGTGGTCACCCGCATCGACTCGATGCGCCAGCCCCCGGCCCCCTCGATCGCCACGGCCCTAGCCCGACAGCCTGCGGTTGACCGCGGCCAGCACGGCCCGCGCGACGGCGTCCTCGGCGTCGCCGCGCAGCATGGCCGACCCGCACGAGGTGTGGGCGCCCAGGCGCGGCACCTGCAGGGTGATGACAGCGAGGGCGACCTCGCGGGCGCCGGCCTCCACCACCTGCGCGCTCTCGACCTGCGCCGGGATGCCGAGCAGCTCGGCCAGCGCGGCGAGCGTGGCCTCGGCGACCAGCCTCGGCCGGTGCGCCGACCCGGCGGGCCCGGACGCGGACCCCTCGAACACGAGGTCGTCGACGACGAGCGTGACCCGGGCGTGGGCGTCGAGCCCCTCGCGCAGCACGACGAGGGAGTCCAGCCGGGGGCGGGGCGCGACCAGGGGCGCCGCAGGCGCCGCGTCGTCGCCGGCCTGGTCCCCGGCGGCGCCGGCGGCGGGCCCGGCCTCGTCCTCGAGCTGGACGATGCTGATGATGCGGCGGTCGATTGGCTCGTCGTAGTAGGCGGCGGCCACGGCCTCGATGTCGCGGACGAACTGCTTCACCGGCTTCGAGGTATCGGTGACGACGTGGATCTCCCGCGGGCGGCCCTGCAGGTCGAGGACGACGCGGACGTGCTGGACCCCGGGGATCCGGTGGAAGGCGGCGTCGTCCATGGCGGTCCGGGAGGGATCAGCCCGACAGCTTGCGGTTGACGGCGGCCAGGACCGAGCGCGCCACGGCGTCCTCCTCGTCGCCGCGGACGAGCGCGCTGCCGCACAGCACCTGCTCGCCGAGACGGGGGATCTCCAGCGTGATGACGGAGAGCGCGACCTCGCGCAGTCCGGCCTCGACCACCTGGGAGCTCTCGACCTGGGCGGGGATGCCCAGCAGGTCGGTGAGCGCCTGCAGGGTGGCCTGGGCGACGATGCGCGGCCGGTGCACGGGCGCGGCCGGGCCCTGCGACTGCCCGGTGAACAGCATGCCGCTGATGCCGAGGGTGACCGTGACGACGGCGTCGCCGTTCTGGCGCATGACGTTGATGCTCGTCAGCGCCGGGCGCGGGTCGGCCTGCGACGGCGACACCGGCTCCTCCGCGGCCGGCGTCGCGTCGCCGACGTCGACGGAGTCGGCCTCGGTCTCGTCCATCTGCACCACGCTGACGATCCGGTGGTCGAGCGCGAGGTCGTAGTGGGTGAGCGCGACCGCCTGCACGTCGCGGACGAAGTCCTTCGGCGGCTTGCGGGTGTCGGTGATCACGTGGATCTCCGTAGGCCGCCCCTCCCCGTCGGTGACGACCCGGGCCTTCCGCACGCCGGGGACCCGGCGAAGGGAGTCCTCGAGCTCGGGGAACAGGTGCAGGGCGGTCATCGATCCTCCGGTCGCAGGGGTTCGCCCAGAACGCTAAGGCCGCTGCCCAGCAGCCGGGGCGCGGGCGCGCCGGGGACGGCGTCCGTGCCGGGGGCAGCACCGCCCGGACGGACCAGCGGCTCGGCGGGGCGCGGCGCCGGGACGGGGGAGAGGTGGCTGGTGAACCCGGGCCCGGGGCGGTCGTGGTCGGGAGTGCGGTCGGGCTCGGGGCGCCGGCCGTCGGCGCCGGGCTGGGTGGGCGCACTGTCGACCGGGCCGCGGCCGGCGTCGGACGGCGGGCCGAACGGGATGACGTCGGCGCCCCCCTGCACGGGCGGCGCAGGGTGCGTGGGGCCGGTGCTGCCGCCGCCGCGCGGCGGCGGGGGGAACGGGTCGGTGCCGGTGGGCGCGCCGCCCTCGTCGTCCTCGTCGTCCTGGGGCGCGGGCTGGGCGGCGTCCCAGGCGGCCTCGGAGGCGTCGACGGCGTCCTGGGCCTCGGCGAGGCTCTCGGCCAGCACCACGAGCACCTGGGGCAGCGTGGCGCGGATGTGCTCCCGCAGCTCGTCGGTGCTCTGGCGCTGCCACCAGCGCAGGGTGCGCGCGGTGGGGCCGCTGACCCGGCCCTGGGCCTCGGCGGCGGCGAGCTCGGCGTCGAACTTGTCGGTGGCCAGGCCCGGGGCGACAGCGAGCAGGGCCTCGACGACCTGGTCGTAGGACGGGCTGCGGCGGTGGCCGGACATCGCTCGTGCAGCCCCCTCTCGCGCTGCCCGGCGGGCCCCGATCCCCGGAGATGGCTGTCCGGTGGGTCCCGCGCTCTGCCGTGACCCTAACGAGGGGGGCACGCAGCGTCATCGGTGCAACGCCGCAGTGATCCGAACGAGGGATGCGACCACGGACAGTCATCACCCGGACGGACGAGGCGCAAGGCCTGTCCCGCGGGTGATGCTCGGGTTGCTCTCCAGCGGATCACGATGGGGAGAAATCGGACACAAGACCCTTGACGTAACACCCACCCCTGCTGAAACAGTGTGGGCGGCCCCTCGGGACGGACCCCCTGTCCGGAGGGCGGCACGCCTGCGCACGCTCGGCGGAGATCGACGAGCGTGCGGGTGCGGTCGGAGCAAGGATCCGGGCCCAAGCCCGGGATGGAGAACTGAACAGCGGCAGGAACGGGATCGGCAGCCGAGGGAGAGGGACGGCTGTGGACGCGCGCGCGGAGGCACCCTCGGCGCAGCCGTTACGCGGGTCCACGGGAATCTCGGCAGGGCCCGGAGCTGTCCTCGGACGCCCCGGGAGCACTTTCGCGAGCGGAGCGGAGCATGCACGGGCGATCAGCGGTGCCCGTGACATCACTCGCGAGGAGCTGATCCAGCACAATGAAGAAGATCGTCTCTGTCGTCGAGCGCATGCTCGGCGCTGAGGCCGGCTGGCGCTGGACCTGATCGGGTCCGGCGTTCTGACAGGCTGACCAGTCAGTAACGTCACCGGCCTCAGAGGTTCAAGTTCGGCCTTCTGCTGCCGATCCCGATCCTGCCGACGTCTTCATCCGGGGGCCGTGGGTTCGGGGAGGCACGACATGCGGGAGCTGCCGTTCGGCGCGCGGCTGTACGTCGCTGCCGTCGTGCTCGCCGGGTCCGTCCTCGTCGCCGTCGACGCCTACCTCCTGACCCAGCCGGAGCGCCGTAGCCAGTGGCTCACCGTGCTGGGCCTGTCCTTCCTCGTGCTCGTCGCGAACCTGCTGCTCACGCCACTCCGCCGCGCTGTGGTGGATGCCCCGGTGGTCTCCATCAGCATCGACGTCCCGGTGGGCATCGCCTCGGTCCTCCTCCTCGGGCCGATCGGCGCCCCGCTGGTGATGGGCGCCTCCGCCCTGATGCCGAGCACCACCAAGCTGCCGCTGTTCAAGAAGCTCTTCAACGCCGCCATGCTCGCGCTGGCCACGTGGGTGGCCGCCTGGACCTACGCCGGCCTCGGCGGGGCGACCATCTCCTACGGCGAGACCTTCGATGCCCGTGCCGTGGTCTTCCCGATCCTGGTCGCGGCTCTCGTGATGGAGGCCGTCAACGCCATCCTGATGGTCACCGTCATCGCCCTCACCGAGCACGTCTCGCCGCTGCGCGTGTGGTTCGGGACGATGGCGGAGTCGGCCCTCCCGCTGTTCATCTACTCGATCTTCGGCCTGCTCATCGCCGTGGTCTGGTCGTTCGCCGGCCCCATCAGCGCCGTGCTGGTCCTCGCGCCGCTCATGGTCGCCCGGTGGGTCTTCGCCCAGTTCGCTGCCCGCCAAGCCGCCTACGAGGCGACGATGCGCTCCCTCATCAAGGCGGTCGAGACCAAGGACCTCTACACCCGCGGCCACTCCGAGCGCGTATCGCGGGCCTCGGTGCTCATCGGACGCGCCTCCGGTATGCGTGAGGATCGCGTCACCACCCTGCGCTACGCGGGCACGCTGCACGACGTCGGCAAGCTCGGCGTGCCCACCCGCGTGCTGCAGAAGGCCGGCAAGCTCACCGACGAGGAGTACCAGGCGATCCAGCAGCACCCCACCCGGGGCCGCGAGATCACCCGCGAGCTCGAGTTCCTCGGCGAGGCCATCGAGGGCATCCACTACCACCACGAGCGCATCGACGGCCGCGGCTACCCGATGGGCCTCAAGGGCGAGGAGATCCCCGAGTTCGCCCGGATCATCGCGGTGGCCGACGCCTTCGACTCCATGACCACCACCCGCTCCTACCGCGGCGCCCGCAGCATCGAGGACGCCGTGCTCGAGCTGCGTCGCTGCAAGGGCAGCCAGTTCGACCCGGTCATGGTCGAGGCGCTCATCG
Source organism: Actinomycetota bacterium (assembly GCA_020161245.1). Classification (GTDB taxonomy): domain Bacteria; phylum Actinomycetota; class Actinomycetes; order S36-B12; family CAIYMF01; genus Longivirga. The sequence continues at coordinate 11,283 of JAIUOK010000027.1, read as the reverse complement.
AGGCCATCGAGGCGCACGGCTGGGACGTCACCGACACCCTGCCCGAGATCATCCCGGCACCTATCTCCGAGGCTCTGCCGACGTTCGGCTCCGACGACGACGACCCGACGGCGCGCGACTCGCTGGCCGAGCTCGTGGCCAAGAGCCGCGACGACGGCAAGCCGTGGGCAGGTGAGTGACAGTGCAGCGTCAGCCGAAGCCGGACATGCGCGTGGTCGGCCCCGTGGTGTTCCTGGCCGGGCTCGTGGTCATCGCTGCCGTCACGGTCGTGTACTCGCGCGAGCTGTGGCAGAACACGTTCACCGACGACGCAGTGCTCAGGACCTGTGCCGCGTTCGCACTGTTCATCGCCGTCGGCGAGATCATGCGCCTGACGCTGCCCGGCGGCCGTGAGTCCGCCCCCCTGGCGTCCGCGGGCGCGCTCGCCTTCGCCCTGCTGCCGCTCTGGATCGGCATCGACGGCGCGAAGGGCGTGCCCACGCCACTCGTGATCACGGTGGTCACCGTCGGCTCGCTGCTCGGTGCGTTCCCGCGCGCGGTCGCCCGCCGGGCCATCCACGTCGACGAGCTCGCCCGACGCATCCTGGTGACCGCCTTGGCGTCCTGGCTGATGCACCAGGTGCTTGTCTGGGCCGTGCCGGAGAGCACCACCACTCTGGAGGAGCAGGCCAGCAAGGTGGCGATCCTGGCGGCACTCGTCGCGGCTATCGCGTCCGTCGCCGATGCCCTGCTCGCGGCAGCGATCCGCTCGGGGAACGAGCGGGTGCCGTTCCGCACCGCTGTCGTCGACGAGGCCCGCGCCCTCATCGGTATCGCGTCGGCGATTGCCGCCACCGGGGTCCTCATCGCTCTGTCCTACCCGCGCATGAAGCTCTGGGCGCTCCCGATCTTCGCCATCCCGCTCCTGCTCACCCAGTTCTCCTTCCGTCGCTACGCCACGATCCAGGCCACGTACCTGCAGACGATCCGGTCGCTGTCGAAGGTCACCGAGGTCGGCGGCTACACCGAGACCGGCCACTCCCGCCGCGTGGCCGACCTTGCCGTGACCGTCGGCCGCGAGCTGGGCCTCTCCCAGCGCGACCTCGACGACCTCGAGTACGCCGCCCTCATGCACGACATCGGCCAGCTCTCGCTGTCCGAGCCGATCCCCGGGGGCGCGACGACGCTGGTCTCGCAGCTCGACCAGCGCCAGATCGCCGAGTACGGCGCCGAGGTCATCGCCCAGGCCGGCGTGCTGGACAAGGTTGCGGACATCGTCGAGCGGCAGTCCGACCCGTACCGCCCGCGCCGCGGCTCGGTCGACCCGGACCTGCCGCTCGAGAGCCGCATCATCAAGGTCTGCAACGCCTACGACGACCTCGCCGGCACCTCGCTGGAGAGCGACCGCCAGCTGCAGGCGCTCGAGCGGCTCGCCCTCGGCACCGACCGCGAGTACGACCCCGCCGTCGTCGACATGCTCGCCGCGATCGTCATGCGCGACGCCGTGAGCGTGTAGTCAGCCCCTCCAGGCCGCGAGTAACTGGCGTTGTCGTCGGTTTCGCGGGGCCGGAACCGATGACAACGCCAGTTACTCGTGCACGTCCCGGTCCGGGTGCGGGGCGGGGCTGGGTGGGCGTGCCAGGATGTGGCGTCCGTCGCCACGTGGGCGGCGTCGTGGAGGAGGACCTGTGGCAGCCGAGGTGTGCGCCGAGATGGTGGCCAACGTCGTGCAGGTCGTGGTCGCGGAGTCCGACCAGGTCGCCGCGGGCGACACGCTGCTCGTGCTCGAGTCCATGAAGATGGAGATCCCCGTGCTCGCCGAGGTCGGCGGCACGGTCGCCGAGATCAAGGTCCGCGAGGGCGACGTCGTCCAGGAGGGCGACGTCCTGGTGGTGCTGGCCTAGCAGCCCGCGCGACCGTCCTGCGGGGAGGGCGTCCTGCCGGGCCCGGGCCTGGGGCCCGGCTCACCTCAGCCGGGGCTCAAGGCTGGCACCCGTTCGGCCGATGCTCCTCCCGTGACGCAGATCGACGACCCCGCGCGCGCGGCGGCCGGTGCCGGAACCGGCGCGCCCGCCCACGCTGCCCCGTCGGCTGGCAGCCCGCTGCCGCCGTCGGGCCCGGGCACGCCCCCCGCCGTCCCTGCCCCTGCTGCGCCGTCGTCCGCGACGCCGTTCAGCCCGGCCCCGGCGGCCCCGCGACCGCCGGACGCCGCTGCGTCGACCCCGGCCCCGCCTGCCGCCCCGGCGGCCCCCGCAGCTGCGCCCTCGGCGCCCTCGGCGCCCGCTGCCCCGGCCGCCCCGGCCGCGCCGGCCGCGTCGGCGCCGCTCGCGCCGGCGGCCCCCGCGGCCCCGCTGCAGACCGTGGCCTCGGCCGCGCCCGCTACTCCTCCGGCGCCCGCCCCGGTCGCCGAGCGGACCGCCACCCTCGCGCCGGCGGCGCCGGCGCCCGCGCCGTCCTCGAGCACCGTCACCACGCTGGTGTCCGAGGCCGGCCCGCGGCCGCCCGTCTCCGTCGTCCCGTTCCTGCGCGCCCTGGTCGAGACCGGCGGCTCGGACCTGCACTGCAAGGTCGGCTCGCCCCCGCGCATCCGCGTGGACGGCGTCCTGCGCCGTCTCCAGGTGCCCGACCTCACCGCGGCCGACACCGAGCACATGGTCCACGAGGTGCTGCGCAGCGATCTCATCGACGAGTTCGGCCGCACCAGCGAGGCCGACTTCGCGTACGGCATCGAGGGCGTCGGCCGCTTCCGCGTCAACGCCTTCCGCCAGCGCGGCTCGGCCGGCCTGGTGTTCCGCCGCGTCTCCATCGGCGCGATCCCGCTGCAGGACCTCGGCCTGCCCGCCGTCCTCAGCCCGCTCTCGCTCGAGCCCCGCGGCCTCGTCCTGGTGACCGGCCCTACCGGCTCCGGCAAGACGACGACGCTCGCCGGCATGGTCGACAACATCAACCAGAACCGCGAGGTCCACGTCGTCACGATCGAGGACCCGATCGAGGTCCTCCACATCGACAAGCGCTCGATGATCAACCAGCGCGAGGTCCGCGTCGACACCAAGGACTTCGCCGTCGCCCTGCGCGCCGCGATGCGCCAGGACCCCGACGTCATCCTCGTCGGCGAGATGCGCGACCAGGAGACCGTGAAGGCTGCGCTCGCCGCCGCCGAGACCGGCCACTTCGTCATGTCGACGCTGCACACGACCGACGCCACCGAGACCATCACGCGCGTCATCGACTTCTTCCCGCCGCACGAGCAGGCCCAGATCCGTCTGACGCTCGCGGGCGCGCTGCGCGGCATCATCTGCCAGCGCCTCGTGCCGCGCGCCGACGGCCTCGGCCGCTGCGTGTCGATGGAGATCTGCATCAACACCGGCCGCGTGGCCGACGCGATCGCCGACCCCGACAAGACGAGCACGATCCACCAGCTCATCGCCGAGGGCGGCTTCTACGGGATGCAGACCTTCGACCAGCACCTCACCGAGCTGTTCCGCGACGGCGTCATCACCCTCGACGCCGCCATGGCTGCGTCGTCGAGCCCGCACGACCTCACCGTCGAGCTCCGCCGCCTCGGCCTCATCGCGAGCTGATCGCACGGCCCCGGCCTACGGCGCGTCCCAGCGCGCTCTAGGTTGATGGGGTGATGCCTGCGATCGAGGTCGGGATGTCGGCTGCGCTGTCGTTCGTCGTGTCCGACGACGACACAGCGCTCGCGCTCGGCAGCGGCGACGTGCCCGTTCTGGCCACGCCCAGGGCCGTCGCGTGGCTCGAGGCTGCGACCGTCGAGGCGGTCGCTCCGGCGCTGGACGCCTCGCACACCACGGTCGGCAGCAGGGTCGACGTCGAGCACTCGGCGGCCACCGCGGTCGGCGCGACGGTGGTCGCCAGGGCGTCGGTCGGCTACGTCGACGGCCGGCTCGTGCGGTTCGAGGTGGCCCTCGAGGAGGCAGACGCGGACGGCGCCAGCCGCATCGTCATGAGCGGGCAGGTCACGCGGGTCGTCGTCGACCGCGAGCGGTTCCTGTCGAGGCTGCGCCCGCCGGCGTAGTCGGTCAGAGCTCCTTGGTGGAGACGACGAGCTCGACCGTGGGGACCGGCCACCACGTGCGGGCGTCGTCGCGGAGGTAGCCGAGCTGCTCGTAGAGCCGCTCGGCCTTGGTGTTCCAAGAGATCACGCTGATCACCATCCTGGGGCTGCCCAGCGAACGCGCGGCGTCCTCGGCGGCAGCCACGAGCGCCGTGGCGATGCCGCCGCCCTGGACGTCGAGCCGGACTCCGACGTAGCGCAGCTCGGTCTCGTCACCGGTGGCCAGCTCGGCGGTGCCGGAGTGCGCGCTGGCCACCGTCGCCGTCCCCACGACGTCGTCGCCGCGGACGGCCACCAGCACGGTGTCGCGCTGCGCCCGGCCGGCGACGTCGACCACCGACTCCTCGTAGGCCGGGTTGGCGTCGAAGTGGCCCATGTCGCGGTAGGCATCGGCCAGCAGAGCGGCCACCGCGGCCACCTCCGCGTCGTCGTCGGCCCGCAGGGGCCGGATCTGGAGGTCGGGTGCGGGGGCGGGGCTGGTCACGCGGGGGAGGTCCTCCGGAAGGGGCGGCGTGCGATGTCTCACATGCCGGGACGGTGGCGGAAACCCGACGAGCGGTTCCGGTGAGCGTAATCGTCCTGTTATCGTCCCAGCAGCCGTCCGGAGCAGCGGGCGGCCGGTGCGGGCGAGAACGCCGAGTCCTGCCCACCAGCCACGCACCCCACACGCACCGCTCCCTGGGCAGGAGCGGGGGACCCATTCCCGGCCGCAGCACCCAGGCGGCCTTGGGGTGAAGCCGGCCTCCGGGCCGGCCGGCCAGCCTCCGACGGCCGAACCCGACAGCTGACCCCGCAGGCGTGGCCGGAGGTTCCACCCATGCAGGGTTGGTCTGCACGTCCTCGGACGCGCGCTGTGGCCATGGCGTCCGCCGTGGCCGTTGTCGTCGCCGGGCTCGGCATCGTGTCCGCGAGCGGCAACGACGCCGTCCCCTCCGCCGCGGCCGCTCCGGCGGGCACGGGCGGCACCGACACGTCGGCTCGCTCCAGCGCCTCGCTCCAGCGCTCGCTGGCGGCCCAGTCGCGGCTGTTCTCGGCGACCGCGCCGGCTGCCGAGACGCGCGCGACGACGGCGAGCCGCAGCAGCAGCCGCACGTCGGCGCCCGCCAAGCCGAAGCCCACCTTCGTCGGTCCGATCGTCTGGCAGGGCATGCCCGCCCTCGAGCCCGGTGCCCGCCACGCCGCCGTCAAGCGGCTGCAGAAGCGCCTGGGCATCAAGGTGACCGGCTTCTACGGGCCGATGACGCTGGCCAAGGTCAAGGCCTTCCAGGAGTGGCGCGGCCTGCCCGCCAAGGGCTACGTCGGCGCGCTCACCTGGCAGGCGCTGTACACGCCGGCGCCGAAGAAGGCCCGCACGACGTCGTCCTCGCGCTCGCGCTCGTCGGCTCCCGCGCCGTCGGCCCCCGTCACCTCCGGGCGCGTCTGCCCGGCGCCCGGCTCGCAGTTCGGCTCCGGCTGGGGCGCGCAGCGCGCCGGCCACCTGCACCAGGGCGTCGACCTCATGGGCCCGCGGGGCATGCCGATCCTGGCCATCGAGTCCGGCACGATCATCCGCGCCGGCCGCCAGAGCAACGGCGCCATCCGGATCGTGCAGCAGGGCATCAGCGGCTCGAAGTTCTACTACGGCCACATGGATTCCATCACCGTCGGCTCCGGCTCCCGTGTGAAGCGCGGCCAGGTGATCGGGTACATGGGCGACACCGGCAGCCCGGGCGCGGTGCACCTGCACTTCGAGTACTGGAAGTCCGGCGGCGAGTCGGCCGCGGTCGACCCCTACCCGCTCCTCAAGTCGCTCTGCTGGTAGCAGCGCGCGACACGCCTATGCCGAAGGGGGCACGGACCGCCAGGTCCGTGCCCCCTTCGGCGTGCGGGACCGGGTCAGCGGATCCGGAACTCCGCCGTGTGCAGGACGCCGTCCCCGATGTCGAGACGGAGCTGGCCGCACCCCTTGGTCCTGGGGGCCTTCCAGCCAAGCTGGTACTTGCCGCCCTTGAGGACGACGAGCTTCCCCGCCTTGAGATCAGACCCCTTGACCTTGTTCTCGCGCAACGGGGAGCAGGCGCCGGGGACGAAGGTCGCCGTCGCGCTGCGCAGCGTCGTCACCGGCGAGCCGCCGGACGACAAGGTCCAGGACAGGGCCACGACATCCCCACGCTCCACGACGTTGAGCGAGTCGTTGCGCACAGGCGCGCCGAACCCGGTGAAGACCCAGGGCTGGACCGTGCGCACCGGGTCGTCGACCCCGACCGTCGCCGTCGTGCCGTCCTTGCTGATCACGGCCGGAGCCCCTGCGACGACGTCCACGACGTACCCCGTGCCGCTGCTGTCGATCCAGGTCGTCGAGCCTGCCGGGATCGTCACGAGCGTCCCGTTGCCGAGGTCTGCCTCGACGGGTCCGCCGTCGACGACCCGCATGGTGACGCTGCCGCACGTGAACACGGCCGTGGTGTTGGCGCGCACGGTCACGGAGAGCAGGCCGCACAGCGAGATGCGCGCGGACCCGATGCCCGACGGCGACGTCGTGACGACGCGGACGCCCTCGGGGTCGGGCTCGTCGGACACCGACACCGTCATGTCTGCCGGCTTCGAGGTGATCGTCCCGAACGTGTCGGGGCTCGCGTCGACGGTGTCGCGGAACGCGCCCGGCGAGGCCCCGGTGCCGCCGTCCTGGTCGACGACGTCGAGGATCGCGTCACCATCGAGATCGGGATTCGGCGCCGTCGCGAGAAGCACCTCGTAGCTGAAGATCTTGCGCGCGCCCGAGGCCGGGTAGTCGGCCACCATGTCGGTCGCCCACGACTGGAACGCCACGTGCCCGCCGTCCGCGGAGACTGCTGCCGAGCCCGACTGCCCGTTGCCGTCCGACTCCGGATCCCCGAGCACATGAGACGCCAGCTGCCAGGTGCCGTCGGCCACGGTGTACACACCCACGTCCGCAGTAGCGCCGCCGGTCCCGGTCGTCAGCCAGTCCCAGTCGATGTCGGCCGCGATGACCCGCCCGTCCCCGCTGATCACCGGGTAGTACATCGGCGTCGTGGCGCCGGGCGCGTCCAACGAGGTGATCGCGCCGCCGGCGGTGCTGCGGATCCACGCGCGAGGAAGACCAGGTGCCAGAGTTGTCGGGTCGTCGCTGCTCGCGAAGACCACCAGCGATCCGTCATCGGTGACATCGCCGCGCGAAATGCCGTGGGGTAGCGGCGTGCCGTCGGCGGCGGCGGACTGCAGCGTGCGCTGGCCCGTCGCGGTGTCGAGGAGCCACAGATCGCCGTTGACGAGGTCGAAGGTGCGCGGGCTGTCCACGTCCGACCGATACAGCACCCTCCGCCCGTCGGGCGTGAGCGCGAGGAGGCTGTTCCCGAGCCCGTACTGCGAGACATCGCCCGACGTGACGCGCTCGGCCGTGCCGGTCGCAGCGCTCCAGATGTGGATGTCGCAGACGCCGTTGGTATCCGTCGGATCGAGCGCAGCGGCGGTCTCGAAGGCCACCACGTCTGCGCCGTCGGCCACCTCTATGGCGTCGTTGCCCGAGCTCCAGGCGCACTTGTCCGGCCAGGCCCCGCCATCGGCCACGACGGTGGCCGCGCCGGACTGGAGGTCCTTGACGACGATGTGCGTTCTGCCATCGATCGGAGCGAAGGTCGGGCTCTCGGACCGGAACGCGACATAGCGGCCGTTGTCGGAGATGGCTGATCTCCCGACGAAGCCGGGTCCTGAGGCTGCGTTGCCAGCCGCATCGGAGTCCGCGCGCAGGACCGTTCCGTCGGGGCGTCGTACGAACAGACCAAAGAACCCTCGACCCTGCGGTATCGCCTGGAAGAGGACGGACCCGTCTGCGCTGATGTCCTGCGACTGCATCGGCACGGACTGCTCGAAGGCCTGGTTACCGTCGTCGCGCGACACATGCTCGATGTCGCCCGGCGCGGCCTGTGCCGAGGGCGCGGCGATGACCAGCGCTCCCGTGATGCCCGCTGCTGCGGCCGCTGCGACGATCCTGCGTCGGTCCATGGCGCCACCCCCGTGGCTGGGCCGGGGCCCCGTTACCCCCGCGCTGGGCGAACCGTGGCCCTGGGTCGAGGACCGCTGCGACCCTGGTGCACCGGATGTCCCGGCCACCGGGGACGGCGCCCGACGACGTCATGGCCCGCTCGGGTCAGCGGACCTGGCACAACGGGGCTGTGACACGCGGACGCTCAGACTCCGGTGGTGTTGCGCGGGTAGGCGATGGCCGGGTCGGTGAGGACGTTGACGAGGTAGGGCACGCCGCTGGCGAAGGCGCGGTCGAGCGCCGGGCCGATCTCGTCCGGGCCAGACACCGTCTCGCCGTCGCCGCCGAGGGCCTTGACCACCTCGTCGTAGCGCGTGCCGGGGCGCAATTCGGCCGCGACGTCGTACTGGTAGAGGAACTGCATCGGGTGCTTCTCCAGGCCCCAGATGCCGTTGTTGCCCACCACCATCACCACCGGCAGGTTGTGGCGCACCAGGGTGTCGACGTCCATGAGCGAGAAGCCGGCTGCGCCGTCGCCGAGCAGGAGCACGACCTGGCTCGACGGACGGGCGACACGCGCCGCGATCGCGTAGCCGAGGCCGGTGCCCAGGCAGCCGTAGGGGCCCGGGTCGAGCCAGCCGCCCGGGCGCTTGGGCTCGACGTACTTGCCGGCGTACGACACGAAGTCGCCGCCGTCGCCGATGACGACGGCGTCGTCGGCCAGCCGAGGCAGCAGCTCGCCGTAGATGCGCGCCGGGTGCACGGGGTCGCGGTCGCTGCCGAGGTCTGCGGCGTCCTTGGCGACGGCCGACGCCGCGATGCCGCGCAGCTGCTCGGCCCACGCGTCGTACGACGGGCGCCGGACGAGGTGCTCGACCGACTCGGCCAGCGCGCCCAGCGTGAGCCGCAGGTCGCCGACGACGACGGCCTCGGTCGACGCCGTGCGCGAGAGCTGCGACGCGTCGTCGACGACGTGCACGACGCGGGCCGGCGCCGCGCCCTCGCCGCCGCCGAAGACGCCGTAGCCGAGCCGGAAGTCCAGCGGCGTGCCGACGACGACCACGAGGTCGGCGCCGCCGAAGGCTGCTCCGCGCGCACGCGTGACGAGCAGCGGGTGGCCGGCCGGCACGACGCCGCGGCCCATGCCGTTGGCGATCACGGGGACGCCGAGCAGCTCGACGAGCCGCAGCGCCTCGCCCTCCGCGCGGCCGGCCCACACGTCGCCGCCGAGCACGAGCACGGGGCGCTCGCTCTCCGACAGCAGCCGCGCCACCTCGTCGACGTCGTCGGCGTCGGGCTCAGGAGCCGCCGGCGCGAGGGCGGCGGCCACCGGCACGTCGGCCCACGAGAACAGCGTGTCCATCGGGATGTCGAGGAACACCGGGCCGCGGTGCGGCGACGCCGCGAGCGTGAACGCGGCCGAGACCTCCGCGCCGATCGACGCCGTGTCGTGCAGCGTCGCCGCGCGCTTGGTCACCGGTGCCAGCAGCGGCGGCTGGTCGAGCTCCTGCAGAGCGCCTGAGCCCCAGCGGTTGTCGGGCGACCGGCCGCCGAGCACGACCAGCGGCGAGCCGTTGAAGTGCGCGGTGGTGATGCCGCTGACGACGTTGGTGACGCCCGGCCCGGCGGTGACCACGGCGAGGCCGGGAGTGCGCGTGAGCTTCGCGAGCCCCTCGGCCGCGAAGACCGCGGTCTGCTCGTGGCGCACGTCGACGAGGCGCATCGGCCCCTCGCCCGCCTCCACGCCCTGCTTGCCGCCGACAGCGGCGTCGTAGAGCGGGAACACGTGGGCGCCCGACAGCGTGAACATCGTGCCGACGCCGTGCCCGAGCGCGGCCTCGACCGCGTGGCGGCCGCCGTGGGTGTTGAGGGTGCGGGTCTGCTCCTCGGTCATGGGCGACAACCTACCCATGGGTAACGAGGGGTGCGCCAGCCTCATCCGAGGTCGAGATCCACCACCTCGGCGACGGCGCGGAAGCCGAGCCGCTCGTAGACGCCGTTGGAGGTCGGGTTCGCCGCATCGGTGAACAGCATCACCGTGGAGACCTGCGGCAGGACGTGCTCGACGACGCTCGCCGTGATCGCGCCGGCGAAGCCGCGGCGCCGGTGCTCGCGCGGCGTGAACACCGGGCCGATGCGCGCGACCGCGCCGGCCGGGGTGTCGACGAGCGGCGCGTGCGCGGCCATCGACACGGGCTCGCCGTCGACCTCCCAGAAGCGGTACGCGTACAGCCGCGACAGGAAGTTCTCGCGCGGGTCCGGCATCGACGTGCCGGCGTCCTCGCAGAACCGGACGAGCCAGTCGGTGGCGAGGTCGGCGTCGTCCTCGACAGCGGCTCGCGCGGACCCGGGCACCGGCGGGGGAGGCGTGTACTCGCCGAGCACCAGGATGCGCTCGAGCATCACCTGCGTGGCTGTCCAGCCGCCTCCGTCGGCCACGGCGGTTGCCACCTCGGCCGGGCCGATGACGCCGGCCGGCTGCTCGTCCATGGCGCGGACGTGGGCGCCGAGCTCGGCCGCCGCCTCGAGGGGCATCGGCCCGACGAGCAGCCGGTAGGGGACGGTCCAGAGGGCGGCGCCGACGACGCCGCCGGCCTGCTCGAGCAGGAACCAGTGCTCGCGCTCGTAGCGGCGCCCCTGGGCCACCCCCGTCGCGACCGAGCCCAGCACGTTGGTGCGCACCGGGTCGGCTGCGCGCAGGGACGCCGACCGCTCGAGGAACTCGAAGGCCGTCGCCGGCCGTGCCACCCGCACTGCTCCCGCAGTCATCGGTCCTCCCCGTCGTCGTGGGCGTCCAGCCTGGCAAGCGCGCGGCGCCGGGTCCAACAGGTTGGGCCGCCGGGCGTGCGGGATAGCGTTGCCCCGTGGCCAGGCTGGACGACGTCGCGAGCGAGCGCACCGACCTCGGCGACGCCGACCTCGACCACCTGCGGTCGCTCGTCCGCGACTGGACCCTGCTCGCCGACCTGGCCTTCGCCGACCTCGTGCTGTGGCTGCCGACGTGGCACGGCGGCGGCTTCGTCGCCGCCGACCAGGTGCGGCCGACGACCGGCCCCACCACCCTGTTCGACGACGTCGTGGGCCAGTTCGTGGCGCGGGGACGCCGTCCGCTGCTCGACCGCGCGATCGCCGCCCGCGGCGTCATCGCCGACCGCGGCATCGCCGGACCGGCGCCGGTCGAGGCCATCCCGATCATCCGGGCGGGGCGCATCCTCGGGGTCATCGAGCGCCACTACTCGCTAAC
>JAIUOK010000026.1 GCA_020161245.1 Actinomycetota bacterium | reverse complement strand
CGAACAGCTCCGGCAGCCACGGCAGCATGGCGTTTGCGCCGGGCGACATGCAGAGCCCTGTCAGGATCATCACCGGCAGCGCGACGAACAGCACGCCTGCATAGGCGAGCTTCTGAAGCGTGTTGTAGTCGCGGGTATGGTGGAACCGGAGCCGGGCGTGATCGGCGATGTCTCTGGGCAGGGCGCGAAGGTCTTTCGGCGTGGGGACGAGGTCGCGGCGGAGGTGACCGTTGAGGAGGCCGGCGATGGCCCAGACGGCGAGCGTGCCGACCAGCACCCAGGCGAAAAAGAAGTGGATGACGCGACCGGTGGCAAGGTTCTGGCCGGTCGGCACCGTCGCCCAGGAAGGGAAGGCGCGCTGCTGCGCCGGGCGATCCCCGGAAATGCCGAGCAAACCTGTCGTCTCGAATCTGTTTCCGAGGATCTCCGTGTAACCCTTTGTCCCGGCGTCAGTCTTCTCGGCGTAGATCGCCAGCACATGGTTCTCGAACTGGAAGCCGGACTGGTCGCCGATGTAAAGCGCGGGATGGGCGTTGAAGATCTGCAGGCCGGTCAGCATCAGGAAGAACAGCGAGACCGCCCAGACCCAGTGCGTGACGCGGGTCCATATCGTCTGACGATAGACCAGCGGTCCTCGCGCGCTCTCCGGGTCGTGCGCCATCGCTGGCCGCGGGACATCGTCCATCGCATCCTCCCCAACCGGTCTGGGCCGGCCTGTTCTGTCGTGTTCGGGCGAAGCTACGGGGAAGCGGGCGGCGGGGTTTCAGGCCGGCTGGATCAGCACGGGCTCGATGCCGAGTTTTTCGGCAAGCGCCGCAAGCCGGCGCTCCGCAGTGGCAAGCGGTTCCCGGCGTTCCAGCTCGGCGGGGCCGACCGTGCGCTCGTGGCCGCGTTCCGGCTGCACGGCGCGGACGGCTCGACCGTGCTGAGGCCGCGGGCGCTCGACCCCGACGCGCACTACGACGTCGTCCTGCTCGGGCCGGACGCCGACGCGTCGGACCTCCCCTCGGCGGGACGCGCCCGGGGTGCGGATCTCATGATGGAGGGGCTGCACCTCAAAGCCAACAGCCCCGCCTCGTCGTGGCTGCTGTCGATCTCGCGGACGGACACTGCATGACCATCGCCTCGGAGCCCGGCGCCCTCGTGCCCAGCACAGCAGGTGCGCGCCCTGCGCGCTCGTACCTGCGCACCGACGCGAGGGAGATCCCGCTCGACGGCGACTGGCGGTTCTCGTGGTCGCCCACGGTGGAGACCGGTGTCGAGCTCGACGACCCGGGCGACGGCTGGGCGACGATCCCCGTGCCGTCGCACTGGCAGCTGCACGGCTACGGCGCTCCCGCGTACACGAACGTGCGCTACCCGTTCCCCATCGACCCGCCCCGGGTGCCCGACGAGAACCCCACCGGCGAGTACCGGCGGACGGTCGGGCTCGGCGCGGACGATCTCGCCTCCGGCCGGTGGGTGCTGCGGTTCGAGGGCGTCGACTCCTGCCTGGTGCTGGGCGTCAACGGCGTCGAGATCGGCCGGTCGACAGGCAGCCGGCTCCCCGTCGAGCTCGACATCACCGACGCGCTGCGCCCCGGCCCCAACCTCGTCGCCGTGCGCGTGCACCAGTGGTCGTCCGGCAGCTACCTGGAGGACCAGGACCAGTGGTGGCTGTCCGGAATCTTCCGCGAGGTGCGGCTGATGCACCGCCCCGAGCGCGGCATCCTCGACGTCGAGGTGCACGCCGACTACGACCACCTGACCGGCCGCGGCACGTTCCGGGCCGACGTGGTGCTCGAGGACGGCAGCGAGCCGTCGGACGTGCGCGTGCGCATCGACGAGCTGGGGATCGACATCGCGGCGGGGGAGACGGCCGTGATCGCGGTGGAGCCGTGGTCGGCCGAGGTACCGCGCCTGTACGCCGCCGCGGTCGTCGGCCCGCAGGAGTCGGTGCACCTCGACGTCGGCTTCCGCACGGTCGCCATCATCGACGGCGTCATCACGGTCAACGGGTCGCGCGTGCTGTTCCGCGGCGCCAACCGCCACGAGTTCCACCCCGAGCTCGGCCGTGCGGTCACCCGCGAGGTGATGGAGCAGGACGTCCTGCTCATGAAGCGCCACCACCTCAACGCGGTGCGGACCTCGCACTACCCGCCGCACCCGCATTTCCTCGAGCTGTGCGACCGCTACGGCCTCTACGTCGTCGACGAGTGCGACCTCGAGACGCACGGCTTCGAGCTCGAGGGCTGGGCCGGCAACCCGTCGGACGACCCGCGGTGGGAGGAGCAGTACCTCGACCGCATGCGCCGCACCGTCGAGCGCGACAAGAACCGTCCCAGCGTCGTGCTGTGGTCGCTCGGCAACGAGGCGGGGGTGGGCCGCAACCTCGCGGCGATGTCGGCCTGGGTGCACGACCGCGACCCCGGCCGGCCCGTGCACTACGAGCCCGACCACGCCACGGCCTTCACCGATGTCTACTCGCGCATGTACGCCTCCCACGCGGAGGTGGACGCCATCGGCCGGCAGGAGGAGGACCCGCTGCCGGACCCCGCGCAGGACGCGGCCCGCCGCGCGAAGCCGTTCGTGCTGTGCGAGTACGCGCACGCGATGGGCAACGGCCCCGGCGGCCTCGCGGAGTACGAGGCGCTGTTCGAGGCCCACCCGCGCTGCCAGGGCGGCTGGGTCTGGGAGTGGATCGACCACGGCCTGACCGCGACCGACGAGCACGGCCGCCGCTACGCGGCCTACGGCGGCGACTTCGGCGAGGTGCTGCACGACGGCTCGTTCGTGATCGACGGCCTGCTGCTGCCCGAGCGCGCGCCCTCGCCCGGTCTGCTCGAGCTCGCGGCGGTGAACGCGCCGCTGCGCATCACCGCCTCGCCGGACGGGATCCACGTGCGCAGCCGCTACCAGGTGCGCAGCACCGACGGCGTCGCCTTCCGCTGGTGGGTCGAGCGCGACGGCGACGAGGTGGCCGGCGGCGCCCTCGACGTGCCGGCGCTGGCTCCTGGCGACGAGACCGTCGTGCCCGTCCCGTCCGACGCGCGAGCCGCAGCTGCCGGCGACGGCAGGTATGTCCTGCACGTCGAGGCCGTGCTGGCCGCCGACGAGCCGTGGGCCCTGGCAGGGCACGGCCTCGGCCACGGCGAGCTGGCGCTCTCGTCGGCACCCTCGAGCCCATGGGTGGCGACCGCGGAGGCGGAGCGCGACGGGGAGGGCTGGGTGCTCGGCCCGGCCCGCTTCGACGCCGTGGGCCGGCTGGTCGGCCTCGGCGGCGTCGCGATCGCGTCAGCCGCGTTCGACGCGTGGCGGGCGCCTACCGAGAACGACCGCGCGGTCGGCTGGGCCGAGCCCGTCTCGGCGCTGTTCTACTGGGAGCTCGCCGGCCTGCACCGCCTGGTGCACCGCACGGACTCCGTGGCGGTGGAGGACGGCGGCCGCACGTTCGTCGTCGTCGAGCGTGCGGCGGGGGCCGCGACCGCCAGCGGCTTCCGCGTGGAGCACCGCTGGACCTCCGACGGGTCGCGGGTGCGGCTCGACCTGACGATCGAGCCGCAGGGCAGCTGGCACGGCACGCTGCCCTCGGCGGGCTTCGCGCTGGCGCTGCCCTGCCCCGGTGCACCGGCGGCGCAGGTCGAGTGGCTGGGCAGCGGGCCGGGCGAGGCCTACGCCGACTCGTATGCGGCCGTGCGCACGGGGCTGTGGCGCTCGACCGTCGCCGACCTGCAGACGCCGTACGTCGTCCCGCAGGAGAACGGCCGGCGGGCCGACGTGCAGCGCGCCCGCATCACCTGGGAGGGCGGCGGCCTCGATCTCGCCGCCGACCCGCCCGTGGGCATGGCGGTACGGCCGTGGAGCGACGCCCACCTGGCCGCGACCCGCCACCGCCACCTGCTCGAGCCCGACGGCCTGCTGCACGTGAAGCTGGACGCCGGCCAGGACGGCCTCGGCTCGGCCACGTGCGGCCCCGCCGTCCTGCCGCAGCACCGGTTCCGTGCCGGGCCGCTGCGGCTGTCGATCACCCTCGAGCCGGTGGCGGGCTGAGGTGGACATCGATGCGGTGCTGGCGTCGCTGACCCTGGAGGAGAAGGCGTCGCTGCTCTCCGGCCTCGACCGGTGGCGGACGAAGCCGGTCGAGCGCGCCGGGGTCCCCTCGGTGTGGCTGTCCGACGGGCCCCACGGCGTCCGGCGGGAGACCGAGCCGGACGTCTCGCTGCCCGCCACGGCGTTCCCGACGTCGTCGGCCCTGGGGGCGACGTGGGACCCGGAGCTGGTCGAGCAGGTCGCCGCCGCCATCGGCCGCGAGGCTGCGGCGCAGGGGGTCCACGTGATGCTCGGCCCGGGCATCAACATCAAGAGGACGCCGCTGTGCGGGCGCAACTTCGAGTACCTCGCCGAGGACCCCGTGCTGTCGGGGGTGCTCGGCGCCGCGTACGTGCGCGGCATGCAGTCGACGGGCGTTGGCGCGACGGTCAAGCACCTGGCGGCCAACAACCAGGAGAACGGCCGGCACTGGATGTCGTCCGAGGTCGACGAGCGCACCCTGCGCGAGGTGTACCTCGCGGCGTTCGAGCGCGTCGTGACGACGGCGGCGCCGCGCCTGGTGATGTCGTCGTACAACCGGGTCAACGGCGTGCACTCGTCGCAGAACCCCTGGCTGCTCACCCACGTGCTGCGCGACGAGTGGGGCTTCCAGGGGGCGGTGGTCTCGGACTGGATCTCGGTGCACGACCGCGTCGCGGCGCTGCGCGCCGGCCTCGACCTCGAGATGCCCGGCGTCGACGGGGTCACCGACGCCGAGGTCGTCGTAGCCGTCCGCGCCGGCGAGCTCGACGAGGCGATCGTCGACCGCGCGGCGCTGCGGCTGCTCGCGCTCGTCGATGCCGTCCTGCCCGCGGTACAGGGCCAGGTGCTCGACGACTCCGTGCTGGCCGACCACCGCGCCCTCGCCCGGCGTGCCGCTGCGGACGCGACGGTGCTGCTCGCCAACGACGGGGTGCTGCCGCTGGATCCCGCTGCGGCGCAGCGGATCGCGCTCATCGGCAGGTTCGCCGACGAGCCGCGCATCCAGGGCCGCGGCTCGGCCTGCGTGAACCCCCGCGGGCAGTCGTCCATCCGGGAGGCGCTCGCCGCCGAGCTCGGCGACCTCGTGACCTATCTGCCCGGTTACCCGGCGCACGACGACGACCCAGCACGGATCGACGAGCACCTCGTCGACGCGGCCGTCGGCGCCGTGCGCGGCAGCGACGCCGCCATCGTCGTCGTCGGGCTGCCGGATCACGTCGAGTCGGAGGGCTACGACCGCACCGACCTCGAGCTCCCTGCGGCGCAGCAGGTGCTGCTCGAGGTGCTGGCGGCCACAGGGACGCCCCTGGTGGTCGTGCTGGTCTCCGGATCGGCCGTGCGGCTGGGGGAGTGGCACGGCGCCGCCTCCGCCGTCGTCCAGGCCTGGCTGGCCGGGCAGGAGGCCGGCCCGGCGCTCGCGGACGTGCTGCTGGGCCGCGCCGACCCCGGGGGCCGGCTCGGGGAGACGTTCCCGCTGCGGCTGGAGGACACGCCGGCGCACCTCTCGTACCCGGGCGAGCGGGGCCGGGCGCGCTACGCCGAGGGCGTCTTCGTGGGCCACCGCTGGTACGACGCACGGCGGATGGAGGTGCGCCACCCGTTCGGCCACGGGCTGTCCTACACGACGTTCGACTACACCGCGCTCGAGGTGGGGGCGATGGACCCGGAGTCCGGCGACGTCCCAGTCGCCCTCACCGTCACCAACACAGGCGGCCGGCCGGGCAGCGACGTCGTGCAGGTGTATGTCGAGCCTGCTGCCGCGCCCGTGGCCAGGCCCCCGCGCGAGCTCAAGGCATTCCGCAAGGTGCGCCTCGAAGCGGGGGAGAGCCGACGCGTCGAGCTGACCCTGTCGCACCGCGACTTCGCCTGGTACGACGTCGATTCCGGCTCCTGGGCGCGGTCTGCAGGTATCGCCCGTGTCGTCGTCGGGCGGTCGTCGCGCGACCTGCGCCTCGGCGTCGATGTGGAGGTGGTGCTGCCGCCCGGCGCGGCCGCCCCGGCCACGGATGCCGAGCTGGAGCCTCGTGCGCTGGCGTGGTCAGCCGGAGAGAGCGAACGACGCCGCGTGCGGTGAGAACGCGCGGTCGAGCACGAGGCAGGCGGCACCGATCGCCACCACGTCCTCGCCCAGCGCCGTACCCCGCACCCGCAGCGGTCCGAGCGCGCCGCGGACGAGGTGGCCGGCGACCATGTCGGGCACCAGCCGCAGGTAGTGGCCGGACAGCCGGGTCCAGGTGGGGCCGCCGAAGGCGACGACCTCGGTGTCGACGAGGTTGGCGAGCGTGTCGACGGCCTTGGCCAGCCGCACGGCAGACATGCGGATGACCTCGAGGGCCGCCACGTCGCCGGCGTCCGCGCGGCCCACGAGCCGGTCGAAGGCCTTGTCGAGGCGGGCGGGGTCGCTGCCCGCGCGCAGCGTGCTCGCGGGCAGCACGCCGGCGTCGACGGCTGCGGCGACGAACGCGGCCGGGCTCAGCGACGCCCCCATGCACCCGTGGAGGCCGCACTCGCACAGGGGTCCGTCGGGGTCGACGACGAGGTGCCCGATGTCGCCGGCGTTGCTGGAGAAGCCGCGCACGACGGTGTCGTCGATCGTGATGCCGACGCCGACGCCGGTCGACAGGTAGACGAAGACAGAGTTCGCGTAACCCATCGTGGCGCCGGCCCAGCGCTCGCCGACGGCGGCCGCGATGACGTCCTTGTCGAGCAGCACGGGCAGATCGGTGGTCTCGCGCAGGTGGTCGCGCAGCGGCACGTTGCGCCAGCCCGGCAGGTGCGGCGGGTCGAGGATGACGCCGGCCTGGGTGTCGATGGGGCCGGGGGAGGCGAAGCCGATGCCGGCGATGGCGGCGTCGTCGATGCCCGTGGAGGCGATGAGGTCCTCGAGGGTTTCCCGGACGTCGTCCATCACCTCGTCCGGCGACGCGGCTGTGGGCGTGGGCTGCTGGCTGTGGGCGACCACGGAGCCGGTGAAGTCGAGGACGACGAACGTCATGACCAGCGGATCGAGATGCACGCCGACGGCGTACTGGCCCGCCGGGTTGAGCGACAGCAGTGTGCGTGGCTTGCCCACTCCGGTGACGACGCGCTCGCCCTCCACGATGAGGCCGGCCTCGATCATGCGGCGGCAGATGTTGGAGATGGTCTGCGCCGACAGGCTCGTCAGCTCGGTGAGCTCGACGCGGCTCAGCCCGCCCTTCGAGCGGCGGATGGCGTCGATGATGACGGCTTCGTTGAAGCCGGCGATGCGCGCGAGGTTCGTGCCGCGCCGCAGCGCGGGCACCCGTCCTGTCACGGCGCCTACCTTCCTGCTCCGCGGACCGTGCGCGCTAGTGGCGCGCGGGGGGAGCCGACATCGCGCCGCTGCGATACCCCTCCGGCGCGGCGCGGATTGCGGGAGGTTAACAGTCCTTGACTTACTAAATCCATTTGAAGTACGTTCCGCGCGTCGATCCGGTCGGCCGGGTCGACGCGCTGACCCCGTCCGGGCGCGAGCCCTGGGGGCAGCGGCAGCAAGCCCACCCGGACCGCGGGACGCCGTCCCGCCCCGACCCCCAGGGGGCCGCCGATGCTCGCGCTGATGCCGTGCGCTGCCGCCCGCTGGGACCCGTTGATCACGAACCGGTACGACGTTCGATCACAGATCGCGCTCGGCCCCGCTCCCTGACCGACCGGCCATGTCACGGTGACCCCGCGGCACGACCGGCTTCCCCCGCGTCGCGCACTGCCCGCACTCGCAGCACGACAAGCACGGAACTCCCTCGCGCAACTCAGCCGGCGCACCGCACCACCTGCACGACCTGCCCCGGACCGCGAGACCCCAGTCCCAGAACCGTGAGTCACCCGAAGGGGAACCATCGATGAGAAAAGCAACGCTGACCCTCCTGACCGGCATGGTCGGGGCGGCGCTCGCGCTGTCCGCGTGCTCGTCCGGCAGCACTGACACCACCCCGTCCGCCTCCGGCTCCGGGGACTCGGCCGCGCCCCTGTCGGGCGAGCTGCTGATCTGGGACACCGGCCTGCTCGGCAAGACCCTCGAGGGCGGCGCCCCCGACATGGACAAGTCCTTCCTCGACCGTGCGGCCAAGGACTTCATGGCGGAGAACCCCGGTGTCACCGTCAAGGTCGTGCAGCAGGGCGGCGACATCTCCGCCAACAGCGCACAGTTCCAGGCGGCCTCGATCGCCGGCAACGGCCCCGACATCCGCATCCAGTACGCGGGCGGCCCGACCCTGTCGTTCGGCGACTTCTTCGCCGACCTCAACGGCGTCTTCGACCAGGAGACGATCGACTCGATGAGCGGGTGGAACACCGTCCGCAAGAACTACGACGCCAATGGCGAGCTGCTCGGCATGCCGTACGGCTCGGGCCTGTACTTCCTCGTGTTCGGCAACAACAAGATGCTCGAGGCCGCCGGCATCGACCCGTCCGTGCCGCCGAAGACGTGGCAGGAGATGCTCGCCAACGGCGAGAAGGTCAAGGCGCAGACCGGCAAGAACGCGTTCTGGGCGGCCAACCTCGAGGGCTACGTGGGCGCCTGGGCCGTCGGTGCGCTGCTCGGCGGCGAGCTCGGCGAGCAGGCCTCCACCGACATGTACCTCGGGAAGGTCCCGGTCAACGACCCCGCGATGGTGAAGGTCTACCAGGCGTGGCAGGACCTCGGTAAGAGCGGCCTGACCAACCCCGACGCCGGCTCGGTCTCCAACGGCGAGTCGACCGCGGGCTTCGTGCAGGGCAAGGGCGCGTACTACCTGGTCGGCTCCTGGGAGAACGGCAACATGGACAAGGAGTTCGGCAAGGACGTCTCCTGGTTCTACATCCCGATGCTCGAGGGCGCGAAGTACCCCGACGCCGTCGCCGGCGGCCCGTCCGTGGCCGTCTCCATCACCAACTACGCGAAGAACCCCGACGCGGCCAAGGCGTTCCTGCGCTACCTGGCGCAGCCCGAGGTGCAGGACGAGTACGTGCGCCTGAACCAGACCGAGGGCTCCAACAACAAGAACGCCGACACCTCGATCATCACCAACCGCCTCCTCCGCGAGCAGGCCGAGGTGCTCAAGACGAAGACGCCGGTCGTCTTCCCGTTCGACAGCGTGATGCCGCAGCCGGTGATCGACCTGTTCTACCGGCTCAACGCCAGCACCTTCCTGGACAAGACGACGCCGCAGGACGCGGCTGACCAGCTCCAGGCGGCGAACGAGAAGGAGATCGCCAACCGGTGACGAACGTCGCCGCCGAGGCACTGGTCGGGGACGCCGCTGCTGCGGCGTCCCCGACTGGCCGCCGGGCCCCCAAGCCTCCCCTCCCCACCTGGCGGAAGCGCGAACGCCGGATCGGGCTGTTCGCGGTGCTGCCTGCCGTGCTGGTCGTGGCGGCGGTCATGCTCTACCCGATCGGGTTCGCGCTGTGGCTGTCGCTGAACAAGACCAACGGCATCAAGTACGAGTTCCGCGGGCTGCGCAACTACACCGACCTGCTGACCGACCCGCTGCTGTGGCAGGTCGTGTCCAACAACATCAAGTTCCTCATCTCGGTGCCGCTGGTCATCACCGCGGCACTGTGCACCTCGGTCCTGCTGTTCGAGAAGATCCGCGGCTGGCGCTACTTCCGCGTCATCTTCTTCCTGCCCTCGGTGCTGTCGACCGCCGTCGTGGGTCTGCTCTTCCGCTCGCTGTTCGGCTACAACGGCGTGGTCAACTCGGCGGTGGTCGCGGCCGGCGGGCAGCCGATCGAGTTCTTCACCGAGGCCAACCTGGCGATCTCCGTCATCGTGATCGCGCTGGTGTGGTCGGGCTTCGGCTACCAGTCGTTGCTGCTGCTGAGCGGCCTCACCGCGATCGACCCCGCGGTGTTCGAAGCGGCCATGCTCGACGGCGCCGGCTGGTGGAAGCGCATCTGGTACATCACCCTGCCGCAGATCCGCCGCACCATCGGCTTCGTGTTCATCATCAACGTGCTCTACACGTTCACGTCGCTGTTCGGCTTCGTGTTCGTCATGACAGCCGGCGGCCCCGGCTACGACACCACCACGGTCGACTACCTCATCTACCTCAAGGCCTTCGGCGGCGCGAGCATCGGCTCGGGCGCGGCGCTCGCGGTGATGCTGTTCATCCTGGTGGGCGCGCTGACCTTCGCGCAGAACAAGGTCTTCCGGATCGGCGACGACGACTAGCGATGGAGGACCACCGGTGAGCTCGTCGAACGCCACCATGAAGCGCAGCTCGAGGGCGCTCGTCTTCGTGATGCTGGTGGGCGTCGCCTTCTCGATCCTGTGGCCGCTGTGGCTCATCGGGACGGCCGCGCTGCGCACGAACACCGACTACCTGCGCAACCCCTTCGGGCTGCCCGGCGAGCTGACGCTGGAGAACTTCCGCCGTCTCCTCGACACCTACGGCATCGGCCAGGCTTTCCTCAACAGCCTGCTGGTCGTGAGCATCGCGATGGTCATCCAGCTGGCGATCGCCACCTTCGCCGGCTACGGCCTCGCGAAGTACCCGGTGCCGGGGTCGAAGTTCATCATCGGCGGGTTCGTCGCTGTGATGCTGATCCCCGGCCAGGTGCTGATCATCCCGATCTACCTGCTGCTCTCGAAGTTCGGCCTGGTGGGCGACTTCCCGGGGCTGATCATCGTCTACGTCGCCACCGGCCTGCCGTTCTGCGTGTTCTTCCTCGCCCTGTCGTTCCGCGGCGTGCCGAACGAGGTCATGGAGGCCGCGAAGATCGACGGCGCGGGCTTCTTCCGCACCTTCTTCTCCATCGTCCTGCCGATGGGCGTGTCCGGCGTGGCCACCGTCGCGGTGCTGCAGTTCCTGGGCATGTGGAACGAGCTGATCTTCGCGTTCATCCTGCTGCCCGACGACAGCAAGACGCTGCTCACGCCTGCGCTGGCGGAGATCGGCGGCAAGTTCGTGCGCGACCAGACCCTGGTCTCGGCCGGACTGCTCGTCACCGCCGCGGTGCCGATCATCCTGCTCATCGTGGCGTCGAAGTACATCATGCAGGGGCTGTCCGCCGGCTTCAGCCGCTGACCGCGCGCCCAGCACCGCACCGAAGGGGAAGCCCCGTCCCGTGACGCCGTCCTTCACACTCATCCCCACCGAGCGCTTCCTGTTCAACTCGATGGTCGACTGCAACATGGCCGAGGCCTGGGTCGACGGCACGTTCCGGATCTTCCCGGGCAAGACCGGCGAGGACCCGCTCTGGGGCGAGGCGCACGACCTCAAGTACGGCGACGGCCGCCACGCCGACGAGGCGTTCCTGCTGCCGTCGGAGGCCTTCGTCGAGGTGGCGATCCCGCCCAACGTCGCGCCGGGGACGCCGGGCCTGCACGGCGCGGTGTGGTTCGAGACGGTGTACCAGGACCCGTCCGACGCGACCGGCCGCACGCTCTACGCGCTCTACCACAACGAGAACTACCCGACGACGCTGCCGTTCGACCCGGCCACGGGGACGGGCTACCTCGACGTCGACTGGCCGCCCGGCCTCGGCGGCGACGGCTCGCCGCAGGCCGTGCCGCGCATCGGCATCATGAAGTCGGTCGACGGCGGCGAGACGTGGAACGACCACGGCATCATCCTCGAGGACAGGACCGAGCGGTTGATCCTGCTCCCGGTCAACGGCAACAACACCTTCCCAGGCGGCGTCGGCGACCCGTCGGCGGTCGCGAGCGGCGACCACCTCTACGTCTTCTACGGCGAGTACGCCTACCCCGCGGCGTGGGACGCGCACAGCCACGACCCCGACATCGAGGCCTCGGGCCAGTGCATCTCCGTCGCCCGCATCCCGCTCGCCGACCTCGACGAGCCCGTGGGCAGGGCGCGGCGCTGGGACGGCACGGCGTTCGCGGCCGAGCCGGACGCCGTCGGCGTGCCCATCCGCAGCCTGCAGATCCCGGCGTCGCAGGGCGGGGGGCCGGTGTCGGCCGGCGACAAGCGCTTCTACTGGGGCCCGTCGGTCAGCTGGAACACCTACCTCGAGTGCTGGGTCATGGTGATGTGCCGGGTCGACGCCGGCTACTGGGTGGGCGACAGCCTGTTCATCTCGTTCAACCCGCACCGCGACCTCGGCGAGGGCGCGAACTCGCAGGACTGGTCGACGCCGCAGCTGCTCCACCAGCGTCCAGGGCGCACCCTCTGGTACCCGTCGCTGCAGCCGCTGGCCACGGACGAGGACATCGCTGCGCGCCGCACCTGCATGCTGCTCGACAAGCGCGCCCGGCTCTTCTTCAAGGCCAGCAACTCCGAGGAGAGCCTGTACCTGTCGGACTTCATCATCGAGTTCGAGAAGGGGTAGTCATGACCAGCACGATGGAGGCGCTGGTCTACGAGGCCCCGCGCGAGATGGTCCTGCGGCGGCTCCCCGCTCCGGAGCCGGGCCCCGGGGAGGTGCTCGTCCGCGTGGCCTACTCGGGCATCTGCGGCTCCGAGCTCTCGGGATTCCTCGGCCAGAGCAGCATCCGCACACCGCCGCTGGTCTTCGGCCACGAGCTCGCCGGACATGTCGAGTCCGTCGGCGACGGCGTCGACGGGCTCGCCGCCGGGCAGACGGTGACAGCGAACCCGCTCGTGACCTGCGGCCAGTGCCGGTACTGCGCCGCCGGCGTCGAGCAGCGCTGCCCGCAGCGGCTCCTTCTCGGGGCCTCGCTGCCGGGCTGCAACGCCGAGCTCGTCGTCGTGCCGGCGTCGCGCGTCCTGCCCGTGCCCGAGGGCACCGATCTGCGGCAGGCGTCGCTCGTCGAGCCGGCGGCCTTCGCCCTGCACGCGGTCGAGGCCGCCGGTACGTCTGAAGCCCCTGCGCTCGTCGTCGGCGCCGGCCCCATCGGGCTGCTGATCGTGCAGGCCCTCGTGGCTTCGGGCGCGCCTGCCCCGCTCGTCGCCGAGCTCAACCCGGCGCGCGCAGCGATGGCCGAGCGCGCGGGTGCGCAGCTGGTCGCCCTGGCCGACGTGCGCGGCGTCGACCTCGCCTTCGACGCCGTCGGCTCGGAGGGCACCCGGCAGGCCGCCTTCGCGTCGCTCGCGCCCGGTGGCACGCTCATCCTCGTGGGCCTGCACACCGATGCGACGTCGCTGCCTCTCAACCGCGCGGTGCGCGACGAGCTCGCAGTGCGCGGCGTCTTCGCATACGCCCACCGCCACGTCGCCCACGCCCTCGACGGGATCGCCTCCGGGCGGCTCGGGCTGGCCGAGGGCGTCGTCGAGGCGCCGCTGGCCGACGGCGCCCAGTGGTACCAGCGGCTCATCGACGGCGACCCTGCGGCCAAGGTGCTGCTCGTGCCGGGGGCGGGCGCGTGACCGCCGGCGTCCAGGTGTCGACCGGCTGGCAGGTCGACGGCACCGACGCGGTGCGGCTGCGCAACCGGCACCTCAGCGTCGTGATCCTGCCGTCGCTCGGGGCCAAGATCTGGGAGGTGCTCGACCATCGCACCGGCCGGCAGGTGCTCTGGCAGCACCCCGCTGTGCGGCCCGCGCGCGTCCCCTTCGGGGCCACCTTCGACGACGTGTTCGCTGGCGGCTGGGACGAGCTGTTCCCCAACGACGTCCCAGAGGTGCTGGCCGGGGAGCCCATGCCCGACCACGGCGAGGCATGGTCGCTGGCCTGGGAGCACGTCGTGGAGGACCCGGCCACCGACGGCTCGGTCACGGTGCGGATGCGCGTGCGCACCCCGGTGTCGTCGTGCCTGCTCGAGAAGTCGGTCACGCTCGCACCCGGTGCGCGCCACCTCGTCGTGCGGTCGTCGGTGACCAGCATGTCCCGGCGCGATCTGCCGTTCCTCTGGAAGCAGCATCTCGCCCTCGATGTCGCCGACGCCGCGCGCATCGATCTCCCGGGCCGCGAGGCGCTGATCGAGGACTTCGGCACGCCGAGGGCGGGCTCCGCGGGCACGCGGTTCGACTGGCCGTCGGTCGTCGCGGACGGCGTCGAGCACGATATGCGGCCGACGCTGCCGCCGGACAGCGGCGTCTGCGAGTTCTACTACGTGACCGGGCTCGACGACGGCTGGTGCGCGCTGACCTACGGCGACGGCAGCGGCGTCGGCCTCGCCTTCGACCGCGACCTCTACCCGTCCTGCTGGGTCTTCGCCAGCTACGGCGCCTGGCGCGACCTGCAGGTGGCGGTGCTGGAGCCGTGCACCGGCTACCCCGTGTCGGTGAACGACGGGCTCGAGGCCGGCACGCACCGGGTGCTGCCGGCGGGTGCGAGCCTGACCACGAGCATGACCCTCGCTCTCTTCGACGGGCTCTCGACGGTGACCCGCGTCGGGCACGACGGATCGGTGGAAGGGCCCGCGGCGTGAGGATCGACAGCGTCGACATCTTCTACCTGGCCCTGCCGGAGATCCTCGACATCGGGGACGGCAGCCAGGACATGGCGCTCGTGCGCGTCCGTGCGGGCGGCGCCACGGGGTGGGGCGAGTGCGAGGCATCGCCGCTGCCGACGATCGCGGCTCTCGTGACGCCGGCCTCGCACAGCGCATGCCGGCCCGTGGGGGAGTCGGTGATCGGGCAGCGGCTCGACAGCCCGCAGGACATCGCGCGCATCGCCCGCGCCGTCGGCGAGCGCAGCCTCGACCTGCTGCAGGCGGCGCATACCTGGTCGGGCATCGAGATCGCGCTGTGGGACCTGCTCGGCCGGGTGCACGAGGTGCCTGTGCACCAGCTCCTGGGCCAGCGCACGCCCGCCCCGAAGACCCCGTACGCATCGCAGCTGTTCGGCGACGACCCGCAGCAGACCCTCGACAAAGCGCGTGCGTCGGCCGCTGCCGGGTACCGCGCCGTGAAGATGGGGTGGGGCCCGTACGGCCGCGGATCCGTGGCGGTCGACGCCGACCACGTCCACGCTGCCCGCGAGGGGATCGGGCCCGACGGCATCCTGCTCGTCGACGCCGGCACCGTGTGGGGCGACGACGTCGACGCCGCCGCCGCGCGGCTCCCGGCGCTGCAGGAGGCCGGTGCGCTGTGGCTCGAGGAGCCGTTCGTCTCCGGGGCGCTGTCGTCGTACGCCGCGCTGGCCCGCCTCTCCGGCGCCGTCGGCCTCGCAGCGGGCGAAGGCGCGCACGAGGCCTCGATGGCGCACCATCTCGTCGACCATGGCGGCGTGCGGTTCGTGCAGATCGACACCGGGCGCATCGGCGGGATCGGCCCGGCCGCGGAGGTCGCCCGCTACGCGCAGAGCAGCGGCGTCCAGTACGTCAACCACACGTTCACGTCGCACCTTGCGCTGAGCGCGTCGCTGCAGCCGTACGCGGGCTCGACGTCGGACTCCATCTGCGAGTACCCGGTCGAGCTGTCGTCGTTGGCGCGCGGCCTCGTGCGGCAGCCGATCGAGCGCGACGGCGACGGCCTCGTGCGGGCGCCCGAGGCGCCCGGCCTCGGCGTGGAGCTCGATCTCGACGCCGTGCGCGGCTACCTGCAGGACGTCGAGATCACCGTCGGCGGCCGCACCCTGTACCGCACGCCCGACCTCGTCCCGTAGGAGATCCCGTGGCCGCCAGCACTCTGCGCTTCGACGGGCGCCGCGCCGTCGTCACCGGCGGCGCCCACGGCATCGGCGCCGCGATCGCCCGCCGGCTGGTGTCGCTGGGCGCCGACCTGCTCATCCTCGACGTCGAGGAGGCCGAGGACTGCGCGCCGACGCTCCACGTCGACCTCGCCGACCGGGCCGCTGTGCTGGAGGCGGCGCGCGAGTCGGTGCGCAGGCTGGGCGGGGTGGACGTGCTCGTGAGCTGTGCCGGCATCGCCTACGTCGCGCCGCTGGCAGACCTCGACCTGGCCGAGTACGACCGCGTCCTCGCCATCAACCTGCACGCGCCGGTGCTGCTCATGCGCGAGCTCGCCCCCGCGATGGCGGAGTCCGGCTACGGCCGGATCGTCAACGTGTCGAGCGTGCATGCGCGGGTGAGCGAGCCGGAGTGCCTCGCCTACGACGTCGCGAAGGGCGGGCTCGAGGCGGCGACGCGCACGGCGGCGGTGGAGCTCGCACGCAGCGGGGTGCTGGTCAACGCCGTGGCGCCGGGCTTCGTGGCCACCCGCATGGCGGTGGTCGACGGCAACGACGACCACGACAGCGACTGGTTCCAGACGGTCTACGTGCAGCACGGCCGGCTGCCCGCCGGCCGGCCCGCGTCGCCCGAGGAGATCGCGGAGCCCGTGGCCTGGCTCGCCAGCGAGGCGAACACCTACACGACGGGGCAGGCGCTCGTCGTCGACGGCGGCCTCACCGTGCGGCTCTGACGCCGGCTAGCCGACCCGCACGTCGAGGCCGTCGAGCCCCTCGACGGCCACCACGTCGCCCGAGCCCGAGACCGTCGCGCCGACGTCGCGCCCGGCCACGCGCAGGCCGCGGACCTCCAGGCGCCCCACGGGCGACGGCGACATCGGTCGTAGCGACACGCTGCCGCCGGGCACGTCGGGCTTCAGCCCCAGGACCGCGGTGACCAGGGCGACGGCGGAGGCCGCCGACCATGCCTGCGGCCGGCACGACGGCGGGTACGGGTGGGGGCGCACGCCGCGCCCGGCCTGCACGCCGGCGAACAGCTCCGGCAGGCGCAGGTCGAAGGCCGCCCCCGTGGTGAGCAGCCCGCGGACGAACGACGCAGCCGCGGCGTCCTGGCCCTCGGCGGCGAGGCCGAGGACAGCGATGGCGGTGTCGTGCGGCCACACCGAGCCGCCGTGATAGCTGAGGGGCCCGAAGCGCGGCGACCGCGAGGTCAGCGTGCGCAGGCCGAAGCCGCTGTCGAGATCCGGGCCGGCCAGCCGCTGCGCCACGGCCGCGGCCTCGTCGCGGTCGAGGATGCCGGTGCCGAGCAGGTGGCCCATGTTCGAGGCGACGCCGTCGACGAGCCGCTTGTCGCGGTCGAGCGCGATGCCGGGGTAGGGGCCGAGGTCGTCCTCGGTCCAGAAGGCTCGGCGGAAGCGGTCCTTCACCCCGGCGGCCCACTCGTCCCACTCGTCGGCGCCCGGGCGCCCGAACGCGCGCAGCAGCGCCGCGCCGCCGGTCGCCGCCTGGTAGGCGTAGGCCTGCACCTCGCTGAGCGCGATCGGTGCGTCGGCCAGCCGGCCGTCGGCCCACTGCACCGAGTCGAACGAGTCCTTCCACCCCTGGTTGCCCAGGCCCCGGCCGCTGTGGTCGATGTACTCGAGGAAGCCGTCTCCGTCGGCGTCGCCGAGATCGCGCATCCAGCGCAGCGCCGCCTCGAGCTGCGGAAGCAGCTGCGCCACCTCGTCGGGGTCGGCGCCCCAGCGCCACGCGTCGACGAGCAGGCAGGCCCACAGCGGCGTGGAGTCGACCGACCCGTAGTACACGGGCGGCAGCGCCATGTCGCCGAGCGTCAGGGTCTCGCGGCGCACCTCGTGCAGGATCCGGCCGGGCTCCTCGGCGCTGTCGACGTCGTGGCCGGTGCCGGCGCGTGCCGCGAGGATGCGCAGGGTCCCCATCGCCAGATCGGTGCCGAGCGGTAGCAGGAACCGGGCGGCCCAGAGGGAGTCGCGGCCGAAGAGGGTGAGGAACCACGGGGCGCCGGCGGCGAGCACGTGGTCGTCGCCCTCGCGCAGGAGGAGGCCCGCGAGGTCGGCGAGCCCGTGGTCGACCAGGGCGGGCAGCCGCACGTCGTCGGCGTGGATCGTCGGCTCCGACCACGGGATCGCCGACGCCGCCTCGAAGAAGGCGGCACCGCGGTCGCTGTCGTGCGCCACGACAGCGACCTCGATGACCGCCCGGCCACGTGCGGGCAGGTCCAGCTCCCACGTCAGTGTCGCGGTCGCGCTGACCGGGTCGACGGCAACGGAGGCGCCGCTGGTCGCGGTGACCAGGACGTCGAAGCCCTCGCCGTCGGTCCAGGCGATACCGCCCTCGACGACTGCGGGCGGGACGGCCTCGGCCCGTCGGTCCTCGCGCACGAGGGTCATCGGCGCGAGGTCGCTGGCCAGCTCGACGACGACGTCGAGACGTACCGGCGCCTGCGCGACGGAGACGACGTCGAGGTGCTCGACCACGCCGGTGGGCGTGGTGCACCGACGTCGTTCCACGGTGACCGTGGGGTCGGGGATGGGGTCGCCGGCACCCGTCACCATCGACACGAAACGGGCGCCGTCGCCGCCCGTGCTCGAGCCGCGCAGCGGTACCAGCTCGTGGCCGGGTACCCGCACGCGCAGCAGCGAGAGAGCGCGCTTGTCGGCGACGTAGACGCCCTGCGCGGCTAGGGGCAGCACGTCGCCGGAGTGCGTCGACAGCACGGTGCAGGGGGCCGCGACCGACGTGACGAGGTCGTGGAGAGGGGGGTGGGGCACGGGTGTCCTCGGCGCTGCTGGGGAGCGTGGCCTCGCCCCGACCGGGGCGCAGGTCCCAGTGTCCCAAAGGCACGCGCCCGCGCGCGGCAGAACGCGCCGGCCGGCGCAGCGCGCGCCGCGACTGACGGCGTCGTCGTCAGCGCGGCACCTCGGGCGCGGCGACGACGACCGGCAGCACGCTCGCGGCGATGGCCAGCTCGCCGGCGGCGTTGGGGTGGAAGGGGTACTGGGCAGCCATGCCCTGCACCCAGGACTCGTCGGCGCAGAGGGCGTGGCCGTCGAACGATGGGGCGGCGCTCGCGAACCCGAACGCTGCTGCCCCTTCGGCGAGGACCGTGTTGAGCTCGACGAGGCGCGAGCGCAGGGGCTCGATCTTGCGCGCCAGCTGCGCCGGCTGGTCGTGGGTGGCATCGGGACCGAACCCGTAGCCCGGCGGGGGCACCTCGGGCTGCGCCGGATCCCGCAGGGCCGGGCAGTCGAAGGCGTCTCCGAAGGGGTCGTAGTACTGCACGACGACGACGCGCGGATGCGTCGGCAGCGAGGAGAGCTGCTGCAGCAGCTGCGCGTAGCGGATGCGGAAGGCGTCGATCCGGCTGTCGAACAGCCGCTGCGAGAACTGGTCGTCGCACCGCTCGAGTCCGAAGCACAGCCGCAGGAAGTCGGCCCAGCCGACGTCGTTGGCACCGATGCTCACCACCACGGTGCGCAGGCGGGGGATGCTCTTGAGGACGCCCACCTGGGGCGGCGCCGTCGTCGCGCCCTCCGACTGCGGCCCCAGGAGCCCTGCCTCGACGGTCGCCGAGCTGCAGGCGAGATTGGCGGTGCCCCACTGCAGCGCGGAGGCGAGCACCCGCGCATAGGCGTCGCGCGACCGGCCGCACACGGTGTCCTGCTCGTTCGGGTCGGCGAGCGGACGGTTGCCCACTCCGGCGGCTGTGGAGTCGCCGATGACGGCCAGCTCGACGTCGCTGTGGCCGGCCGGCAGCGGCGCAGCCGACGGTACGAGTGGTGCTCGACCCGTGATGTCGGCGAGGGTCGAGACGGTCGACAGCTGGTCGCGCGCCGATGCGACCGTCAGCGCGGCCGACCCGGCTGCGAGGACGGCTCCGAGGCCGAGGGCGGCGCCGACCTGCCCGAGCCTGGCCCGCCGGCGCACCGGCTCGGTGCCCCCGACGCGCAGCACGGCGGCCGCGCCGAAGAGCACCAGCCGGATGGCGGCGGCCAGGAGGGCGCTGATCACCGTCAGCCGCACGATGTAGGTGGTCCAGCCGCGCGCCAGCATCTCCCCGAGCTGCGCCGTGCGGAACGACGGGCCGGCCTCCGGCGACGTCTGCACGAAGTCCGCTGCCGCCGGGTCGCGGTCGAAGCGCTGCCACACGATGCGCGGCCGCACGATGCCGTCGAAGCGCAGCGCGGTCTCGACCGGGCCCTCGCCGAACAGGTCGGCCTGGCCGGGGCCGCTCCACCCGCGGACCGCGAGCGGCGAGACGGCGCCGAGGCGGAGGTCCTGCCCGAACGCGGTGACGGGCGTCGCCGGCGTCACGAGCAGCGCGAGCACCACCGCCGCGACGGCGCTCGCGACGACCGCAGCGACTGCGCCGACCCTTCTGCTCCCAGCCCCTCGCACGAGGCGTGCCTACCCGCTGCGCGGCGATCGGAACGCGGGGGACCGCGCGCAGCGCGCGCCGCTCAGAGGAAGGCGGGCCCGAAGAACTCCGCGCGACCGTCCTTGACGAGGTACACCGACCACTCGTCGAGGCCGACGAACCAGCGGTTGCAGCGCGGTCCTTCGACGAGGCATGCGGTCGCCAGCGCGTCGGCGAGCCCCGCATCCGGACCGACCACGGTCGCGGAGTCGTAGTGCACCGACGTGCCGCCCGACGTGTCGCGGATGTGCTCGCCGCGCTCGTAGAGGCCGCTGGTCGCCATGGCGGTGCCATCGGGCAGGTGCACCACGCGGATGACCGACTGGGTGTCGTAGGGGTTGGTGATGCCGACCGCCCACTCCTCGTCTGCCGACATCCGCCCGTGGACGGCGATGTCGCCCGACGCGTCGACGCAGACGTTGGGGATACCGGCGTCGTGCAGCATGTCGGCGGCGACGCCCGCAGCCCAGCCCTTGACGTAGCCGCTGGGGTCGACACCGCCCGGCACCGCCCACGGGTCGAAGACTCCGTCGGTGAGCTGCTTGGCGCCGGCGCACGCCTCGAGCACCGACTGCACGATCGACGGGGTGCGCTCGAGCTCGATCAGACCGTTGCGGTACATCGTGATCGGGGTGTCCGCCCGGTACGTGGAGAACCACGCGTCGACCTGATGGAGGAAGCTCACCGCCTCGGCGAGTAGGTCGTCGACGTCCGGAGGCAGCTCGGGTGCACGGACGTCGAGGACGACGTGGGTACCCCACACCGGCTCGACGTGCATGCGCTGCTGCCAGTCGCCGGGGCCGGCGTAGGAGACCAGTCCGTCGGTGCCGAGCCCCGGCCGCGATCCCACGCTCATGGCAGCAGACCCGCCTTCGTCATGGCCGCGGCGAGCGAGGTGTTCCACGCGTTCGAGGTCAGCGTCGCGCCCGACACCCGCGTGACGTTGGCGGACGTCGCTCCCACCGTCTCGGCCGACAACTTGGGGATGGCCAGCTGCGAGTACGGCGTCGAGGACCCGGTCGGGTAGACCACCGCCCACGCGGACACGATGGTGCCGTTCTGAACGGCGATGGCCACCTGAACGGTTCCGTAGCGGTGCGCGACGGCGGTCCCGCGGTACTCGCCGTCCCCGCCCGGCTGCGGGGAGGAGGTGGACGGGGTCGGCGTCGGAGTGGGCTTCGGGGTTCGCGTCCGAGTGGGGCTCGGGGACGGGGCGGGGCGGGCCGTGGCCGAGGCGGACGGCCGCTGGGTACGTGCGGGCTTGGTAGAGGGCTCAGGGGCCGCGGTCGGGACGGAGCTCGGCGACGCCGACGACGAGGACCGCCTCAGAGGGCTGCGTGTCGGCGAGGGCGAGGCCGTGGAGGGCCGCGATGCGATCGATGGCGTCGAGCTCGGTGCCGCCGTGACGGACGTGGGGTCGCTCGGCTCCGTGCTGGGCAGGCTTGCCGCCAGGCCGATCGGGACCGGCACGGACCCATCCGAGTACGACAGGACGCCTGCCAGTCCTGCCACCGTGCCGATCGCGACCAGTGCCGCGCGCCGCATGCGTCCTCCCTCCCCGCTCAGACCGCGAACGACTCGTGGTGGATGCGGGAGGCGGGCACGCCCGCGCGCTCGGCGATCGAGAGCACCCGGTCGGTGAAGCCCTCGGGCCCGCACACGTACACGTCGCTGCGCGCCAGATCCGGGACCATGGCGAGCACGGCGTCGAGGCGCAGCGGCGCACGACGACGGGGGCCTTCGAGGTGCCACACGCGGAACCCGCGGTCCGAGGCCAGCTGCTCCAGCTCGCCGAGCAGCGGGGCGGCCGACAGCGAGCGTGCCCGCACCACGACGTCGACCTCAGCGCCCCGGGGCAGCTCGTGGAGCATCGCCAGCACCGGGGTGATTCCGATGCCTGCGACGAAAGCGACCACACGGTCGCCCGACCGGTGTCCCGCGGTGAAGATGCCGTAGGGGCCCTCGGCCCAGATCCTGGTGCCGGGACGCAAGTCCGCCACCGCCGCGGACTGGTCGCCCACCTCCCTGACAGTGATGCGGAGCCGGTTCGGGGTCGGCGCTGCCGACAGCGAGTAGGGGTGGGCCTGCCACCATGACCGTCGCGCGAGGAACCGCCACTGGAAGAACTGGCCGCCCTCTGCACCCCATCGGTCGAGGTGCTTCCCCGAGATGTAGAGCGAGACGACGTCGTCCGACTCGCGCACGACGCCGTCCACGCGCAGGTCGTGCCACAAGGACCGAAACCCCGGCAACGCCAGTCGGGAGACGACCACGGTGGCGAACACTCCGGCGTAGAGCACGCTCCAGAGCGCCCGGAAGGCCGGCTGGTCATCGAGGAAGGAGCTGTTCTCGAGCTGGTGCCCGAATGCGAGAGCGACGGCGAGGTACAGGTAGAGGTGGGCGACCCACCAGGTCTCGTAGCGCAGGCGGTCCCGCAGCCGGCGGTAGGACAGCACGCTCAAGAGGACCAGCATCACGAAGGCCGAGAAGGCCGGCAGCATCCAACCGGTGTGGAGCACGAGGTCGGCGAGCTGCGCCCCCCATCCTGTCTCTGCCGCCTGCGCGTAGCCGAGCGTCGTGAGCAGCACGTGCGCGCAGACGAGACCTACCGCGTAGGGCGCGACGCGCCGGTGCACCGCGATGAGCGCCGGGTGGCCGACCTCGCGCTCGATCGAGGGGATCCGGGCCGCCAGCAGGAGCAGCATCAGGCACAGGTAGGCGCCGGACATGGCGGCGATGCTTCCCGCGGCGGTCGCCGGCCCGCCCGGTGTGCCCCAGACGGGCACAGCGCCGGCCACCGCCATGGTGGACACGATGACCAGGCCCGCCGCCGCGGCTGTGAGAACCGCGCGGCCCACCCGGGTCGAACGGGCGTGCGGTCCGCCCGCTGCGGACGTCGGCCGCAGACGCCCGGTGGCAGGGGCAGCGCCGCCGACTGGCGGCGTCACACCGGTGCTGACGCCCTCGGAGCTGACGGGAGCGGGGAGACTGAGGCCACGGCCCATCGGGGGCGCGACGGGAGGCGGTAGCTGGCTCGTCACGGCTGGCTGGAACCGCGCCCGCTCCGTCGCCATGGGCCCAGTCCGCCCTCTCACGTGCACGTGTGGACAGGCTCGCCGCACAGGCGCCCGCCGGGTACCTCCGCAGCATCGGCGGGCAAGGGCAACCTCTTGAGCGAGCGCACTCGTGCGCCTGGCTGGGCCGTCCGGGTGACTGCGGCGCTGTGATGCTGTGTCCCGACTGTGTCTCGGCGGCTCAAGTCCTGGCCGCGGATGACGACCTCTCCACTGCGGGCTGTCCCATGGGGGGAGGGCCAGCGCCTCACCCAGGGGGGTTCCTGACATGGATGACGACCTGCTCGACGAGCTCGACGCGCTCCCGGCGCGCACGCCGGAGGACCGCGACCGCCGTCGACGCTCGATCACGACCGTGGGCATCGTGGCCCTGGCCTTCGTGGGCCTCGGCCAGCTCACCACCGCCGCGCTGTTCGAGGACACCGCGACCGCGGCGACGAGCTACGCCAGCGGCAACGTGGCCATCGAGGCCGGTGGTCAGGCGAACCTTGTGCTCGCCGCGGCCGCCAACATGGCGCCGGGCGACACCGTCTACCGCCACGTCTCGGTGAGCAACGCCGGGTCTCTGGACCTGCGCTACGCCATCAGCGCGCAGACGACCAGCGAGACGAAGAACCTCTCGCAGGTGCTGCGCTACGCGGTCTACAACAACGCGGCCGGCACCTGCACCAAGGCCGGAACCGCCTCGGCCACCCCGCTCGTCTCCAACATCCAGGTTGCCGCCGCCGCAACGCCTCTCGTCGGCAGCAGCGTCAACGGCTACCAGGCTGGCGACCGGGAGATCCCGGCCGGCGCGAGCGCGGACGACATCTGCATCGCCGTGACGC
Organism: Actinomycetota bacterium; assembly: GCA_020161245.1. Taxonomy (GTDB): domain Bacteria; phylum Actinomycetota; class Actinomycetes; order S36-B12; family CAIYMF01; genus Longivirga. Next base: position 39,176 of record JAIUOK010000026.1, on the reverse strand, counting down.
TGCCGCTCGCCACCACGTCGGCCTACGCGTCCGCGGACGCCCAGGTGACGCTCTCGTTCGACGCCGAGCAGACGAAGAACAACTGACGGTCCGTCCTGGCTGCTGCCCGCGAGGGGCGGGCCGCAGCCGGGACGGTCCACCTCTCAGGGGGAGGGGGTGATCACGATGACGACCCTGCACGACCAGGGCTACGCCGAACTGACCGCCGTGGCGGCGCCCCGGCTGCCACGCAGCCGCAGGAGCGTGCGCGAGCTGCTGCCGCAGCGCGGTTCCTGGCCGCTGCGGCGCCTGCTCTTCGTGACGGTCCTCGGCGCGTTCATCGCCGCCATCCTCGCCTCGTACGCGGTGCCCCTGTGGTTCCAGCTGCGCGGCGAGCGGCTGCTCGTCGTCACCAGCGGGTCGATGGCGCCCGACGTCATGCCGGGCGATGCCGTCGTGATCCGACCCGTCACCGATGCCTCGCAGCTCCGCCTCGGCCAGGTCGTCACGTTCGCGCCGGTCGGCACGACCATGCTTGTGACGCACCGCATCGTGGGTCTCACGTCCTTGAAGAAGCTGGACGACACCACGGGGCAGCCGATCATCATCGGCAACGAGCCGGTGTTCGAGCCGTACATCCGCACCAAGGGCGACGCCAACGAGTCGGCAGACCCCAACCTCACGCCTGCGGCCTCGGTGCGAGGCATCGTGCTGTCGTCGTTCTCAGGCTGGGGCTACGCGCTGTCCTGGGCGCACTCGCCGATGGGCAGGCTGGTGCTCTTCGCCCCGCCGCTGATCCTTCTGGTCCTGGCGGAGCTGCGCAGCCGATCCGATGTCACGCGCCTGCTCGTGGTGCCTGCGATGGACCGCGCTCGACGGCTCCGCGGCACCACCGCCTCCGATCGGCCCGGGAGCAACGACGGGGCGGGCACGACCGACGGGGACCGCCATGAAGCGGCCGCTCGCTGACCGAGCCCGCGCGATGCGGGCTCTCCTCATCCCTGTCCTCGCCGTCCTGTGCGTGTTCGCCTCGGGGGTAGGCGCGACGTCGGCTGCTTTCACCTCGAAGGCGACCGGGTCCGCCCGGGTCAGCACGGCTGCTGCATGCGCCGGTGGGACGTCGTACGCCGCCCTTCTCTCCTCTGCGGGCTGGACCCCGTCCCTGTGGTGGCGCTTCGGCAATCTCACGGGCCAGCCGACGGTGGCGGACGCGAGCGGCAACGGGAACACGGGCACGGCGTCGGGCTCCGGACTGTCGTTCGGCACCGCGAACGCGGGCATGGTCATGTGCGACACCACGTACGCCATGCGCACGACGGGTGGCGCCGGCGCTACCGGTGCCGTCGTTGCGGGCACCCCGCGCACAGCACCGACGACCTTCACGATCGCCACGTGGGTCCGCACGACCGCCCTCACGGGCGGTCGGCTGGTCGGCTTCGGCAGTGCGGCCTCCGGCGCGTCCGGGTCCCGCGACCGGGCGCTGCTGCTCGACCGGAGCGGCCGCCCTGTGCTTCATCTCGGCACCGGCACGGGGAACGTGCTGCTGACGGCGCCGTCCGCGATCACCGACAACGTGCCGCACCTGATCGTCGCCAGCGTCTCGCCGACCAGCGCTCGCCTGTACGTCGACGGGACGGCTGTCGCGAGCACGCTGCTCGTAGCACCGCCGCCCACCTACAGCGGCTACTGGCGGGCGGGCTGGGAGACCGGGGTGAACCTGCTCATCACGGGATCGCGCAACCAGGCCAACGCACGGCAGGACGAGGTCGCGATCTGGGAGGGCCGGGCGCTCGACGCGACGCAGGTGGCCGCGCTGTTCGCCGCCAACCACTGGTGACCCGAGCCCACACGACAGCCCGCCCGCCCACGACAGCCCGCGAGGGAAGGAGGAAGACCATGAGAAGGCGACGCCGCGTGACGTTGACGACGACGTTCGCGCTCGTGAGCTTCCTGGCGCTGGCAGCGCTCGGCGTAGCCCTGGTGCTGTACCAGGGTGCGGCGCTTCGCGATGTCGCCGAGCAGTCTGCGGCCGTCACGGCTCGTACGTATGTCGACGCGGCGACCCGGGGCTGGGTCTCCGACGGCTCCCTCCAGAAGGAGTCCCTGAGCCAGCAGGAGCTGACGGATCTCGAAGCCCACCTGGTCGAGAACGACGACGTGCACCGGGTCCGTCTGTTCGGCCGCAGCGGCAAGGTGCTCTTCGACACGAGCGGCGTCGCCACTGCCTTCCCGGATCCCGCGAGGCTCGACGCAGCGCTGGATCGACAGACCAGCGCTCAGGTCGTGGATCAGTTCGCACCGACCAGCGTCCTGCCGACCGGCCTTGCGTCTGTCACGCCCAAGGGTGACACCGGATCGCCGACGCCGGACACAGCAGGCTCGGGCGCTGCGCCGTCAACGCGGCCCTCGAGGGCCTCGAGCGGCAGCCCTGCCCCGGCCGCATCCGCGACTGCAGCGCCGGTCTTCTCCGAGCAGTCCACGGTGCTGGACGTTTACCTCCCTCTCTACGGGGAGACGGACATGTCACGCCCGCTGGCGGTCGCCGAGGTGCAGCTCGACTACTCGTTGCTCCAGGAGAGCGCGGCGGAGTCGGTGCGCAACCTCGCGACGATCGTGGCGCTGGGGCTGCTCACCGTGTGGCTGCTGCTCTTCCGCACGGTGCGCCGCGCCTCGCGGGTGATGCGCGCCCGCGCGTCGGAGAACGCCCGGCTTGCCCTCCTCGACCCGCTCACGGGCCTGCCGAACCGGCGCCTGCTCCAGCAGCGGCTGCAGGTCGCGCTGTCGCAGGCTCAGGAGACCGGGGTCCAGGTCGGGCTGCTCATGCTCGATGTCGACCGCTTCAAGGAGATCAACGACACCCTCGGGCACGACCGGGGCGACCAGCTGCTGCAGCAGGTCGCGGGCCGCCTGCAGGGCATCGTCCGCACGACCGACACGGTCGCCCGTCTCGGCGGCGACGAGTTCGCCATCCTGCTCACCACCGTGCGCAGCGTCGACGACGGCATCCTGTTCGGCCAGAGGGTGCTCGAGCAGTTCACCGACCCGTACGTGATCGACGGCCTCACCCTGCACGTGGACACGTCGGTCGGCCTCGCTGTGCTGCCCGACCACGCCGACGACGCCCAGACCCTGCTCAAGCACGCCGACATCGCGATGTACGTCGCGAAGGCCGGCCGGATCGGGCTGTCGGTGTACGACGCCGACGGCGACTCGACGTCGACCGCGCGCCTAGTCATGCTCAGCGACCTGCGCCAGGCGCTCGACGCCGACGACCAGCTGAGCATCGCCTACCAGCCCAAGGTGGCGCTGCGCAGCGGCGAGGTGCAGGGCCTCGAGGCGCTGCTGCGGTGGAACCACCCGCAGCGGGGGCTCGTGCCGCCATCTGAGTTCATCCCGCTCGCCGAGCGGACGGGCCTGGTGCACCACCTGACCCGCAAGGTGCTCGTGCTCGTGCTCGAGCAGCTGCAGGAATGGCATGCGGAGGGCTGGGACATCCAGGTCGCGGTGAACCTCTCCGCGCACAACCTCACCGAGCCCGATCTCGAGCAGCGGCTCGCGGGCCTTCTCGAGACCTACGACGTGCCGCCGTCGATGCTCGAGGTGGAGATCACGGAGTCGGCGATCATGCACGACCCCGAGCGGGCCGCTGTCGTGCTGCGCCGGATCTCGGCGATGGGCGTCTCCGTGGCGCTCGACGACTTCGGCAGCGGCAACACCTCGATCTCGCAGCTGCGCGACCTGCCGATCGCCACGCTCAAGATCGACCGGTCGTTCATCGTCGACATGGACAACGGCAACGACATCCTGGTGCGCGTCGTCACCGACCTCGCGCACGAGTTCCGCATGACCGCGGTGGCGGAGGGCGTGGAGTGCGCGGAGACCGCGCGGCGCCTACGCGACATCGGCTGCGACGTAGTGCAGGGGTTCCTCTACGCGCGCCCGGTCGCCGCGGCCGACCTGCCGGAGATGATCGAGGGCATCCGCGCCATCCACCGCGAGGCGATGTCCGACAGTGAGCTGCTGCCCCTCGGCGACTGAGGGCCCGGCGGTCTCAGGACCCGCGGACGACCGCGGGACCGCGCTGCTCGGCCGCAGCGGTCGACCCGGCGTGGCCGGACGCGGCGTCGCGCAGGACGATCCACACCGCACGCACGTCCTCGTCGCCGAGGTTCTCGAGCCGGTGCGGCTCGGAGGCGTCGAAGGTCACGGTGTCGCCGGCGCGCAGCGTCCAGGTGTCGAACATGTGGTGGAAGGTGAGCTCGCCCGACTCGATGTAGGCGCACTCGAAGCCCTCGTGCTGGGAGAACTTGCCGGACTTCCCGGAGCTGCTGCCCGGCCGGTAGGTCACCAGGATGAACTCCAGGCCCGGGGGCGCGGTGTTGGACAGCTTCTCCCAGGTGACCCCGGACTCGAGCTCGATCGTCGTGCGGTCGCCCGACGACAGCACGGGGCCGCGACGGGCCGGGCCCGACACCGATGCCGACCGGCCCTTGCGCCGGGCGGGAGCCGAGGGCGGCGTCTCAGCCGGCGCGGCGGAGGCATCGGCGAAGAGGTCGTCGAGGGTGAGTCCGAGCTCGTTGACGAGCTTGTAGAGCGTGGCGACGCTGGCGCGGCAACGGCCGTTCTCGACCTGGGAGAGCATGCTCGCCGAGACTCCCACCCTGGCCCCGAGCTCGCGCAGCGACAGCCCGAGCTCGCGGCGCCTGCTGCGGATCCGTGCGCCTGCTGCCGCTTCCATCGGTCCTCCGGCGGGGCAGGGGGCACTGCTGCCCCGGACGTTCATCCGGACTGTACTGCACAGGCCGTCCTGCATCGGCCGACCTCACGGCGGATCGCCCCCGTGCCGTAGCGGAAACACCGTCGGGGGCCCGGGGAGGGGACGCCCGGGCGGCTCCCCAGGTCGGCGGGTGGTCTGCACGAAGTTAAGGGATGCTTGACGCCTTCAGGGGGTCTCTTTACAGTCGCGTGAGCGGCCGACGACGGCGTCGGCGAGGACGGAGGTCGACGTGGGCGTCAGGCAGGGCACCGCAGTCATCCTGGGGGGCACCTCGGGCATCGGCAGGGAGCTCGCATCGCGGCTCGCGGCGGACGGCATGTCGGTCGTGATCTCAGGCCGCGACGCAGCCCGCGCCCAGGCGGTAGCCGCCGAGATCGGTCCGTCGGTCCGAGGCATCGCCGTCGACCTCGCCGAGCCCACCACGATCCGGGCGGCGCTGGCCGACGTCGAGTCCGTCGACGCACTCATCGTCGCGGCCATCGAGCGCGATGCCAACAGCGTCAAGGACTACAACCTCGAGGGCGCCACCAGGCTCGCCGTGCTCAAGCTGGTCGGCTACACCGAGGCCGTGCATGTGCTGGCGGACCGCCTCACGCCCGACGCCTCGATCGTGCTGTTCGGCGGGCTGGCGATGCTGCGGCCCTACCCCGGCTCCACGACCGTCACCACGGTCAACGGCGGAATCAGCTCGATGATCCGCACACTGGCCAACGAGCTGGCCCCGGTGCGGGTCAACGCCGTCCACCCCGGCATCGTCGGCGACAGCCCCGAGTGGGCCAGCAAGGACACCTCGATGGTGGCCGGCCGGACGCCGATCGGCCGCACCGTGACCATGGACGAGATCGTCGGCGCCACGCTGTTCCTGCTCGACAACGGGGGCGTCAACGCGCAGAACCTCGTCGTCGACGGCGGCGTCCTCGTCCGCTAGCCGACCCAGCGCCCGGAGGCGGATCCCCCGATGTACCACGTCACCCGGTTCGACGAGACGCAGAACGTCCTGCCCGAGGCTTACGCCGACCGGTCGCGCGGCTTCTCCCGCCAGCAGCTGGTCGGGAAGTCGCAGGGCTCGCCCCACATGGGCCTGTACCTGTGCCACCTCGAGCCGCACGGCCGCATCGAGGCGGTGGTCCACTCGTTCGAGGTCAGCGTCTACGTGATGTCGGGCGAGATCGTGCTCACCATGCTGGGGCAGTCGGTGCGGCTCGCCGCCGACCACTGCCTCGCCGTTCCCGTGGGCGTCACCTACTCGATCCGCACCGACGGGGCACCCGCGTCATGGCTGCAGATGAGCGCGCCGGCGCCGTTCGAGGACACCCGGCGCAAGGACACGTTCTTCACAGGGGAGAGCCTCGAGGACTCCGCCGTCGCCGCCGCCGACATCCGCGATCCGCGCAACCAGAGCTCGTTCCGCTTCGACGGCTCGTCGATGGACCTCTCGACCCTGGCCGTCGGCTCGAAGGTCGACGCGCCGCAGGTGTCGGCGAGCATGGCCACCGCCCTGCTCGCCTACAGCGGCATCGGCGTGCGCATGCTGGTCGACCAGCGGCTCAAGGCGCAGCTGCACACGATGTTCATGGTGCAGTACCAGCCCACGGCGATCGCCCACCCGCACGACCACCCCTTCGAGGAGGCCTACGTCATGGTCGAGGGCGAGGTGCACGCCCTCGTCGAGGGCGACGAGCTCGTGCTGCGCCCCGGCGACGTGCTGTGGGCCGGCGTCGGCGCCGACCACGGGTTCCACAACCGCGGCAGCGGTCTCGTGCGCTGGATCGAGACACAGGCGCCGCAGCCGCCGGCGCAGCACTCGTACCGCTTCAACCGCGACTGGGAGTACCTCGAGCAGCTCCTCGAGGGCGACGGCTCCTGATCGCAGGTCCTCGGGACGACGCAGAGGAGGGCGGGCCCGTCGGGGGCCGCCCTCCTCTGTCTGGGGCTCGCTACTCCTCGTGCGCCTCGGCGCCGCCGATCTCGTGGTCGGAGTACTGGTAGGGGTTGTCGAACAGCTCGTCCGGGGCGAGCTCGGGGTTCATGCCGTTGACCCACTTCTCGTCGCCGAGGGCCTGCATGAGGTGGTCGACGGTCTGGCCCACGGCCTCGCGGGCCTTGCCGACCTTGTCCGCAGCGCCCACGAGCAGGCCGTCGTGCTTGAGCACCTTGCCGTCGACCAGCACGGTGTGCACGTCGCCGCGGGTGGCCTGGAACACGACGTGGCCGTAGGGGTTGAGGATCGGGAACATCGCGGGGGAGCGGTCGTTCTTGATGAGCACGATGTCGGCCTGCTTGCCGACCTCGATGCTGCCGACCTTGTCGTCCATCCCCAGGGCCTTGGCGCCCCCGATCGTGGCCCACTCGACCACCGTCTCCGCCCGCAGCGGGTGGTTGATGACGGTGTCGCCCTTCTCGTGCGCCGCCATGTGCACACGCACGCGGTCGGCGTTGAGGGTGCTGCGCATGGCCGAGAACAGGTCGGCGCTCCACCAGACGCTGGTGTCCATCGACAGTGTGACGGGGACGCCGTACTTGCGCAGCTGCCAGGTGGGCGGGTAGCCCTGGCCGGCGCTGCTCTCGCTCTCGGTGGAGACCGAGGCGAAGCCGCCGGTCGCTGCGATCTTCTGGTACGACTCAGGGCCCAGCGTGGTCGAGTGCACGTAGATCTGGCCCGGCGTCATGAAGCCGTTCTCGTACATCAGGTTGATGCTCTCGTCCTTCGTGATCGCCCACACGCCTGCGTGGGTGTTCACGTTGACGCCGAGCTCGCGCGCGGACTCGAACGCCGCCTTCTCCGGGAACGCGGGGTCGCCGGTGACGTCGAAGGCGAGCTGGAAGCCGATGAGGTCGGACGAGCCGTGGATGCGTCGCTGGACGAAGTCGCGGAACTCCGGAGCGGTCGACCACTCCCACGGGCCCTGCTGGATGTTGCCGTAGGCGAGGACGAACCGCCCGGGGATCTCCTCGAGCGCGTCGAGCGCGGCGTCGGCGTGGTCGGTGCTCTGCAGGCCGTGCGACCAGTCGACCGAGGTCGTCACGCCGGCGTCGACGGCCTCGATGGCGCTGAGCAGGTTGCCGGAGTAGACGTCCTGGGGGCGGAACGACTTGCCCCACTCGAGGTAGTACCAGACGAAGTACTGGGTGAGCGTCCAGTCGGCGCCGTAGCCGCGCATCGCGGTCTGCCACATGTGGCGGTGCGTGTCGATCATGCCCGGCATCACGATGCCGCCGGACGCGTCGATCTCGACCGTGCCCTCGGGCACCGGCAGGTTGTGGCCGATGGCCTCGATCTTGTCGCCGACGACGAGCACGTCGCCGCCGGACAGGACGGTGTGCTGGCCGTCCATGGTGAGGACGGTGCCGCCGCGCAGGACGACGGCGGGGGCGTTCGAGAGTGCGTCGGTGGTCGCGGACATCGCTCTCCTTCGAGCGCGCGCCGTCGGGTCGGCGCGGCGGACTGGGCTGCCCGGCGGGAGCGCTGCGGCACCCTCGCCGGCTTGGGAGCAAACATGAACGTGGCTGAACGCAGTGTCAAGACCCTCTGTGAAGTAATGCTGAAACTGCGCCTACCACTCCGGGAGCGGGCCGGCCAGTCGGCGCGCGGGCAGAACCCCGTCGCGGGAAGGGGTTCCGCCTGCTCCGTGGGGAGCTTGACGCGGGCAGGGCTGCGGCGGGCCGGGCCGGGCGCGCCGGCGCGCCGCGTGCAGTCCCGGTGCACGGCGTGGGGGGATTGGCCGGGCGGGCACGCTCACCCGCGCGGGGTGATCCCGCGGTGGGCGCATCGGCGAACGCGCTCCGGTGCCGGAGCCCGCTGCTACCGTCGACGCGGCGGCGCCGGGGGGTGCGGCCGGGGGTCGTCGGCGCCGGCCCTGCAGGCTCGAGCGGGAGAAGCCCCGGCGCGTACCGGGGGAGCAGAGGGGTTCTGACGTGGACGCGTTGGAGCTGGCGCGGGCGCAGTTCGCGATGACCAGCATCTTCCATTTCTTCTTCGTGCCGGTGACGATCGGCACGGCGTTCCTGGTCGCCGTCCTGCATACGCAGTGGTACCGCACCGGCAACGACGACTACCGCCGGCTCACCCGGTTCTTCGGCGGGCTGCTGCTGCTCAGCGTGGCTGTGGGCGTCGTCACCGGGCTGGTTCAGGAGTTCCAGTTCGGCATGGACTGGTCGGCGTACGCGAAGTTCGTGGGCGACGTGTTCGGCGCACCGCTCGCGATGGAGGGGCTCGCGGCGTTCTTCCTCGAGTCGACCTTCCTCGGGGTCTGGGTGTTCGGCTGGACCGTGCTGCCGCGCGGGCTGCACCTCGCCTCCGCGTGGGCCGTCGCCATCGGCTCCGCCCTGTCGGCCCTGTTCATCATCGCCGCCAACTCCTGGATGCAGAACCCGGTCGGCTACGAGATCAACCCCGCGACGGGCGCGCCGCAGCTCAGCTCCATCGGAGACGTGTTCGGCAACCCGGTGTTCCTCCCCGCGTACCTGCATGTGCTGGCGACCGCGCTGGTCTACGGCGCCGCGGTGATGCTCGCCGTCTCGGCGTGGCACCTGCGCAAGGGCAACGACACGAGGGTGTTCCACCGCACCGCGAAGCTGGCGATCTGGGTCGTGCTCGTGGCCGCGCTCGCTCAGTTCCATCTCGGCGGGAAGCTCGGCCAGGCCATCACCGTCAACCAGCCGATGAAGGTGGCGGCCATGGAGGCGCAGTGGGAGACCTGCCAGCCGTGCAGCTTCTCGCTGTTCCAGATCGGCGGCTACACCTCCGACGACCCGCCGACCAAGATCATCCAGATCCCCTACCTGCTGTCGTGGCTCGCCACCGGCGACATCAACGGCAAGGTCACGGGCATCAACGAGCTGCAGGCGCAGTACGAGCAGGAGTACCCGTCGGGCGACATCCAGTACTACCCGAACGTGTTCGTGCAGTACTGGTCCATGCGCGCGATGGCGTACTTCGCGGGGCTGGCCGTCATCATCGCGCTCTGGGGGGTGCTGCTGCTCTGGCGGCGCAGGCTCGACGACGCCAGCCTCTTCCACCGCGTGGCCACGTGGTCCGTGCTCATCCCCTTCGTCATGGGCACGGCCGGGTGGGTCCTGACCGAGAACGGCCGTCAGCCCTGGATCGTCGACGGGCTCATGCTCACCAAGGACGGGCTGTCGCCGTCGGTAGGGGCGGCGCAGATCGCGGTCAGCATGACCGTGTTCTTCCTGGTGTACGCGACGCTCGGCGTCATCGCCGCGGTCCTCATGGTGCGGCACGCGCGACGCGGGCTCCCGCCCGAGGAGCACGCCGCCGCCGACCGTGACCGCGCGCCCGAGCTGGCCTACTGAGGGGAGCGACGTCATGGACCTGCCCCTGATCTGGTTCGTCATCATCGCCGTCTTCTGGACCGGCTTCTTCGTGCTCGAGGGCTTCGACTTCGGCGTCGGTGCCCTGCACACGTGGGTCGGCCGCGACGAGGCCGGCCGGCGCGTCGCGATCAACTCGATCGGCCCGCTCTGGGACGGCAATGAGGTCTGGCTGATCACGGCGGGAGCCGCGACGTTCGCCGCGTTCCCCGCCTGGTACGCGACCTGGTTCTCGGCTCTCTATCTCGCCCTGGTCCTCGTCCTGCTCGCCCTCATCGTCCGAGGCGTGTCCTTCGAGTTCCGTGGCAAGCACGACTCGTCTCGCTGGCGCGGTACCTGGACGGCCACCCTGGTCGCCGGCTCGGTGCTGGCGCCGCTGCTCATCGGCGTCGGGCTCGGCGACCTGCTGGCGGGGCTGCCGATCGACTCCTCCGGAGAGTTCACCGGCTCCTTCCTCGACCTGCTCACGCCCTTCGGGCTGCTGCTCGGCAGCACGCTGCTCGTGCTCTCGCTCCTGCACGGCTCGACGTTCCTCGCGGTGAAGACCGACGGCGAGGTGCGCGACCGCGCCATCCGGGCGGCCTCGGGCCTGCGCTGGGCGGGCGCCGTGCTGGTCGTCGCTGCAGCCGCCGCGACCTGGGCGCTCGGTGGCCGGACGGTCCTCGCGGCGGTGCTGGGCGCGCTCTCGGTCCTGGGCGTTGTCGCGTCCGCCATGCTCGTGGGGCGCGGGCGCGACGGCTGGTCGTTCGTCGCCACGGCGGTGACGATCGGCGCCACCGTCGCTGCGCTGTTCGCCGGGCTGTACCCCAACGTCCTGGTCTCGAGCACGGACCCCGCCTACAGCCTCACGGTCGCCGGCACGGCGTCGGGCCAGTACGCGCTCACCGTGATGACCTGGGTGGCGGTCGTGCTGTTCCCCGTGGTCCTCGCGTACCAGGCCTGGACCGCCTACGTCTTCCGCGCGCGCATCTCCAGCCGCGCGGGCCTGCCCACCGCGCTGCCGGCGGCATGATGCGCGCCGTCCCCGGCCAGCCGACGCCCGTGGGCGTCACGCCGGTCGCCGGCGGGGCGAACGTGTCGGTGGTCGCGCCGCACGCCCGTGCCGTCGACCTGTGCGTCCTGGTCGAGGGCGGCTCCGAGGAGCGGGTGCGCCTGCCCGAGCTGGACTTCGGTGTGTGGCACGGGTTCGTGGCCGGCCTTGCCCCGGGGATGCGCTACGGGCTGCGGGCGCACGGACCGTTCGACCCGGCCGCCGGGCACCGGTTCGACCCGTCGAAGCTGCTGGTCGACCCGTACGCGCGCGCCCTGGACGGCGTCCTGTCCTACGGCCCCGAGATCTTCAGCCTCGACGCCGAGGGAGGGATGCCCGGGCTCGACTCGGCCGGCAGCGTGCCCTGGTCGGTCGTCGTCGACCCGGCCTTCGACTGGGGCGACGACGCGCCGCCGCGGCGCCGCTACGCCGACACCGTCGTGTACGAGACCCATGTGCGCGGCCTCACGATGCGCCACCCCGACGTCCCGCCCGAGCTGCGCGGCACCTACGCCGGACTCGCCCATCCCGCCGTGGTCGAGCATCTCGTCGGGCTCGGCGTCACGGCGGTGGAGCTCCTGCCGGTGCACCACTCGGTCACCGAGCCCTCGGTCCATGCCCGCGGCCTCACCAACTACTGGGGCTACAACACCCTCGCCTACTTCGCGCCGCACGCCCCCTACTCGGCGCGCGTGCGGGAAGGGGAGCGCGGCGGGCAGGTCGTCGAGTTCCAGGAGATGGTCAAGACCCTGCACGCCGCGGGGATCGAGGTCGTCCTCGACGTCGTCTACAACCACACCGCCGAGGCCGGCGCCGACGGACCCACGCTCTCGCTCCGCGGTCTGAGCAACGCCGCCTACTACCGGCTCGACCCGCAGGACCCGTCCCGCTACATCGACACCACGGGCTGCGGGAACTCGCTGTCGACCGACTCGCCCGCGGTGCTCCGGCTGGTCATGGACTCGCTGCGGTACTGGGTCGAGGTCATGCATGTGGACGGGTTCCGCTTCGACCTCGCCTCCACCCTGGGCCGCGAGGCGGGCGTCTTCGCCCCGACGGCGTCCTTCTTCGACATCGTCGTGCAGGACCCCGTCCTGTCCCAGGTCAAGCTGATCGCCGAGCCCTGGGACGTCGGCCAGGCCGACTCCTACGGCGTGGGCAGGTTCCCGGCGCTGTGGCGCGAATGGAACGGCGCCTACCGCGACACCGTCCGCGACTTCTGGCGCGGGACCGAGGGACTGCTGGGCGCCTACGCCACGCGCATGACCGGCAGCTCCGACCTCTACGGCGGCACCGGCCTGCGCCGCCCCACGGCGTCGGTCAACTTCGTCACCGCGCACGACGGCTTCACCCTGCGCGACCTTGTCAGCTACGACCGCAAGCACAACGAGGCCAACGGCGAGGAGAACCGCGACGGCACCGACGGCAACCTGTCGTGGAACCACGGCGCCGAGGGCCCGACCGACGACCCGGCGGTCCTCGCCTCGCGCGCCCAGGCGCAGCGGACGCTGCTCGCGGCACTGCTGACCTCCTTCGGCGTCCCCATGATCCTGGGCGGCGACGAGATCGGCCGCACGCAAGGCGGCAACAACAACGGCTACTGCCTCGACGACGAGACCGTCTGGTACGACTGGGATTCTGCTGACCAGGACCTGCTCGCCTTCACGCGCCGGCTGCTCGCGCTGCGGCGCGACCACCCCGTCCTGCGTCGGCGCCGATTCCTGGCGGGTACTGCGCTCGAGGAGATCGCATGGTTCGCCCCGTCGGGCCGCCGCATGTCCGACGCCGACTGGTCGGACCCCGGAGCGCGCGCCATCGCCCTGCATCTCGACGGGCAGGACGACCCCGATCTCGCCGATGACGGGTCGCCGATGCTGGATGACGATGTGGTGGTGATGGTGAACGGCTGGTGGGAGCCGCTCGACATCGTCGTCCCGGCCGTGGGCGAGGCCGTCGAGTGGCACGTCGTCCTCGACACCGCCGACCCCGACGCCGGACTGCCCGGCCACGAACTCACCTACGCCCCCGGCGCCCCCGTCACCCTCGCCGGCCGCTCCCTCGTCGTCCTCCTCGGCCCCGTCCCGATGAAGTCCCCTACTGGCCAGCCCGTCGTTCCTCCGGTCTGACCAGCGGGGGCCCAGCGCGTGCACTAGACCCGTCGTTTTCGGACCTTCATCGTTCGTGGCGTGGTCGGCCTGGCGGTCCCGGGCTGGACGGTCGGCTGGGTCGTGGCGTTGTGTGACCGACCCTTCGGGTCGGAGGGGGCTGCGCAGTGCCGTGCTTCGATCGTCAGGCTTGAAATCTCAGCCCGGCACTGCCCAGCCCCCTCCTCCCCAGGCCCTTCTGCCCTGTGTCGCAGGCGGGCCGGGTCGGCCTGTCGGTCGTCGGTGGGGGTTTCGCTGTGGGGGAGGGACAGACTCTGCGGGTCCCGGGCGGACGGGCTTCGCCCGGCGCCCGGTCCCCGCGCTGTCGCTCCCGGCCGTCGCTTCTCGTTGTGGGGCGGTTCGGGTGAGGGGTCCCCATGACTCATAGAGCCGGACAGGGATGCCACTCATGCCCCCTGGGCCCTGGCCCGTCGGTTTCGGGGGCTGGGGTGGGGTCAGGCTGGGGGGTTCTGGGTGGCGAGGTCCTGCTGGTGGTACTCGGCGAGCAGGGCCTTCTCCTTCTCGTACTTGGGGAACTTGAGGGCGACCAGGACGGCCCCGAGGAGGACGGCGATGATGCCGGCGATGTAGGCCCAGTCCTGGCCCTCGACGAAGGACGTCTTCGCCGCCTGGATGATCGCGTCGGAGTACTGCGGGTACTGCTGGGCGATGGTCTCGGCGCTGGCGAAGGACTTCGTCAGCTGCGACTGCACCGACGACGTCACCTGGTCGGCGTTGGGGGAGCCTGCGATGGCGCTGTTGATGGCCGAGGCGTAGCCGGCGGTGAGCAGCGCGCCCAGGATCGACTGCATGATCGCGCCGCCGAGGTCGCGCTGGAGGTCGGCCGTGCCCGACGCCATGCCGGCGCGCGACACCGGGACGGCGCCCGTGAGCGAGTGCGACGCCGGTGTGCCTGCCAGACCGACGCCGAGGCCGACGAAGGCGTAGCCGAGGCCGACCGACCAGTACGCCGCGCCCTCCTTCCACAGCAGCAGCATGGTGAGGAAGCCGAGCAGCACGAACACGTAGCCGAGCAGCAGCGTGGAGCGGGCGCCACGCGCCTCGACCAGCTTGGCCGAGCGCGGCGCGGCCAGCACCATGAAGACGGCTGCCGGGAGGATCGCGAGACCGGCCTGGATGGTGCTGTAGCCGAGGACGTTCTGCAGGAACTGCTGGCCGATGAACATCGCGCCCATGAGCGAGCCGAACACGATGATGCCCGCGCAGGCCGCCACCCAGAAGATCGGCCGCGCGGCGACCGACAGGTCGTACAGCGGGTTGGCCGCACGGCGCTGGCGGAGCACGAAGGCGATCAGCGAGGCCAGCGCGATGATCGACAGGCTGAGCACGAGGGTGCCGCTGTTGGGCACCGCCGCGAAGTTGATCGCGAGGATGGCGGAGCCGACGAGCAGCGCCGACAGGATGCCGCCGAGGTTGTCGACCGGCTCGGTCGCCTCGTTGACGTGGGCCGGGATCACCTTGAGCGTGAGGGGGATCGCGACGGCGATGAGGGGGAGCGTCACGAGGAAGACCGACCCCCACCAGTAGTGCGCGAGCAGCACACCGGCGATGAGAGGGCCGAGGGCGGAGATGCCACCGCCCGTCGCCGACCACAGCGCGATGGAGCGGGTGCGGCCGGGGCCCGACCACAGGGCGGTGATGAGCGACAGTGTCGTCGGGTACGCCATGCCGGCGGCGAGGCCGCCGATGATGCGGGCCGCGATGAGCACCTGGATGCTCGGCGCCCATGCGGCGAGCAGGCACG
The DNA here is from genome assembly GCA_020161245.1 of Actinomycetota bacterium. Classification (GTDB taxonomy): domain Bacteria; phylum Actinomycetota; class Actinomycetes; order S36-B12; family CAIYMF01; genus Longivirga. The sequence goes on along the minus strand of JAIUOK010000026.1, from coordinate 24,150 downwards.
CCGGCAGCGAGAGCACGACGCCGATCAGCAGCATCCGCTTGCGCCCGTAGCGGTCGCCGACGGCGCCGAGCCACAGCACCGACGCGGCCAGGCCGAGGGAGTACCCGACGGCGACGAGGTTGAGCTGGGTCTGCGAGGCGTCGAACGCCAGCCCGATGTCGGGCAGCGCGACGTTGGCGACGGCGAGCGGGAGGTTGGCGACGGCGGCGACCAGGATGAGGGTCGCGAGTACCGCCTTGGCCCGCGGCGGGGCGGTGCCGGCGTCGGCCTGCTGGACTGCGCTGCTCACGGTGGTGCCTCCCAGGACACGGTCAGGTCGAGGCGGCGCTGCTTGGCGGCCCCCTCCCGCGGAGGAGTCAACCATCGCGATGCGTGCGCGCGCGGGAGACCGGCCAGGGTCGGGGTGTGCGCGCGGCGAGGTCATCCCCAGCGGGTGAGAAAGGGCGCGCCGGAGCCGGCTGTCCCCTCCGCCAGGGACGCCGTGGATCTTCGGGGTGCGGGCCGACGTGACCCGCGCCACAGTGGGCCCCAGGCCGCGCTGGACGCGGGACGCCGGACTGAGAGGGGCAGCCGATGGGCGGGCTCGGAGACATGGTCAACAAGGCCAAGGACATGCTCGGCGGCGACGCCGGCGTGGACGACGCCATCGACCAGGCCGCGGACGCGGTCAAGGAGAAGACCCCGGACGCCGTCGACGGCGCCGTGGACCAGGCCGCGCAGATCGCCAAGGACAACATCTAGGCGCAGCGCGCACAGCTCGACGACGGCGGCACCCCTCCTCGGGTGCCGCCGTCGTCGCGTTTCTCAGGGCAGCCTTCGTGACGGGCGGCATACCCCCGGGGGGTTGTGTGGTGCACGAGACACGGCGACTCGTCGCGAAGACCTCAGATGCGGTCGATGAACTTTCTACGATCGACAGCGAGCGACCACCACGAGACCCCCGGAAGGGGATGGCGACGATGCCAGCGGCCACGAGCCTCCTCCCGCTCCTGCACTCCGCCCCGCGCAAGGACACCCACTGGCGCCGGGCGACGCTGCGCAAGATCCCGTCCGACGTCGCCGACATGTTCGACGGTGTCGCCGACCGCTACGACGTCTGCAACGAGGTCCTCGCCCTCGGGCAGACGCGCGTGTGGCGCAAGGCGCTCGTCAACGCGGTCGCGCCACGGCCGGGCGAGGTCATCCTCGACCTCGCGGCCGGCACCGGGACGTCGAGCCTGCCCATCGCCGAGCGCGGCGCGCGCGTGGTCCCGTGCGACTTCTCGCTGGGCATGCTCATGGTCGGCCACGTGCGCCGTCCGAGCCTGCAGTTCACCGCCGGCGACGCGCTGCACCTGCCGTTCGGCGACGGCGTCTTCGACGGCGCCACGATGTCGTTCGGCCTGCGCAACACCCAGGACCCGATGCAGGCGCTGCGCGAGCTGCACCGCGTGGTGCGCCCTGGCGGACGGCTCGTGGTCTGCGAGTTCAGCCACCCGACGAACAAGGTCGTCAACACCGTCTACAGCGAGTACCTCATGGGCGCGATCCCCTCGCTCGCACGGGCTGTGGCCAGCAACCCCGACGCCTACACGTACCTCGCCGAGTCGATCCAGGCCTGGCCCGACCAGCGCACGCTCGCCGGCCACCTCGCCGACGCCGGCTGGCGCGACGTCGAATGGATGAACATCCACGGCGGCGTCGTGGCACTGCACCGCGGCTTCCGCGACTGACCCTCGCCGCTCTGCATCCCTACCCGCGCGGCGGGTACGTCCGGGTGGCAACGACCCCCTGCCGAGGAGTGGGATGGAGTCAGCACCACCGGCAGGGACGGAGGTCGTCATGGACGTCCGGAAGGTCATCGTCGGAGTCGATGGGACGCGTTGCTCCGACGCCGCGCTCGACTGGGCGGTCCTCGAGGCCGCACGCAGGGCAGCACCCCTCGAGGTGCTGCACGCCAGCACGCACGTGGAGCTGGTCGGCGCCCCGGCGTTCGGGGCCCCCGCCTTCGAGGAGCGCGTCGACGGGCCGCTGCTGCGGCGGTGCGCCGAGCGTGCCGCCGAGCTGGCGCCCGACGTCGCCGTCACGACGACGACGGTGCACGCCGATGCCGCCAGCGCGCTCACCGCGGCGTCCCGCGACGCCGAGCTCGTGGTCGTGGGCTGCCACGGGCGCGGCTGGCTCGGCCGGCTGCTCGTCGGCAGCGTGAGCCATCGCGTCGCCAGCCACCCGCAGGTGCCGGTCGTCGTCGTGCGCGAGGACAGCGTCGTCGTCGCCGGCCCGGTCGTCGTGGGAGTCGACGGGTCGCCTGCGTCCGACGCCGCCGTGCGGTTCGCGGCGCGCGCTGCGGCCGAGCGCGGCATCGGTCTCGTGCTGGTGCATGCATGGCAGGCCGCACCCGCCTCGGGCTTCGACGCGCTGCCGATCTCGCAGGACGTCGTCGACGCGCAGGAGTCCGCGGCACGCGGGGTGCTCGCCGAGTCGGTCCGCCTCGCCCGGGCTGAGGCTCCCGGGCTCGTGGTCGAGCACGTCCTCGCTGCGGGCAGCCCCTCGATGCTGCTGGGCCAGGAGTCCGAGCACGCCTCCCTCGTCGTGGTGGGCGCGCACGGCCACGCCGGGGTCTCCGGCCAGGTGGTCGGGTCGGTCACGCGCGCGTGCCTGGACGCCGTCCGCTGCCCCGTGGTCGTCGTCCCGGCGTAGCGCTACGGCGTCAGACGTCCCACCACAGCGTCGCCGTGCGCCGGTGGCGCGCCGGCCCCTGCTCGACGAGCGCGGCCAGCACCTCCGGCTCGCGCTCGGCGGGCAGGCACAGCCGCACGCGCAGATGGTGGGCCCGCTGCTCGAGCGTGAGCGGGCTGCGCGCCTCGAACGGCTCGTCGTCCCACACGTCGAGTTGCGCGGGGATGCCCGACTCGAGGGCCACGGCGAGGCAGTCGTCCGCGGTCGGCGCGGTGGGCCGCTCCAGGTCCCAGAACCGCGCCCACAGCGGCGACATGTGCGACAGCGGGTGCAGCAGGGGCAGCTCGCACACGACGCGCCTGCGGGCGTGCGCCGACAGCGCCCGGAGGAACGCAGGCAGGTCCGGCACGTTGTAGACGACGTGGTGGCAGACCACCACGTCTGCGACGGGTGCCCCTGCCTCGTCGTCGGGCCAGCGGCCCAGCACCTCGTCGTGCGCGAGGCCGAGCGCCGACATCGCCTCGGCGAACGAGGCGAGCATCCGCTCGCTGGAGTCGACGCCGGTCGTGCGCCCTGCTCGTGCCACCAGTGCCGCCGAGGCGCGGCCGCCGCCGCAGCCGACGTCGAGCACGCTGCCGCCCTCGGGCAGCGCCTCGCGAGCCATGGCGTGCGACGGGGAGTCCGGCACGTCGCCGACGACGGCGAACATCTCGACCGGGTGGATCCACGGGTCCTCCGGCGCGGCGGCCAGGATCTCGGGCGGGATGGCCCAGGAGGCGAGGTCGTCGCGCCAGCGCTGTGCGGCGGTGCTGTGGGTGGTCACGCCGTCCGACGCTAGCCCCGTGGGGCCGGCGGGCGCAGTGTGAGGGTCACGAGCGAGCCGCGGCCGGCGGTGCCGCACGTGGTCGCGCTGCTCGTGCAGCCGCCGCAGCCGTCGTCGGGGCACGACAGCGCCACCCCGTCGCGCCCGAGCCGGCCCAGCGCCACGAGCTGGTGCAGCGCCACGCGCACGAGGTCGGGGTCGAGTCCCGTGCGCTCCGCGATGCCGTCGACCGTCGTCGTGCCGTCGGAGGCGGCGACGACGTCGAGCACCTGCTGCAGGCCGCTCATGCGATCAGCCGTCCGACCTGGAACACCACGACGGCGACCGTCCAGGCGATCACGAGCTGGATGCCGACGCCGGTGAGCGTCCAGCGCAGGCCCACCTCGCGCCGCTGCGCCGCCAGTGTGGCGACGCACGGCGTGTAGGCGAGGAGGAAGACGAGGAAGGCCAGCACGGCGGGGATCGGGTAGCCGCCGGACGACTCGGTGAAGCTGATCTGCAGGGCGTCGCCGAGCGAGCCGGGGGTGTCGGCCGCCTGGGGCTCGGCGGTGGCGAACGTCTGCGCCCACGAGGAGATGATCGCCTCCTTGGCCACGAAGCCGACCATGAGCGCGCTCGTCGACTCCCACGAGCCGAAGCCGGCGGGGTCGAAGACGGGGGCGACGGCGCCGGCGGTGGCGGCGTACACGCTGTCCTGCACCGGGACCTGGCCGAACGTCCCGGAGCTGCCGGGTGCGGGTGTCGCGCTGAGCGCCCAGACGACGATCACGGTGACGACGATGATGCCGCTCGCGGTCCGCAGGAAGCCGCGCAGCCGCCGCCAGGACCCGGCCGCCACCAGCCTCAGCATCGGCAGCTGGTACGGCGGGAGGTCGAGCACCAGCGGGTCGTCGGGCATGCGTCGCAGCAGCGTCGACCGGAGCAGGCGGCCCACGACGATCACGAACAGGATCGACACGACGTACATCGCGAAGACCACGGTGCCGGCGCGGTCGCCGAAGAACGTCGTCGCGACCAGGACGTAGACGGTGAGGCGTGCCGTGCAGGAGGTGAACGGGACGAGCAGCACCGTGAGCAGGCGCTGTCGGGCGTCCGGCAGCACCCGGGTGCCGCTGATGGCGGGCACGTTGCAGCCGAACCCGACGACGAGGGGGAGGAACGCCCGGCCCGGCAGGCCGATGGCCCGCATCGAGCGGTCGGTGACGACGGCGGCGCGGGCGAGGTAGCCCGAGTCCTCGAGCAGGCTGAGCAGCGCGAACATCACAGCCATGAGCGGCACGAAGGTGAGCAGCATGCCGACGCCGGCGATGAGCCCGTCGACGACGAGGCCCTGCACCCAGGTACCGCCGAGCCCGACGGCGTCGAGCAGGCGCGTGGCCGCGGCGGAGACCGGGCCGGACACCAGCGCGTCGAGCCACTCCTGCAGCGGTGCGGCGACGGTGGTGGTGAGCTGGAAGACCACCCACATGACGGCGAGGAACACCAGCGGCCCTACGACGGGCGCGGTGGTGACCCGGTCGAGCCGGTCGCTCCAGGTGTCGCGGGCGTCGTGGCGCCGGTGCACCGAGACGGCCGTGGCTCCGGCCACCCAGGCGAACCGCTCCTCGGCGCGGGCGAGCGCCTCGTCGTCGGTGCCCGCCGCGGCGACCGGACCGGCCAGCGGGTCGTGGTCGCAGCTGCAGTCGCCGCGCGGGCAGGTGCATCCGTCGACGCCGCAGAGGCCCGCCGGGCCGGGCTGCAGCGACAGCGCCACGGCGCGCACGAGGTCGCGGGCGCCCGCACCGCGGCGGGGGTCGACCACCACGACCGGCACACCGGCCGCGGCGGCGAGCTCGTCGGCGTCGACGGTGATGCCGCGTCGCGAGGCCACATCGCCCATGGTCACGGCGAGCAGGCAGGGCACCTCGGCCTCGAGCACCTGCCGCAGCAGATAGAGGCCGCGCGCCAGATGCACCGCGGACGCGACGACCACGACGAGATCGGGGCGGTCGCGCGGATCCGGCCGTGAGACGAGGTCGCGCGTCAGCTCCTCGTCGGGCGACTGCGGGTCGAGGCTGACCGCGCCGGGCAGGTCGAGCAGCACGGCCTGCCCGAGGTCCTCGTCGGTCCAGAGCGCACGGCCGACGGCGACCGTGGTGCCCGGCCAGTTGCCGACGTCGCGGCCGGATCCGGTGAGCCGGTTGAACAGCGTGGACTTGCCGACGTTGGGGTTGCCCACCAGGGCGACCACCGGGGTCCCCGGCGGCGCGTCGACGGCGACGACGTCGGCATGGCAGGACGGGACGGCGGCGCGCTGGTCGTTCACGGCGCGACGACCTCGATGCGCCGGAGCACGTCGCGCGCCAGCGCTACCCGGGTGTCGCCGACGGCGAGCAGGCGGCCGCCTCCGGCCGTCGCGTGCAGCGGGGTGACAGCCTCGCCCGTCCGGACGCCGAGCTCGGCGAGGCGCCGCAGCATCGCGGGGGCGGCGTCGATCGGCCCGATCGTCGCGACCGCGCCCACGGGGGCCTGGTCCAGCGTCACAGCAGCAGGCTAGTGAAGGGTTGCCTAACCACGGGAGCCGCAGCCGGGTGACGTCGATGACCGAACGCCGACGCCGGAACACCGCTTCGGGGCTCGGCGGCCCCGGAGCGCCCGATCGCCCGCGCGCTCCCGGGCCCGGTCCCTAGGGTGGCGCGGGGAGGAACGATGACGACGACCGCTCTCACCGCCGAGGAGCAGCGCCTGCGCGACGCCCGGGCCGGCACGCCGTGGCGCGCTTGGGGCCCCTACCTGGCCGACCGCCAGTGGGGCACCGTGCGCGAGGACTACAGCGACGACGGCAACGCCTGGGACTACTTCAGCCACGACCAGGCACGGTCGCGGGCGTACCGGTGGGGCGAGGACGGGCTGGCGGGCTTCAGCGACGATCACAGCCGCCTGTGCCTCGCGCTGGCGCTGTGGAACGGGCAGGACCCCATCCTCAAGGAGCGCCTGTTCGGGCTCACCAACAGCGAGGGCAACCACGGCGAGGACGCCAAGGAGTACTGGTTCCACGTCGACAGCACCCCGACGCACTCGTGGATGGTGTGGGCCTACAAGTACCCGCAGCGCGCGTTCCCCTACGACGACCTCGTGCGCACCAACGCCGAGCGCGGGTTCGGCGACGACGAGTACGAGCTGCTCGACACCGGCGTGTTCGACGACGACCGCTACTTCGACATCACCGTCGAGTACGCCAAGGACGGACCGCAGGCCGTCGTCATGCGCGTGACCGCGCACAACCGCGGACCGGACGACGCGCCGATCGACCTCCTGCCGACGCTGTGGTTCCGCAACACCTGGTCGTGGCAGGAGGGCGCACCGAAGCCGTCGCTGCACCGCGTGGAAGGGGCCACGACGGCGGTGCGGGCCGACCACCCGGAGCTCGGCACCCGCTGGCTGCACGTGCCGCACGGCGTCTCGCTCCTGTTCTGCGACAACGAGACCAACACCGAGCGCCTCGGCGGCGGCCCGGCCACCACCGCGTGCCCGAAGGACGGCATCGACCGCGCCGTCGTGCAGGGCGACGACTCGGCCGTCGACGCCGACCGCGGGACGAAGGTGGCGGTGCGCTGGACCGGCGTGGTGCCGGCCGGCGGCGAGGTCTCGTTCGTGGTGCGGCTCGACGACGTCGCCCCCGACGGCGGCGACGCGCTCGCCTCGGCGTCGTCCGTGCTCGAGGCGCGCCGCGCGGAGGCCGACGAGTTCTTCCTGGCCATCACGCCGCCCTCGCTGTCCGACGACCAGGCGCGGGTCATGCGGCGCGCGCTCGCCGGGATGCTCTGGAGCAAGCAGCACTACTACTTCGACCTCGACCGATGGCTCCAGGAGCACGAGGGGCACCCGCTGCGCCGCCCGTTCCGCCCCGGCGTGCGCAACTCCGAGTGGTCGCACATGGTCAACGACGACGTGATCTCGATGCCCGACACATGGGAGTACCCGTGGTACGCGGCGTGGGACCTCGCCTTCCACACGCTGCCGCTCGCCATGGTCGACCCTGACTTCGCGAGGTCGCAGCTGCAGCTGATGCTGTCGTCGCGCTACCTGCACCCCACCGGGCAGATCCCCGCCTACGAGTGGAACTTCAGCGACGTCAACCCGCCCGTGCACGCGTGGGCGACGGCCCTCGTGCACGGCATCGCCCGCTGGGAGGCGGAGCTGGCCGATCCTCCGGGCGACGCCGCCGGCGACCAGGACCCGTTCCTCGAGGAGACGTTCAACCGCCTGCTCGTGAACTTCACCTGGTGGGTCAACCGCAAGGATCCCAGCGGCCGCAACGTCTTCCAGGGCGGCTTCCTGGGCCTGGACAACATCGGCGTGTTCGACCGGAGCAAGCCGCTGCCCACCGGCGGCTCGCTCGAGCAGTCCGACGGCACCGCGTGGATGGCGTTCTTCGCGCAGAACATGCTCGAGCTCGCGATGGTGCTCGGCCGCGAGGACCGCACCTACGCCGGCTTCATCGTGAAGTTCTTCCGCCACTGGATGCAGATCGCGATGGCGATGGACCCGCTGGGCGAGCACCCGGACGAGATGTGGGACGAGCAGGCCGGCATGTTCTTCGACGTGCTGCGGCTGCCCGACGGCAGCGGGGTGCGGATGGGGGTGCGCTCGATGGTGGGCCTGCTCCCGCTCTGCGCGACGTCGGTGATCCCAGGCCCCGTCGTCGACGATCACCACTCGCTGCAGGACGTGCTCACCGAGATGGTGGAGCGCAACGCCGACCTGCTCGGCGGCATCGCCGATCCCCGGGTGCCCGGCGTCGACGGCCGCCGGCTGTTCGCCCTCGTCGACGAGGCGAAGCTGCGGCGCATGCTCACGACGATGCTCGACGAGGACCAGTTCCTGTCGCCGCACGGGATCCGGTCGCTCTCGCGCTGGCACCTCGACAATCCCTACGTCTTCGAGGCGGGCGGGCAGCGGTTCGAGGTGCGCTACGAGCCGGCCGAGTCGCGCAGCGGGATGTTCGGGGGCAACTCCAACTGGCGGGGCCCGGTATGGATGCCCGTCAACGTGCTCATCGTGCGCGCGCTACTTCAGTTCTATCTCTACTACGGCGACAGCTTCCGTATCGAGTGCCCGACCGGCTCGGGCAACGAGATGACCCTGTACGAGGTCGCGAAGGATCTCACCGACCGGCTGTCGTCGCTGTTCCTGCGCGACGCGCAGGGGCGGCGCCCCTCGTTCGGCCACGACGAGAAGTTCCAGAGCGACCCGCTGTGGAACGACGACGTGCTGTTCTACGAGTACTTCGACGGCGACACCGGCGCAGGGCTCGGCGCGTCGCACCAGACAGGATGGACCGGCGCAGTCGCGAGGCTCATGCAGCTGTTCGCCGCGCAGTCGGCCGAGGCGATGCTGCACGGCCCCAACCGGCCGTTCTCCGTGCCCTACCGGCGGTAGCAGACTCCTGCGGCGCCCGCTCCGCCAGCGGTGCCGGCTAGCGGTGCCGGCTGCGCCGCCGGGGCCGCGCCAGCAGGATGCCGCCGGCGCAGGCGGCCGCCGCACTGCCCAGCAGCACCCTCGGGTCCAGGGCGGTGCCCGCGAGCCCGTCCGTGCGCGTGCCGCGGACAGCAGCTGCGCGGTCGTCGCCCCCGGGCACGGCGGCCGGCATGGTGTCGGCCGCCCACGGCCGCACGGCGGCGGCCGACTCGGGCCACGAGCCGGTCTGGGCCGACAGCACCGAGGCCGGATAAGGCGCCGTCGGCGGCAGGGGCCGGCCGCCACCCGGGACGGCGACCAGGATCCCGCCGTCCGTGCTGGTCGTCGTGGCCGCTGGCGGCGACGCGTACGGCGCGCTGGTGGTCGGCGCGGGCGGGCGGGCGGCGCTCGTCGGCGCCGGCGTCGTCGAGGGCCGCCGCGTCGGCGGCGGAGGCGCCGACGTGATGGGCGGAGGCGCCGAGGTAGGAGCCGGGGGTGGCGGCGGGGGGCTGGGCGACGCCGGCTCCGGCGGCGGCGTGGTCGTGGCCGGAGCCGGCGGCTGCGGCGTCAGCACGCGTACCGACGCGGTGGTGGTGCGCAGCCCGGTCGTGAACGCGACGAGGTACGAGCCGGGGCCGATGCCTGAGACCCGCGCGCAGGCCCGGCCCCGGCCGAGGTCGAGCTCGGTGCGCCACAGCACGGTCGTGCCGCCCAGCACCACCAGCAGGCCGCGGGTGCCGCGAGGGCCGGCCACCTCGACGGAGAACGGATCGTGGACGCGCTGCGCAGCCCGGCCGGTGCAGCGCTCGGCGTCGTGGACCGCGACGCGCAGCCGGCCCCGCTCGTCGGCGGCCGCGGCGGGTCCGCCGCCCAGGACGATCAGCGGAGCCGCGAGGACGCAGGCCGCCATCGCCCAGGCCGACGCGACGAGGATCGGGCGGGGACGGCGGGCGGCACGGCTCGGACGCATTCCTGCCTGCTACCCCGGCGGCGTGCGCACATGCGCCATCTCTCCCGTCACCGCTCCTGCGCGCAATACCCGTCCGGTGTTCGTAGGCTGCCGTCCGTGGGGGAGGACCGCCGTCGCGGCATGCGCGACCTCGAGGACGTGCGCGGCACCGATTGGTCGCGCGCGACCTGGAGCGAGCCCGACGACTCCGGCGACCTGGTGCTGGTGCGGCAGAGCCTGACCACCCATGGCGACCAGGAGGTCGTCTGGCGCGTGCCCTCGCAGCGGCTGGGGGAGCTCTGCGGACTGGCCGGCGCGCCGGAGTCCGACGCCGACGGCCTGCTCGGCTGGGCCGAGGAGGAGCCCGAGCGGGTGGACGCCCTCGTCGAGGCGCTCGAGCAGATGGACCCGCCCGTCGTCGACGGCATCTCGCTCGGCTGACGCGACTAGCCGATCTGGACCTGCGCCAGCGTCACGAGCACGAGCGCGGCAGCCACCGCCGACATGGCGGCCAACGACGCGATCTCCAGCGGTACCAGGCCTTTCGGCTCGTCGTCCCAGCGCTCCACGGTGCCGGCCCTCCCTCGGCGCCGGGGTCCCGCCGCGGCGCGCGTTGCTGCGTACGAGAGGTGTCGGCCGGTATGCCGCGACCTTGCGCGCCCGCCGCGGATCGTGAGCGACCCGAGAGCCTCGCGGTCGTGACGCTCGGCGAAGGTAAGGCGTCCCTGCGTGACGGATAGGACACCGCGTCATCTATTCAACCTTGAACTACCGGGCGTAGGTTCCTGGGTGTCGGACCACGACACACTCACTACCGCAAGGGGGCTTCCACCATGAAGCGCAGGACTCTCGACATCACTCTGGCAACCATCGGCGCTGTGATGGCCGTGATCCTGGCCGTCGCCGGCGCGCTGCTGCTCTTCGCCGCCAGCTTCACCAACCAGACCATCACCGACCAGCTGACCGCGCAGAAGATCAGCTTCCCGCCGGCCGCCGCCATGGAGGCCCCGGAGTACGACGCGATCCGTCAGTACGCGGGCCAGCCCGTCACCAACGGCACCGAGGCCAAGGCCTACAGCGACATGATCGCCATCCACCTGCAGGGCGTGTCCGGCGGCAAGACCTACTCCGAGGTCTCCGCGGCCTGGATCGACTCGGCCGAGAACCCGGCCGACCGCGACCCGGCCCTCGGTGCCCAGCGCCAGACGCTGTTCATGGGCGAGACCCTGCGCGGCCTGCTGCTCAACGTGTACGCGTTCTCGATCTTCGGCGCGGTGGCCTTCTTCGCCGGCTGGGTCGCCCTCGTCGGCGCCGTCGCGATGATCGTCCTCGCGGTGTACGGGTTCACCCACGCCCACAAGCTGCACAAGGCCGAGCTGCTCGAGGCCCCGGCCATCGAGAGCATCCCGGTCAGCTGAACCCCCTGCGGTCGACAGTGTCGGCCTAGGAAACGAGAAGGCCCCCCGGTCGACCGGGGGGCCTTCTCACGTCGTGGCGCGGACCTCAGCCCGAGTGCTGGGCCATGCCGGAGGTGCAGGCGTCGCGGTGCCCGGTCCAGCAGGCCATGTCGTTGTCGCCGTGGCCGGCGATGACGCCGATGCCGACGGCGAACGCGGCGAGCACCAGGCTGAACAGGGCGACGACGAGGCCGACCTCGACCATCGAAGCCCCGGCGTCGTCCTTGCTGAACCGCGTCACTGCGCCACCTCCGTGCGACACATCAACCGTTCGGCTGATGTGTCCCACGGTGGCCGCCTTCTCTCAGCGGTTGCTCTTGAGCGGCGCTGTGCGCCGCTCAAGAGGGCTCGCTGACTGGTCAGCGGTGCAGGGATGCACCGTAGCGGCCCACGGACCTAGCAGTTGCCCTTGCCGCTGCCCTGGCCCTTGCCGCTCCCGTTCCCGCTGCTGTTGCACGGCGCGGCGCTCGACGACGAGCCCTTGCCGTCGTCCTTGCCGTCGTCCTTGCCGTCGTCCTTGCCGTCGTCCTTGCCGTCGTCCTTGCCGTCGTCCTTGCTCGAGCGCGCGGACGAGGTGGGCGACGGGGTGGCCGACGCGGTCGGTGCTGCAGCGACGGCGCTCGCTGACGGACTGGGGGACGCGCTCGAGCCCGCCGCGCAGGACGCGCTACCGCTCGAGGTCCAGCAGCCGACAGCGAAGTTGCCCGCCGTGAGCCGGCCGACGCCGAACACGACGGCGACCAGGGCGGCGCCGACGGCCGCGATGAGCAGGCCGTACTCGACGGCGGAGGCGCCGCTGTCGCTGTGGCGGTGCCGGTTGCTACGGGTGCGCATGACTGCAGGGTGACCGAGCACCCTCACGCGAGGCTCTTGGCTCGGTCTCCGGTCGAGAACGAACGGCGACGGCCCCCGGTCACCGAGGTGACCGGGGGCCGCCGTGCGCCTCCCGCGGGTCCGGCGCGCTCGCCCCGAGGAGCGGGACGCAGGTCCCTCCCGAGTCGGGAGAGGTCAGTGGTGGGACTTGCGGATCATGCTCATCATCCGGAGGCTCACCGCTGCGAAGCGGTAGGCCTGCAGCGGCACGGAGGTGCGCTGGCGCAGCGTCTTCGACGAGGGCTTCGGCGCCAGCGAGGCAGGCAGGGGCACCTCCGCCGGGGACACGGGGCCGGACTGCGTGGGGTCGGTGCTCAGCTCGGACATCTCGGCCTCACTCGGGGATGAAGGACCAGCCGGGGCGGCCCTTCGCCTTGTAGATGAACATGTGGTGGAGCAGCGTCTTCATCCAGTGGCCCGCGAGCCCCAGCTCGCCGGTGGTGTCCTTGAGGCTGCGTCCGTACTCGGGGTACTTCTGGTAGTTCGGCACGACGGGGAACATCGTCATCGAGGCGGCGGTGCCCTTCGTCCAGCCCTTGCCGGCGCTGGCGACGCAGGCGGCGCCCATCTCGGCCATCGAGGCGTGGTGCTCCGGGGAGGAGGCTTTGCCCTCGATCATCTCGGCGATGCTCTCGGCCACGGCGCGCGCCATGATGCCTGACGGCATGCCGGTGCGGGGCGGTGCCGGGGTGATGACGGTGCCCTTGGGGCTCGTGCGCGGGACCGAGATCTGGTGCGGCGGCGCGAACGCGATGCCGACGGCGAACACGTTCGCGTACTTCTGGCTGACGTAGGTCTTGGGCCAGTCCTCGGCGCGCCACTGGTCGTAGGGCTTCGGCGTGTAGTCGGCGTCGACCTTGAGGAAGCCGGACGGCGCGAAGATGTCGCCGGTGATCTCCTCGCCCTGCTTGTCGAAGGCCTGGAGGTCGGCGCCGCGGAACGGCGGCAGCAGCATCGCGAAGTCGAAGTCGAGGACGTGGTCCTCGCCGTCGAGGGTCTCGTAGTGGATCCGGCCCTCCTCGATGCGGTGCGCGTGGGCGCCGAGGATCCAGCGGACGTCGCGCTCGCGGAACAGCGACTCGGTCCACAGCTGGCTGGTGGTGACGAAGCCCTGCTGCATGAACGACATGCCGCCGACGCCGAAGTCGCCGAGCTCGTTCTCGTTGGTGAAGTAGACGATCTCGGCCATGTGCCGCACGCCGGCCTGACGGATCTCGTGCTCGACGTTGAACGTGTACTCGAACGCCGCGCCCTCGCAGGTGCAGGTGCCGTGCCCCACGCCGATGACCAGGCGCTGGCGCTGCCCGGCCTTCATCCGCGCGATGACCTCCTGCAGCTTCTTGCTGGCCTCCTCGGCATGGCTGTACGTGCACACCGACACGGTGTGGCCGTCCGGGCCCAGGCCGGGAGTCGCGCCGAAGTTCAGCTTCGGGCCGGTCGCGTTGATGAGGTAGTCGTACTCGATGCGCTCGCGCTGGCCGGCGCGCTCGGGGGAGGTGAACTCCACCTCGACCTGCGCCCGCTCGGACGACGCATCGCCCTCCGGCCAGATCGCGACCGCCTTGGCCTGACGGAAGTCCACGCCCATCTTCGCGTAGACCGGTGCCAGCGGGAAGGTGACGTCCTCCTTGGCCATCTGGCCGACGCCGACCCAGATGTTGGACGGGATCCAGTTCCACTGGGAGTTCGGGGAGACGACCACGATCTCGTGGCCCTTCTTCCCCAGCAGGCGCTGGAGATGCTGGGCCGCGGTGTGGCCGGAGATCCCGGCTCCCAGGATGACGACTCGTGCCATGACGTGTCTCCGTGCTCCTCGGGTGCGCGCAGCTCCTCTGCGCGCACTCAGCACGCTATACCCCGGGGGGTATGGTGAGTCCACCCTGCGAGGCAGTTGTGAGGCAGTCGTGCGCCGACCGGTCGGACGGCCGCGGCGAGCGGCGGAGGGCGTGGCGCGTCAGCTGAGCACGGCGGCCGCACCCCAGACCGCGGTGGCGATCACCGTGCTGGCCAGGCCGATGAGCACCGACAGACCGGTGCCCTTCATGGCCTCCACCGTGGACGGCCACGCGGCGGCATGGTCGGGCAGGCGCACCCGCTCGGCGAGATAGACGCCGAGCACGAAGCCGAGCGGCAGGCCGACGACCGGGACGACGAACAGCCCCACGACGCCGAGGACGCCGCCGGCGACGAGCGTGCGGGTGGGGATCCCCGCGGCGGTCATCCGCTTGCCCGGGATCAGGTAGGTGAGCACCCAGCCCACCGCGAGCACGGCGACGGCGACCGCCGCCACCGCCCACGCGGTGGCGCCGCCCTCGACGAGGGCCCACACCACGATGGCGCCGCCGACGAGCACAGCCCCGGGCAGCACCGGGACGATCGTGCCGACGATGCCGACCACGCAGGCGATCAGCACGAGCAGCTCACCCCAGGCCGGCATGCAGCGAGCCTAGGCGAGCACCGGCCCTCGCGCCGCCCGCGCCGTACCGTCGACGAGCGGCTTAGGGTCGGTCCCATGGAGCAGCGCAGCCTCGCAGACCGGTCCGTGTCCGTCGTCGGCCTCGGGGCCTGGCAGCTCGGCGCCGACTGGGGCGAGGTCGCGGAGGCCGACGCCGTGGCGGTCGTCGACGCTGCCGTCGACGCCGGCGTCACGTTCATCGACACCGCCGACGTCTACGGCGACGGGCGCAGCGAGCGGATCATCGGCGGCTGGCTCGCCGCCCACCCGGGCAGCGGAGTCACCGTGGCGACGAAGATGGGCCGCCGGGTCGAGCAGCGCCCGGAGAACTACACCGGGCAGGCGATGCGGGCGTGGAACGACCGCTCGCGGACCAATCTCGGCGTCGACACCCTCGACCTCGTGCAGCTGCACTGCCCGCCGACGGCGCTGTACTCGTCCGACGCGCTCTTCGACGACCTCGACGCCATGGTCGAGGAGGGGCGCATGCGGGCCTACGGGGTCAGCGTCGAGACGTGCGACGAGGCGCTGACGGCGATCGCGCGGCCGGGCGTGCGCAGCGTCCAGATCATCCTCAACGCGCTGCGTCTCAAGCCGCTCGAGCAGGTGCTCCCGGCGGCGCAGGAGAGCGGCACCGCGATCATCGCCCGTGTACCGCTGGCCTCAGGGCTGCTGTCGGGCCGCTACGACGAGACGACGACGTTCGCGGCGGACGACCACCGCACCTACAACCGCCGCGGCGAGGCGTTCGACGTCGGCGAGACCTTCTCCGGCGTCCCGTACGAGGTGGGCCTCGAGGCGGTCCGGGAGCTGCGCAGCGCCGTCCCCGAGGGGGCTGCCACCGCCGCGTTCGCCCTGCGGTGGATCATCGACCAGCCGGGAGTCACGACCGTCATCCCCGGAGCCCGCAATCCCGAGCAGGCCCGCGCCAACGCTGCTTCCGCCGGGCTGGCCCCGCTCACCGCCGACCAGCAGGCGGCCGTGCGCGACGTCTACGACCGCATCGTCCGGCCGCACGTGCACGCTCGCTGGTAGCCGCCCGCCCCAGGGATGCGACGAGGCCCCGCACCATGCGGTGCGGGGCCTCGTCGACGGAGAAGACGGCCGGTCAGGCCTCGTGCTCGGCGAGCGGGGCCGGGTCGGTGAGCTTGCCGGTCTCGTCGAGGACGTCGCTGGCCAGCGGGCGCAGCCGGGCCTCGTGCTCGCGGAAGTGGTGGCCGCAGAAGAGCAGCTCGCCGCCGGCGGTCAGGGTGACGCGCACGTACGCCTGCGCGCCGCAGCGGTCACAGCGGTCGAGCGCTGTGAGGGGCGCGGTGGGGGTCAGTGTGGGGGTCATCCTCGTCAACCTCCGGTCGGTGCCTTGTCGGCGTCTCAAGTCTCGCACGGTCCAACGACACGCACCGCCGGGGAAGTCCCGCGTTCGCCTGCGGCTGAACCCGATCGTGACCGTTGTCACCCGTCATCGACAACAACAACGGCCCGGCGTGTCGCTCCCGGCACCAAGTCTTGACAGTGCCGTAACAGCCGTAACACCGGCGTCATCGATCGGGCCGGCCGGACCGTGCCCGCCGCCGACGTCCCGGGGCTGGTACCACCCTGCCCGAGGAACTCCTCCGGCACACCTCCAGTCGGCAGCGGCGCCGCCGGGCTGAGGCGATCCGGCCGGCGGGCGCCCTCCCGGCGCGCCCGCCCGGCCCGGTCGGGGCCGCCGACTACATTGGCGCGTACCCCCGGCCGGCCGCGTGCGGCCCGCCGCGGAGCGACTTGCCCGCATCCGTGCCCGAAGGAGACCCCGCACCATGACCGCCGAGCCCGTCACCGCCCGCCGCAGCTCCAGCCGCGGCTCCTCGGGCTCGGGGTACTCGGCCAAGCACCTGTCGGTGCTCGAGGGGCTCGACGCGGTCCGCAAGCGGCCGGGCATGTACATCGGGTCGACCGACGGCCGCGGGCTCATGCACTGCCTCTGGGAGATCATCGACAACGCCGTCGACGAGGCGCTGGCGGGCTTCTGCCACCGCATCGACGTCGTCCTGCACGCGGACGGCTCGGTCGAGGTCCGCGACGACGGCCGCGGCATCCCCGTCGATGTCGAGCCCAAGACGAAGCTGACCGGCGTCGAAGTTGTCATGACCAAGCTGCACGCCGGCGGCAAGTTCGGCGGCGGCTCCTACACAGCGTCGGGCGGACTGCACGGCGTCGGCGCGTCCGTGGTCAACGCGCTCTCCGAGCGCCTCGACGTCGAGGTCGACCGCGACGGCAAGATCCACACGATGTCGTTCCGCCGCGGCGTGCCGGGCCTGTTCGACGGCGACGGCCCGGACGCCGAGTTCGCCAAGAAGTCCGGCCTGGTCGTCTCGGGCCGCGCCAAGAAGGGCGTCACCGGCACCCGCGTGCGCTACTGGGCCGACCGGCAGATCTTCATCAAGGACGCCGAGTTCGACGTCGACGCGCTGCGGGCCCGCGCACGCCAGACCGCGTTCCTGGTGCCCGGCCTGTCGATCGTGATCCGCGACGAGCGCGGCATCGGCGGCACTGAGGTCTCCGAGGAGACCTACCTGTTCAAGGGCGGCATCACCGAGTTCGTCGAGTTCCTGAGCAAGGACGAGGCGGTCACGGGCGTGCTGCGGCTCAAGGGCAGCGGCCACTTCAAGGAGACCGTGCCCGTCCTCGACGGCAAGGGCCACATGTCGACCCAGGAGGTCGAGCGCGAGCTCGGCGTCGACGTCGCCCTGCGCTGGGGCAACGGCTACGACACCGACGTCCGGTCCTTCGTCAACATCATCGCCACGCCCAAGGGCGGCACCCACGTGAGCGGCTTCGACCGTGCCCTCACCAAGACCGTCAACGACCAGCTGCGCGCCCAGAAGGTGCTCAAGGCGTCGGAGGACAACGTCACCAAGGAGGACATCGCCGAGGGCCTCACGGCCATCGTCACCGTCCGCCTCGCCGAGCCGCAGTTCGAGGGCCAGACCAAGGAGGTGCTGGGAACCCCCGCGGCGTCGCGCATCGTGGCCAACGTGGTGTCCAAGGAGCTCGGCGCCTGGTTCACCAGCCCGCCGCGCGGCGACAAGCAGGCGACCAAGGCCCTGCTCGAGAAGATCGCGGGCGCCTCCCGTGCGCGGATCGCGGCCCGCACCCACCGCGATGTCCAGCGCCGCAAGAACGCCCTGGAGTCCTCGGCCCTGCCGGCGAAGCTGGCCGACTGCCGCAGCGACGACGTCGAGCGCAGCGAGCTGTTCATCGTCGAGGGCGACAGCGCGCTCGGCACCGCCAAGCTCGCGCGCAACGCCGAGTTCCAGGCGCTGCTGCCGATCCGCGGCAAGATCCTCAACACGCAGAAGGCCTCCGTGGCCGACATGCTCAAGAACACCGAGTGCGCGGCGATCATCCAGGTGATCGGGGCAGGCTCTGGCCGCACCTTCGAGCTCGACCAGGCCCGCTACGGCAAGGTCATCCTCATGTCGGATGCTGACGTCGACGGGGCCCACATCCGCTGCCTGTTGCTCACGCTGGTGCACCGCTACATGCGCCCGCTGCTCGAGGCCGGCCGGGTCTACGCCGCCGTGCCCCCGCTGCACCGCTTCGAGATCGTCAACCCGGGCGGCAAGAAGAACGAGGTCGTCTACACCTACAGCGAGGACGAGTACCGCGCGCTGCTCGCCGACCTGCAGGCCAAGGGCCGCAGCTTCAAGACCCCGCAGCGATACAAGGGCCTCGGCGAGATGGACGCCATCCAGCTGCGCGAGACGACGATGGACCCGGCGTCCCGGACGCTGCGCCGGATCACCGTGTCGGAGACCGACGCCGCGCTCGAGGTGTTCGACCTCCTCATGGGCACCGACGTCGCACCCCGCAAGGAGTTCATCGTCGAGGGTGCCCAGAGCCTCGACCGCGAGCGCATCGACGCCTGACCGGCTGCTGGGCCGGCTGGAGCACGACTGGTCACGACGTCCCCCGTCCCCGGCTCAGCAGGAGTCACCGCCGCCGCGCGTCCTAGCCTGGCCGCGAGGGACGTCCGGGGGATGCCCTCCGGGTTCCTTCGAGGGGCGGCGACGGTGATCGAGGCTGAGAGGCAGGACGTCGTCGTCATCCCCGACGACGGCCGCTTCGTGTCGCACCACGCCAGCGACATCGTCTTCCACGGGACGCCCGACGCGCGCGTGGCCTGGATCTCGCCATCGGTCACCGAAGTGCTCGGCTTCGATCCGGACGAGCTGCTCGGGCGCTCGACCGCCGAGCTCGTCCACCCGGACGACCGTGACCGGGTCGGCGGCCTGGTCGCGTCCTGGACCGACGACGGCATCCACCATTACCGCGCCCGGTTCCTGGCGGCCGACGGCGCCGTCCGATGGATGGACGTGACGGTGCGCGCCGTGCGCGGAAGCGAGCACGAGGTGACCGCCTGGGTCGGCGCTGCCCGCGACGTCACCGCCGAGCACCGCGCCCTCGAGCTTCTGCGCGAGTCCGAGCGCCGCTACCGGCTGCTGGCCGACTCCTCGACCGACGCGGTGCTGCTGTCCAACACCGACACGGACCTCGTGTGGGTGTCGCCGGCCGCGCGCGAGGTGCTCGGCTGGGACGCCGAGCAGCTGCTCGGTCTCCGGGCGTCGGACTTCATCCACCCCGACGACATGGCGCACGTGGCCGAGCAGGTCGGCCGCAGCGCCGAGACCGGCGCACCGGTGCGGCTGCGCTACCGGTGGTGCCAGCCCGACGGGTCCTACCGGTGGGTCGAGGCGGGCGGCCGGCCCTTCGTCGACGACGAGGGCGTGCCCCGCCGGGTCGTGCACCTGCGCGACATCGACGACCAGGTGCGGATGGAGCAGGAGCTCGACTTCCGGGCCACGCACGACCACCTGACCGGCTTGCTCAACCGCGGGGAGGTGCTCGGACGGCTCGCCGCCCTGCTCCGCGAACCCTCTGACGGCGGCGCCCTGGCCGTGGCCTACCTCGACCTCGACACGTTCAAGCACGTCAACGACACCCGCGGCCACGCGGCGGGCGACGCCCTGCTGCGGGAGACAGCCGCGCGGATCCTCGCGTGCCTGCGCGGCGACGACCTCGTGGGCCGCATCGGCGGAGACGAGCTGCTGGTGGTCCTGCGACGGGTGCGCGACGCCGCCGACGCCGCGGGTGTGGCCGAGAAGCTGCGGCTGCGCGCCCGCGAGCCGCTGGCGCTCGACGACGGCCACGTGGCGAGCACCGTCTCCGTGGGCGTCGCCCTCGCCACCGCGGGGGAGACCGTGGACTCGCTGCTGGCCCGCTCCGACCGTGCGATGTACCGCGCGAAGGAGGCCGGCGGCGATGCTGCGGCGGTGGCGGAGGAGGCGCCGTGAACGGCATCGTCCGGGCGCCCCGGGCCGGCATGGCCACCGGGATCGGCGTCGTGTCGGCGTTCGCGCTGGTGGCCGTCGTCGGCATCGTCAACGCCGTCCGCGACCCGAAGGAGCCCGTGCTCGTCGAGGCCGTGATCGCGCTGCTGTTCGTCGCGATCCTCGTGCGGCTGGTCACGCTCGCCGCGCTGCGCCCCGGCCAGCGGGCCTCGCTGGTCGTGCTGACGGCCGGGATCGTGCTGTTCGCCTCCGCCTCGGCCTTCGTGCAGACGCGCGAGCCCCAGACGCTCTCGCAGGTAGAGCTGCTCTTCCTCGGCTTCTACCTGTGCCTGGCCGCGTTCGTGCTCCTCGACGTCCGTCGAACCGGGTCGCGCAGTGCCGCGGTGTGGCTGGAGGCCGTGCTGCTGGCGAGCGCGACCGCCAGCGGCACATCGTTCGCCCTCCTCGCCGCGCTCGGCGGTGAGCAGGCGTCGACGTCGGAGCTGCTCGCCCTGCTCTACCCGGCCTGCGACGTCGTGCTCGCCACCATCGTCGTGGCGCAGATGGGGCTGCGGAACCGGCCCTTCGGCGTGCGGGGGCTGCTCCTTCTGCTGGGCCTGCTCTGCTTCGCCGCCGCCGATTCGGCCTTCTCGGCCGACCTCGCCAGGGGCAGCTACGCGTCGACCGCCGTGATGAGCATCGGATGGGCGGCTGGGCTGTCGCTCATGGCGGTCAGCGCCGGCATGCCGCGGGGCGAGGTGCGTGTCGACGGCTCGAGCGAGACGCCGGCGTCGCTGCTGGTGGTGTCGGCTGCGGTGGCGGTCCTTGTGCTGGCCTCACCGTGGGCGGCGGTCCACCACTGGTCGGTGGAGCTGCCGGCGCTCATCGCGGTGGCGGCGGCCTGCGCGCGCCTGCTGATGTCGCTGCGCGAGACGCGGTCGCTCATGGCGGCCTACCGCGACAGCCTCCGGGACGACCTGACCGGCCTGCCGAACCGTCGCGGCCTGATCGCAGCGCTCGACGGCGATGCGGAGCTGCGCGGCATCGTGCTCCTCGACCTCGAGGCCTTCCAGGACATCAACGACTCCTTCGGGCACCGGCACGGCGATCTCGTGCTGCGCACGGTCGCCGACCGTCTGCGCGACCGGCTGTCGGCGGGCGACGTCGTGGCGCGCGTGGGCGGCGATGCCTTTGTCGTGGCCTTCCGGCCGGCCGACGACGGGGCACTCGAGGCGAGCAGCGAGGGCATGCACCTGCTGCTCGCCGAGCCGGTCCGTGTCGACGGGCTGGAGGTGGTGCTCCACGCAGCGACGGGCGCCGCCGCACGCCGTCCCGGCGAGCCCGGCGACGAGCTGCTGCGGCGCGCCCACGTGGCCCTCTACCGGGCCAAGCAGTCGGGCCGGACGGCGCTGCTCTACGACCCGGGCGACGACGAGCGCTCGCGCGACCACCTGCGCCAGGCCGAGGCCCTCCGCCGGGCGATCGCGGGCGGGCAGATCGTGGCCTGGTACCAGCCGCAGGTCGACGCCGCCACGTGGGAGATCGTCGGTGTCGAGGCGCTGGCGCGCTGGGACGACCCCGACCACGGCGTGCAGCCCCCGGGCGCGTTCCTGCCCACGGCTCGGCGCGCCGGACTGATGCCCGCCCTCACCGACGCCGTGCTGCGCCAGGCCGTGCACGACGCCCGCGGCTGGACGGCCGAGGGCCGCGACTGGCATGTGGCGGTGAACATCGCACCGCCCGAGCTGCTGGGCGGCACCGTCGTGCCCGCCGTTCTCGACCTGATGCAGGAGTCGCCCGGCCTGCCGCTGGTCGTGGAGGTCACCGAGGAGTCGTTCCTGGCCGATCCTGCGCGTGCGCGCGAGGCGGTCGCCGAGCTCGACAGCCACGGCGTCGAGGTGTCGGTCGACGACTACGGGACCGGGTTCTCGTCGCTGGCCTATCTGCGCGACCTCGACGTCGCGGAGCTGAAGGTCGACCGCACGTTCGTCGCCGCGATGGAGCACGACGACCGGCGTGCCCGGCTCATCGTGTCGTCGACGGTGCAGATGGCCCACGCGCTCGGCCTGCGAGTGGTGGCCGAGGGCGTCGAGACCGCCTCGGTCGCAGCCGATCTCGTCGCCGAAGGTGTCGACGTCGTGCAGGGGTACCACGTCGCCCCGCCGATGCCGCGCGCCGTGCTCGAGGCCTGGGTGCGCGACTGGGAGGCGTCGCATCCGGCGTCGGAGGACCTGCGTCAGCCGCGCCCGAGGTAGTCGCGCAGATCGCGGTCGTCGGACACCACCGAGTCCATCCGCTCGCCGCCGTCGCAGCGCAGCAGGGCGATCACGAGGTACCTGCCGTCGTCGTCCTCGAGCTCCCAGGCGCCGCCGGCGCCCTCCCAGCGCAGCAGCTTCTGCAGCGCGGGTGAGGGCTCGGTCATGACGACAGCATGTCCCGTACGAGCGGGATCACACGCGTGCCGTACAGCTCGATGCAGCGCATGGCGTAGCGGTGCGGCAGCGGGCCGCCGGAGTACTTGAGGTCGAACCGGTCGAGGCCGAGCTGGCGCACGGTGGTGGCGATCTTGGTCGCCACGGTCTCGGGCGAGCCGACGTAGAGGGCGCCGTGCGGGCCGACCTGCACCTCGTACTGGTCGCGCGTCATCGGGCCCCAGCCGCGCTCCGCGCCGATCCTGTCGTGCATGGCCTTGTACGCGGGCCAGCTCTGCTGCTTGGCCTCGTCGTCGGTGTCGGCGATGTGGCCGGGGGAGTGCACCGCGATCGGCAGCTGCGGCCGGCCGAGCTCGTCGAGGGCTCGGCGGTAGAGGTCGGCGAAGGGGATGAAGCGCTCCGCTGGCCCGCCGATGATGGCCAGCACGAGGGGGAAGCCGTACCGCGCCGCGCGGATCACCGACTCGGGGCTGCCGCCAACGCCGATCCATGCGCGCAGGCCGTTCTCCGTCGTCGGGTAGACGCGCTGCTGGCTCAAGGCGGTGCGGAACGAGCCCTCCCACGTCACCGGCTCCTCGGCGAGCAGGTGGGCGAACAGATCGAGCTTCTCGGTGAACAGCTGCTCGTACTGCCCGAGGTCGTATCCGAACAGCGGGAACGACTCGATGAACGAGCCGCGGCCGAGGATGACCTCGGCCCGCCCGTTGGAGACCGCGTCGAGGGTCGCGAAGCGCTGGAACACCCGGATGGGGTCGTCGCTCGACAGGACGGTCACCGCAGAGCCGAGGCGGATGCGCTCGGTCCGCGCTGCGATCGCGGTGAGGACGACGTCGGGCGCGGAGACCGCGAAGTCGGGTCGGTGGTGCTCCCCGACGCCGAAGAAGTCGACGCCGACCGAGTCGGCGAGCGCGCCCTCCTCGACGACATTGCGGATCACCTGGGGCTGCGGGGTCGGGGAGCCGTCGCCCTCGATCGTCACATCGCCGAAGGTGTCGAGCCCGAGCTCCACGACGTCGGTCATGTCCGTCCTTTAGTTGCGCTGCAGCACCGTGCTCGGTGCACTGATCACGCCAACGCGCGGAGGGCCCGCAACATGCCCGGGCTGTCCGGGCGACGGCCTGCGCGTCGTCATGGACGCTGGTGGGCGCTGGGCCAACTGCCCGTAACTGCTTGTGATCCAACGGTTTTCACCGTTTCGGGTGACGGGTGGCGTCTTGCCCACTGTCGTACGCGTGTTCTATTCTTCTCTCATGTCCTCCACCGCTCCCGCTGCCTCGCCGGGCGTTCCGGCGTCGGTGGTGGAGGCGCGTTTCGCTGAGCTGGTGGCGGACTTCGACGCCGACCGGGTGCGCACGATGCTGGCGTGCGCGCCGTCGTTCGAGCACCTGGTGGAGCTGGCGGCGATCGACCCGTCGCGGCTGCCGGCCGATATCGACCGGCTGCGGATGCTCAAGGCGGTGGACCGGGCGCAGGGCAAGGTCGATGCGTTCCGGGTGCGCACGCTGCTGGCGGTCGCGGGCCGGGAGTGGTCGGGCGACTCCGAGCTGGACCGGCAGGTCCGCCACGACATCGGGGTGATGCTGCGGATCAACAAGAACAGCATCGGGGGGCAGGTGGCGCGGGCGCGGCGCCTGCACCAGGACGCCCCGGCCCGGCTGGACGCCCTGGACGCCGGGGAGATCTCGCTGGTGCACTGCCTGGTGCTGCTCGACGAGACCGAGAACGTCACCGACCCCGACGCCCTCGAGCAGA
>JAIUOK010000025.1 GCA_020161245.1 Actinomycetota bacterium | reverse complement strand
CGCGGAACATAAGCTGGAAGACCTGAAACGCGCCGGGGATCTGGCCGAACGGCTGCGCGGCGTGCGCGGCATTCCCATCTGGGCGCAGCAAATGCCCGCCTTCATCCACGAAAAACGCGGCGAATTTGGCGAGGCGCTCGGCATTATCGAGGAAATCAGCAAACACCCGGAAGATTACACGCAGGGCGAGCTGAACTTCATGTATTATTTCGTGCAGGAGCGGCTGGGCCGTCTGGATGCCGTCAAAAAGGAATTCGACCAGATCCGCAAGGATAAAGCCGCAGCCATCGCCCGCGGCGAGAAAGAGCCGGAAATGAAAGGCCCGCCTTCTGATGTAGGCGCGCCAACGCTTGGCCAGCCGGGCGAGCAATAAGCGGCCTTAAGTAAGCAGCCGCGCGCTACGCCTTTTTTTGTGAATTGCTGTCGGACGCGATGCCATAGCAATGGGCCGGGGCAGGGAATGTACCGGCGCGCACTTCCGCCGCATAGGCCCCGCACGCCGTATCAATACGGCTTCGCAGATCGTCGTATTTTTTAACAAAGCGCGCCGCCCGCGTAAACATGCCCAGCATGTCATCCACCACCAGCACCTGCCCATCGCACGCCGCCGAAGCACCGATACCAATCGTCGGAATCGAAATGGCGCGGGTAATCTCCGCCGCCAGCGGTTCCATCACCCCTTCGATCACCACGGCAAACGCCCCGGCCTCTGCAACGGCCAGCCCGTCCGCAAGAATGGCGCGGTAGGTAGCGTCGTCTTTACCCTGCGCCTTAAACCCGCCATACACATGCACCGATTGCGGCTTCAGCCCGATATGGGCCATGACAGGGATGCCGCGCTGCGTCAGGTAACGAATGGTGTCTGCAAGCTCGGTGCCGCCTTCCAGCTTCACGGCGGCAGCGCCGGTTTCCTTCAGCACCCGCGCTGCGCTTTCAAAGGCCTGCATGGGCGATGCCTGATAACTGCCAAAGGGAAGGTCCACCACCACCGGCACGCCCTGCGCGCCGCGCACCACCGCCGCACCATGGTTGATCATCAGCTCCAGCGTCACCGGCAGGGTAGAGTCAAACCCATACACCACCATGCCGAGCGAGTCGCCCACCATCAGCATATCGCAATGCGCGCTGAGAATTTCCGCCATCGGCGCGGTGTAAGCGGTAAGGAGCACCAGCTTCTGTGCGCCCTTGGCCGCCCGCAGGGAGGGAATAGTATGGCGCACAGGAGCAGGGGCGGTGGGTTGATGCGACATGGGAGCCTCTTAGGATGAAAAGCCGGAGAAGGTGCTGTTTTCTTCGCTCCAGCCCGGCGGTGCTTTGGGAATGGTAATCGTGACCTGCGTGCCGACGCCAAGCTCACTCGAAATGCTGAACTCGCCGCCCATCGACTCCACAAACTTCTTGGAAAGTGGCAGACCCAGTCCCGTACCCTCATATTTGCGCGAGAGCGAGGAGGCCACCTGCCCAAACGGCGTCATCGCCTTGGAAATATCCTTCGGCGCAATACCAATCCCGGTATCCTTAACGCTGATGGTCAGGCTGCCTGTCGCCACGTTCACCCATGCCTGGCAACGCACTTCGCCGCCGGCGGGTGTAAATTTAACCGCGTTCGAGAGCAGGTTCAGCAGCACCTGCTTGAGTTTTTTGGCATCCGTTACCAGCACCAGATGCTGGGTGGGAATTTCCTCGATCAGCGTTACCTGCGCGGTCTCGGCGCGCGGCATGACCATCCGCACGGAGTTGCGGATAATCTTCGTCGCGTCCGTCTCCGCCCACTCAACCTGCAGCTTGCCCGCCTCCGCTTTGGAGTAATCCAGAATATCGTTGATGAGGCTCAGCAGGTGCCGGCCCGAGGCGTTAATATCCTCAATATAATCCTGATACACCTTTTGCAGCTGGTCTTTCACATCCGTCCGCAGAATTTCCGAGAACCCGATAATCGCGTTCAGCGGGGTGCGAAGCTCGTGGCTGACACTCGCCAGAAAGCGGGATTTATCGTGGCTCTGCGCCTCTGCCTGGCTGGCCGCGGCAATCAGCTCCAGATTCAGGCTGTGATCGACTCGGGCGTCGCGGCAGGAGGGCGCACGGACCGGCCCGAGATCCCGGTGTTCGTCCATGCCGTGCGCGGCGAAGGGGCGGTCCAGCGCCTGGCCGCCGACCTCGGCGGGCCCACCGGCGACCCCGACACCGAGCGCGGGCTCGCCGGCACGGCGGCGGACGTCGCGGCCGGCGTCGCGCGCTACCGAAAGGCGGGCGCCACCTCGGTGGTCCTGCGGCCGCTGGAGGACGAGCCCGACATCGTGGGCTGGATGCGGTGGATCGGCCAGGAGGTCGTCCCCCTCGTCGAGGAGTAGTGCCCCGGCCGCGATGATGGGCGCATGCAGCAGCGAGGGACCGCCGTCGTCACCGGGGCCAGCAGCGGGATCGGCGCGGCCACCGCGCTCGCCCTCGCGTCGGAGGGCTTCGACGTCCTCGCCTGCGCCCGCCGCACCGACCGGCTCGCCGACGTCGCCGCCGCGCACGAGCGGATCACCGCGTGGGAGCTCGACGTCACCGACCAGCACAGCGTCGACGCCCTCGCCGCGCACCTGGCCGGCGCCGACGTCACCACGCTGGTGGCCAACGCGGGAGGCGCGTTCGATGCCGCGTCCATCGCCGACGCCGACCTCGCCTCGTGGCAGCGCACCTACGACGTCAACGTGCTGGGCACGGTCCGCACGATCCAGGCGCTGCTGCCGCTGCTGGTGCGCTCCGGCCGCGGGCTCGTCGTCGTCATGGGATCGACCGCCGGGCACGTCGCCTACGAGGGCGGCGGGTCCTATGCCGCCGCCAAGCACGCCGAGGCCGCCCTCGCCGCCACGCTGCGGCTCGAGCTGTGCGGCCAGCCCGTCCGCGTCACCGAGATCGCGCCGGGCATGGTGCGCACCGAGGAGTTCGCGGTCAACCGGTTCCACGGCGACGCCGACCGCGCGGCGTCGGTGTACGCCGGCGTCGAGCAGCCCCTCACGGCCGGCGACATCGCCGACGCCGTCGCCTGGGTGGCCACCCGGCCGAGCCACGTGAACCTCGACCAGATCACGATCCGCCCCGTCGCGCAGGCCGCGCAGCACAAGGTGCACCGCACGACCGGCTGAGCACCTCGGACACGTGGGTCACATCGTCGGCCTCGCCGGTGGCTGCGGGGCGCGCGGGCGCTAGGTTCGCGCGTGGAGCAGGACGGCGTCGCACGACGCCGTCCGACCCCTGCCCGCCGCAGCGTCCCGAGCTGCGGACGGGCATGAGGACGAGGAGAGACGCGTGCGCATCGGCATCCCCCGCGAGTCCAAGCCGGGCGAGACCCTCGTCGCGGCCACCCCCGCGACGGCCGCCCAGCTCATCAAGCTGGGCTACGAGGTCGTCATCGAGGCGGGGGCCGGCGGCTCGGCCGACCAGCCCGACGACGCCTACACCGCGGCCGGCGCGACCCTCGCCGACCCGGCCACGGTGTGGTCGAGCGACGTCGTCGCCAAGGTGAACGCGCCGAGCGACGACGAGATCGCGCGGCTGCAGCCCGGCACCGTGCTGGTCTCGATGATGGCCCCGGGCCGGTCCCCCGAGCTCGTCGAGAAGCTGCGGGCCGCGGGCGTCACCGCGCTCGCGCTCGACGCCGTCCCGCGCATCTCCCGTGCGCAGGCCCTCGACGTGCTGTCGTCGATGGCCAACGTCGCCGGCTACCGCGCGGTCGTCGAGGCCGCGCATGCGTTCGGCCGCCAGTTCACCGGCCAGGTCACCGCCGCGGGCAAGGTGCCGCCGGCGCGCATCTTCGTGGTCGGTGCCGGCGTGGCCGGCCTCGCCGCGATCGGCGCGGCGGGGTCGATGGGCGCGGTCGTCCGTGCGTTCGACGTCCGCCCCGAGGTCGCCGAGCAGGTCAAGTCGATGGGCGCCGACTTCGTCTTCGTGGAGATGGAGCAGGAGGTCTCCTCCGACGGCTACGCCAAGGAGATGACCGCCGAGCAGGAGGCGGCCACCGCCGCGATGTACGACGCGGAGGCCCGCGCCGCCGACATCGTCATCACCACCGCCCTGATCCCGGGGCGCCCCGCGCCGAAGCTCATCACCGCCGAGACGGTCGCCGCGATGAAGCCGGGCTCGGTGATCGTCGACATGGCGGCCGCCAACGGCGGCAACGTCGAGGGCACGGTGACCGACGACAAGGTGGTCACGGCCAACAAGGTCACGATCATCGGCTACACCGACCTCGCCTCGCGGCTGGCCGGCCAGACCTCCCAGCTCTACGGCACCAACATCGTCAACCTGATGAAGCTGCTCACCCCGGCCAAGGACGGCGAGCTCGTCCTCGACCTCGACGACGTCGTGCAGCGCGGCATGACCGTGGCCAAGGACGGCGAGCTGCTGTGGCCGCCGCCGGCGGTGCAGGTCTCGGCCGCACCGGCCGCAGCGGTCGCGGCGGTGCCCGCGAAGGAGCCGCCGAAGCCCAAGGATCCGAGGCGGCGCCTCTACTGGGCGGGCCTCGGCGCCGTGCTGTTCATGGTGCTCGCGGCCTACTCGCCCGCCGTGCTGCTCAACCACTTCACGGTTTTCGTGCTCGCGGTGTTCGTCGGGTACTACGTCATCTCCAACGTCGCGCACGCGCTGCACACCCCGCTGATGTCGGAGACCAACGCGATCTCCGGGATCATCCTCGTCGGCGGCATCCTGCAGATCGGGTCCGAGAACACGCTCGTCACGGTCCTGGCGGTGGTCGCGGTGCTCGTCGCCTCGATCAACATCTTCGGCGGGTTCCTCGTGACGCTGCGCATGCTCGAGATGTTCCGGAAGGACTGACCGGTGACCGACTTCCTGTCCTCCGACACCCTCTCGGGCCTCGTCCAGGGCGCCTACATCGTGGCCGGCGTCCTGTTCATCCTGGCGCTCGCCGGCCTGTCGAAGCACGAGACCGCCAAGCGCGGCAACGTCTTCGGCATGACGGGCATGGCGCTCGCGCTCGTGGCCACGCTCGTCCTCGCCGCGCGCAACGCCGCGATCCTGCCCGACCAGCGCCCGTTCGCGATCACCCTGACGCTCATCGTCGTCGCGATGCTCATCGGCGGTTCGATCGGCGCGTGGCGCGCCCGCACGGTCGAGATGACGCAGATGCCCGAGCTGGTCGCGATGCTGCACAGCTTCGTCGGCCTCGCCGCGGTGCTCGTCGGCTACAACTCCTACTTCGAGCCGGGTGCCGCCGACGAGGGGTCGCTCGCCGCGATCCACTCGGCCGAGGTGTTCCTCGGCGTCTTCATCGGCGCCGTCACCTTCACCGGCTCGATCGTCGCCTACCTCAAGCTGTCGGCGCGCATGAAGTCGTCGCCGCTCGTGCTGCCGGCACGCCACCTGCTCAACCTGCTGATCCTCATCGTGTCGGCCGGTCTCATGGTCTGGTTCATGGCCGACCACAGCGACAACGCGATCATCCCGCTGCTCATCATGACCGCCCTGGCTTTGTTCCTCGGCTTCCACCTCGTGGCCGCGATCGGCGGCGGCGACATGCCGGTGGTCGTGTCGATGCTCAACAGCTACTCGGGCTGGGCCGCGGCCGCGGCCGGCTTCATGCTGAGCAACGACCTGCTCATCATCACCGGCTCCCTCGTCGGCGCCTCCGGTGCGATCCTCAGCTACATCATGTGCCGGGCGATGAACCGCTCGTTCATCTCGGTGATCCTCGGCGGCTTCGGCTCCGACGGGGCCGTCACCGGCGAGGTCAAGGACTACGGCGAGCACCGCGAGACCAACGCCGAGGAGGTCGCCGAGCTGCTCGCCAATGCGCGCAAGGTCGTCATCACCCCGGGCTACGGCATGGCGGTCGCGCAGGCGCAGTACCCGGTCGCGGAGATGACGTCGAAGCTGCGCGCCCGAGGGGTCGACGTCCGGTTCGGCATCCACCCGGTGGCGGGCCGCCTTCCCGGGCACATGAACGTCCTGCTTGCCGAGGCGAAGGTCCCGTACGACATCGTCCTGGAGATGGACGAGATCAACCCGGACTTCCCCGACACCGACGTCGTCCTGGTGATCGGCGCCAACGACACCGTGAACCCCGCCGCCAACGAGGACCCGTCGTCGCCGATCGCCGGCATGCCGGTGCTCGAGGTGTGGAACGCCCACGACGTCATCGTGTTCAAGCGCTCGATGGCCACCGGCTACGCCGGGGTGCAGAACCCGCTGTTCTTCCGCGAGAACTCGCGGATGCTCTTCGGCGATGCCAAGGAGCGGGTCGACGACATCGTGCGCGCCCTCGGCTGACGCCGCCCACCAGCACGCAGCAGCGGGTCCCGGCCATCACGGCCGGGGCCCGCTGCGTCCCTCGTCGGGTGTCAGGCCTTCTCGTAGCCGCGGGCCGGCGGGCGCAGCAGTGTGCCGACGGGCCGCGACCACCAGCGGTCGGGCTCGGCGGTGGCGCCGCCGCCCACCAGCCGCGGTGCGTCGTCGCCGCCGATCGCAGCGACGGCGCTCGAGACCAGCGCGGTGAGGTCGATGCGGCTCTCCGCGGCGTAGGAGGGCCACTCCTCCCAGGTGCACAGCAGCGCGTCGCCCTCCACCCACACGAGGGCGGCGCAGGGGATCTCGTCGCGCGTCGGGGAGGCGGGGACGCCGTCGGGGAACATGACGAGCACCCGATCGCGGCGCCCATGGGTCATCACTCGGGCGCGGACCGCGTAGCGGTACCAGGGCCCGGGGTTGGTCGGGAACGCATAGAGCTTGCCGACCTTGAGCTCGCTGCCGCGCATGGCGCCCACCCCTTCCCGGTCCCCGGTGAATCCGTCCTCGTGATCGACCGGGCCGATGACCGGTCCTGAGCCGGCGGCCCCTGCGTCACTCGTACGGAGGCGCAACACGCCCTGCCGGTCCGCGACGCGGAACGCCTCGCCCCGTCCCGGGAGGGCCCGGCATACCGTCGGGGGTATGGCGGAGACGCAGCGGACCGACGCCCCCGGCGCCGTCCTGGGCGACGCGACGACGGAGGTCGTCGGCCCGGACCTGGTCGTCGTGGTCCCGGTGGCCGTCCCCGAGGAGGCGCGGCCGTGGCTCACGCTCGTCGCCTCCCTGGCCCTGGCCGACGGTCTTCGCGACGTCGCCCGCGTCCCCGCCGAGGTCGCCTGGCCTGACGCCGTCACCCTGCAGAGGGCGATGTGCGGCGGGGCGGGCGGCGCCTACCGGACCGCGGAGGTCGAGGCCGGGGACGACGCCGTCGCAGTACGGCTGTCGCTCACGGCATCCGCGCTCGACCTCCCGTCCGGCTGGACCTCCGTGTGGGCGGAGGGCGGCAAGGCCGACGCCGGACCCATCGCCGAGGCCTACCTAGCAGCCCTGCGCCACCGGCTGCAGCAGCTGCTCGACGACGACCCGCGGCTGGCGGCCGACTACCGGGCGCGGTGCGTGACCTTCGGCCGGCTCGTCGACGTCGACGGCGCCCAGGGCGTCGTCAGCGGGCTCGCTCCCGACGCCGCTCTGCTGGCCACCGTCGACGGCGAGCCTCGCCGCCTCGAGCCCGGCCAGGCCCCGCGCGTCTGACGCCGACGTGGCCGATCGCACGCCGCATCCGGCCGAACCTGTGTGTCGCGCTGGCTAGCCTCGACCCCGAGGAGGTGCGCACGTGCGCTACGCGTGGCTGGGGCTCGGCGCCGGCAGTGTCCTGGTCGCCCTGATCGCCGTCGCCCTGCCGCTCGTCCCCTCGACGCCGTTCCTGCTCGTCGCCGCGTTCGCCTTCGCCCGCTCCTCGGACCGCCTCCACACCTGGCTGCACGAGCACCCGCGGCTGGGTCCGCCGCTGGCCGACTGGAACAACGGGCGCCTGGTGCGACGCAGCGCCAAGCGGCTGGCGACGATCTCCATCGCCCTGGCGTTCGGCGTCTCGGTGGCGCTGGGGCTGCGGCCCTGGGTGCTCGTCGTCCAGGCGGTGGTCCTGACATCCGTGGTCGCCTACATCTGGACCCGGCCGGAGCCGGATCCTGTCGGCTGACGACCTCTACAGGACGACGAACCAGATCGTGATGATCGCTGCGAGCTGGACGACGAACGGGAGCGCCAGCTCGATCCCCAGCGGTGCCCGGTCCGTGATCGTCCGGCCGAAGGTCCCGTAGTCCCAGAGCGCATGCACGAGCGCGGCCACGACCAGGCTGCCCGTCAGGAACAGGGTCAGGAACAGCGCCGTGCCGGCGAGGAAGGTCATCACCAGCTGGAGCGCGCCTCCGGCCAGCGGAACTCCGAACGCGACGTTGATGGCGTGCAGGAGCGAGAACAGGGCGGTCGAGAGCAGCCATACCTGAAGCAGGCTCCAGCCCTGCTGCTGCGGAGCCACGACCAGCAGGCCGCGGGTGAGCAGCTCCTCCGCTGCGCCGACGAGCAGCACGCCGACGGCCAGCACCGGGAGCACGCTGCGCGCCTTCGGGTGCCGGTAGTCGACGCGCACGGCGTTGAGCACCGCGACGGCGGCCATCATCACCGGCACGACCATCGCCCACGCGGGCCCCTGCCGCGACTGGGTGAGCACGTCGCCCCACCAGCCGAGCAGGGTGGTGGCGATGACGAGCATGAGCAGGCCCACGCCGATGGGGACGACGATGCCGCGCATCGCGGACTGCGCCGACTCCCCGATGGTCAGGTAGTCGACCTTGTTGATCTTCCAGATCGCCGCGACCACGACGAGGTAGAGCAGGTAGATCCCGACGGCGACCAGCACCGGGTTGGCGATCTCCACGGCCGTCCCCTCCTCCGCCCCGTGGACCGAACGCTAGCGGGGGAGGGTGCCGAGGCGGTGCGGCAGCCCTGGCTGCGTCGCGGTTACGCGGGACCGATGGCGGCTACGGGCCGGGCCAGCGGTCGCGCGACTCCCGCCGCCGCTCGCGGATGAACGCGCCGAGGAACATGAGGACGAGGACGAACGCGAGGGCGAGCGCTGCGAAGAACGCGAGGATCGTCCAGCGGGCCACGGTCTCCTGGTTGGGCAGGTTGCTGAAGGCCGCGGCCGCGATGGCCGCGCCGATCATCCCGCCGCCCACGAGCAGGGCGATCGCGATCGTCTGCACGATCGAGCGCAGCGCCCTCACCTGGCTGTCGAGCGCCGAGGTGTCGACGTAGACCGTGAGCTTGCCCTTCTTGAGCTGGTCGCGCCACGACAGCAGGCCCTTGAGGTAGTCCGGCGCCTCCTGCAGCGCCTTGGCAGCGAGCTTCATGCCCTCCTTGCGGGCGAGCCCGACGATCGCCTCCTCGTTGACGGCCTCGAGGCCCAGCTCCTGCGTCGCCTCCATCACCGCGGTGGCGTAAGGCTTCCCGGCCGGCGCCAGCGGCTTGTAGAACGCCGAGGCCTGGGTCAGCGCCTTGATCGCGAGGGTGAGTTGCGGGTCGAGCCGCAGGCCGTTGTCGCGCAGCACGCCCATGCCGGCCGACAGCACCTCGCTGATCTCGGCGCCGCTGGCGGCGTAGCGGGCCATCTTGCGCTCGAACGCCTTGCTGAACCGGTCCTCGTCGACCGGCCGGAACGGCACCGACAGAGAGCGCAGCTGCGCACCCATCGCGGGGATGTCGTGGCGCGTGTAAGCCCACAGCGCCATGACGAGGTGGACCCGCTGCGACACGGTCAGCTCGCCGACCATGCCGCAGTCGAGGAAGGTGACATCGCCGCTCTCGAGGTCGACGATGAGGTTGCCGGGGTGCGGGTCGGCGTGGAAGAAGCCGTCGATCAGCAGCATCTTGATGGCCGCGCGCAGCGCGGCCTCGCCGATGGCGCCGGGGTCGTGGCCGGCAGCGCGGATGGCCTCGACGTCGGAGATCTTCACCCCGCTGACGAACTCCTGCGTGAGCACCTTGTCGGTCGACAGGCTGCGGTGCAGCTCGGGCACACGGACGCCGTGGATGCCCTCGAGGGCCAGGGCGAGGCGCTGCATGTTGTAGGCCTCGGCGTAGTAGTCGAGCTCCTCGATCAGGGTGGAGCTGAACTCGCCGAGCATCGACCCGACGCCGACCTCGCGGGCCCAGCCGCTGCGCCGCTCGGCATAGCGGCCGAACACGCGCACGATGCCCAGATCGGCGCGCACCTGGTTCTGCATGTGCGGGCGCTGGATCTTCACCGCGACCTTGCGCCCGTCGTGCAGCGTGGCGACGTGCACCTGGCCGAGCGAGGCTGCTGCGAGCGGCTTCTCGTCGAAGGTGGCGTAGAGCTCCTCGGGCGGGGCACCGAGCTCCTCGATGATCGCCTCGCGGATGTCCTCGTACGGGACCGGCGGCACCTCGTTCTGCAGGCGGTCGAGCTCGATCTTCCAGTCGTCGGGCAGGACGTTGGCCTGGCTGGAGACGATCTGGCCGAGCTTCACGTAGGTCGGCCCGAGCCGCTCCAGCATCACGCGCGTGCGCACCGCGGCCGACAGCTGCGGCACGTCGTCGACCTGGTAGATCCAGCGCTGCATGCGCCGGCGGGGGCCGCCGAGCGGCGAGCGGTCCGCGATGGACGATGCGAGGAACTCCATCAGCGTCGAGTAGACCCGGAGCAGCCGGGCGTTCTCGCTGGCGGTGCTGAACGAGCTCACAGCGCCGCCCCCGCACCCCGGTCGAAGCCGCCGTGGGTGTCGACGATCGGCCGGGTCGTGCCGAGGACGGCGTCGAAGACCAGGCCGAGCACACCCACGATCAGGCCCCCGATGAGCAGCGGCACGAGTCCGCGCACCTCGAACCACTGGTCGAGGATCGAGGTCAGCAGCCACAGCAGGAACGCGTTGATGAGGACGATCACCAGGCCGTAGGTCGCCACGAGGTAGCGCAGCGCGAAGAACTGCAGGATCGGCTTCACGATCGCGTTGAGCAGCCCGAAGACCACCGCCACGACCGTCAGCTGCCCCCACTGCCAGCCGGTGAAGCTCAGGCCGGGCAGCAGCACGACCGTGATGATGACGGCGAGGCCGCTCGAGACGATGTGCACGAGCGCCAGCCGCCAGTTGAGGATGTCCGACCTCAGATGCGCGCGCGCCATCGCCGCGCGCACCTCGCCCGACCCGACCACCGGACCCCCTCCGCTCGACGCCGGCAACCCGCACCAGCCTTCCGGTGCATCCTGCCCACCGGATCGCACGCCAGGGGTGAGAACGCCCCGGCAGGTCCGGCCCGCTACAGGTAGGCGACCGGGTCGAACTCGTCGATCGGGATGATGCGGACGCGCGGCAGCGGCGTGGTGAACGCCCGGACGTCCATCTCGAGGTCGTACATCTCGATGCCCGGCAGGTCGGCGAACCCGGCGTTGACGAACTCGCGGAACCCGAGCACGCCGACCCGGTGGCCGTCCTCGAGCAGCGCCCGGACCTGGGGCAGGAAGTCGCCGTCGTGGCTGGCGAGCAGGACGTCGCCGCCCCGCTCGAGGATCGCCTCGAGCGTGCGCTGGATGCCGAGGTCGACGACCTTCTCGGTGCCATCGCCCGCGAGCGGGATCGGCCGGTACTCCATCGCGAGCAGCGCCTGCACGAACGGCATCGGCATGGCGCCGTTGGTCGCGTTGAGGAAGAACAGCGGCTTGACCGGCTGGCCCCAGGTCTCGGTGGCGAAGTCGCGCACGCGGTCCCAGCGCGGCCGCTCCTCCGGGTTGGGCCGCCGGGACAGGACGCTCACCCCGAGGGTCGCGTCGATGTTCTCGCCGTCCACGAGGAGGTACGTCGGTCCTGGCACGCGCCCGAGCCTAGGCCCGGGGAGGCCGCGCAGTCAGGCCGACCTCGACGACGGCACGGTCAGGGGCGGCCGCGCTGGCGGCGCTGCTCGCCGCGCCCGCTGGTCACGCGGCCGAACCGGTGCAGGCCGAGGGCGTCCAGCGTCGATCGGATGGAGACGCCGTTGGTCTGCGGGGCCGGGTGCCGGACGGCGGGGGCGGGGTTGTCCTCGGCCCAGTCGCGGTAGGCCTGCACGGCCGTCGGCAGCGTGGCGAACATGTTCTCCTGGCCGATGACCCGGGTGACGCCGTAGTGGGTCATGGGGATCATGAGGTCGTTCTTGACCCGGGCCAGCTTGAGCTCGACGCCCTTCGCGTCGAGCGCGGCGTGGATCTCCCGGAGCGCGTCCAGCCCGGTGCTGTCGACCTCGACGTTGGCCTCGACGTTGAGCACCAGCCACCGGCACCCGTCGGCGTCGGCCGCCTCGACGACCTTGGTGTAGAAGTCGTTGGCGTTGGCGAAGAACAGCGGCGCGTCGTACCGGTAGACGACGAGGCCGGGGATCTGCTCGGCCTCGGGGTAGTCGTCGACGTCGTGCATGCCGGGCAGCCCGGGCACGAATCCGAGGACCCCCTCGTGCGGGCGCGACAGCCGCAGCAGCAGCTCCATGATCGACAGGCCGATGGCGATCGCGATGCCGGGCAGGATGCCGAGCAGGACGACGCCGACGGCGCAGGCGGCGGCGACGACGACCTCGCCGAGGCGCAGGCGGTACAGCGACCGCCAGCCGCGGACGTCGACGAGGGTCCATGCGGCGTAGAGGATGACTCCGCCGAGGGTGGCCTGCGGCAGGTTCGACAGGATCGGAGCCAGCGTGAGCGCGGTGATGATGAGGACGACCGCGACGATCCACGAGTAGAACCGGCTGACCGCGCCGTTCATGCGTGCGATCGCCGTTCGCGACGACGACGCCGAGATGGGGTAGCCGCCGAACAGGCCGCCCACCAGGTCGGAGACACCGAGCGCCGTCATCTCCCGGTCCGCGTCGACGCGCTCGTTGTCGGCGAAGGCGCGTGCCACCACGATGACATCGGTGTAGGCCACCAGCGCGATGGCGGCGGCTGCCAGGAACAGCTGGCCGACGGCGTCGATGGGGATCGGGGTCCACTCCAGCTGCGGCATCGAGAGCTGGAAGTCGCCGATCGTGCTGACCGGCAGGGTGTAGCCGGCGACGATGCCCAGGGCGATCGCGACAAGGGTGCCGGGCACCCGCGGCGCCCACCGATGGAAGCCGAGGATCACCCCGAACGTGCCGAGACCGATGACGACCGCCCAGCCGTTGACGGCGACGCCGTCGAGCAGGTCGGCGATGAAGGCCGGGAGCGTGTCGGCGCTGACGGAGTCGCCGAGCACCCGGCCCACCTGCGAGAGCACCATGATCACGGCCACGCCGGTGAGGTAGCCGATGAGCACCGGCTTGCTCAGCAGGTCGGTGACGAAGCCCGCCCCGGCGAACCTCGCGACGACGAGGATCAGCCCCGTGATCGCGCTGACGGTCCCTAGGAGCAACGGCACCGAGAGGCCGTACTGCGCGGCGAGCGGCCCGACCGTCGCGGCCGCCATGAGCGCGACGGCCGACTCCGGTCCGAGGGAGAGGTAGCGGCTGCGGCCGAGGAGCGGGTAGAGCAGCAGGGGGATGAGGGCGACGGTCAGGCCCGCGCTCGGCCCGACGCCGGCCAGCTCGCCGTACGCCATCGCCTGCGGCACCAGGTACGCGCCGACCACGACACCGGCGATGAGGTTGCGGCCGAGGAAGTGGTGGCGCAGGAGTGCCACGATGCCGTCGCGCGTCTCCTGCTCCACGGGAGAGAAGCGTGCCAACTCGCGGCGCTCCTGTCTCAGCGTCGGACCACGGGCCCGGGGGACGCGCCATCCGCCGAAGGTGATGCACCGGTGCCGCCGAGGGCGGATGCTGGGCCCGTCGATCATCAGGAGGGGACATGACGACCACCCGCGCCACCGCGTCCTATGCCGTCGCTGCGCTGCTGGCGCTCTCGGCGCTCACCGCCTGCGGCTCGTCCGGCTCCGGCTCGGACACCGCGACGCCGACCCCGACCCCGTCCGGCGTCGCGTGGGCGCAGGACGTCTGCAGCAGCGCCACGGAGCTCAAGGGCAGCGTCGAGGCGCTGGGCACCAGCCTGTCGGTCGACGTCGGCTCGGGGACCTCGGTGCTCGACCAGCTCAAGGAGCAGCTCGGCCCGCAGGTCGACGCCGTCAAGGCCGACGTCGGCGACCTGTCGACGGCGATCGGCGCCGTGCCCACCGGGTCGGACCCGGGTGTGCAGGCGGCCGCCGCCGAGCTGGCGTCGGCGAAGGCGGCGCTGGAGTCGAGCGCGTCGGCGGTGCAGACCGCGGCGCAGGGCTTCCAGAGCGCCAGCGGGGTCGTCGACCGGGTCGCAGCCCTGGGCGATGTCGTGACCGCCGCGGGCACGGCCAAGGACGACGTCGCGTCGCTCGCCACCGCCCTCAAGGGCGTGGCGTCGTCCGGCTCGGACTCGGCCAAGGAGGCCTTCGCCCAGGCGCCCGCCTGCGAGCCCTTCAGGTCGAGCTGACGCAGCAGGTCCAGCCGATGGCGCCTGCAGTCCGTCCCCGTGCCCCGGACCGTCACGGCGGACGGTAGCGGCGGGCGGCGGGCGGATGCGCGCCGAGGAGAGCTGCTACCAGCGCACGTGCAGCGCGGTGGGGGCGCGGAACTCCCAGCCGCGGAAGACGACGTCGTGGCGGGGGTCGAGACGCAGGTCGGGCATCGCCTCGACGAGCAGCTGCAGCGCGATCCGCTCCTGCCCGCGCGCGAACGCGTGGCCGGCGCAGAAGTGCGGCCCGTAGCCGAAGGCCGCGTTGGGGACGCGCGGGCGGCGGACGTCGAAGCGGTCGGGGTCGTCGAAGACGCGCTCGTCGCGGCAGGCGCTCGCCACCACGCCCGCGACCATGGCGCCGGCGGGGATCACCGTGCCGCCGACCTCGACGTCGCGCACCGCCTGCCGCGTCTGCGTGCCGATCGGCGCGACCCAGCGCAGGCCCTCGTGGACGGCGTCGTCCCAGCGGTCGGCGTCCTCGCGGACCCAGGCCAGCTGCTCGGGGTCGGCCAGCAGGCCGGCGAGGCACGACGCGGCGCCGTGGCCCGGCTCCTGCATGCCGCCCAGGATGATCACCTTGAGCGAGGGCATCACCTGCTCGATGCTGCGGTGCTGGCCGACGGGGCAGCCGCTCGTGAGCATCGACGCGATCGTCGATCCGTCGGGCTCGGTCTGCAGGCGGGTCATGAGGGGGCGCAGCTCGGCGTCGATCAGCGCCGCGGTCTCGTCGTTGATCCGCTGCTTGTCCGGGTCGCCCTCGAAGTTGATCGCGCCCATCGCCAGGCCGTGGAACCACTCCTGCAGCGTCGCCTCGTCGAGATGGCCGAGACCCAGGACGGCGCCGAGCGACAGCACGCTGATCGGCTCGAAGTACTGCGAGACCAGCTCGGCGCCGCGGTCCTCGCGGGCGAGCAGCGCGTCGAGGAAGCGCTGCGCGATCGGCGTCACGAGCTCGTCGATGTACGACGCGACGACGCGCGGCCGGTACTTCGCGTCGAGGCTGCGCCGCAGGTCGAGGTGGCGCTCGCCGTCGACGGTGAGGATCGTCGGGCCGCCGAAGGACCGGTCGAGCGGGGAGCCGTCGACCTCGGCCGTGAACAGGTCCGGCTTGGTCGTGACGAGCTCGACGTCCTCGGCGCGCGTGACCATCCAGAGCCCGACGGCCGGTACCCACGCCGCCGGCTCCTCGGCGCGCAGCCGCGCGTAGACGGGGTAGGGGTCGCTCTCGAGGTCCTCGACCGTCAGCGTCTCGGCGTACGTCGTCACCGGCCGATCATCCGGGCCCGAACGACGTCCCGGCAAGACCCGCTCTGGATGCGCGAGCGACACCCAGGGCCGTCGCTCGCCCCTCCAGAGCGGGCCTCTCTGTCGGACCCCCGGGGCAGGCTCGGTGGTCCGTCGAGGGGAGGAGGGCCGGTGGACCAGCTCCTCCTCCCGTACCCGGTGGCCCTCTCCGTCCCCTGCCGCACCACGCGGCAGCCGGGCGGGCCGGTCGTGCGCCACCGGGTCGCCATCGAGCCCGACGGCAGCGTCGTCACCCCGCACGACCTCGACGCCGAGCGCATCGCGTGCGCCCTCGGCGGCTACCTGACCTGCGTCGACCTCGTCGACCGCGGGATCCCCGCGCTGCAGCGGTGGGTGCGCCTCGTGCTGCGGCAGGAGGAGCTGCCCGTGGTGTCGCGCGACGACGGGTCGTCGTGGCTGCCGTCGCTCGCCGGCGACTGCTGCAACCGCCACGGCTACCAGCGGCCGGAGGTCGCGTTCGCGCACGGGCGCTCGCCGGGCCATCTGGCCACCGTGTTCGGCGTCGACGACGAGCTGCTCCGCCTGCTCATCGAGGCGTCGTGCGTGCCCGAGCCGCGCGGGCCGCGCGAGGAGCCCGAGATGCGGCTGTGGCAGTGCGGACTCGCGCCGGAGCTCGTGGGGCGCATCCGCGACACCGTGCAGGCCGTCGCGCCGCTCACGGCGTCCGACGTCCTCGCCATGGTCGCGGCGTCGCGCGACCTGTCCTGGCTCGACGGCGGTGCGCCGGGCAACGCGCGACGGCTGCGGACGGTGATCACCAGGCTGCAGGGCCGGGCGGCGGCCAGCGGCGCCGTCGTCGACGACGAGGTGCGGGCGCAGTGGGCGAGGTCGTCGGCCCCGCGCTGGGCCGTCGCCGTCCTCATGCCCGCCGGCTACCGGCCCGAGGACCTGGTGCTGATCGCCAGCTCGTGGAACGTGTCGCAGACCGTGGCCGCCACCGTGCTCGCGTCGTGGGCGGGCAACGGCTACCGCGTCGACCCGCGCGCGCTCTGCGGCCCCGGCCTGCGCCACCTCCGGATGCCGCCAGGTGCGCCGAGCCCGCACGCCGTCGACCGGCTGCGTGCAGCGCTGTCGTCGTCGAGGCGCCCGGTGCCCTCCGAGACGGCTCTCGCGTTGGCCCTCGCCGAGCACGGCACGGTGGCCCTCGCCGCCGCGGCCCTGCGCCGCGCCTCCCCCTGACCCGCTCTGGAGGGGTGAGCGACGCCGATAGCCGTCGCTCACCCCTCCAGAGCGACGACCCGCCCGGCCGGACGACGACGAGAGGCAGACCGATG
Source organism: Actinomycetota bacterium (assembly GCA_020161245.1). GTDB lineage: Bacteria > Actinomycetota > Actinomycetes > S36-B12 > CAIYMF01 > Longivirga. The sequence goes on along the minus strand of JAIUOK010000025.1, from coordinate 47,662 downwards.
ACCCGCGACCACCTCGACTACCAGGCCCTGCTCGACGCCGTGAGCGCGTGCATCGCCACCCGGATCCCGTTCCTGCTGTGGGGCGAGCCGGGCGCGGGCAAGACGGCGGTGGTCGAGTCCGCGTCCGACGCCGGCTTCCACGTCGAGACGCTGGTGTGCAGCCACTACGAGCCCAGCGACTTCGCCGGCCTGCCCGTGGTGGTCGAGGGGCGCGTCGACCTGGCCCCGCCGCAGTGGGCGCTGCGGGTCAGCCGCGAGGAGCGTCCCTCGGTCGTGTTCTTCGACGAGTGGACGACGGCGTCGCCCGCCGTCCAGGCTGCGGCGCTGCGGCCGCTCACCCACGGCGAGGTCGGTGCGCTGCGTCTGCCCGAGCGGGTGTCGTTCGGGGCCGCGGCCAACCCGGCCGACGTCGCGGCGTCGGGCTGGGAGCTCGCCGCGCCGACCGCCAACCGGTTCGTGCACCTCGAGTGGCGCCTGCCCCCCGAGGTGTTCACCGAGTCGCTCGTCACCGGCACCTGGCCCGCGCTGCGGCTGCGCCCGCCGGGGCCCGAGTACGCCGCCGCGCTGGCCCGCCAGCGCAGCCTCGTCGCGTCGTTCCTGCGGATCCGGGCGGGGCAGGTGTCGGCCCTGCCGCGGGATGCGGCGTCGCGCGGCCGGGCGTTCCCCACACCGCGCACCTGGGACTACACCGCGCGGCTGCTGGCGGCGGTGGAGGGGGAGGACGTCAGGGTGCGCCGCCTGCTGGTGCACGGCACCGTCGGCGACGCCGTCGGCCACGAGTTCCTCGCGTGGCTCGACTCCCTCGACCTGCCCGACCCGGAGGACCTGCTGCTGCACCCGTCCGGCGGCCAGCTCGCCGACCTGCGCGCCGACCGTGTCCACGCCTCGCTGCAGGGCGTGCTCGCGGCCGTGGTCGCCGATCCGTCGCCGGACCGCTGGACCAGCGCGGTGGAGGTGTGCGTCGCGGCGTGCGCGGGCAGCGGCATCGACCCCGCCGTGCCTGTGGTGCGGTCGCTGCTGAGGATCCGTCCGGCCGGGGCTGGCCTGCCGGCCGGCATCTCGGTGTTCGCCGCACCGCTGGCCCTGGCCGGCCTGCTGCCGCGATGACCCTGCCCCGCGATGCCTCCGACCGCCTCGCGGCCGCGAAGCTGTGGCTCGTCACGTCCGACGCCGCTGCCGGCACCGGTGACATGCCCTACCTGTCGACCGCCGTCTACGCGATGCAGCCGGTGGCCACGCGCGACGTCGTGGGTATGGCGGTCGACAGCCGCTGGCGCCTCTACGTCGACGTCGAGTGGCTCATGGCCGCCGAGGTGCCCGACATCGGGCGCGAGCTCGCGCACCTCGCGCTGCACCTGCTGCACGACCACGCCGCCCGAGCTGACGACGTCGGCGTCACCCGTCGCACCGCCAGCGCCTGGGCCACCGGCGCCGACGCGACGGTGGCCGAGCTGCTGGCCGACGCCGCCGGTCGGCCGCCCGCCTCGGGGGGCCACCCCCTCGCGCTCGCGGTCGAGCTCGGGCTCGTGCCCGGCAGGTCCGCGGAGGAGCACTTCGCGGCGCTGTCGGGGCTGCCGGCCCGGCCGCTGCTCGGCGAGGGCGACCAGGAGCCCGACGCCGACGGCGAGGGGCGCGACTCCTCGTGCGGCTCGGGATGCGACGGGCTGGCGCGGCCCTACGAGCTGGTCGACGACGGCGGCGGCATCGACGAGCACGGCGCGCGCAGCATCCGCGAGCGGGTGGCCATCGAGTACCGGCAGCGCTGGCCGTCGCCGGGCTCCATGCCCGGGGAGTGGGACCGTTGGGTGGCGCGGATCCTCGAGCCGGTCGTCGACTGGCGCAGCGTCCTGCACGCCGCCGTCCGCCGCGGCATCGGCTGGGCTTCGGGTCAGACCGACTACACGTACTCGCGTCCTTCGCGGCGCCAGTCGGCCGTGCCGGATGTCGTGCTGCCGGCGCTGCGGCGCCCCGTGCCGCGCGTGGCCGTCGTCGTCGACACGTCGGGCTCGGTCGACGACGGGCTGCTCGCCCAGGCGCTCGGCGAGGTCGACGGCGTCCTGGCCTCGCTCGCCGTCGGCGCCGGGCAGGTGACCGTCCTCGCCGTCGACGCCGCGGTCCAGGCCGTGTCGACCGTGCGTCGGGCGGCCGACGTCCGGCTCGGTGGGGGCGGCGGAACCGACATGGCGCTGGGGATCCGTGCGGCGCTGGCCACCAAGCCGCGGCCCGACACCGTCGTGCTGCTGACCGACGGCGAGACCGGGTGGCCGCAGCAGCCGACACCGGTCCCGCTCATCGCCGTCGTGCTCGGCCGACCCTGGGAGCCCGACCTCCCTCCCACCCCCGACTGGGCCGTCCGCGTCGAGTGCCGTCCCGAGTAGGACCCGCTCTGGATGGGTGACGCGTCGGTATACCGACGTCTCACCCATCCAGATCGAGCAATCGTGAGTTGACTTGAAAGTCTGTTCAAGAGTTAAAGTGAGGTGTGTCGCGACCGCTGTACCAGGCCAAGGCGGAGTTCTTCCGGGCCCTCGGCCACCCCGCACGGATCCGTGTGCTCGAGCTGCTGAGCGAGCGCGACCACGCCGTCCACGAGCTGCTCGACGACATCGACATCGAGCCCAGCAACCTTTCCCACCAGCTCGCGACGCTGCGCCGCATGCAGCTGGTGACGCAGAGCCGGCGCGACGGCGAGGTCATCTACGCCCTGGCCGCACCGGAGGTCGGCGACCTGCTCAAGGCGGCCCGCAAGGTCCTCGTCGACGTCATCGACGACCAGGCCGGCCTGCGGCGCGAGCTGCGCGGCACCCGGAGGCGGACGTCGTGAGCGGCACCGCTGCGGCGCCCGCGCAGCCCTGGCCCGCCCGGGCCTGGGCGCGCACCCGGGCGCTGCTGCCGTCATCGGCCGACGTGGCCGCGATGCGCCGCAACCCGAAGCGCGACCTCGTCGCCGGCCTCACGGTCGCGGTCGTCGCGCTGCCGCTGGCGCTCGCCTTCGGCGTCGCCTCCGGCCTCGGCGCCGAGGCCGGGCTGGTCACCGCCGTCGTCGCGGGCCTGCTCGCGGCGCTGCTCGGCGGCAGCAACCTGCAGGTGAGCGGCCCCACCGGCGCCATGACGGTCGTGCTGCTGCCGATCGTGGCCCAGTTCGGCGGGTCCGGGGTGCTCGTCGTCGGCCTTATGGCCGGCCTGCTGCTGCTCGTCCTCGCCTTCGCCGGCGCCGGCCGCTGGATGCAGTACGTGCCGCTGCCGGTCGTCGAGGGCTTCACCCTCGGCATCGCGATCATCATCGGGCTGCAGCAGGTGCCGGCCGCGCTCGGCGAGACGTCGTCCGGCGAGAAGGTCGTCGTCAGCGCCTTCACCGCCGTGCGCGACTGGATCGCCTCGCCCCAGTGGGCGCCGGTCGCCGTGGCCGCCTTCGTCGCGATCGCGATGCTGCTCGCCGTCCGGCTCCGGCCCGGGTTCCCCGTGTCGCTGCCTGCGGTGATCATCGCGACCGTGGCTACGGGCTACTGGGGGCTCGACGTCGCGGTGATCGGCGAGATCCCCGTCGGCTTCCCGGCGCCGTCGCTGCCGGACATCCCGTGGTCGTCGCTGTCGTCGCTCGTGCTGCCGGCCATGGCGGTCGCGGCGCTGGCCGCCCTGGAGAGCCTGCTGTCGGCCACGGTCGCCGACGCCATGAGCGTGGGCGAGCGGCACGACTCCGACCGCGAGCTGTTCGGTCAGGGCATGGCCAACCTCGTGACGCCGCTGTTCGGCGGTGTGCCGGCTACGGCCGCGATCGCCCGCACGGCCGTCAACGTCCGCACCGGTGCGCGCTCGCGCTCCGCCGCCGCGATCCACGCCGTCGCGCTGCTGGTCGTCATGCTCGTCGCGTCGCAGTGGGTGTCGCGCATCCCGCTGGCGGCGCTGGCGGGCGTCCTGCTCGCGACCGTCGTGCAGATGGTCGAGGTCTCCAACCTGCGCGCGCTGCTGCGCGCCACGCGCGGCGATGCACTCGTGCTCGTCGCCACGACCCTCGCGACGGTGCTCTTCGACCTCGTCACCGCAGTGATCGTCGGCCTCGTCGTCGCGGGCCTGTTCGCGCTGCAGCAGATGGCGCGCTCGGCCCGCCTCGACGCCGTCCCGCTCGAGACCGGCGACCACAGCGAGGAGGAGCGGTCGCTGCTCGACGAGCACGTCGTCGCGTTCCGGCTCGACGGCCCGCTGTTCTTCGGTGCGGCGCACCGGTTCCTGCTCGAGCTCAGCGAGCTCGGCGACGTCGAGGTGGTGATCCTGCGGCTCTCGCGCGTGCAGACCCTCGACGCCACCGGCGCGACGGTGCTCGGCGACACGATCCGCACGCTCGAGCACCGCGGCATCACCGTGCTGCTGTCCGGCGTCCGCGACGACCACGACACGGTCTTCACCGCGCTCGGCGTCTACGAGGAGCTCGCCCACGAGCGCCACGTCTTCGCCACCACGCCCGAGGCGATCGAGCACGCCCGGCGCCACGTGGCCCGCCAGCACCACTGACCTACCCGCTCTGGAGGGGTGAGCGACATCGATAGCCGTCGCTCACCCATCCAGAGCGAGCAGCTACGCGAGCTTGGTGCCGGTGAGGCCGCCGTCGACGGGGACGATCGTGCCGGTGGTGGCCGACGACGCCGGCGAGGCGAGGTGGGCGATCGTGTGCGCGATCTCCTCGGGCGTCACGAGCCGGCCCATCGGCTGGCGGGCCTTGAGCGCCGCGGCCATCGCGTCGGGATCGTCGGCCCGCCCGAGCAGCCGCGACACCCAGGGGGTGTCGGCGGTCCCGGGGGCCACCGCGTTCACCCGGATGCCCTCGCGCAGGTGGTCGGCAGCCATCGCCAGGGTCAGTGCGGCGACGGCGCCCTTCGATGCGCTGTACAGCGCACGGTTCGGGAAGCCGACCAGCGCGACGACGGAGCAGGTGTTCACGATCGCCGGCGACCGCGACTCGCGCAGGTAGGGCAGGCATGCCGCCGCGACACGGGCCATGCCGACGACGTTGACGTCGAGCACCCGGTGCCACTCGTCCTCGTCGTTGGCCGCGACGTCGCCCTCGGCTCCGATGCCGGCGTTGTTGACCACGACGTCGATGCCGGCGAGATGCGCGACGACGGTGGCGATGGCGCTGCGGACGCTGGCGGAGTCCGACACGTCGCAGACCACGCCGAGCCGGTCGGACGGGACGTCGTCGACGTCGAGGTCGAGCACCGCTACCCGCGCCCCTCGCTCCACCAGCAGCGACGCCGTGGCCGCCCCGATCCCGGACGCACCGCCCGTCACCACCGCGACGAGGCCGTCGAAGTCGCCCATGTCCCCTCCCGCCATCAGTCCGCGATGCGCGGATCGACGTGCACCTTCGGCCCGTGGCCGGACCCGGCCGGACGCCGTCCCGCCAGCACGTCGGCCACGCCCTCGAGCCCGACCGTCGTGGCCACGATCGGACGGGGGTCGACGTCGCCGGACGCGTAGGCCTCGATGGCCCCCGCGAGGCCGGGCGACGCCGAGAGCACCCCGACGGCCGTGACGTCCTTGAGCGCCAGGGTCCGCGTGTCGATGTGCGACGGCGATCCCGCCAGCCCGATGTAGACGGCGCGGCGAGACGGCTCGACGAGGTCGAGCGCCTTCGCGGGCAGGTACGCGGCATTGCTCGCATCGACGACGGCGTCCCATCGCAGATCCGGCAGATCCGGCTCGTACCACGCGTTGTCGAACCCGAGCGACCTTGCGAACCGCAACGACCGGTCGCTCTCGCCGAGCAGGTGCACCTCGGCGCCGCGGGCGCGGGCGAGCAGTGCGACGAGCAGCCCGATCGTTCCGGGCCCGAGCACGAGCAGGCGGTCGCCGGGTGCGAGGTCCGCGCCCTCGACGGCGCGCAGCGCATTGCCGCCGGGCTCGACGAGAGCACCCGCGACGTCGTCGACGGAGTCCGGCAGCGCGTGCAGCGACCAGACCGGGACGGCCAGCTGTTCGGCGAGCGCCCCGGCGCGGCCGGCGCGGATGCCCACCTCGCTGCGGTCGGCGCAGACGTGCTGGTCGCCGCGCCGGCACCGGTGGCAGGTGCGGCAGCCCAGCATCGTGTCGCCGATGACGCGCCGCCCGATCCACGACGCGTCGACTCCCTCGCCGACGGCCGAGACGACGCCGCACCACTCGTGCCCGAGCCGCAGGGGGTACGCGGCGGCCCCCTCGTGCAGGTACTGCATCTCGCCGGTGAAGAACTCGACGTCGGTGCCGCAGACGCCGACGCGGTGGACGTCGACCACCACCTCGCCCGGGACGGCGACGGGGGGCTCCACCTCGCGCACCTCGGCCTCGCCCGGGGCCGTGACGACGAAGGCGCGCATCAGGCCGCTGCCCACGTGCCGCGCCAGGGCGCAAGCGCGATGCCCGGCGTCTCCACCCGCGTGGCGAACAGGTGGCCCGACGCGGGGTGCTCGGCGATGTCGGCCTCGGTCATGTGCTCCTGCGCGGTGCTGATGACCAGGGTGCGCAGATCCGGCCCGGCGAAGGCGAGGTTGGTGGCCTGCGGTGCGTGCGGGGTGCGCACGACATCGACGAGCTCCCCGGCCGGCGAGAAGCGGCGGACCTCGCCGGTGCCGTAGACCGCGACCCACAGGTACCCGTCGGCGTCCGTCGCGAGGCCGTCGGGGTAGCCGTCGTCGATGACGAGGTGCGCTCCCCACTCGCCCGCGGTCCCGGACCCGACGTCGTAGGGCCGCGACCGCACGGTGTGCCGGAAGGTGTCGACGCTGTAGAGGGTCGAGCCGTCGGGCGAGAAGGCCAGCCCGTTCGACAGCGAGAGGTCGTCGTCGAGGAGGCGGACGGAGCCGTCGAGGTCGACGACCCACAGCCGCTCGTCGTCGGAGCGGTCGCCCAGCGGCGCCGTGCCGACGACGTAGCGGCCGAGCGGATCCGTCGTGCCGTCGTTGAACCGCCGCGCCCCCGCGTCGTCGACGAGCACGAGGTGGCCCGCGGCCTCGCCGTCCGGGCCGAGGAGCACCAGGCGGTCGTGGGCGGCGGCGAGCAGCCCGCCGTCGTGGGCGGGGGCGACGGCGCCGCAGGTGCCGGCGAACTGCTGCCACGCGGTCTCGTCGATGCGCCCCTGGGCGAGGGTGCCCTCGAACGCGCGCCCGCCCAGGATGTCGACCCAGAGCAGGCGCGACCGCGCGGCGTCCCAGAACGGCCCCTCGGTCAGCATGAAGGCGCTGACGCTCGAAGGTGCGGCGTCCCAGGTCGTCACATCGCTCCCGTCGTCGAGGCTCGGCGCCTCAGCCTAGGGGCGTCGTCGCCGCTACTCGCGTACGTCGGCCGGTGCCGGCCGGCGCGGGTAGAGGAGCAGGATCACGGCGAGCAGCCAGAGGCCGCCGCCGATGGCGCCGAAGACGACGTCGCTCGGGTAGTGCATGCCGCGGTACACGCGCGAGACCGCGACGATGAGCGGGAACAGGCAGAGCAGCGTGGCGATCACCGTGCGGCCCGGTCCGGGCCGGCCCAGGCGCAGCAGGATCACCACGATGCAGCCGTAGAGCGCCACGGCGGCGGCGGTATGTCCGCTGGGGAAGGACGACGTCGGCGGCGCGGCGTCGAGGCGCGGCACGTCGGGGCGGTCGCGCATCACCGTGGCGGTCACGGCGAGGAACACGAGCAGCTCGCCGGCGATCGCGGCGACGACGACCCACGACTCGTGCCAGCGGCCGAGCCGCCAGCGGAGCACGAAGAACGCGATCGTCGCGACGACGATGGCGGTGGCGGTGTCGGAGAGCCCCGTGCCGACGCGCGTGGCGATGTCGAGCGCCGGCGTGCGGTTGTCGGCGAACCATTCGACGACCGCCTGGTCGAACGGCGGGACCTGGTCGGGGTAGAGCACCTTCGTGAGCAGCCAGCCGATCCCGGCCAGCGACAGCCACAGGCCCAGTGCGCACAGCACGAGCAGGGCCGCGGTCAGAGCGCGGCTCCGACCGGTGCGGGGGTGCTCGACGTCGGACGACTCGGGGTCGAGGACGTCGGTCGCTCGCTGGTGCATGTCAGACCCTCCGGTAGCGGGCCTCGGCGAGGCCGAAGATGCCGAACGCGATGAGGCCGAGGCCGGCCAGCAGCAGGAGCCAGCCGCCGTAGGGCTGGTCGCGCAGCGCCTTGATGGCGGCGTCGATGCCGCCCGCCTGCGAGGGGTCGTGCTTCCAGCCCGCGACGGCGATGAGCGCGCCGGTGACGGCGAAGACCGCGCCTCGCGCGATGGTGCCGACGCGGCCGAGATGGCGGACCACCGTCCGCGACCGCTCGTCGAGGGCGCCGGCCTGGAACCAGCGCATGAACTTCAGCGTGATTCCCTCGTAGATCTGGAACAGGCCCACCGCGGCGAAGCCGATGCCGAAGAGGATCACGGCCCACACGCCGACGGGGTTGTCGACGAGGCTGGCCACGATGCCGCGCTGCTGCGAGCTCTGCGACTGGCGCGAGCCCAGCAGCAGCGACACGGCGGTGTAGGTGAGCAGGAGGTAGGCGACAGCCCTGCCGGCGGACTGCACGCGCGGCCAGGCCTTGCCGCCGGTGCCCTCGACGCCGAACACGGCCTCGGACAGTCGCCAGAGGGCGTAGCAGAGGAAGCCGAGCGCGAGCATCGCGACGAGGAAGCCTCCGAAGGGCTGCGACAGCACCGTAGCGAGCGCGCCCTTCTGGTCGACGGCCTTGTTGCCGCCGCGGGCCACGAGCAGGGCGAGCACTCCGAGCAGGATGTAGACCACGCCGCGCGCGGCGAGCCCGGCGCGCGCCGCCCATCCGGCCTGCTTGCTGTTGGCCGCCTGCTCTGCGGCCTGCTTCGCGTCGTCGACCATGTCGGCTACGCCGCCCTCGGACGGGCCGTCGTCATCGGTGCGCACGCGGGACGCGGTGCCGCTCATGGGACCTCCTCGGGGGGCGACGACGCCGGATACCCCGATAACCGGTCGGTCAATCCTTCGATCCGTGTGGTGTGTCCGAAGGGCGTTCGCGGTTCGGACGAGCGCGCGGCGGGGAAGGACGCGCGCCATGTCCCGATGGCCCGCGACGCTGCGCCGAGACCGGGCGGAGGCTTCCGCGCCGCCGTCCTCGCCGCTGCACGCCGACGTGCAGGTCGCGCAGAAGGTCAGGCACCGGTCGTCGCGCGCGGCCTGGATCCTCGGCGGCGCGCTCGTGGCCGGCTGGGCCGCGCTCACGGCGTGGGTGCGGGCGACGGCACCCGACGTGCCGGCTGTCGATCAGCAGCTGCACGACGCCGCGCTCGGGCTGCGCACACCCACCACCATCGACCTGGCGAATGCGGTGTCGGTGCTGGGCGAGGTGCGGGTCGCGCTTCCGCTGGCTGTTCTGGGAGCCGTGCTGGTCGAGGCGTCGACCCGTCGCTACGCGCGGCTGCGCGCCGGCGTGATCATGGCCGTGGTCGGCGGCGCCGGCGTCCTCGTCGGGCTGGGGCTCAACCGCCTCGTCGGGCGCGAGCGTCCCGTGCCCGACCAGTGGGCCGGTGCCGCCGGCGGCCCGTCCTTCCCGTCCGGCCACACGACCGCGGCCGTGGTCGGTGCCGTCCTGCTCGCGTGGGCGCTCTCGCGCCGGACCGAGCGCAGGAGCGGCCAGGTGCTCATCTGGGCGCTGGCGGCCGTGTGGGCGGTCGGCGTCGGCTGGTCGCGGGTGTGGCTCGGAGTCCACTGGCCCACCGATGTCCTGTGCGCGTGGCTGTTCGTGCCCTCGCTGCTGGTGCTGGCACGCGCTGCGCAGCTGACCTGGTGGCCGTCCGACGCGCCGCCCGAGCCCGTACTGCCTGCACCCGACGCCGTCGGTGCGACCGGCGTGCGCGTCGACCGTGACGTGGACGGCGCGCCTGCGCTCGTCCGTACCCTGGAGGAGAAGCGATGACGAAGGTGGCGGTGGTCGCCCACGCCCGCAAGACGTTCGGCGGCGGCCTCGGCGAGCTGAGGGAGGTGCTCTCGCGCGAGGGCATCGACCCGCTCTGGTACGAGGTGCCCAAGAGCAAGCGGGCCCCCAAAGCGGTGCGCAAGGCGTTGGCGAAGGGCGCCGACCTCGTGCTCGTCTGGGGCGGCGACGGCATGCAGCAGCGCTGCATCGACGTCCTGGCCGGCACCGACGTCGCCCTCGGGATCCTGCCCGCGGGCACGGGCAACCTGCTCGCCACCAACCTCGACATCCCGATGACCGTCGAGGAGGCCGTGGCCACGGCGCTGCGCGGCGACAGGCGCCGCATCGACACGGGCACGGTCAACGGCGAGCACTTCGCGGTGATGGCCGGCACCGGCTTCGACGCCCTCATGATCAAGGACGCCGATCGCGGCCTGAAGGACCGCCTCGGTCGTGCGGCGTACCTCTGGACCGGGCTGAAGAACATCAGCGCCGCCCAGGTGGAGGGCAGGGTCAAGGTCGACGGCGAGGTGCATTGGGACGGCCAGCTGTCGTGCGTGCTCGTCGGCAACGTCTCGCGCGTGTTCGGCGCGATCGAGGCCTTCGACGGCGCGCGGCCGGACGACGGCCTCATGGAGGTGGGCATCGTGTCGGCGGCGACGCCGGTGCAGTGGACCCGCGCCGTGGCCCGTGTCGTCGTCGACCGCGCCGAGAACTCGCCGTTCGTGCAGGTGACCCGCGGGCGCAGGATCCGCGTGAAGCTCAAGCGGCCGCTCGCCTACGAGATCGACGGCGGCGACCGCAAGCCGACGACGAAGCTGCGCATCGACGTGCGCCCGGCGTCGGTCGTGGTGTGCGTCCCCGTGTCGGCCGAGGCGGAGACCCAGGGCGACGCCGACATCCGGGAGCCCGAGCTCGCGGGTGCTGCTCGTCACGGTTGAGCCGGTCGATCCGGGGTACATGAGCGCGACCCGGCGGCGCCGCTGCCGGCAACCGAGGGAGGGTCCCGTATGGGAATCGGAGCGAGCATCGTCCTGATCGCGCTGGGTGCGATCCTCGCCTTCGCGGTCGACGCGCAGGTGGCCGGCATCGACATCCAGGTGGTCGGATGGATCCTCATGGGCGCGGGCGTCCTGGGCCTGCTCATGACGCTGCTGGTCTTCGCGCCGCGCCGTCGTCGCCGTGTGGTCGAGACCGGCGTGCCCTACGACGCCGTGACCGGCGGCTCCGCCGCCGCGCCGTCGCGCAACGTCGTCACGACCGAGGTCCGCGACGACGTCGTCTAGCGGCCCACCAGCCCCGGGTCCCCTGTGTTGTCGAGGGCACGGGGGACCCGGTCACGTACGGACCCGCTCTGGATGGGTGTCGCGTCGGTATGGCGACGCCTCACCCATCCAGAGCGGGTCCTCGGGTCACCGGAGGCGGTCGAGGAGGGTGTCGAAGCGCTCGAGGTCGCGGGCGCTGAACCCGGCGAACGCCTCGCGCAGCTGCGCCGAGTGGACCTCGGCCGCGGCGGTCACCGCCGCCAGGCCGTCGTCGGTGAGGACGGCGTACATCACGCGCCGGTCGTGCCCGGCGGGCTCGCGGCGCAGGAAGCCGGCGTCGACGATGCGGTCGACGAGCCGCGTGACGCCGCCCGTGGTGAGCGCGAGCTGCTGCGACAGGTCGCTCATCATCAGCCGGCGCCCGTCGGAGCGCGAGATGCGCAGCAGCACCTCGAACCACGTCAGCGGGAGGTCTGCCTCCGCCTCCAGCGTGCGGGCCAGGCGCCGCTCGAGCCCCGAGTACGACTCCAGCAACCGCCCGAACGTCGTGATGAGGGGATCGGCGAGCGGATCGGACGCAGCGGGCACGCCTGGTACCTTACTCGTCACCTGATGACTCCTCAGGTGATAGCGGCCGCCGACACGGCTGCCCGGCGAGAGGGGTGACGCATGGGCGTCGCTGCGGTGCGGCTCAACCACGCGGTGCTGTTCGTCTCCGACATCGACCGCTCGGTCGACTTCTGGACGCGGGTCTTCGGCATGGAGGTCATCGCCTCCGAGCCCCGGATGCGTGCCTACTTCCTCAAGCTGCCGCGCTCGGGCAACCACCACGACCTCGGCCTGTTCGGCCTCGGCAAGGACGCCGCGCCCAAGCGCCCCGGCCAGGTCGGGCTCTACCACCTCGCGTGGCAGGTCGACACGATCGAGGACCTCGAGGCCGCGCGCATGGTGCTCGCCGAGGCCGGCGCGCTGGTCGGCGAGTCGAGCCACGGCGCCACCAAGTCGCTGTACGGCGTCGACCCTGACGGCAACGAGTTCGAGGTGCAGTGGATGCTCCCGCGCGCCGAGTGGGGCGCGTACGAGAACAGCGCTCCCGTCGAGCGGCTCGACCTGCGCAGCGAGGTGGAGCGCTGGAGCGGCGTCGGCACGGCCGACGAGCTGCGCCCGATCCTCGACCGCCGGCCGGAGTGACGCCGGTGCCCGAGCTCCCCGCGCAGCCGGTCGTGGTCACGGCCGGCAGCGACGACCCGGCAGCCCCGGTCGTCGTCCTGCTGCATGGGCGCGGGTCCGACGAGAACGGCATCGTCGGCCTCGTCCCCTACCTGCCTGCGGGCCCGCACTACGTCGCGGTGCGCGGGCCGCTGGCCCTGCCGGACGGCGGGTACGCGTGGTTCGCGAACCGCGGCATCGGGCGCCCGCTGCCCGACTCGCTGCGCGCGACCATGGACTGGTTCCGCACCTGGCTCGATCCCTACGCGGGCGGCAGGCCTGTCGCGGTCGTCGGCTTCAGCGGCGGCGGCGCCTTCGCTGGAGGCCTGCTGCTCGACGACCCGTCGCGGTGGGCCGGCGTCGCGGTTCTGTTCGCCACCGTGCCGTTCGACGCCGGCGTGCCGGTGACCGACGGCCGGCTGCACGGGGTGCCCGTGCTCGTCGAGCAGGGCGACGACGACGTCGTGATCCCGCCCGAGCTGCAGGCGGCGACGTGGGAGTACCTCACTGCGCGGTCGGGGGCTCTCGTCACCACGCACCGCACGCCCGGCGGCCACGGAATCGACGTCGGCAGCGCCGACGTCCTGCGGCTGTGGCTCGAGGCGCTGCTCGCGGCGCCGTCCGCCTCCGGCTGATCCGGGCGCCGCGGCCGCTACGGTCGCGCCATGTCTGTCACCGACGTCCTCGGCTGGGTCGGCGCCCTCGGCATCCTCGGCGCCTACGGGCTGCTCACCGTCGGGCGCTGGGACTCCGCCTCCTTGCGCTACCAGGGCGCCAACACGTTGTTCGCCGTGCTGCTGCTGGTGTGGGCGGTGTCGATCGCGGCGTGGCAGTCGGCCCTGCTCAACGGCGTGTGGGCGGCGGTCGGCCTCGTCGGTGTCGTGCGCATCGTCGGACGTCGGGGCGAGACAGCGCCGGAGCCGCACGTCGGCGACTGAACCGGCGCGGCGCCCGCGCCGCCAGCGGACGCCCGCGCCGCCAGCGGACGTCCGCGTCCGCGACGGCGCCGCCCGTCGGCAGCCCGAAGGTTGCGTCTGTGTCTCAGTCGCGTCGCTGCGCGGGCATCGGCGCACGGCCGTGGCTAGCGTCGGGACCGAGCATCCTCGGGCAGCGACGCGGAGGAGGCCCCCTGGGCGGCAGGCCCGGATCGGGGCTTCCTCAGACGGCGTTGAGGCCCTAGTATGGGAGCGCTCCATCGAGACCTGACCGAGACCAATTTGTAATCGGTTGCAGGCGCGAAACTTGTGCGAAACCCCTTGCTTGCGTCGTTGCAACGCAGCAAGATGCGAAACGCTTACAAGCCCGGGGATCAGCCACCCGGTCCTCTTGAATCGGCTCGAGGGAGACACGAATGTCCGTTCCCGTCCGTCGCCGTTCCGCTGCCATTGTCGGCGGCGTTGCGGCTGCGCTGCTCCTCGCCGCCTGTGGCGGCAGCGGCTCCGGCGATAACACCACGTCGGCCGCGCCGAGCAGCACCAACACCGACCCGGCTTGCGCCGACTACGCGTCCTACGGCTCGTACCCCGGCACCAAGGTCACGATCTTCACCTCGATCCTGCCGCCCGAGCAGCAGAAGTTCGAGTCGTCGTGGGCCCAGTTCGAGAAGTGCACCGGCATCGACGTGGTGTACGAGGGCTCCGACCAGTTCGAGGCCCAGCTGCCCACCCGTATCCAGGGCGGCAACGCTCCGGACATCGCCTTCATCCCGCAGCCCGGTCTTCTCCAGAAGCTCGTGCAGCAGGGTGGCCCGAAGGCCGCTCCCCAGACTGTCGCCGCTAACGTCGACCAGTTCTGGAACCCGGCGTGGAAGGCCTACGGCACCGTCAACGACACGTTCTACGCCGCTCCGCTGGGCTCGAACATGAAGTCGTTCGTCTGGTACTCGCCGAAGGTCTTCGCGGAGAAGGGCTACGAGGTCCCGACGACGTGGGACGCGATGTTCCAGCTCTCCGACAAGATGGCTGCTGACGGCATCAAGCCGTGGTGCGGCGGCATCGAGTCCGGCGGTGCGACCGGCTGGCCGGCCACCGACTGGATCGAGCAGCTCGTCCTGCGCCAGCAGGGCGGCGACGTGTACGACCAGTGGATCTCGCACGAGGTGCTCTTCGCCTCGCCGCAGATCCAGGAGGCGTTCACCACGCTCGAGGGCTGGATGCGCAACCCGAAGTACGCGAACGCGGGCTTCGGCGACACCAAGACGATCGCGACGACGGCGTTCCAGGACGCCGGCAAGCCGATCCTCTCGGCCAAGTGCGGCATGCTGCAGCAGGCGTCGTTCTACGCGGCCCAGTGGCCCTCGTTCAAGAAGGACGTCACCATCGCTGAGGACGGCGACATCTTCGCCTTCTACCTGCCGCAGATCAAGGCGGACATCCCCACCCCGATCGTCGGCGGTGGCGAGTTCGTGACGGCCTTCGCTGACCGTCCCGAGGTCCAGGCCTTCCAGGCGTACCTGTCCTCCGACACCTTCGCGACCCTCAAGGTCGCGGCGGGCGGCTGGGTCTCCGCGAACAGCGGCGTCCCGCTGGAGACGTACACCGACCCGATCTCGCAGCTGTCGGCGAAGTACCTCACCGACGCCAACGCGACCTTCCGTTTCGACGCTTCGGACCTCATGCCGGCTCAGGTGGGCGCGGGTTCGTTCTGGAAGGAGATGACGGCGTTCTTCGCGGAGAACAAGTCCGTCCAGGCGACCACCGAGGCCATCGACGCCTCGTGGCCGAGCTGAACGAGCTGACCGAATCGGTCATCTGGTGCTGAGTCGCGACAAGTCGTGACGAACTAGTACCGGCCGGGGCCCGGAGAGGGTAGACACTCCTCCGGGCCCCGGTTCTATCTCCGGGGTCCGGGCCCCGGCCATCACCACCCCCCTGGGCCCGGGCCCGGGGGGTCGCATCCGGGGCGCGCGGGCGGGCTCACGGCGGGTCGTCGCCGAGCGCATGGAGAGGGGTCGAGGGATGGATTACGCATCCAAGCTGAGCCTGATGGTCAGCGTGGTCGCGGTCTTCTTCGGGGTCCTGCTGCTGATCTTCTTCCTGGCCGCCAAGGCCAAGGGCAAAGCGCAGACCCCCCTGGCACGTCTGATCTTCCTGGGGCCGGCGGCGCTGCTGGTCACCATCGGTCTGGTGATCCCAGCCATCCAGACCACGTACTTCAGCTTCTACAACTCCGACGGCAACAAGTTCGTCGGGGCCAAGAACTACAGCTGGATCTTCACGACCCCCGACAACTGGGTCTTCCTGCGCAACACCGCGCTCTGGATCGTCATCACGCCGATCCTGTCGACGATCCTCGGCCTCACCCTCGCGCTGCTCATGGACCGCATGAAGCGCGAGTCGCTGCCGAAGTCGCTGATCTTCATGCCGATGGCGATCTCGTTCGTCGGCGCGTCGATCATCTGGGGCCTGGTCTACGAGTACCGCGACCCTGCCGAGACGCAGGTCGGCCTGCTCTCGGCGGTCGTCTCGGCGTTCGGCATCGAGCCGCCCAACTGGCTGCTGTGGCAGCCGTGGAACAACTTCCTGCTCATGGTCATCATGATCTGGATCCAGACCGGCTTCGCGATGGTGGTCCTCTCCGCCGCGATCAAGGCGATCCCGACCGACGTGACCGAGGCCGCCATGCTCGACGGCGCCACCGGCTGGAACCTGTTCCGCAAGGTCACCGTCCCGATGATCCGCGGCACGCTCGTCGTGGTGCTGACGACCATCGCCATCGGCGTCCTCAAGGTCTTCGACATCGTGCGCACGATGACGAACGGAAACTTCGGTACCCAGGTCCTCGCCAACGAGATGTACGCCCAGGCCTTCGTCCAGTTCGACAAGGGCCGAGGCAGCGCCCTCGCCGTCGTCCTGTTCGTCGCAGTGATCCCGCTGATCGTCTACAACGTCGTTCAGCTGCGGAAGGAGCAGTCGATCCGATGAGCGTCGAGACTCCTGGCGTCGCCGCGAAGCTCGAAGAGGCGATGCTCGCCCCCGAGGCGGACCACTCCGGCATGTCGTCGGCCCTGCGCCGCAACCTGTCGAGCCCCTGGGCCACGGCGTTCGTCATCATCCTGACGATCCTGTGGACCATCCCCACCCTCGGCCTGCTGATCACCTCGCTGCGGCCCTCTGAGCTCGCCAGCGACACCGGCTGGTGGACGGTGATCACCAACCCGGTGTTCACCCTCCAGAACTACTCCGAGGTCATCAGCGGCGGTGACACGATCCCCGGCGGCATCGCGCCGTACTTCATCAACTCGTTCGTCATCTCGATCCCGGCGGCGCTGATCCCGCTCACCCTCGCGCTCATGGCGGCGTACGCCCTGGCGTGGGTGCCGTTCAAGTTCAGCAACGCGATCTTCCTGGGCATCTTCGCTCTTCAGGTCGTGCCGCTGCAGATGGCGCTGCTGCCGCTGCTGCAGCTCTACAACCTCGGCTGGTTCGGCCTGCCGTCGTTGAAGGAGATGGTGCAGGCCATCCCGGTGCTCGGAACCTGGGTCTGGCCCGCGGGCGGCACGAGCTTCGTGCCGATGTGGATCAGCCACACGATGTTCGCCCTGCCGCTGGCGATCTTCCTGCTGCACAACTTCATCTCGCAGCTGCCGCGCGACCTCTTCGAGGCCGCACGTGTCGACGGCGCCAGCCACTTCCTGATCTTCCGCAGGATCGTGCTGCCGCTGTCGGTCCCCGCGATCGCGTCGTTCGCGATCTTCCAGTTCCTCTGGGTATGGAACGACCTGCTCGTGGCCCTGACGTTCGCAGGAGGCACCGTCGCGACAGCGCCGGTGACCGTCTACCTGTCGGCCATCAAGGGCACCTACGGCGCACAGCTGCACCTCATCACTGCCGGCGCGTTCATCGCGATCATCATCCCGCTGATCGTGTTCTTCTCGCTGCAGCGGTTCTTCGTCCGCGGCCTGCTCGCAGGCTCGGTCAAGGGCTAGACGCCCGCTCGATCGCCTCGGCCCCGCGCATCCTGGAGGAGCGCGGGGCCGAGGTCTGTCCGGGGCCGGATGCTCAGCGCGGGGGAGTCGCGCTCGGGTCGGGGGTGCCCGTCCAGGGCTTGGCCCCGAAGGTGTTGCTCGCCTTCGGCAGCGGCGTGCCGAGGTCGGTGCGCGGTCGGCTGGGGAAGCCGGTGTCGAAGTGCATGTAGTCGGGCACCTTGATGTTCTGCCAGATCCAGCCCTCGTCGACGAAGGCCTGCCAGGTCGAGTCGCCGCGGACGATGACGCCCGGGGCCGGAGTGCGCGCGGCGTAGCGGCCGGTGGGGCTCCAGCAGCCGCAGCGCGGGTCGACCCACGGGTTCTCGCGGGGGTTGACATCGATGGCGCGGCCGTTGGCGTGCGGCGAGCTCTTCTGCGGCGCGTTGATCTGCCCGGGCTTGCGGCAGTTGAACCCGGCGGTGTTGTCGGCGCGCAGGCTGGCGTTGCTGTCGCCGCCGAACTCCTCGAGCGGGCGCATGCTGCGGATCGGGTACTCCTGCTCGTA
Organism: Actinomycetota bacterium; assembly: GCA_020161245.1. GTDB lineage: Bacteria > Actinomycetota > Actinomycetes > S36-B12 > CAIYMF01 > Longivirga. The sequence goes on along the minus strand of JAIUOK010000025.1, from coordinate 29,826 downwards.
GAGCCGGGTGAAGATCCGCGCGACGCTGTCCGCGACGTCGGCGTTGACGACGATGACGCCGCGCTCCACGTCGCCGGCGAAGGTCCAGTGGTTCACCTCGACCCGGGCGAGGTCCTCCTGGTCGAGCGGGCACCCGTCGTAGTCCATCCCCGCCGCGACCATGCGCGCCCACTGCGCGTCGCCCACCGGTCGCACCACCGCGTCGGCGCCGGCGTCAGGGGTGGGGGTCGGCGAGGGCGTCGTGGGCGTCGGGGTGGGGCTCGGGGGCGCAGGCGAGGTCGACGTGGCAGCGGGGGCGGTCGGGGAGGGCGACGACGCGGAGGGCGGCGCGGCCGGCGACCCGGTGCAGGCGACCAGCAGCGCCGTGCCGGCGAGGGCGCCGATCAGCGGGGCTCGGCGCTGCACTGCGCGGGTCCTGCTCATCCCTCGACTGTACGTGGCTCCTGCCGACGCACGACGAGGGGCGGCCCGGGTGGGCCGCCCCTCGTGCGGGCAGTGCGTGCGGCGGTCAGGCCGAGGTGGATCTCCGTCCGGTGATGGCGCCGACGGCCACGATGCCGAGCACCGCCACCACGACCTGCAGGCCGTGCCGGATCCAGTCGAAGCCGCCGGTCTCCTTGACGCCGAGCAGGCCGGCGATCCAGTCGCCGATGAACATGCCGACGATGCCGACGATGATGGTGAGCCACCACGGGATGTTCTGACGACCCGGCATCACGAGCCGGGCGACGATGCCGATGATGGCGCCGCCGATGATGATCCACAGGATGTTGCCCATGCGCGCTGCCTCCGTAGGGTCCGGTGCCGGTGCGACGCATTCCACCAGTGACGCGCCGTCCGCGCGGGGTCTCTCCGGAAGTTGTCCAGCCCAAACACCGGACAGGCTGTCCCGACTTCGGGTCAGCCGGTCGGTTCGAGGCGGAACATGCGCGGAGCGAGTCCGCCTCGTCGCTCGATGTAGCCGTCGTAGCCCGGGTAGATCGCCACGAAGCGCGGGAACTGCTCCCGCCATTCCTCGTCGCCGATCAGCGCCGCTCGCGCCTGCAGCGTCTCCGGGCCGATGATGACCGCGCACTCGGGGTGGGCGAGCAGGTTCGCCGTCCAGGCAGGGTGCTTGGGCTGGCCGAAGTTGGTGCCGAGCAGCAGGACGTCGTCGCCGTCGCGGATGTAGAGCAGGGGCGACTCGCGGGGCTGGCCGCTCTTGGCGCCCGTGGTGTGCAGCGTGCAGAAGGGGAATCCGTAGAACGCCGCCATGGCCCGGCCGTCGCGCACCTTCATGAACGCGGGGTCCACCCGGGGGCCGATGCGCCGGTAGACCGAGGCGAACCAGGCGGTGCGGCTCAACTGCCGCGTGACCTTCGTCAGCGGGTTGGCGCGGGTGCGCGACTCGAAAGCGGCGATCCGGGCGAGCTTGGCGGCGAGCGCCCGCCCGGCGTCGTCCGTGCGTGCGGGCTCGGGGAGGTCGGCCATGGCGCGAGGCTAGCCAGGCGCACGCTGCTGCGGGCGGCCCTGACGCAGCCCGGGAGCGTCGTCAGGAGGCTCGCTCGGCCTCGCCCTGGGCTGCGGAGCCCCTCGCCTCGTGGTCGGCCGCCGGCGCGGCCAGAGCGGCCCGCAGGGCCCGCTCGAAGGCCTCGACGTCGCCGTGCAACGGCTCGAGGTCGTCGGGCCCGAGCAGGCGCGACAGCGCTCCCGCGCGCTCGACGAGCACCGCGGGCGAGTCGTCCCACCCGGTCACCAGCGCGGCCACGTCGGGCGTGCGCTCGTCGAGGTGGACGAGCTCGAAGGGGACGCCGACGCGCTCGACCATGCGGTCCCAGGCGGCCTTGCGCCGCACCGGGGAGTGCGTGATGTCGCACAGCGAGCAGTGGGCCCGGCCCACGAGCTTGCCGGCGAGGTAGGCCAGCTCGCCGCGCAGCGACCCCTCGGCGCGGTAGACGCCGACCAGGCGCGACGCTGCGGGCTGGCTCATGGGGCGACGTTAAGCGGGGGCCGGCGCGCCCGCACGGCGGGATGCGCCCCGGCCGCCCAGACGTGATGCGCCCCGTCCGCCCAGACGTGATGCGCCTCGGCCGCCCAGGCGTGATGCGCCTCGCAGCGGCGGGCCGTGTCGCTGGCCGGAAGTCGCGGGACCCGTTGGCACACTGGTACCCGGCGGCGCTCGCCGTCGCGCAAACGGTGCGGGGCCCCTCGATGTATGAGATCGAGGGGCCCCGCGTTGCACATCCGGTCGGCCTGCGGCCGGGTTGCCCCGACCGCGAGGTCGACCTTCTGTGCTGCCGTGCGTCCGTCGGACCTCGTCGCGTCGCGCGGTCGCCCGCGTTGCGCGCCGGTGCTGGGTCGCCCCAGCCGGTCCGCCGATCGCATCGGCGGCCGCCGATGACTCCTGCGCGGCCTCGACGCCGGTCCGGTCGCCCGGTCCGCCGCCGTCGGTCTCCCGAACGGCCCCGCCGTCTGTCGTCGGCGTCGCACCTCGCCCTGCGTCCCCCGCCCCGTCGTCGCCGCGGTCGCCCGCTTCGCCGCCGTCGGAGGTCGCCCTCCGTGGGCTGGGTGCACCTGCGCGGTGCTGCACCGCGCGTGGCTCTCCGTGCCCCGTCGCCGCTGCGGTCGCCCGCTGCGTCGGCGTCGGAGGTCGCCCTCCGGTGGACCCGGTGCTCTGCGTGGTGCTGACCGAGGTGTCCGGCCGGCAGCTGGTCCTCCGCGCCACCGCTGCGGTCGCCCACAGCGCCGACGGCTGGTGGGCCGTCCGCCTGCCTTCCCTTCCTCGGCTGCCGTGCCCGTCGTCGTGCCCGTCGTGCCGCCGGTCTCCCGGCTGCCCGCCGTCCCAGGTCGCCCCGGGGTGGCTCGTCGTCGTGCTCGGCTGCCTCGCGCGGCGCCGGGCTCCGTGCCGGTCCGGTCGCCCGGTCCTGCTCGGTGCGGGAGTCGCCTCCCGCTCGCCCGCCGTCGTGCTCGGCGTCCCGCGGTGCTCCTCGTCGGGCCCCGCGCGGGTCCGGTCGCCCGGTCCTGCGCGGTGCCGGAGTCGCCTCCGGCCGGCCCGCCGTCTCGCTCTGCGGTGGCGTAGTTCTACGCCGGTTTCCGCAAGCGGCACAAGGGGTTTCGGCGAAGTTTCTGAAGAAGATCGTCCACCCACAGGATGTGCACAGGACGTGCGGTCGTCGTGCACCGGATGTCCCCACGTTGTCCCCAGATCCATGCACAGGCGGGGCGCCGAGGGGCGACGTCGACTGCTCCGGACGAGGTGCCGCATCGGCGTGCGAGCGGACCCTCGGAGGGGAAGGATCGCCGGTGCACGACGTCCCGACCGGACCTCGGCCGAGCCGGCCGACCACGAGGAAGCGAGCACCCCATGGGCCTCGAGCGCCAGCGCGCGGTCAACCCCTACGACTACCTGCCGCCCGTCCCGACGTTCGAGCTCACGAGCACCGACGTCGTCGAAGGCGAGCAGGCGGCGCTCACCTTCGTCCACGAGTCCGCCGGCGGCGCGAACCGGTCGCCGCAGCTGTCGTGGTCGGGCTTCCCCGAGGGCACCCAGAGCTTCGTGGTGACCTGCTTCGACCCCGACGCCCCGATCCCGTCGGGGTTCTGGCACTGGGTCGCCGTCGACATCTCCGCCGACGTCACCAGCCTCGAGCAGGGCGCCGGCGAGTCCGACGCCACGCTGCCGGGTGCCGCCTTCCACGTGCGCTCGGACTTCGGGTCGGCGTCCTACGGAGGCTGCGCGCCGCCCCCCGGCGACATGCCGCACCGCTACTTCTTCGTCGTGCACGCCGTCGACGTGCCCACGCTCGGCGTCGACGGCTCGGCGTCGCCGGCGGTGGTCGGCTTCAACCTCGCCTTCCACACCCTCGCCCGCGCCTACCTCGCCCCCACCTACGCCCACTGACGCCTGACAGCCCCGAGTAACTGGCGTTGTCCTCGGTCTCGGACCCTCAGAACCGACGACAACGCCAGTTACTCGCGCGGCGGGCGACGGTGTGGCGTGTCGTCCGTGGGCGCGGGGGCGGCGTGCCTACCCTCGTCGGCGTGTTCCAGAGCCCCGGGCCCTGCCCGCAGTGCGAGCGCGCCGACCTCGTCCGCAAGGGCGGCAAGGACCAGTGCCCGGTCTGCCACTACCTGCAGCCGTGCTGCGACGGCGGCGACCTGTGCGGCCCCGGGTGGACCGACACCCGCGCCACCGGCTGACCTGCCCGCATCCGCCGCGAGTAACTGCCCGAGTCCTCGGTTCCGAGGGCTCGGAACCGAGGACAACGCCAGTTACTCGGGATGACGGGGTCAGTCGAGGCCGGGGTAGGTGAGACCGACCTGGCGGCGGATCTCGTCGAGGGTCTCCATGATCGCCACGGTCTCGTCGAGGGGCAGGCGCGGCGACTCCGTGAGCCCCTCGCGCAGGCAGCGCCCGACCTCGGCCGCCTGGTAGCGCAGGCCGTGGCCGGGCTCGTCGAAGGCGAACGTCGTCGTCTCGCCGTCATGGCGGCCGTCGCGGCGCACCAGCCGGAACGACGTCGGGCGGTAGAAGACGCCGTCGATCTCGATGCGGCCCTCGCGGCCCGCGATCGACGCGTGGCACTCGCTCTGCGCGCGCAGAGTGGTGGTGACGACGGCGTGGGCGCCGCCGGCGTACTGCAGGATCGCGGAGGTCTGCGCGTCGACGCCGGTGAAGGCGGGGTCGCTCGCCGCCAGGATCCGCTGCGGCGTGCCCAGCACCATGTGCGCGAACGACACGGGGTAGATGCCGAGGTCGAGCAGGGCGCCGCCGCCGAGCTCGGGGGCGAACAGCCGGAACTCGGGGTCGTCGGCGAACCACTGGCCGTGCTCGGCCGTGACCAGGACGACGTCGCCGATCGCGCCGTCGTCGATGAGGCGCCGGATCTCCAGGACGTGGGGCAGGTGGCGGGTCCACATGGCCTCCATGAGGAACGTGCCCCCGGCACGTGCGGCGTCGACGAGCGAGCGCGCCTCGGCGGCGTCCATCGTGAACGGCTTCTCGACCAGCACCGCCTTGCCGGCCTCGATGGCCAGCAGCGCGGCGTCGTGGTGGCCCGGGTGCGGGGTCGCGACGTAGACGGCGTCGACTTCGGGGTCGGCGGCCAGATCGGCGTAGGAGGCGTGGCGTCGGGCGATGCCGTGCTCGTCGCCGAAGCGGTCCGCGGACTCCTGCGAGCGCGAGCCGACGGCGACCACCTCGGCGTCGTCGAGCAGGCGCAGGTCGCGCGCGAAGGCCGCGGCGATGCCGCCGGTGCCGATGATCCCCCAGCGGATGGTGTCGGTCATGCGCTGTATCCAACCCTGCGCCAGCGCGACGCGCAGCGGGTCAGACCGCCTCGAGCCGGATCAGCGTGACCTGCTCCGGGACGTGGACGCCGAGCGGGACGCCGACGGAGGCCAGCAGGTCGCCGCGCACGACGACCGGCTCGTCGTACCACGACGGGTGGTGCTTGCCCGGGTCCCACTGCGGGCCCGGCAGGAGCAGCCGGGAGAGCAGGTACGAGCGCGCGGGATCGAGCCCGGGAAGCCGGACCGGCAGCGGCAGGCTGGCATCGGTCGTGGTCAGCTGCGCGTAGGCGAACAGCGCCTCGCCGCCGTCCTGCGCGACGACGCCGTGCACGAGGGCGGAGGAGTCCGGATGGTCGACGCGGACGACGCGGCCGGAGTGCAGCAGCGGCCGGAGCTGCTTGTGCGCGGCGATGACGCCGCGGATGCCCTCGCGCTCCTCGTCCGTGGCGTGCAGGAGGTTCCACTCGAAGCCGAGGTGGCCGAAGATCGCCGTCCCGGCGCGGAAGGGCAGCACCTGGGTGCGCGTCGTGGTGTGCGACCACGCACCGCCGACGTGCGCGCCCATGAGCTCGGGCGGCAGCAGGTAGCTGAAGCCGCGCTGGATGCGCTGGCGCTCGAGCGCGTCGTTGCAGTCCGACGTCCAGAACCGGTCCGTGCGCGCGGCGATGCCGAGGTCGACGCGGCCGCCGCCGGACGAGCACGACTCGATCTCGACGCCGGGGTGGCGCCGGCGCAGCTCGTCGAGCAGCGCGTAGAGCGCGAGGGTCTGCCGGTGCACGCCGGCAGCGCCGTCGCTGCCGCCAGCCGCCACCAGGTCGCGGTTCATGTCCCACTTGAGGTAAGCGATGTCGTGCTCGGCCAGCAGCGCGTCGAGCCGCTCGAGCAGGTACTGCGACACCTCCGCTCGGCCGAGGTCGAGGACGAGCTGGTTGCGGCCGAGCACCAGGGGCTGGCCGGCGATGCCGAGCGCCCAGTCGGGGTGCGCCCGGTAGAGGTCGCTGTCCGGGTTGACCATCTCCGGCTCGACCCACAGGCCGAACTCCATGCCGAGACCCGTCACGTGGTCGACGAGGACGCCGAGGCCGTCGGGGTACTTGCGCTCGTCGACGAACCAGTCGCCCAGCGACGACGTGTCGTCGTCGCGGCCGCGGAACCAGCCGTCGTCGAGGACGAACCGCTCGACCCCGACCTCGGCCGCGGCATCCGCCAGACGCCGTAGCTCGTCGAGGTCGTGGTTGAAGTAGACGGCCTCCCACGTGTTGAGCAGGACGGGGCGCGGGCGCGACGGGTGCGACGGGCGGGCACGGACGTGGGCGTGCAGCTGCTGCGACGCCGTCGTCAGGCCCGATCCCGACCACGTGGCGACGACCTGCGGTGCGGCGTACGACTCGCCGGGCTGCAGCGTCACCTCGCCGGGCAGCAGCAGCTCGGACAGCGCCAGGAAGCGGCGGCCGTCGGAGAGGGTCTCGGCGTGGGCGCGGTGGTCGCCGCTCCACGCCAGGTGCGCGAACCACACCTCGCCGCGATCCTCGCTGAAACCGGTCGTGCCGACGGCGAGGGTCGGCGACGACTCCTGCGAGGTCTTGCCGCGGCGGTTCTCGCGCACCACCGCGACCGGTCCGAGCGGCGTGCGGTGGTCCTGCATCTCCTTGATCCAGCGGCCGGTCAGGGTGAGCACCTCCTGGGCGCGGCCCGGCAGCGGGAGCACGGGGGCCAGGGAGTCGAGCGAGTACGGTGTCGGGCCGTCGTTGGTCAGCGACGCCGACACCGTGAGGACGCCGTGCTCGTCGAGCACCACGGCCACCGACGCCGTGAGCCCGGCGTCGGGGTCGGTGCCGGTCCACTCGAAGCGCCCGCCGTCGGTGCTCGACGAGGTTCGGCGCAGCAGCGGCGCCCAGGCCGTGCCGTCGTGGCGGTGACCCGCGATGCCGCCGTGTGCCGACCAGCCGCGCGCGAGCTCCGGCAGCAACGAGAGGGGCACCGTGGCGTCGAGGCTGCCCTGGGGCACGGGGGCGTCGGTGAGCGCGTCGAGGACCGCGGCGTCGACGGGCTCGGCGAGCGGCGCGCCCCAGTGGACCACCCGCGGCACGTCGTCGTCGTCGGTGAGGACCACGGTCGACACAGGGGAGCGGAGGACGGCGTAGGCGCGGGACGTCACGCCGCAACCCTGCCAAACCCGACCGTCCCCCCGCACCGCCAGCCCTGCACTTGCCGCGAGTCACAGTGCGATGCTCGCTTCAAGGCCGCCAAACCGAGCATTCGCCCGGTTGCTCGAGGACCACCCCCGGCACGCAGAGCGCCCCGGACCGGTGGGGTCCGGGGCGCTGCTGGTGGTGCGGGTCAGGCGCGGAAGGGCTGGATGCCGTCCGGCGGCACCGTGCCGAGCCGGCCGGCCTGGAAGTCCTCGAACGCCTGGATCAGCTCGCGCTGGGTGTTCATGACGAACGGGCCGTGCCAGGCGATCGGCTGGCGGATCGGCTCGCCGCCGAGGATGACGACGTCGAGCCCGGACAGCCGGCTCTCCTGCGACGCGTCGGCCGCGATCGTGAGCGAGCCGCCGGCGCCGAGGACGGCGAGCTGGCCCGTGCGCACCGGGCGCTTCTCCTCGCCGACCGTGCCGGTGCCGGAGAGCACGTAGACCAGCGCGTTGAAGTCCTGGCGCCACGGGATGGTCATCTCCGCGCCGGATGCGATCGACGCGTGCACCATCGCCATCGGAGTGTGGGTGGAGCCCGGGCCGGTGTGGCCGCCGAGGTCACCGGCGATGACGCGCAGCAGGGCTCCGCCGTCGTCGCTGGACAGCAGCACGACCTGGCTGGAGCGCAGGTCCTGGTAGCGCGGCGCGGCCATCTTGTTCTCGCGCGGCAGGTTCACCCACAGCTGGAGGCCGTGGAACATGCCGCCGCTCATGACCAGCGCCTCGGGCGGGGTCTCGATGTGCAGCAGTCCGGAGCCCGCGGTCATCCACTGCGTGTCGCCGTCGGTGATGACACCGCCGCCGCCGTGGGAGTCCTGGTGGATGAACGAGCCGTCCATGATGTAGGTGACGGTCTCGAAGCCGCGGTGGGGGTGCCACGGGGTTCCCTTGGGCTCGCCGGGCGCGTACTCCACCTCGCCCATCTGATCCATCATGATGAACGGGTCGAGGAGCTCGGCCGGGACGCCGGCGAAGGCGCGGCGCACGGGGAAGCCCTCGCCCTCGAAGCCGGTCGGGGCGGTGGTGACGCTGCGGACTGGACGGCCGTGCACCAGGCCGGGGTCGGGACGCCGCACGCGCGGCAGCACGGTGATGTCGTCGACGGTGACGGCGGGCATGTCAGCCTCCGGGGTCGTTGCTCGTCCGACGGTCGCCGGACGGGTAGTTCAACAGTCAACTATCACCACGGATTCCCGTGCGGCGCAAGTCGGTGCCCGTGGCTGCAGGCCCCTCGAGCGGTGCTGTCGAGCATCGCCGATCCCGGGCCGGCGCGCGCCAGGCTCGCCGAGCTTGCCTCCCCCGAGCAGCACGACGGCCGCCCGGACGAGCGGGGCGGCCGTCGTGGAGGTGCGGGTGTCAGCCCTCGAGCAGGGTGGCCTCGACGGTGATCTCCGGGACGCCTGCCAGCGCCCGGCTGATGATGCAGCCCTCCTTGGCGGCCCGCGCCGCCTCGGCGAAAGCCTCCTGCGAGACGCCGGGGACGACGCCGTCGACGGTGAGCGCGATCGTCGTGATGGTGAGCGTGGGCGCGTCGAGGGTGACCTCGGCGCTGACCGACAGCGAGGTGGGCGGGGTGCCGCCCTTGCTGAGGCCGTTCGACAGCGACATGGCGAAGCAGGCGGAGTGCGCCGCGGCCACGAGCTCCTCGGGGCTGGTCTGGCCCTCGGGCTCGCCCGCGCGGCGGGGGAAGGTGACGGGGAACTGGCCGGCGCTGCTCGACTCGAGCGTGACGATGCCGGAGCCGGTCTGCAGGTCGCCCTGCCAGGAGGTGGACGCTTCACGAACGGGCACGGGGGCCTCCGTTGACGGGGTGCTGCCGAGCAGCACGGTGGGGGGACGGTGCGTGACCACCAACCCTGCCCGCGCGGGCGTTGTTCCGCCTCCGGGGACCGGACGCGTCAGGACGTGACATCGCGGATCATGCGCTCGAGGTCGCCGTGCACCTCGAGCCCGGCGCACGCCCCGACGTCGTCGAGCAGGATGCGCCCGTCGCGGTCGGCGAGGCGCACCCGCACCGTGGCGTCGAGGGTCTCCTCCACGCGGCGGTGCATCTCGGTGCGGACCGGCGCCTTGAGCAGCCCGCCGCGCGGGCGGTCCGCCGTGATGTCGAGCGTCGCGCCGTCCTTGCTGCGCAGCGACCAGCGCACCTCGTCGTCGTCGATCTCGATGCCCGTGGTGCGCGCGCCGGTGTAGGTGGTGAACCGGTGGAGGACGCCGTCGTGCTTGAGGCCGACGATGTGGCCGGTGAACTCCGAGCGCAGCCACGGGATCACGGCGATCGAGGCCATGAGGCAGGTGCCCGGGCTGCTGAAGTGGTTGGTCTGCACCCACACGTAGCCGGCGGGGAACGCCGCGCCCCAGTCCTTCTCGAGATAGCCCCAGCCGCCGTCGAACGACGACGCCGTGCCCTCGTGCTCGAGCTGGCCGGCGAGGCCGTGGCCGAGGGACACGACGCCGTGCTTGCACTCCATCTTCGGCACCCACGCGTACCAGCCCATGACGCCCGGGGAGGTCAGCGTGACGGGCCACGGGTCGAACGGGGTGGTGAAGCGGACCTCGCCGCGCAGGCTCGGCAGGTCGAGCACCACGCCGCGGTCGGAGAACCGGTTGGGGCCGACGCGGACGGAGAAGCAGTCGTCCTCGGCGCCGAACTCGGCGGCGTCGTACTCGTGGTACCAGGTCTCGCCGGTGCGGCCGTCGAGCACCTGCACGAACGCCTCGCCCCGCCCGTCGGGGTAGAGGAACAGCCCGGGGATCACCGCCCAGCGGGCCGAGCGGTCGGCCGACACGAGCTTGACGTACCAGCCCTCGAAGTACGACGACGTGCGCCGCCGGCCATGGAAGCCCTCGGGGTGCAGCACGCCGGTCAGTCCCATGCCGGGACCCTAGGCGGTCGTCCGCGACCGGGCACCCGCTCTCCGGACTCCGGTCGCACGGGCACCCGCCCGTCCTGGCCCCGCCCCGTGGCGGGCCGCCGTCACGAGCGGGTGAGACGTCTGCTCGGCTGGCATGAAGGCCGTCACACCGTGTGATACTGCGAAACGGTCCCGACCAGGGGGACGTCTCTACCACGATGCACGGGGCGCACCGGCGCCCTCCGGTGCGGCCGCGGCCGCGCAACCGAGCCCACGGGAGAACCTCCAGCCATGCAGGCCCGTACCGATCGCCGTCCTGTGCGCGCCCGCCGCGCCGTCCTCGGCCTCGCCTCAGCGGCGCTCGTCGCGGTGTCGCTGCCCGCCCTCGCCACCTCGGCCTCGGCCGAGACCGGCGACCGCCTCACCATGCTCGACCGCTCGGGCGGCGGCTCGGTCGTCTCCTCCTGGTTCAACGACGGCAGCGGCGGGGCCACCAGCGCGCTCGCTGCGAACTACTACGCCTTCGGCTACGACGTCTCCCGCGACGGGAAGACCTGGGTGGCCGCGCTGCGCACCGGCGACGGCACCACCGACAACGCCGACGCGGTGTACGCGCTCGTGCTCGTGCACGACGCCGGCGGCACGAATGCGGTGACCCGCGTCATCGCGAGCCTCTACGACCTGAGCCCCGCACCGGTCATCAGCGCCGACGGCACGAAGGTGTGGTGGATGGCCGACGGCGACATCTGGCAGTACACGGCGAACACCGGCGACTGGTCGGCCGCCGGAACGATCGCGAAGAAGTCGACGAAGTTCCGCCCGGCCTCCGGCGAGACCGCCGCGGGTCTGGCTGTCTCCCCCGGGGGAACGCGCGTCGCCGTCGTCTACCAGAAGGCCGACGGCACCAGCCGCATCCGCGCGACCGGCCTGAGCTGGAACGGCACGAGCCCGAGCACGATCCCCTACTACGGCAAGGTCAAGACCGACCCGAACGCATTCATCTCCGGCGACGTCGTCTTCGTCAACGACTCCACGGTGCTCTACCAGACCACCAACAGCGACTCGTCGATCACGACGTCGTTCACGGGCACGCTGGCGACGCCGTCCGGTGCCGAGACCAACGTCGACGCGCAGGTGCAGGGCCGCTACCGCATCCGCAAGGACGCCAGCGACGAGTGGTGGATGTGGAGCGACTCCGGCAGCAGCCCGGTCGTCAGCTCCTACATCAAGGCGGCCAATCCGCTCGCGCCCGGCTCGCCGTCGACCAACACGTTCCCGCTCGGCGACACCACGACGTCGTACGCGCCCGTCTCCAACGCCCCCAAGCGGCTCACCGTCGCGAAGAACGCGGCGACGGCGAACGCCCAGCTCTACATGTCGGGCACCGTCGTCGGCTACAACAAGCGCCTCGCCTACCTCTCGTACGCGTCGTACCTTGCGCCGCTGCCGGGCCAGACCGCATCGGCCGACGCCTTCGCCGTGTTCCAGGGCACGCTCCAGTACTCGACGAACCCCTTCGCCACGACGCCCGTGTGGAAGGAGATCACGACGAGCGGCAAGAGCTTCATCGGCTGGGGCAGCTACCCCGCCGGCTCGTTCAACGGCACGACGCCCTACCTCACCCGCAACACGTGGTTCCGGTGGGTCTACCCCGGCACCAACGCTCTCGTGAAGAAGGACACCACCAACGGCACCATCAAGGTGCGCGTGCGGCCGGACATCACGATCAGCAAGCTGCGTTCGGGCAGCGCCACGAAGGTGTACGGGAAGATCACGCGGGTCGGCGGCAAGGCGCAGCTGCAGCGCAGCTCGGGCGGCTCGTGGGTGACGGTGGGCAACGCCACGATCACCTCGACGGGCACCTACTCGTTCGGCTACCGCACGCTCCGTTCGGGCACCTACCGCGTGGTCTCGGTCGAGGACACCTACTGGGCGTCGAACGCGAAGAGCGTCTCGATCTGATCCAACGCGCGCGAAGGCCCGCACCCTCTGGGGTGCGGGCCTTCGTCGTAGGTGCTGGTCCTAGCTGACCACGCCGTACAGGCGGTCGCCGGCGTCGCCGAGGCCGGGAACGATGTAGCCCTTGTCGTTGAGCCGCTCGTCGAGACCCGCGGTCACGACGGTCACATCGACATCGCGATCGTCGAACGCGCGTCGCAGGCGGTCGAGCCCCTCGGGGGCGGCCAGCAGGCAGATGGCGGTCACGTCGGTGGCGCCACGGCCGAGCAGCAGGTTGATGGCGTCGACGAGCGTGCCGCCTGTGGCGAGCATCGGGTCGAGCAGGAACACCTGGCGGCCGGCGAGGCTCTGCGGCACGCGATCGGCGTACGTCGACACGGTGAGCGACTCCTCGTCGCGGATCATGCCGAGGAAGCCGACCTCCGCCGTCGGGAGCAGCCGCATCATGCCGTCGAGCATGCCGAGCCCGGCGCGCAGGATCGGTACGACGATCGGGCGCGGGTCGGCGAGCTTCACGCCCATGGCCGGTGCGACCGGCGTCGTCACCGCGACCTGCTCCACGCGGATCCCGCGGGTCGCCTCGTAGGCGAGCAGGGCCACGAGCTCGTCGGCGAGGCGCCGGAACGTGGGGGAGTCGGTCCGCACGTCGCGCAGCGTCGTGAGCTTGTGCGCGATGAGCGGGTGGTCGGCGACGTGGATGCGCAGGCTGTCGGGCATGGCCCGGACAGTAGTCGGCGCCGCCTCCGGCGTCGCGGGTGAGGCTGGTCTCACCCCGCCGGGCGGCCCGGCATCCGCGAAGGGGCACCGGGCCGGGCGCGGGTCTGACACGCTGGGGTCGCCGTCCGTCCGGGCGGTCGCAGCGTCGCGGGCCGGGAGGTGCGTCATGGACGACGTCGCCGTCGACTTCGCCGTCGCCGCCTGGCGCGAGAACAACCTCTGGCAGGTCGTCGCGCTGCCCCCGCGCACCGGCGAGACGCTCGACGGCCTCGTCGACGCGCTGCGGGTGCAGCCCGGCGAGACCGGCGTCCTCGGCCTGGTGTCGGTCGCCGAGGAGTTCTTCCTGCTGGCCCGGGTGCGCGGTACCGACGTCCGCCTGCTGGTGTCCGACGTCGTGGCCGCGGAGGAGTGGCCCCTCGGCGCCGACGCCCTCGACCGCCTGGGCATCCCCGACGAGGTCGACGCCGAGGACGACGAGCTCGTGCCCGCCGGCGATCTGAAGATCGTCGACGACCTCGGGATGGGTCCCGACGAGATCGAGCTGCTCCTCGAGGACCCGGAGATGTGGCCCGACGAGGTGCTGGCGAGCATCGCGAGCCGCCTCGGCTTCGGCGAGCAGTTCGACACCGTCCTCGAGCAGCTCCCCGACTGACTCTCGCGTCCACGACCGCGCCGACGAGCCCGGGTGCGGCAGCATGAGCGCATGGCTGTCACGGGGGATCGCACGCAACGGGGCGGATGGCTCAAGCCGGTGGCCTGGTTGCTCGGCGTCGTCTACCTGCTCTGTGTCCTGGCCGCCCTCGCGTCAGCGTTCGTGCTCGTCAACGCGGCTGAGGACACCTGCTCGTTCGAGGACGAAGGCTGGGCGCGGTGGGGTACGCCCTCCTGGTCGTGGTTGCCGGTGGGCCAGACGTGCGAGTACTCGTTGAACCTCCATGTCGCCTCGGGCCAGGGCGTGCCCGTGGTGCACCGGGATGCGCCGTCGCCGTTCGTCACGGTGGGGCTGGCTCTCCTCGTGGTTGCGCCGGCGGGCGCCTACGTGGCCTACCGGCTCGGCGCGCGCTCCCGCGACGCCGTGTGATCCCGACAGGGTCGTCGGCAGCGCTGGGGCCCGCCCCGGTGGGAGGATCGGCCCGTGCAGGTGCGGGAGGTCGATGTCGCGGCGCTGCGGCTCGCGCTCGACGAGGCGCGGCGCGCGGGCGAGGCGGGCGAGGTGCCGATCGGCGCCGTCGTCCTGTCGCCGTCGGGCGAGGTGCTCGCCGTCGGCTCCAACGAGCGTGAGACGACCCACGACCCGACCGCGCACGCCGAGGTGGTGGCGATCCGCCGGGCGGCGTCGGCGCTGGGCACCTGGCGGCTGGACGGCTGCACCCTCGCGGTGACGCTCGAGCCGTGCCCGATGTGCGCCGGCGCGGTGTGGCTCTCGCGGGTGTCGCGCGTGGTGTTCGGCGCGTGGAACGAGGAGTACGGCGCGGCCGGCTCGCTCTGGGACGTGCTGCGCGACGGCCGCCTCAACCACCGCCCCGAAGTCGTCCCCGGCGTCCTCGCCCCCGACTGCTCCGCCCTCCTCGCCGACTTCTTCGCCACCCGCCGTTCGTGATGAGGGGCCCCCATGACCAGTAGAGCCAGACAGAGCTGCCACTCACGTCCCTGACGGTCCCCAGGCCGCGTCGGCTCCTGTTGTGGACGACCCCGGCGGTGAGTGGTGGAGATGTACCGGTCTATTGGTCCTGGGGGCCCCTCATCGGGACAGGTGCTGGCGGAGCTGGTGCTTGGCGATGCTGGCGAGGTGGACCTCGTCGGGGCCGTCTGCGAGGCGGAGCGTGCGCAGGCCGGCCCACATCTCGGCCAGCGGGGTGTCGTCGCTGACGCCGGCCGCGCCATGCACCTGGATCGCCTTGTCCACGACCCACAGCGCGGTGCGCGGGGCCACCACCTTGATCGCGGCGATCTCGGTGCGCGCCTGCTTGGCGCCGACGGCGTCGATCATCCACGCGGCCTTGAGCGTGAGCAGCCGCGCTTGCTCGATGCGGATCCGTGACTCGGCGATCCACTCCTGCACCACGCCCTGCGCGGCGATCGGCTTGCCGAACGCCACCCGCTCGGCCGCGCGCGCGATCATGAGGTCGAGCGCCCGCTCGGCCATGCCGATCGAGCGCATGCAGTGGTGGATGCGTCCGGGGCCGAGGCGGGCCTGCGCGAGCGCGAAGCCGCCGCCGCGGTGGCCGAGGATGTTCGACGTCGGAACCTCGACGTCGTCGTAGCTGATGACGCCGTGGCCGCCGTGCGGGCCGTCGTCGTAGCCGAACACCGTCGTCGACCGCTCGATGGTGAGGCCCGGCGTGGACGTCGGGACGAGGATCATCGTGTGCCGCTGGTGGCGGTCGGCGTCGGGATCGGTGACCGCCATGACGATCGAGATCCCGCACTCCGGCCGCATCGCGCCGGTCGACCACCACTTGCGGCCGTTGAGGATGATGCGGTCGCCGTCGACCCGGGCCGACGCCGCGATGTTGGTGGCGTCCGACGACGCGACGTCGGGCTCGGTCATGGAGAAGCACGAGCGGATCCGCGCGTCGAGCAGCGGCTCGAGCCACTGCTCCTTCTGCTCGGGCGTGCCGAACAGGTGCAGCAGCTCCATGTTCCCGGTGTCGGGCGCGGAGCAGTTCATCGCCTCGGGCGCGAGCGCGGGGGAGCGGCCGGACAGCTCGGCGATCGGCGCGTAGTCGAGCACGGACAGGCCGGCGCCGTGCTCGACGTCGGGCAGGAACAGGTTCCACAGCCCGCGCGAGCGCGCCTCGGCCTTGAGGGCCTGGAGCACGTCGGGCGTGCGGTGCGGCGTGCCGGCGGCGCGGTTGGCCGCGGCCTGCTGCTCGAACTCGTGCTCCGACGGGTACACGTGCTCGTCGAGGAACGCCTGCACGCGCTCCTGGTACTCCAGCGACAGGTCGCTGTGCCGGAAGTCCATCCCTGCCTCCTTCAGCGCCCGTCGAGGGCGCGCGCGGACTGGTCGAGCAGCCTCTGCACCTGGGCGCCCACCTGGTCGAAGCCGGCGCCGACGGTCTTGCCCTGCACGAAGCGGGCGTGGATCCCCTGCGCGATCACGGCGAGCTTGAACCAGCCGAACGCGATGTACCACCGCAGCGACGACAGGTCGCGCGTCGTCGCCGCGGCGTAGAGCGCGACCATCTCCTCGGGCGTGAGGAACCCGGCCGAGGGCGAGGTCGCGACTCCGCCGAACATCCCGCCCGCGGCCAGGGTCTGGTAGACGACGAGCAGGCCGACGTCCGCCAGCGGGTCGCCCACCGTGGCCATCTCCCAGTCGACGACCGCGGCGATGGACGCGATGTCGCGGCTGAAGATGACGTTGGTGAGCCGGTAGTCGCCGTGCACGATGCCCGGCGCGCTCTGCTCGGGCACCTCGGCGGCGAGCCGGCGCACGAGGTCCTCGACCCCCTCGCGCGGCTCGGTCTGCGACGCCTCCCACTGCGTCGTCCAGCGAGCGACCTGCCGGGCCAGGTAGCCGTCGGGGCGGCCGAAGCCGTCGAGGCCCACCGACGACGGGTCGACGTCGTGCAGCGACAGCAGCGTCCGCATGAGCAGCTCGCACGACCGCCGCGCGTCGTCGGGGGTGAGGGCCGCCACGACGTCGGGCTTGTCGAGCACCACGCCGTCGACGAAGCCCATGAGGTAGAACGGCGCGCCCGTGACGGTGTCGTCCTCGCACAGCACGACCGGCTCGGCGACGGGGACGCCGGTGCCGTGCAGCGCGCTGATGACCCGGAACTCGCGCGCCATGTCGTGGGCGGTCGACAGCACGTGCCCGAGCGGGGGACGGCGCAGCGCCCAGGTGGTCGAGCCGTCGCCGACCCGGTAGGTCAGGTTCGACATGCCGCCGGCGATGACGGATCCGGTGAGCGCGCCGGAGCGGAGCCCGGGACGTGCGGCGTCGAGCCAGGCCGCGACGGCGGCGAGGTCGAGCCCGGGCAGCTCGTCGCTCACGCGGGCCCCGCCCCGAGGCGCGGGATCCCGAGCTTGACCTGCAGGTCGTTCATCGAGGCCAGCCAGTGGTCGGGGGCGGTCGCGCGCGCGGTGTAGTACGTGGCTACCTCGGGGTGCGGCAGCACCAGGAACCGGTCGTCGCCGAACGCCTCCCAGAGGACGTCGGCCACCTGCTCAGGCTCGAGCGTGGAGTCGTTGTCCAGCAAGGGCTTCACCGCGCCGACGTCCTGGATCATCGGGGTCCGCACGCCCTGCGGGCACAACGCCTGCACGACGATGCCCTGGTCGCGGTAGGTCGCCGACAGCCACTCGGCGAAGGCAACGGCTCCGTGCTTGGTGACGGAGTACGGCGCGTTGCCGAGCATCGTGAGCAGGCCGGCGGCCGACGCGGTGACGACGAAGCGGCCGCCCCTGCCGTCGGCGAGCCACAGCGGCACGAGCTTCTGCGCAGCGCGCACGTGGGCGAGGACGTTGACCTCGAAGGCCGACTCCCAGTCGGCGTCGGAGGTCTCGAGGCCACGGCCGATCGCGACGCCGGCGTTGGCGACGTAGACGTCGATGCGGCCCAGCGCGTCGGTGGCGGCGTCGAGCAGCGCGCCCAGGCCGTCGCGCGAGGCGCAGTCGCCCGGCACGCCGATGCCCGAGACCTCCCGCGCCACGGCGTGGGCGCGGGCGGCGTCGATGTCGTTGACGACGACGCGCCAGCCTTCGGCCGCGAGCCTGTGCGCGATGGCGCGTCCGATGCCCGACCCTGCGCCCGTGACGACGGCGCCCGCCGCCGTCCCCGCCTGTGCACCCACGACCAGGACCTCCTCGTCCTCGGTCCTGACGCTAGTCGCCGCGGGCCCCGCGCGCCGGACGTCCCCCTACTGCGTCTGCAGGGCGAGCACGGCGTAGCCGAACCCCTCGAGGTGCAGCTCGATCCCGGCGTCCGACGGCGACACGGTGCAGCCCTCGCCGAGGAGGATCTCGGCGGCGGCCGCGATCCCGGTGGTGAGGGAGGCCGGCTGCTGGCGCGGGTTGACGACGACGAGGTGGGTGCCGCCGCGCAGGTAGGCGAACGGGTAGCCGCCGTGCACCACGTCGGTGCTCGCGCGGCCGCCGAGCACCGGCACATCGCGGCGCAGCGCGATCAGCCTGCGTACGAGGTTCAGCGTCGAGCCGGGGTCGTCGCGCTGCGCGGCCACCGTGGGGCCGTCCGGCGCGTCGTCGACCGGGAGGTAGAGCGACGCCGCCGCTGCGGACGAGAACCCGGCGTTGGCCCCGTCGTCCCACTGCATCGGCGTGCGGCAGCCGGCACGGTTGTAGGCGGGGTTGCAGATCGCGCCCTCGACGTCGGGCATGCCGGGCAGGTAGCGCATCCCGATCTCGTCGCCGTAGTAGATGGACGGGATCGAGCCCCACGTCAGCAGGAAGGTCCACGCCGCGCCGAGCTGCTCGGGGGTGCGCGGGCCGCAGCGCAGCCGGTCGTAGTCGTGGTCTGCGCTCGCCATGATGATCGGCCGCTGCGGGTCGGCGTCGCGTGCGGCGTCCCAGTGGCGCAGGAAGATCTCGGTGGTGCCGAGGCCGCGGGCGTCGAAGAACGGCTCCATGGGCTCGTGGAAGGGCAGCCGGCCGGCGAAGCCGCTGTCGAACAGGCTGGCGTGCGCCTGGAAGATCACGAGGAAGAAGTCGGCGCTGAAGGCCAGCGAACCGTCCGTGCGCGGTTCGGGGCCCTCGGGGAGCAGCACCGCCTCGGGGTGGTGCTCGTCGAGCCAGGCGCGGATCTCGCGCCACAGGGCGATCGCCTGGACATGGCCGGGATCGTCCTTCACCAGCGAGAACGCCATGTCGACGCGGAAGCCCGAGACCCCGCGCGAGAGCCAGTAGTCCAGGATCTCCTGGAGGCTCTCGCGGTTGCGGCGAGGTCCGGGTGCGTCGACGGCGTCGCGCCACGGCTCGTCGTCCGGCAGCGACCCCCAGCCGAAGTTCAGCGCCGGCTGCGCGTCGTAGAAGTTCTTCAGGTACCAGCCGGGGCGCGGCCCGGGCGAGCGGACCCAGGCGGCGGTGCCCGGGATGTCGCCCGACGTGTCGCGCAGCGGCGGGTCGTCCGCCCACACGTAGCGGTCGCCCTCGGGCGACGGGCCGTCTGCGTTGAGCTCGGCCTGGAACCACGGGTGCTCGATCGAGGTGTGGCCGACGACGAGGTCGAGCAGCACCCGGATCCCGCGCTCGCGCGCCTTCGCCACGAGCTCGACGAGGTCGTCGTTCGTGCCGTAGCGCGGTGCCACCCGCAGGTAGTCGGCGACGTCGTAGCCGGCATCGGCGAACGGGCTGGCGAACAGCGGGTTGAACCAGATCGTGTCGACGCCGAGCCACTGCAGGTGGTCGAGCCGGTCGATGGCGCCGCGCAGGTCGCCGATGCCGTCGCCGTCGGAGTCGGCGAAGGACTGCGGATAGATCTCGTAGATGACCGCGTCGCGCAGCCAATCGGTCGACATGGATCGACCCTACGGCGGCAGACTGCGCGGGTGCCCCGCGTCGCGCTGCTCGGAGACCGCAGCCCCCACCCCAGCCATCGCGAGCTCGACGCGCTGATCCCGCGGCTGGCCGAGGAGCTCGGCGTCGACGCCGAGTGGGTCGGCACGGACTCCGGCGTCGACGTCCTCGGCTTCGACGGCGTCTGGCTCGTGCCGGGCTCGCCCTACGCCGACGACGATGCCGTGCACTGCGCCGTCCGCCACGTGCGCGAGGCGGGCCGGCCGTTCCTCGGCACGTGCGGCGGCCTGCAGTACGCCGTCGTCGAGTACAGCCGCGACGTCCTCGGCCGCGCCGCAACGCACGCCGAGTCCGACGGCGAGGCCGACGACAACGTCGTCGCGGCGCTCGCGTGCTCGCTGCAGGGCGAGCGGCGCCTCGTGACCCCGGTGCCGGGCACCCGGTTCGCGTCGTGGTGCCCCCGGCCCTTCCCGGGCATGCACTACTGCGGCTACGCGCCCACCGCCGACGCCGTGCGCGCGCTCGAGGCCTCCGGCGTCGTCGTCGGCGCGACCGCCCCGGACGCCGGTGCCGAGGTGCTCGACTTCCCCGACCACCCCTTCTTCGTGGGCAGCCTCTTCCAGCCGCACATCGGCGCCGCCTCAGGCGACCCGATCCACCCCCTCATCCACGCCTTCGCCGCCGCCCTCCCCTGAACCCCGACCTCCCCCACGTTCGCGGGACACATGCCGGTTGAAGGTGCCCCCGCTTGCGATAGAGGCAAGAAAGGCGCCCCAGGCTGTCCACAGGTCTGTGATCCGGGGTGGCGCCCGATCCGCTGGGGCGGTAATGCCCTTCCCGCGCGGCGGGCGGTGGCGGTGGGATCCGTCGCGGGGGGCTCGTCGGCCGGGCAGTGCGGCGCCTGCGGCGCGGGTAGCCCGGAGGGGGAGCGGGGGGTTCCTCCCTGAATGAGGGCGCCACCGCCGAGTGCGACGAGGGGGCGCCCGCCTTGAGCGGAAACGGCACGAGGGGCGCCCAAGTCGGGCGCCCCTCGTGGCAACGGCGGTGGCGGTGGGATTTGAACTCCCGAGCCCCGCGTGCAGGAGGTTGCGGGGCCTTTCGACTGGTGTTGCATCGTCGCAGGTCACAGACCTGGGGGCGCTCCCGACCTGACCTTGGCTCTCCCCTTTTCACCCGCCCGCTGTGACCAGTTCTGTGACCATCCGGCCGACACTGGCTGACTCGACGGCGGACGACGGCTCAGAGACGGCAGGAACAAGAGTGTCACCTGGCAGCAACTGCGGTCTTGGCCACGCGTCCGTGATCGCCGAGCTCGGCGACCTCTACAAGGCGCGACCTGTGCGGCCGGCATTGCACCGGTGACCTACCTGTTACGAGGGCGTCGCAGGCAGGCGTGACGCTCGCCGCTACCTGTCAGATCACCACGGCACGAGCACAAGCGAGCCGTTGGGTGTCGGCGCGTGATCGTTGTTCGGGGACGAGCGGGGGACGAGTTGGCGCTCCGCCGGTGATAGCCCCCTGAGGCCGCCGGACTACCGCGACGACCGGGACGTGCTGTGTGCCGACATCGCCAAGGAGCCGGGGACCCGATCTACGTCGACCCGCTGTGCACGGTGTATGCGGTGACCTTGGACGCGTTGAGACCATGCCGTCTCGCGCGACGCGTGAGCCACCTGCGAGCAGGCAGACCCTCAAGGCTAGGGACCGAGCGTCCCGATGGGAACGACGTGCACGCCGTCACTGCGTCGGTAGGCCAAGCCTTCGCCAGTGACGACGGCCAGGACCCCTGGTGCCCCCGTCGTACTTGTGTCCACCTTGGACGCGAAGGCGCGAAGCGTGGCCGCGGCGTCGTCGACACGCGACGCTCCCAGCTTCACCTCGAAGGCACCCCATCGCCCGTCATCGCACTGCACGATCGCGTCGACCTCAAGGCCCTTGTTGTCCCGGTAGTGATACACGGAGCCGTCCAGGGGGGCGGCCAGCACTCTCAGATCCCGGACGACGAGCGACTCGAAGAGCGTGCCCATGGTGGCCAGATCGCCGAGCAGCTTCGCCGGCGTTCCGCGCATGGCCGCCACCGCGAGCGACGGGTCGACCAGATGACGTTTGGGGGAGGTTCGAAGCTGGGCTCGCGAACGCATCGAGGGCGCCCAGGCAGGCTGCTGGTCGAGGATCATGAGCCGCTCGAGGGCAGTGAGGTAGTCGGTGACGGTGCTGCGATCAAGGGACGACGCACCCACCGCCGCGTCGGCTGCCAACGTCGTCACGCTCACCTCAGTCGCCGTGTTGCGGGCCAGGGAGCGGACGAGTGCGTCGATCTTGGCGGGGTCCCTCCTGCGGCCGGCAAGTGTGAGGACGTCCACGTGGGTTGCTTGTGCGAGGTAGTCGCGCAGGGATCGAGTGACGGCCGGCAGGGGCAGATCGAGGAGCGCGGGCCAGCCGCCGCGGGTGAGGACCTCTGCGAGCTCGGTGACGGCGAGCCCCGGGTCCTTCGCGGCCTGGGTCTCACCATCGAGCAGCGCGCGGAGCGAGACGGTCGCATCGCTGCGGCGGGATTCGGCAAGACACATGGGGCGCATCCGCATGGCGGAGAACCGGCCCGCACCGGAGTGCCGACGCGCATCGTCGGTCGGTGTCGCAGACCCGGTCAGGATGAACTGCCCGGGGGCCCGCCGGGCGTCGACTTCCCGTCGCACAAGGTCCCACAGCTCAGGGACGATCTGCCATTCGTCGAGGAGGAGCGGCGCCTGCTTCCCGAGCACCAGGTCCGGCGCGACCAGCACGGCATCGCGCGCCGGTCGGTCCACGTCGAGCAGTACCTCAGAAGCGGCTGCCCTCCGGGCCGTCTCGGTCTTCCCGCAGAACTTCGGCCCTTCCACGAGCACCGCACCCGACGTAGCAAGGAGGGCTTCTAGTTCACCATCAGCCACTCGGGGTAGGTAGGGCATCAAGGGGCTTCCGCCGCACGCAACTGCATCCACAGAACGTACCAGTTATCCCCAGCATTATGTACCATTTAGAGTCGGCACTTTGTACCGGCCTGCGAATCAAGCGTCCGAACCGGTCATGACGACGTCCGCCGTATAGCGTCCACCGGGTGGACCGGGAGGTAGCGGCGCTGCGAGCCGAGGTGGCTCGGCTGCGCGCCGAGAAGGGGCGGCTCGAGGCGCTCCTCCGGCTGTCACCGCGCGAGTCCGGTCCTCCGGGGCCCGCGCAGGTCGGTGGTCTCGGCAGCGCCACCGGGCCCATCTCCATCGCCTCCGAGCCCGGGACCAAGGTCGCGTTCTTCGCGGACCTGTTCGCCGCGCGCGAGGATGTCTACGCCGTCCGGTGGGAGAACGTGCGCACCGGGAAGTCGGGCTGGATGCCTGCCGTCGCCGGCGGCTGGCGTCGGGGGATGAAACAGCGATCCGCTGAGTACCTCCCGCTCTCGCCCGAGGTCGTAACGGCTCACCTCGCCGGCGAGATCCACCTGGGCCTCTACCCGCTCCTCCGCGACGAGAGCTGCCACTGGGTGGCGGTGGACTTCGACCGCGACGAAGCGATGCTCGACGCTTTGGCGTTCCTCAAGGCCGCCCGCGCACACCGTGTCCCAGCATCGCTCGAGGTGTCGCGCTCGGGGCTGGGCGCGCATGTGTGGACCTTCTTCACCGCGGCCGTTCCCGCTCGATCGGCTCGACAGCTGGGTATCGGGCTGCTGCGTGAAGCCATGGGAATCCGCGGCCGCATGAGCCTGGGCTCCTACGATCGGCTGTTCCCCGCGCAGGACATCCTGCCGCAGGGCGGGTTCGGCAACCTGATCGCAGCGCCGCTGCAGGGCCAGCGCCGCCGGAGCGGCACGACGGTGTTCCTCGACCTCGCGACTATGGAGCCCTACGACGATCAATGGGCCTACCTGTCGACCTTGGACCGGATGACTCCTCGCGAACTCACACGCGTTCTGGGGCGTCTCGGCGAGCCAGCCGTCGGCGCGGAGGTCCGCGGCCCCCTCCGGTCGAGCGCCTCCCGGATCCAGGTGCCGGCACCGGCCTCGGTCCGTATCAACATGGGCGCCACGATCACTGTCGCAGCAGCCGACCTGACGCCGTCTATGGCATCGGCCCTCCGCCACGCGGCCTCGCTGCGCAATCCGGAGTTCGACGAACGCCAGCGACTCCGCCGCTCCACCTGGGACACACCACGGTACCTGCGCAGCTACGACGAGACGCCGGACGGCAGCCTCGTCATGCCTCGCGGCCTCCTCCCTCTCGTGACGAAGCTGATCGACGAGCAGGGGTCGCGAGTCGAGCTGACCGACCGACGGGTCGACGGTGAGCCGCTCGGCCTCGGCTTCTCCGGAACCCTCCGGCCCGAGCAGACCCAAGCGCTCGCCGCAGTGACCGGCCACGACATGGGGGTGCTGGTAGCACCTCCCGGCGCCGGCAAGACAGTCATCGCATGTGCGGCGATCGCGAAGGTGGACCGACGCACGCTTGTCCTCGTCGACCGCAAGGCATTGGCCGATCAGTGGAGAGGTCAGATACAAGCACTCCTCGGGATCAAGGCGGGCCAGCTGGGAGGCGGGCGGACCAAGCGGGGCGGCCTGGTCGACGTCGCCACGCTCCAGACTCTGGCGCGACGCGACGACATCGCAGACCTGACATCGGGGTACGGGCTCGTGGTCGTCGACGAATGCCATCACATCCCCGCAGCCGCATTCGAGGACGTCGTGCGCCAGGTGCCGGCCCTGCGTTGGCTAGGCCTGACGGCGACGCCGTACCGTCGGGACCGGCTCGATGACCTGATCGGCTTCCAGCTCGGCCCAGTGCGCCACACGATCGCGTCGGACGTGACGCCCTCCGGACAACTGCCCGTGGCAGAAGCGGGGCCCATGATCGAGCGCCGTCTGATCGTTCACCGCACCGGCTACCGCTACCGGGGCGAGCGGGACCCGTACCAGCCGGGAGGCATCTCCGCTGTCTACCGGGGGCTGGTCGACGACGGGCCACGATTGCAGCAGGTGCTCGAGGACGTTGTCTCCGCACACGGCCGGGGCCGTCATTGCCTCGTCCTGACCCAGTGGAAGTCGCACGTCGAGAGGCTCGCCGAGGCACTCTCCGACCGAGGCAAGGACCCGGTGGTCCTCGTCGGAGGGCTGGGAGCCAAAGCCAGAGCAGCAGCCAACCTCCGCCTCGAAGCGGACACAGCAGCGGGCCCCCTCCTCGTCGTCGCCACCGGTCCCTACATCGGCGAAGGCTTCGACTGCCCCGCCCTGGACACCCTGTTCCTCGCCGCGCCTATCTCGTTCTCCGGCCGCCTCGTCCAGTACGTCGGTCGAGTGCTGCGCCCATGGCCCGGCAAGGAGAGCGCGGAGGTGCACGACTACGTCGACCAGGACGTCCCCGTCCTCGCTTCCTCCCTGGCCAAACGGGCGCCCGGCTACACCAGCCTGGGATTCGCGGACCCCAGGTCGTTGACGCCGACCAACGCGCACGACACCAGACCTCGTGGCACCGAGCGCGGGCGTCCGCTCGGTGTCGACTGATTCTGCGGGGGTGAGAGAGGGCAAACCAGCGTCGGTGAACGTCCCCGCCGCGCGTCGAAAGCCTCAGCCGTAGGCCCGCGCTGAGCACGGTCGCGGTGCCGAAGCCTCCAACGAACCCCGCGCACGCGGCTCGGTCGACGTCAAAGAGACCCCAGTTGGACTTCATCTCCCCTGTGTCCGTCACCGGCGCACGGAGGTAGTGCATGGGCGCGCCGCGAGTTCCCGCAAAGACGCCGATCGTCTCGCTGATGCACCGCTCCAGAGTGGCCGTTCGCCACGCTACGGTCCGCACGGCTGACCTACGCAGCACACCCGAGACACGGTTCCCGCGGAAGACACCACCGTTGCGCATCGCCGCAGGTCAGCCAGTCGAGCAGCGCCGTCGTGCGCGCTATGCGTCGCTCATCCCCCAGGCCATCGGGGACGACATGGGGACGAGACGGCCACTCGATGAGAATCGCTACCGGTCTCGGTGCGGCATCGCCGCTGGTCAGAGACTCGAAGATGGAGCCGCCTATCGGAATCGAACCGATGACCTACGCATTACGGGAGCGTCTCGGGCGCGCCGCACGCTGAGGAGGTGGTGCTGAAAACCCGACACTTCGAGCACGAACGGCGCGTTGTGTGTCGAGTGGTTGTGGCTGGTCGGGGACGAGACGGGGACGAGTTCTGTTGGGCTCCGACCCCGCTCCCCCGGGGCGCCCATCGCGATGATTGCTCCCGACCGCCGGAGCGGTGTCCGCCCTCCCCACCACCGATATCGGGCAACTCGCGACCTCGGGTCCCCCCACGACGATCATCGACCGCGTTCGGGCTGCGGCGGTCCAGTTCTGCGGTCACGAGACTGGGACCTGCCTTAGCGTCCTCAGTACGGCTCAGCCATCATCGCCTGGCGCGCTGAGGACGGTTCGGGCCCTCACATCGAACCCAGCGTCCTGTCGGCTACCGGCGAAGACTGATCACTATCGACGGTCGAAAAGTGAACAGGTGCGGGCAGTCTAGGTCGGGTTGTCCTCGCTGCTGATGCGGGTGCTGGGGAGGCTGTCGAGGCCTCGGCCGCGTAGGCGGTAGCTGGCGCCTTTGAGTGTCAGGACGTCGGCGTGGTGGACGATCCCGGTCGATCATGGCGGTGGCGACGGCTGGCTTGACCGCGTCGGTTGGGGTCGTCTTGGCGGCCATCACATGACCTCGCCCAGCCCGAACGCGCGGTCGTAGTCGCCCAGATCGCGACCCAGCTCATGCACCGTTCCCGTCGACGTGCGCGGGGCCTGGAACGCGGCGCGCAGCCCCGCTGCGGCAGTGACGTGGGCGGGTCGGTGACCACGCCGCCCCTTGCCCAGGACCTCGGATGGTCGGCGACCAGCCGCGGCTCGAGCCGGACCCGGACGCGGTGCAGGTCGGCGGACACGTCCACGAACCGGCCGATGGCGTGGGGTCGACGGAGTAGTCGGTGGTGTCGACACTGACGTAGTAGTCCCGGCCGAGCCGGATCCTGTTGCGCCAGCCCAGATGCAGCCGTGGCGATCGTCATGGACGACCCCGATCTGCGTGCCGAGGTCGCGCGGCTGCGCGCGGAGCTGGCGGCTCGGGCTTCGTAAGGCCCTCTGCCGCAACACATGCCGCCACCTCCCTCAGCCGCGGTCCCGCGCACGGGCAGCCGCGCCTTGCGTGACGGGCCAGACCCGGCCGCGGTGCCGCGTGCACGGCGGCGAGGCTGTTCGCAGCTCGTCCCTGAGCAGACGACGGCGTGCCGAAGTCGTCCGCTCCGCGAGCCCGCGCCCGATCCGGCGCCGGAGAACCGGGACGTGCAGAGCCGGTTCGACCTGGCCTAGCCTGAGCGTGGGTGGCGGTTCCGGGCATCCCCCCGTCGCGGGGCCGCCACCCTTCGCATGTCGGGTGGCGGGAGACTGGTGGCGTGAGCGCGCTGCTGTGGGACTGGTGGGACGGGCTCGGCGAGGTCACGCGCCGGTCGCTGATGGCGCTGCCCGACCGGGTCGTCCCGGACCGGTTGGCGGAGAAGCTGTGGGACGCCGGAGGTCTTCACGTCGTGCTGCGGCACTCCAACCCCGGGGCGCCGGGCGGCAGCGAGTGGGTCCTGGACGCCGACGCTGCGGAGTTCGTCGCGGCCCGCGAGCACGAGCAGCGCTCGCCCGGCTCCTTCCACTGACGGCCCGCCTCTGCGGGTCAGGGCAGCATGCCGGTCGCTGCCAGGACCTTGGTCACCGGGCGCGGGGCCTGGACGACCTTGATCACTGCGCGGTCATTCGAAGAGCCGGAAGTCCCCTCCGCGCTGCTCCACGATGGTCTGCAGGCGTGCCAGGGCGCCGACGCCGGCGCAGTCGAGGAAGGTGGCCCCGCGAAGGTCCACGACGACGTCGCGGCAGCCCTGCCAGGCGATGGCCGTGGCGGCGGCTCGATCGCCGGCGCGAGGACGAGGTCGCAGTCCCCGGACAGGTGCAGGGTCACGCGGGGGCCGTCCTGGACGACGCGCATCTGGGTCGTGGGGCGTCCCGTCGCGGCAGCGTCGTGACGCCGCGAGGTCGCGGCGGGCATGTGCTGGCTCCGAACCATCTGAGTCCGGAACCATCGCCCCCCGGCCTCATGGGGAGGTCGCCGGAGTGGGCTGTTCAACGAGAGCTGGGGACTGGAAGCCGTACCCGGGTTGGGGCGGGTTCAATCCGCGACAGTCGAACGGGTTCGGGTGCGGGGCCGCCGCGGTCGCGGGTCAGGGTGCGGCGGACCAGGCTTCGCAGTCGCGGCACTCGAGGACGACGAACCCGGGGTAGGCCTCGAGGCGTCCCCAGTCGTGGTCGTGCTCGATGCAGTGGTCGTCGGGGTGCAGCCACGCGTCGATCTCGGCGGCGAGCTGCTGGGAGTAGGCGGTGAGCCACTCGTCGAACGGGGCGGTCATGGCGTGGCGGTCGGCGCAGTCCAGGTGCTGGGTGCCATGACCGACGCGGCCGGGCCCGGGCTGCAGGGTGGTCCGGGCGCCGCAGATCGGGCATCGGGGGTTGGCCATGTCGATCCCGTGCCCTTCCCGCCCCTCCTGCGGCCCCGTCGGACCAGTGTCCGCCTACACGGCGCGCCCATGCGTGGTGAACAGGGAAGGTTGGCGGATCCCCGCCACGGGCAGCGGTTGCGGCGTAGCGTTCCTGTCGCGGCGCCCTCGGACTCCTGGCGGGGTGCCGCACCAGGCCGGCGGGACGGGGCCTGGCGGTCGGGCGTCGACAGCACGCGGAAGAGCCACCGCGAGGCCCGACCGCCGGCTCCCCGCCGGCGCACGCAGGGAGGGGCTGGCCGACGCCCCCCAAGGTGTCGACCAGCCCCTCACTCGCTCGGCGCGGCCATCGAGCGGTGCAGCCCCAGGACCGACGGCCCGCGCCCTTGCAGTAGAGCCACGGCATCTGCTCCGTGCCGCACCCACAGCATCGGGTCCGTGCGCGGGTGCCTTGAGCGACGGGGCCCGAGTGCATCCCTCGGCGGGGCCCCGCCGCGTGACCATCGTCCCGCGACGACCCCCAGCGGTTGCAGCGCCGACTGCCAGACACCGCTGACCGACCCGGTCTAGCGTCACACCACGCGCGGGTCCGCCGGCCGTCGAGTGGGAACCCGCGCCCCTTCACAACGCGCCGGTAGAACAGCGGTCCCGCGATGCCGTAGACGATGCCGTCGGCACCTGGATCGACGCCTACTCGCCCCGCGCCCGCACGCGCTCCACTACGGCGCGGACAGCAAGGTCTAGCCCTGGCGCGACCTCTTCGAGTCGGTTGTGAGAGATCACTCGTCAGCCGCGTGCGAAAGGAATGTGTCCCATACCCATCCCGGCCGAGGAGTCTGAGCCGCAATCACGTTCCACATTCGCTGAATCCAGCAGCGATCTTCAGATGCAGGGGAGATTTGATCCCAAGACCTCTGGGAGACCTGTTGGACACCCAGTACCACTGCTCATCAACCACGGAATCCGTTGGGAATCCTTGGACTCTCGAGGTCGAGCCTCGACTGACATTCCCGATCATACTGGGAGAGCTGCGCGTCAGTGAGCATCGTTTGTGGCCACTTCATGTCCACCTACCACGGCCAGCGCCCGTCGCGGGGAGCTTGGGACTGCTGCAGGTTCAGCTCTTCGGTCGTGGCACCGCGGCGCTGCCCACAATCGGCCAGCCTGCGCATACAGCCGGCGCACGGTCTCAGCGCCCGCCGCCGTTGCGGTTGGCTATCGCCTCCCCGCCGCGATCGGGTTCGGGTACTCCGAGACGTGCTCCAGCATCTCCTGGAGACAGTGCTGCTTCACCTTCGGATCGGGATTCTTCGGCAGGAGGCCGTCCTCCTGGACTCACTAGGTGACGGCATCAAGCCGGGGGCGCTTCAGGCTGGGGCCTGGTCTCCCGACTTTCAAGATCATTCTCCAGGTCGAGGGAGCCCGCGAGAATCCCTGTGCTGAGCACGAAATCGAGGCTTGGGGCTGTCCTTCGGCAACCCCTGCCCCCTATTGCCCGCTACATCTGGTACGGATCTGGCAAGGGACACCGCCGGCCA
Organism: Actinomycetota bacterium; assembly: GCA_020161245.1. GTDB lineage: Bacteria > Actinomycetota > Actinomycetes > S36-B12 > CAIYMF01 > Longivirga. The sequence continues at coordinate 287 of JAIUOK010000025.1, read as the reverse complement.
TCACCCCGTCCAACCGAGCGACACAATCGTTGACACTTCGCCTGGCGCGCAACCACGAAGCTATCGGCGATTGACCCGGCAGAGGCAGTGGCGACGCCGTCCCGACCGGCCCCATCGATGACAGCGACGTGTCAGACAGTTGGCCTCTGAGCAACGCGCGCAGCGAGCGAGATCGGCACATAGGCGCACCAGCCCCACGCACCGGGTCAGCTCACCGCTTTGATCGTTTCGACTTCGATCTGCGACCTATCCCGGCTTAGGCAGTCTGAGCCACTCCCGGAGCTCCC
>JAIUOK010000024.1 GCA_020161245.1 Actinomycetota bacterium | reverse complement strand
CCTCGGATTCATCGCGGCCGCCACCGGCACCGAGTTCAACATCGTCGTGGCGATCCTCCTCGGCACGATCCTCTTCGACGTGCTCCTCTACGGACTCTCGTACCTCGTCGAGGGCCGACGTCAAGCGACGAACCGTCTCGTCACCTCCCTCGTCGTGACGGCCTTCATCATCGCGCTGCTGCCGCTCATCTCGCTGCTCTCCACGGTCGTGATCAACGGCATCGCCCGCCTCGACCTCACCTTCTTCACCTACTCGATGCGCAACATCGTCGGCGAGGGCGGTGGCGCACTTCACGCGATCGTCGGCACGCTGCTCATCACCGGCATGGCCACGCTCATCTCCGTGCCGATCGGTCTGCTGACCGCGATCTATCTGGTCGAGTACGGACGCGGGGCACTGGCGCGGGCGATCACGTTCTTCGTTGACGTGATGACGGGTATCCCGTCGATCGTCGCCGGCCTGTTCGCCTTTGCCTTCTTCGCCCTGATTCTGGATGACCCCGGCATCCGGTTCGGTTTCGGAGGCTCGGTGGCGCTCTCGCTGCTCATGATTCCCGTGGTGGTGCGCTCGAGCGAAGAGATGCTGAAGATCGTGCCGAACGAGTTGCGCGAGGCATCCTACGCACTGGGCGTACCCAAGTGGTTGACGATTCTGAAGGTGGTCATCCCGACGTCGATCGCCGGCATCACGACCGGCATCACGCTCGCGATCGCTCGTGTCATCGGTGAGACCGCGCCGCTGCTCATCATCGCCGGATTCACCGCGAGCATGAACTACGACCTGTTCTCCGACCGCATGATGAGCCTGCCGGTCTACGTGTACACGCAGTACGCGAACCCGGGCTCAGACGTGCAGCCCTACCTCGATCGGGCCTGGGCGGGCGCGCTCACCCTGATCTTGATTGTGATGGCCCTCAACCTGATCGCGCGACTCGTCGCCCGCATCTTCTCCCCCAAGCTCGGCCGCTGAAGCTGTAGATGTAGATAAGGAAACCCCTCGTGTCCAAGCGCATTGAAGTCAACGATCTGAATGTCTTCTACGGCAAGTTCAAAGCGGTAGAGGATGTCTCGCTGACCATCGAACCGCGCACCGTCACCGCGTTCATCGGACCCTCCGGTTGCGGCAAGTCGACCTTCCTGCGCACTCTCAACCGCATGCACGAGGTGATCCCCGGCGCGTACGTCGACGGCAAGGTGCTCCTCGACGGCGAGGACATCTACGGCGCCGACGTCGACCCGGTGAACGTGCGCCGCACCATCGGCATGGTGTTCCAGCGCCCCAACCCGTTCCCCACCATGACGATCTACGAGAACGTCGTCGCGGGCCTGCGGCTCGAGGGCGGCAAGCGCAAGCGCTCCGAGCTCGACGACGTCGTGGAGAAGTCGCTGCGCGGCGCCAACCTCTGGGAGGAGGTCAAGGACCGCCTCCAGCGGCCCGGCTCCGGCCTGTCCGGCGGCCAGCAGCAGCGTCTGTGCATCGCCCGCGCGATCGCCGTCGAGCCGCAGGTGCTGCTCATGGACGAGCCGTGCTCGGCCCTCGACCCCATCTCGACGCTGGCCATCGAGGACCTCATCGAGCAGCTCAAGACCGAGTACACGATCGTCATCGTCACCCACAACATGCAGCAGGCCGCGCGCGTCTCCGACACCACGGGCTTCTTCAACCTCGCCGGCGTGGGCAAGCCCGGCAAGCTCGTCGAGATGGCGCCGACCGAGACGATCTTCAGCAACCCGGCCCAGCAGGCCACGGAGGACTACATCTCCGGCCGCTTCGGCTGATCCCGCGCTCGAGCTCCGCAGGGGCGCCGCCTAGCCTGGGCGGCGCCCCTGCGCCGTCCGCACCCCGAGGAGACCGCCGTGCTCACCCACGTCGTCATGTGGACCCTGGCCGACCCCGCCGACGTGCCCGAGGCGAAGGCCCGGCTCGAGGCGCTCCCGCCCCAGATCCCCGCCATCCGCAGCCTCACCGTCGGCGTCGACGCGCTCGGCGACCCGGACGCGGTGCACTTCGTGCTCATCACCACCCACGACGACGCCGAGGGGCTCGCCGCCTACGCCAGCCACCCCGTGCACCAGGAGTTCGGCGCGTGGCTCAGGGAGCGCCGCACCACCCGGACCGTCGTCGACTACTACTCCGACTGACCTGCGGACCCGCGCTGCGTGCTCCCATGAGCACGCTCCGTCATGACGGGCGTGAGCGATCACCCATCTGCGCAGACCCCTCGCGCGGACGGCCGCGGGGCGGTTACCGTCTCTGACATGTCCGCCCCGCTTCCCCAGGACGGACCGGCGCCCGCCCACGAGGTGACCCTCGTCGACGGCCGGTTCATGCACGCCGAGTGCTCCTGCGGCTGGCGCACGGCCGGGCGCCGCGACCGGCGCAAGGCCCGGGCCGAGGCCCGCGACCACGCCCTGCTTTACGCCGACGGCACGGAGGCGGCCGTGGTGCTCCCGGTGCAGCGCGACGACGTCGACCTCCGCGACACCGAGGCCGCCGGGGCCTGAGCCCTCACCGGCCGCTCGTGGGAGCGCCGGCACCCGCCTGGCCGCGCACCTTCTCGAGGTTGGCCAGGCCCATCCGCAGGAAGACCGGGGCCGCGCGCAGCATCGCGTCGGGCGCGGCGGCCATGAGCCGCACCTGCGCACCCCGCCACCGCGGCACCGAAGCGATCAGCCGCGGGCGCTCGAGCACCTCGACGACGCGCTCGGCCACCTGCGCCGGCGTCACCAGCCGCGGGGCCGAGAACGACAGCGCGAGCGCATCGTCGTGCAGGACGTCGGTGAGCATCGGCGTCAGCATGCCGTCGGGGCAGACGGCGCTGAGCCGGATGTCGCGCACGCCCTGCGACCACAGCTCGGACTGCAGCCCGAGCGTGAACGACAGCACGCCGGCCTTCGTCGCGGCGTAGACGGTCTCGCCCGGCACCGGGACCCACGAGGCGAGCGAGGCGATCTGCACGACGTGGCCGCCACGGCCGCGCATGGACGCCACAGCGGCGCGCGTGCCGTGGATGACGCCCCGGAGGTTCACGTCGATGACGCGGTCGACGACGTCGTCGGGCTGCGTCGCCGCGTCGCCGGCCCCGAGCACCCCGGCGTTGTTGACCCAGACCGCCGGTCGCAGCTCGTCGGCGAGTTCACGGCAGGCGGCGGCGTCGGTGACGTCGAGCCGGCGGTCCGCGCCCTCGAGATCCACGCCGACGACGTCGTAGCCGGCCCGCCCGAGGCGCTCGACGAGGACGCGGCCGAGACCGCCGGCGGCGCCGGTGACGACTGCCGTGCCCGGCACGGCCTAGCCGACCTCGACCTTCTGGCCCTTGCCGACGACGACGATGCCGCTGTCGCTCACGGTGTAGCGCTCGCGGTCGACCTCGAGGTTGACGCCGATCTGGGCGCCGTCGGGGACGACGACGTTCTTGTCGAGGATCGCCCGGCGCACGACCGCGCCCCGGCCGATCTTCACGCCGTTCATGACCACCGCGCCCTCGACGTAGGCGCCCTCGCGGATGTTGACGTCGTAGCTGAGCACCGAGTTGCGCACGTGCGCCCCGGCGACGATCGAGCCCGCGCCCACCATCGACTCGTGGGAGTTGCCTCCCTCGACGAACTTGGCGGGCGGCAGCGGGGGCAGGTGGCTCAGGATGGGCCACTGCCGGTTGTAGAGGTTGAAGACGGGGTGCACCGACACGAGGTCCATGTGCGCGTCGTGGTAGGCGTCGAGCGTCCCGACGTCGCGCCAGTAGCCGCGGTCGCGGTCGGTCGAGCCGGGCACCTCGTTCTCGTCGAAGTCGTAGACGTTGGCCAGTCCCTGCCCGACGAGCATCGGGATGATGTTGCCGCCCATGTCGTGGACGGAGCCCTCGTCGCCGGCGTCGATGCGCAGCGCCTCCACCAGGACGTCGGTGGTGAAGATGTAGTTGCCCATCGAGGCGTAGACGTGGTCGGGGTCGCCCGGGATCGTGATCGGGTCGAGCGGCTTCTCGACGAACCGGCTGATGCTCCGGCCGTCGGGCCCGGTCTCGATCACGCCGAACTGGTAGGCCTGCTCCTTGGGCACCCGGATGCCGGCCACGGTGACGCCGGCGCCGCTCTCGATGTGCTGGCGCAGCATCTGCTCGGGGTCCATGCGGTACACGTGGTCGGCGCCGAACACGACGACGTACTTCGGCGACTCGTCGTAGACCAGGTTGAGGCTCTGGAAGATGGCGTCGGCGGAGCCGGTGAACCAGCGGGGGCCGAGGCGCTGCTGCGCCGGGACCGGGGTGATGTAGTTCCCGAGCAGGGTCGACATCCGCCACGTGGTGGTGATGTGCCGGTCGAGCGAGTGGGACTTGTACTGCGTCAGGACGCAGATGCGCAGGTAGCCGGCGTTGACCAGGTTGGAGAGCACGAAGTCGACCAGGCGGTAGGCGCCGCCGAAGGGGACCGCGGGCTTCGCGCGGTCGGCCGTCAGGGGCATGAGCCGCTTGCCCTCGCCGCCGGCGAGGACGATCCCGAGCACGTCGCGGTTGGCCATAGCGCCACCCTAGGCACTGCGGGGCCGTCTGTCTCCGGCTCGCGGCCGCGGGCGCCCGTGCGTGGCGCCCGATCCCACGGGTCGGTCCGGGGCTGGCGCGCAGACGGGTCGGCGTCACTAGGCTGCGTGCGTGCTGCGCGTCGGGATCCTCACCAAGGAATGGCCGCCGGAGGTCTACGGCGGCGCCGGAGTCCACGTCGAGGAGCTGGTGCGCGAGCTCCGGCCCCTGGCCGACGTGCGCGTCCACGCCTTCGGGCACTCGCGGACCGGCGCCACGGGCCACCCGGTGCCCGACTCCTTCGCCAAGGCCAACGCCGCCCTGCAGACCATCGCCGTCGACCTCGACATGGTGCGGGTGCTCGACAAGGTCGACGTCGTGCACTCCCACACCTGGTACACGAACCTGGCCGGCCACCTCGCGGCCGAGCTCTGGGGCGTGCCGCACGTGGTGACGGCGCACTCCCTCGAGCCGCGCCGGCCCTGGAAGATGGAGCAGCTCGGCGGCGGCTACCGCATCTCGTCCTGGCTCGAGGCCTCGGCGTACCGCGAGGCCGCCGCGATCATCGCGGTGTCCGAGGGCATGAAGCGCGACGTCCTCGACGCCTACCCCTTCATCGAGCCCGATCGCGTGCACGTCGTGCGCAACGGCATCGACACCGTGGCCTGGCAGCCGCAGGCCTCGACCGATCTCATCGAGAAGTACGGCGTCGACCCGTCCGAGCCGTTCGTCGTGTTCGTCGGCCGGATCACCCGGCAGAAGGGCATCGCCCACCTGCTGGCGGCGGCGGAGCACTTCGACCCGTCCGTGACGCTGGTGTTCTGCGCCTCGGCGCCGGACACACCGGAGATCGGCCACGAGACCGCCGAGTCGATCGCTCACCTGCAGAGGACGCGCAAGGTCGTCTGGATCCAGGAGCACGCGCCGCGGCTGGTGGTGCAGCAGCTGCTCACCCACGCCGTCGCGTTCCTGTGCCCGTCGGTGTACGAGCCGCTCGGCATCGTCAACCTCGAGGCGATGGCCTGCCGCACCGCCGTCGTGGCCAGCGACGTCGGCGGCATCCCCGAGGTCGTCGTCGACGGCGAGACCGGCAGCCTCGTGCACTACGACGCCGACGACCCCGAGACGTTCCGCCGCGAGTTCGCCGACGCCGTCAACGCACTCGTCGCCGACCAGGGCCGGGCCGCCGACATGGGCGCGAAGGGCCGGCAGCGGGTCATCGACCACTTCGGCTGGCATGTGATCGCGGCGCAGACGGTCGAGGTCTACCTGCAGGCCGGCGCGGTGCCGGGGGCCCCCACGCCGTGACGGTCTTCGAGACGCCTCCCGTCCCCCAGGTGGACAGGAGGCCGGCCCTCGGCTACTCCATCTACCTCGCGGCCGCGACGCTCTTCGCGCTCAACGGCTCGGTCAGCAAGATGCTGCTGCTCGGCGGCGTGCCCTGGCAGCGGCTCTCCCAGCTGCGGGTGACTCTCGCCTTCCTCATCCTGCTGGTCGTCGTCGCGCTCTGGCGGCGCAGCGGCCTGCGGCTCCAGCGGTCCGAGGTCGGCCGGCTCGCGATCTACGGCATCCTCGGCATCGCGGCGACTCAGTCGCTGTACTTCCTCGGCATCCAGCGCCTCGCCGTCGGGGTCGCGCTGCTCATCGAGTTCACCGCGCCGATCATGGTCGCCCTGTGGTTCCGGTTCGTCATGCGCGAGCCGGTGCGCGACCGCGTCTTCCTCGCCCTCGCGCTCGCCCTGGTCGGGCTCGCACTGGTGGCCCAGGTATGGATGGGCTTCTCCCTCGACGTCATCGGCGTCGTCGCCTGCCTCGGCGCCGCGGTTGCCCTCGCCCTCTACTACGTGCTGGGCGAGAAGCTCGTCGTCGACCGCGACCCCGTGTCGTTGACGATGTGGGGCTTCTTCTTCGCGACCGCGTTCTGGGCCGTGGTGCAGCCGTGGTGGTCCTTCCCCTGGGACACCCTCGACATCACGGCGACGCCCTTCGGAGCCGACGGCCCGGCGATCCCCGGCTGGGCGCTCATCGCCTACATGGTCGTGCTCGGCACCGTGGTGCCGTTCGCGCTCGTGCTGCAGTCGCTGCGCCACCTGCGCGCGACCCAGGCGTCGGTCGTCGGCATGACCGAGCCGGTCATCGCCACGCTGCTCGCCTTCGTGCTGCTCGGCGAGGTGCTCACCCCGGTGCAGGTGCTCGGCGGCGCCGTGGTGCTCGCCGGCGTCTTCCTCGCCGAGACGTCGCGGTAGTCGCGACCTCCTGGGGTTCGTCGGTGGGCCCCCGGGTTCGTCGGCGGGCGCGGCGTTGGTCGGCCGGCGCCGTGGTGCTCGCCGGCGTCTTCCTCGCCGAGACGTCGCGGTAGTCGCCGACCTCCTGCATCGCGGCCCCGGCGTTGGTTGGATGGGCGCCGTGACGGACCCCGACACCGGCGTCGACCTCGTCCCCGGCCCCGACGGCCGCGTGAGCACCACCGCGATCGCCAAGGCGGTCGTCGGTGCTGCGCTCGGCACGGTCGACCCCGAGGCGGCGTCGCGCGCCGCCGCCGTGCGCGAGTGGCGCAAGGACTATCTGGCGCCCTACCGCGACCTCGTGGTCGCGGGCACGCGCTCCGCCGACGCCGCCGACGCCGTCGCCCGCACCGGGCTCGCCGAGCTGCACGCCCGGTCGGTCTTCCGCCGGGGCGGCGAGGAGGTGCCGCTGCTCGAGGCATGCGACCGGTTCCCCGAGCCGGCGCTCGGGTCGGTGACCATCCGCGGGGACGCCGCGCGCGACCCCGGGCTCTCGCTGCCCTTCCACGGCCGCCGCCTGTTCGCCGCCGACGTGCGCCACCGGCTCGACGCGTGGGTGCACGAGGGCGTCGTCGAGCGCGGCCTCGCGACGTCGATCCATACCGTGCTCGACCACCCGGACTGGCTGGACCTCTCCGACGTGACCGTCGTCGTCCTCGGCGCCGGCGCCGAGATGGGCCCGCTGCGCTCGCTCCTGCGCTGGGGCGCGCACGTGGTGGCGCTCGACCTGCCGCGGCCCGAGGTGTGGCAGCGGGTCATCGCCACCGCGCGGGCCTCGGCGGGCAGGCTCACGGTGCCCGTGCCGCTCGGGTCGGACGTGCAGTCCGACGAGGCGGTGGCGGCGGTGGCCGGCGTCGACCTGGTGGCGCAGCTCCCCGAGGTGCGCACCTGGCTGGCCGGGATCGACGGCCCGTTCACCCTCGGGACCTACACCTACGCCGACGGTGCCGCCCACGTCCGGGTGGCCCTGGCTGCCGACGCCCTCGGCGAGGCGCTGACCCGGGGCCGCGACGACGTCGGGCTCGCGTTCCTCGCAACGCCGACCGACGTGTACGCCGTGACGCCCGGCGCCGTCGAGGAGTCGCGGCGCCGCTGGGACGCGCGCGGCCTCTCCGGCGTCGCCCAGCTGCCGCTGCGCGCCGTAGGCCGGTTCGCTCCGAACTACCCGTCGACGGTGGCGACCGAGCGCGGCGAGGTGGGCATCGCCGACTGCCTGGTGCCGCAGCAGGGGCCGAACTACGCGCTCGCGAAGCGGCTGCAGCGCTGGCGCGCGACGCAGTCGCGGCGCGACGGCGTGTGGACCTCGCTCAACGTCGCCCCCGCGACGCGCACGCGCTCGGTGGTGAAGAACCGCGCGCTCGCCGCGGCCTACGCCGGTGCGCACCGCTTCGGCGTCGAGGTCTTCGAGCCGTCGACGTCCAACACCCTCATGGCCGCGCTGCTCGTGCACGACCTCCGCTCGCCGGAGTCGGTGGCGCGGCCCGACGCCGTGCTCGCCCACCCCGACGACGCCTGGGCCCGCCAGGCGGCCCATGGCGGCCTCTGGCGCTCCGCCTACGCCCCCCGCAGCGTCCTCGGCATCGCCGCCGCCCTCGGAGTCCTGACCCGCGGCTAGGTTCGATGAGGGGTCCCCATGACCAATAGACCGGTACATCCCTGCCACTCACGGAGTACGGGGGCCTATCAGCTCAGATGGGTCAGCAGGTCGTAGACGACGAAGGCGGGCCATACGAACGCCTTGAGCACCCCCCAGACGTGGTCCCAGAAGCCGTCGGCGGCCTGCCAGTACCAGACCAGGGCCCCGATGAGCCCGAGCCCGTACACCGCATCTCCGCCGCCTGCCCGCGCGTTCCTGTTCTTGGTCATGGCACGATCCTGCGCCCGGGGCTGCCGACGGACCGAGGAACGTGATCAAGCAGACGGACGTGAGGGGCTTCCTTGTCTGGGTCTATTGGTCATGGGGACCCCTCATCAGGACGTGATGCTTGCCGCTCTGCGGAACTGTCGGCGTCGTGGGGGCGCGGGGTGTGGTGCGATCCGGGGAGCGGGTGCGGACGGCGAGGCGCCCGGACGACGACGTGAGGCGGCGGCGTGGCTGAGCACCGGACCGTGGCGGACGCGCTGCTCGACGGGCTGGCGGCGCACGGCGTCGAGCTGTGCTTCGGCCTGCCCGGCGTCCACAACCTGCCGTTCTGGGTGGGCGAGGGGCAGGACGGCCGCCCGCGGATCGTGCCCGTGCGCCACGAGCAGGCCGCCGGGTACGCCGCCGACGCCGCAGCGCGCACGACCGGCGGGCTCGGCGTCGTCCTCACCACCACCGGCCCCGGCTTCGCCAACGCGCTGGCCGCCTTCGGCGAGGCATGGGCGTCGTTCTCGCCCGTCCTCCTCATCTCGAGCGAGGCGCCGCTCGCCCCGCGTCGGCGCCGCGGCTCGGACGACGCGCTGCTGCACGGCATGCGCAGCCAGGCCGCGATGGTGTCCGAGGGCTTCGGCGCGATGGCCCACTCCGCGACCGACGCGGCGGACGCCGTCGCGGCGCTCCCGCGCCTCGTCGCCCACTCGCTGACCACCGGTCGTCCGACCTACCTCGGCGTCCCGTCCGACGTCCTGCACGAGGAGTACTCCGGCCCTGCCGCCGAGCCGATCCGGCTGCGGCTGCCGGAGCCGGCGCACGACGACGTCGAGGCAGCCGCAGCCGCGCTGCGGGGGCGCAGCGTCGTCATCTGGGCCGGTGCGCGCGCGGTCGCGGCCGAGGCGCAGATCGGACGTCTCGCCGAGAGGCTCGGCGCCCTCGTCGTCCCGACGTACCAGGCGCGCGGCCTGCTCGCGGACTACGCCGGCACCGTGCAGGCCCCGCCGCACGAGCCGCCCGTCGCGCGGGCCCTCGCCGAGCGCGACGTCCTGCTGGTGATCGGCGACGACCTGCACGGCATGACGACGCGCAACTGGCGGATGCCGCGCCCTTCGAGCGTCGTCGCGGTCGTCGACGACGCGTCGCTGAGCCTCGGCGACTGGCCGCTCGAGGCCAAGGTCTGCGGCCACGTGCCGTCGGCGGTCCGCGTCCTGGCCGACGCGCTCGGCGACCGGGAGCCGCAGCCGGCCCCGGACGGCGCCGGTCTGACGGCTGAGTCGCGCGCGGAGATCGCCGCCAACCCTCGGACCGCGGACGCGTCGGTGTTCCTGCAGACCATCGAGACGGCGGTGCCTGCGGACGCGTCGGTGGTCATCGACATGTGCGTGGCGGGCTACTGGACCGGCCAGACCTACCAGCCACGGCCGCGCCGCCTGGTGCACCCGATCGGCTGGGGCACGCTCGGCTTCGGACTTCCGGCGTCGATCGGGCCTGCCGCGCTGGGCCGTCCCACCCTCGCGGTGGTCGGCGACGGCGGCGCCGCGATGGGTATCGGCGAGCTCGCGACGTTCGTGCAGGAGCGGCTGCCCGTCGTGCTGCTGCTCGTCGACGACGGCGGCTACGGGATGCTGCGCTACGACCAGCAGGTGGCGGGCGACCCGGAGCGCGGCGTCGACCTCGTCGCACCGGACTGGGGCCTGCTAGCGCAGGCGTACGGCTGGGGCTTCGCGCGCACCTCCGACCCCGGCGAGGGCCTCGCCGTCGCACTGCACGAGGCGTTCGACGGCGTCGCGCGCGGCGAGCAGCGCATGGTCGTCCTCGACGCCTGCTTCACCCCGCCCCGCACCCAGTCGCCGCGCTGGAACGAGCACTGACGCTCCGCGAGTAACCGCCGTCAGTGTCGTGAACCGAGCCCCGAAAGCGACCAGTTCGCCGGTTACTCGCGTACTGCAGCGGGGTGAGGTGCGTCTCCACGTGAGCGTGGAGCCGCCGTCGCGATTCGGTGGAACGGGGGTCGAGCCCCTACCCTGGAGACTCATTCGCGTCACAGAGCCCGCTGACGGGCTCGCCTGGGAAGACTTCATTGACGCGTACCGCGTTCGATGACCCTGTCTGGATCCCCTGTGACCACCCTGCTCGACCGGACGACGCATGCCGTCGTCATCCCCGCCGCGCCCGCCCTCGACGAGCCGACCTTCGAGTCGCTCGGCCTGCCGGCGCCCCTCGTCGCCGCCCTCGCGAAGGCAGGCATCACCGCGCCGTTCCCGATCCAGGCCGAGACCATCCCGGACGCCCTCGCCGGCCAGGACCTCCTCGGCCGCGGCAGCACCGGCTCCGGCAAGACCCTGGCCTTCGGCCTGCCCGTCCTCGCCCGCGTCGCCCAGATGCCCGCGAACCCCAAGCACCCGCGCGCGGTGATCCTCGTCCCGACGCGCGAGCTCGCGATGCAGGTCAACGACGGCCTCGAGCCGCTCGGCCGCGCGCTCGGCCTGCACTTCAAGACCGTCGTCGGCGGCACGTCGATGCCCAAGCAGATCTACGCACTGCAGCGCGGCGTCGACGTCATCGTCGCGACCCCGGGCCGCCTTGCCGACCTCATCCGTCAGGGCGCCTGCTCGCTCGACGAGGTCGAGATGGTCGTCCTCGACGAGGCCGACCAGATGTGCGACATGGGCTTCCTGCCCGAGGTCACCGCGCTGCTCGAGCAGTGCTCGCCCGCCGCGCAGACGCTGCTCTTCTCGGCCACGCTCGACGGCGACGTCGACACCATCGTGCGCGAGCACATGCACGACCCGGTGCGCCACGAGCTCGCGCCCGAGACCTCTCCGGTCGACACGATGGAGCACCACGTGCTCGTCGTGAACCGCGAGGACAAGGCCGTCATCGCTACCGAGATCGCGCGCCGCGACGGCCGCACGATCATGTTCGTCCGCTCGCAGCTCGGCGCCGAGCGCGTGGCCGGCAACATCGCCGACCGTGGCGTCAACGCCAAGGCCCTGCACGGCGGCATGTCGCAGTACGCCCGCACGCGCACGATGGCGGAGTTCAAGGAGGGCCGCATCGACGTCCTGGTCGCCACCGACGTCGCTGCCCGCGGCATCCACGTCGACGACATCTCGCTCGTCGTCCACGTCGACCCGCCGGAGGACCCCAAGGCCTACCTGCACCGCGCCGGGCGCACCGCCCGTGCCGGTGCCGAGGGCCGCGTCGTCACGATCGTGCTGCGCAACCAGCGCAAGGGCCTGCAGCGTCTGCATGAGCGCGCCGGCGTCTCGGCCACCGAGCACGAGGTCGTCCCGGGCCACGAGCGCCTCGTCGAGCTCACCGGCTCGCGCACGGCGGCCGAGGCCCGCGCCGCCTCACGCTGACCCAGCAGCCCTCCTCAGGCCGGGACGGCGCCGTCGACGACGTCGTCCGGCGCCTGGTGGGGGGCGATGCGGAAGTGGCGCGCGAGCAGCGGGACGACGAGAAGCACGGGCACGAGCGCGAAGAAGGCCCACCGCAGCCCGACACCCTCGGCGATGCCGCCGATGAGCGGCGCGCCGACGACGAACCCGGCGTAGTTGAAGACGTTGACGCGGGCGACCGCGACGCCCGACGCCGTCTTGTCGTGCGACGCCGCCGCGCTGAACGCGAGCGGGATCGCCGGGCAGATGCCCAGACCGAGGACGCCGAAGGCGATCAGCGCCCAGAGCGGCGACGGCGCGAGCGCCAGGCCCAGCGCTGCAGCGACCGCGACCAGGCCGCCGATGCGCACGAGCGGGACGGGTCCGATCCGGTCGACGTAGCGGTCGACCACGATGCGGCCGACCATCGTCATGAAGGCGTACACGCCGTAGGCGAGCGCCGCGGTCTGCTCGCTGCTGCCCAGGCCGTCGTTGAGGTACACGGCCGACCAGTTGGAGGCGCCCGAGTCGGCGATGTACACGCACATGAGGGCGATGCCGACCAGGATCACCGGCCGCCACGTGATGTGGCCCGCCTCGGAGCGCACGGCCTGCTCGCTCGGGTGGCCGGGAAGCAGCAGGTGCCCGAGCGCGAGCTGGCCCGGGATGAGCACGACGGCGATGATCGCGAAGAACGCGGCGAGCGACAGCGACGAGTCGGCCGCGAACGACGCCAGCACGGCGCCCACGAGCCCGGCGAGGCTGAACGCGGCGTAGTACGACGCGACGACGCTGCGGCCGAGGTCGTCCTGCACCCGCACGCCCTGGATGTTCATGGAGGCGTCGACCGAGCCGAGCCCGAACCCGACGACGACGAGGCCGACCAGCAGCATCGGGATCGACTGCGCGAGGCCGACGAGCACGAGGCCGAGGGGGACGACCGGTCCCATCGCGCGCAGCACGATGCGGCTGCCGCGGTGCGGCGAGACGGCTCCGGCGACCACGCTGCCCACGCCGGCGATGATCGGCACCAGCCCGACCATGAGGCCGAGCTCGCCGTCGGACAGATCGAAGCGCTCCTTGAGCGTGGGGATGCGCGTCACCAGGGCGGCGAAGCACACGCCCTGCACGATGAACGCATAGGTGACGGCCAGGCGGGCCCGGCGCAGGTCGAGTGCGTGCTCCACGCGCGCGAGGCTCCCACATCGCAGGCCACGACCCTCCGCAGCGCGCCGAGCCGCGCCGCGGAGGGCAGGCGTCAGGCTGCGTGTGCGTGCAGGAACTGGCCGAGGTGCGCCCCGAGGACGTCGTCGGCCGGTGTCGGGACGAGACCGAGCTCGCGCTGCGCGGCGCTGGAGTCCATCAGGAAGTCGTCGCGCATCTGGTAGGCGACCTCGGGGAGCTCGCGCATCACCGGGCTGACGACGCCGAGCGCGCGGATCATCCACGGCGCGACCTCGGACAGCTTCGGGGCCGGGGCGCCGGCCATCTCGGCGAGCCGCGTGATCGCCTCGCGCTGCGACATCTCCAGGGCGCTGGGCACGTGCCAGGCACGTCCCCAGGCGCGCTCATCGGCGCCGAGAGCGACCAGCGTCATCGCCATGTCCTCGGTGTAGGTCCACGTGTGGCGGCTGTCGAGGCTCGGCATGACCTGCGCCTTCCTGCCGGCGAGCACCTTGGGCATCACCCGGTCGCCGAGGTGGCTCTCCGAACCTGGGCCGACGTAGTCGGCGCCCCGGGCCTCGGCGACCCGGACGGCCCCCGACTGGTGGGCGGTGAGCAGGTCGCGCCACATCTGCGCGCGCACCCGGCCCTTGGCGTAGGTCGCCTCAAGCGGCATGTCCTCGGTCATGGGCCGGTCGACGGGGCCGTAGGCGTAGAGGTTCGACGTCGACACGAGCACGGCGCCGGCCTTCTCGGCGGCGGCGAGCAGCGAGGCCTGGATCGGCGGGAACTCCTCGGGCCAGCGGTGGTACGGGGGGTTCGCGCAGTTGTAGACGACGTCGGCGCCGACGGCGAGCTCGCCCATCCGTGCGGCGTCCGAGGCGTCGGCGGCGATGCGCTCGGCGCCCTCGGGGCCCGACCCGGACCGGGTGACGACGCGGACGCGGTCGCCGGCGGCGAGGGCGCGGCGGGCGACGGCGGACCCGATGGGGCCCGCTCCGACGACGAGGTGGGTGCGGCTCATGGTCCCCTCCCGGGGTTCGTTGCCCGCGGCAGTTCCGAGAGCACTGCTCACACTATGGATCGGTGCACTGATCGCTGTCAAGAGCACTGCTCTCGTTCCTGACACCCGATCTCGGATCTGGCATGCTGGCCGCGTGACCGACACCGCCCTCCCCCGCACCGCGCGCGAGCGCGCCCGCGCCGAGATCACCGCCGAGATCCTGGCGTCGGCCCGGCGCCAGATGGCTGCCGAGGGTGCGGCGGCGATCAGCCTGCGCGCGGTGGCGCGCGACCTCGGCATGGTGAGCAGCGCGGTCTACCGCTACTTCCCCAGCCGCGACGACCTGCTCACGCGGCTCATCATCGAGGCGTACGACGCCCTCGGTGACGCCGTCGACGCCGCCGACGCGAGCCGGCCGCGCGAGGACTTCGTCGGCCGCTGGATGGCGGTGTCGCATGCGATCCGCGACTGGGGGCTGGCCCATCCCCACGAGTGGGCGCTCATCTACGGCTCCCCCGTGCCCGGGTACGCGGCGCCCGACGACACCATCGGCCCGGGCACGCGCGCCTCGGTGACGATGACCCGGCTGCTCGTCGAGGCCCTCATGGCCGGTGTCCTGCCGCCCGCCGAGGAGGTGCCGCGCAAGGTCTCGCGGTCGATGCGCAGCCTCAAGGCCTTCATCCCCGTGCCCGTGCCCGACTCCTACCTCGTGGCCGGCCTCATGGCCCGCACGCAGATCTTCGGGCACGTCACGCTGGAGCTCGACGGCCAGTTCAACGCGACCATCGACGACCCGCACGCGTACTTCGACCACGTCGCGCGGATGTCGGCGCGGCAGATGGGCTTCGCGGGCTGACTCCTCCGGATCCGTCGGCGGTCGAGCAGGCGCAGGGGTGGCTGATGGGCGAGGATGACGCGGTGACGCGCGTCCTCACCATCCTGGGCTCGGGAGAGACCAGCCCCACGATGGTCACCCCCCATCAGAAGACCTTCGCCCGCCTCGGCACCGATGTCCGGGCCGTGCTCCTGGACTCCCCCTACGGGTTCCAGGAGAACGCCGACGAGCTGACCGAGAAGGCCCAGCAGTACTTCCGCGACAGCGTCGGCCGCGAGGTCGACGTCGTGTCGTTCCGGTCGGCGCCGCCCGCCGACGCCGCCGCCCACGCGCAGGAGATGGCACGCCTGCGCGCGGCCGACTGGGTCTTCGCCGGGCCCGGCTCGCCGTCGTACGCCCTGCGCACGTGGAAGGGAAGCGCGGTGCCCGAGGCGCTGCACGCACGGCTCGCCGAGGGCGGCGCCGTCACGTTCGCCTCCGCGGCCGCGCTCACGCTCGGCGCGCTGACCATCCCGGTGTACGAGGTCTACAAGGTGGGCGAGGCGCCGTTCTGGCTCGAGGGCCTCGACGTCGTCGGCCGGGCGACCGGGCTCACCGCAGCCGTGGTTCCGCACTGGAACAACGCGGAGGGCGGCACGCACGACACCCGCTTCTGCTGGCAGGGCGAGCGCCGGCTGGTGATGCTCGAGGACCAGCTGCCCGACGGCGTCTTCGTGCTCGGCGTCGACGAGCACACCGGCCTGGTCATGGATCTCGACACCGGCGACTGCGAGGTCGTCGGACGCGGCACCGTCGTCGTCCGCGTGCACGGCGACGAGTGGGTCGTGCCCACCGGCGAGCGCCTCACGATCGACCAGATCGCCGAGCACGGGCGGGGCTCGGGGGCCGCGACGCCGGAGCCTGTCGCCACCGCAGCGCCGTCGTCGCTCGACTCCTCCGCCGTCGACGCGGCGCTCGCCGAGGGCGACGTCGCCGGCGCACTGGCGGCGGTGGGCGAGCTCGAGCGGCTGGCGGAGTCCGACACCGAGCGCGCCGAGGTTCGTTCGCTCATCGCACGGGTCGGCGCCTCGGTGGGCGAGCCGGTCGACGTCACGGAGACTGTGCGTCCCCTGGTCGAGGTGCTTCTCTCGTTGCGGGCACAAGCGCGGGCCGACAAGCGTTGGTCCGACAGCGACGCCATCCGCGACGGGCTGGCGGGCGCCGGCATCGAGGTGCGCGACACGCCCGACGGCGTGGAGTGGGAGGTCCGCAGGTGAGCAACGCCCCCGTGGCGCTGGTGGGTTCGGGCGAGTACCTGCCGGTCATGACCGAGATCGAGGGCGCACTGCTGGCCGGCCGCGCGCCGAAGTACGTGCAGCTGGCCACCGCAGCGGCGCCCGAGGGCGACGAGTCGCTGGCCCGCTGGCACCGCCTGGGCAAGGAGCAGGCCGAGCGCCTCGGCGTGGAGCAGGTCGTCGTCGACGTCCGCACCCGTGAGGACGCCGAGTCCGCCGAGCTCGCGCGCCTCGTCGAGGGCGCCGGCCTGATCTACCTGTCCGGCGGCAACCCGGCCTATCTCGCCGAGACCCTGCGCCAGACGCGCGTCTGGCACGCGATCGTCGCCGAGCACGAGAAGGGCGCGGCCGTCGCCGGATGCAGCGCCGGCGCGATGGCACTGTCGGACTGGGCGCCGCGCGTGCGCTCGATGCGCTCGGACCACCCCACCGGCCTGCGGCTCATCCCGCACATCCGGGTGATCCCCCACTTCGACAAGATGCTGGCCTGGGTGCCCGACATGCTCCGCAACGCGCTGCTGGGCCTGCCCGAGGGCTCGGTGCTGCTCGGCATCGACGAGGACACCGCGCTCGTCGGCGGCCCGCACGAGTGGACCGTCCAGGGCCGCCAGTCGGTGTGGGTCCTCGGCCACGGCAAGCGCGTGGAGCACAAGGCGGGGAGCACCCTCACCACCCCGTAGACCTGCCGGTCCTCACGCGCCTCGACCGCGGCCACTCGGGTTGGGGGTCCGATCGCGCTCTCTACGACGCGATCCGACCCCCAACGTTGGCCCTCGACGGGTTGGGGGTCCGATCGCGCTCCCCACGACGCGATCCGACCCCCAACCGCGCATGCCGCCGCGCTACGGTCGGGGCGTGACCTGCTCTCCGCCGTGACGACGACGCGCTGATCACGTCGTCCTGTCCGTGCCCACGGAGGGTCCTGCCATGCCTGCCGCCGATCGCGGCTCCTCAAGCTATGCCGCCGTGCTGCGGCGTCCGCACGCCGTGCCGCTGTCGGCCTGGGCGGCGCTGGCGCGGCTGCAGTTCGGCATCATCCCGATCTCAACGCTGCTGCTGCTCTCGACCGCACGCGGCTCCTACGCGGAGGCCGGCGCGGCGACGGCGGCGTACGGCCTCACCGCGGGCCTGCTCATGCCCGCACGGGCCCGGGCGGCCGACCGCTTCGGCCACGGGCGCGTGCTGGTGGTGGCGGCCCTGCTCAACGCCGCTGGCGTGGCTGCCATCGTCGCGCTCGCATCGGCGCCGCTGTGGGCCCTCGTCGTCGTCGCGCTCGTCGCGGGATCGCTGCCGCCGCCGGTCGGCCCCGTCATGCGGTCGTCGTGGCACGACATCGTCGGGGGCGGGCCGGGACTGCTCCGGACCGCGTTCTCGTTCGACTCCGTCAGCGAGGAGGTGCTCTACGTCGTCGGCCCGCTCGTGGCGGCAGCGGCGGTCGCCGTCGTCGGCGCCCCTCCGGTCATCCTGATGTCGGTCGGCCTGCTGCTGGTCGCGACGATCGGGATGGCCTCGGTGCTGAGGACCATGCATGCCGCCCGCGACGACGAGGTGCGCGAGCGGCCGGCCGTCCCGTGGCGCAGCGTCCGGTTCGTGCTCGGGCTGCTGCCGGCGCTGGCCATCGGCGTCCTGCTCGGCGGCCTCGAGCTGGCCGCGGTCGCGGTCGTCGTATCCCTGTCGGGAGAAGGGATCGCGGGCGTCCCGGCCGCACTCATCGCGATCGGGTCGATCGCGGGCGGGCTCGTGTACGGACGACGTCCCTGGCGCGGCACCGCCTCGTCGCAGGCCGTGGTCGCCGTGCTCGCCTCGGCTGCGGCGGTCGCACTGTCGGCTCTCGTGGCCGGGCGCCTGCTCGCCGTGCTGCTGGCCTTCCTCGTCGCGGGGGTGTTCGTGGCCCCCGCGATCGTCGCGTCGTACCTCGTCGCCGACGACGCCGTCGCGGGCGCCAGCGCCGAGTCCACTGCCTGGGTCACGGCGGCGTTCAACGTGGGCACGGCCGGCGGCACCCTGCTGGCCGGCCTCGTGGTCGACCGCGACGGACCCGCCTGGGCGCTGGGCGCCCTCGCCGCTACGACAGCGGTGATCACGGTCCTCGCCGTCGCCGCACTGCGCCGCATCGGAAGCAGGGGGCGAGGGACGAGCCCGAAGCCCGGAGGCGCCTAGACCGACTCAGGCCCGCGACGGCCAGGGCGAGGAACGAACCTGAAGCTTGGAGGCGCCTAGGTACGGTCCTCGGGCTTGCCCTGGTCGTCGAGCTCGCGGAGGAAGTCCTCCACGGCGGCTCCGATCTCGTCGGCGGTCGGCAGCGGCTCGTCGCCGGCCAGGGGCAGGGCGGTGGCGGCGCCGCGCTCGACGGCGTCGTACTGCGCCTCGAGCGCGCGGACGGCCTCGAGGTTGTCGGGGTTGGCCTGCACCTGCTGGTCGATGTCGCGGTCGGCGATGTCGGCGGCGATCTCGAGACCGGAGAAGTCCAGTGCGAGCCCGCCGGCGACGGCGGTCTCGCGCAGGAGAGTCACAGCCGCGCGCGGGTACTGCACCTGCGCGAGGTAGTGCGGGATGTGCACCGCGAAGCCCATCGCCTCGTGGCCGGCCTCGCCCAGGGCGATCTCGAGGCCGCCGGCGAGATGGCCGGGCACCTCGATGGCGCCGACGAACGTGGGCCGCCCGGTGACCAGCGACGGGTCGGTGGAGTGGGCGGTGACGCCGACGGGGCGCGTGTGGGGCGACGGCCACGGGATCGCGTTCCAGCCGATGGAGCGGCGGACGCCGTAGCGCTCGACGAGCTCGACCACCGACGACGTGAACGTGCGCCAGCCGAGGTCGGGCTCGGGCCCGTGCAGGAGCAGGAAGCCGGTGCCCTTGCTGTCGGTCACCTCCGACAGCAGCAGCTCGGGCATGTCGATGGAGACGTAGTGGTCGGTGTCGAACACCATCCGAGGACGCCGAGCGCGGTAGTCGTACAGGACGTCGACGTCGAACTCGGCCACCGTGCGGTGGTCGTGCGTGGCCAGCAGGTGCGCCACCGCGAGCTGGCGGGCGGCCCCGGCGTCGAGGAACCCGCCGAGCGCGTGCACGAGCACGGGGGCGTCGAGCTCGACGTCCTCGGCTACCACCTCGTAGAGGTCCTCGGGTCGCATGGGCACCATTCTCCTGCAGGGGAACCTGTCGCGGCCATGGGGCGTCGGAGCCCCCGGACCACGTTTCACCACAACACCTGGTCCCGGCGCCCGGATTCCCTCGGCCGCCGGGGTCGGCGAGGATGCGCCCATGACCAGCGAGGACGCCGTCGAGGCGGGACGGCCCAGGCCGTCCGCCCCCGCGCTGGCCCCCGATACCTGGACGCCGTCCGTTCCCGACCGGCGAACGCTGCGCGCCGAGGTGTGGCTCGTGCTGTGGGTGTCGATCGCCGCGAGCGGACTGCGCGCACTGCTGTCGCTGGTCGACTCGCTGACCAAGGGCACGCCGCTGCGCCAGCAGACGCAGAGCCTCATCGTCACCTACGTCGCCGACCGCCCCTGGCTCGACGTGCTCTACCAGGGCACCCGCATCGGGCTGTCGCTGATCCCCGTGCTGCTCGTCATCCATCTGCTGCGCCGCAGCGGCGAGGGGATGCGCGCGATCGGGTTCGACTTCCGCGACGCCGGCCGCGACCTGCTCAAGGGGGCGGCCCTCGCAGCGCTGATCGGGATCACCGGGCTCGGCCTCTACATCGCCGCGTTCAACCTCGGGTTCAGCGTGCGCCTGGCCGCGGTCGACCTCAGCGGCGGCTGGTGGAACGCCGCGTGGCCCCTGCTCTACGCAGCCTACAACGCCATCCTCGAAGAGGTCATCGTCCTGGCCTACCTGCTGCACCGCGCCGACCAGCTCGGGTGGAGGCCCTGGCAGGCCGTCGGCACGAGCGCGCTGCTGCGCGGCGCCTACCACCTCTACCAGGGCTTCGGCGGGTTCGTGGGCAACGTCGCGATGGGCGTGGTGTTCGGCGTCCTCTACCGGCGCTGGCGGCGCGTCATGCCGTTCATCTACGCGCACTTCTTCATCGACGCCGTGGCCTTCGTCGGCTACGTGGCGCTGCACGGCAAGGTGGCCTGGCTGCCGTAGCGGACCCAGGCGTCCGCCGAGCGCGGAAACCGCTCGCGCACCTCGCGGTCCCGACGTACGGTCGTGCGTACACGGGAAGGGAGGTGGTCCGTTTCATGAGTGAGCATCGGACGCGTGAGGTGGCTGCCCGCTAGCCAGGACAGCCTGCTGACCGCTGGTCGCGCCGTCCTGTCGGCGATACCACGGCAGTCACCGAGGCCCCGGGGTGCCGGCCCGTCCAGCCGGCCGTCGTACGCGACGCCAGCCCCGGGGCCTACCCATGCCCGCGACCGGCGGGCTCGAACCGGATGCGTGAGCGTCGTCCAGGGACGTCGCTCACGCATCCAGAGCGGTCAGCGGCAGGTGCCGGTGCCGGTGTCGGCGAACGTGCTGCCGGGCAGCCCGGCGAAGTCCCAGGTGTACGTCCCGTCGCCCAGGGCCAGCCGCAGGTACCCGTAGGTCGCGGACTCCCGCACCTCGCTGCCGGCCTTGGCCACCGCCTGGAACGGCCGCAGCCCCTTGCCACCGGTCCCCACGACGAACTGCCGCATCCCGGCGCCGTCCGCCACCACGCCGAACGACCGGCCCATGGGCGCGAACCGCTCGTAGTCGTGGTCGTGGCTGACGAGCACGACGTCGGCACCGCCGTCGTAGGCCAGCTCCCATAGGGGGACGATCCCGGTCGTGTTGCCGTGCTCGCCCGACGAGCGGAACGGGTGGTGCGCCATGACGACGGTGCAGCGCGCCGTCGAGGCCGCGAGGTCGGCCGCCAGCCACACGCCCTGCAGGCTCGTCGCCGTGCACCCTCCGACGTTCGCGCAGTTGGTGTTGAGGACGACGACGTGCCAGCCGCCGAGGTCGGTGGAGTAGTAGCCCTTGGCGGGATCGCCGGCGCGGGCGCCGAAGTAGCCGAAGTACCCGGCTGCGCCGCCGGTGTAGTACTCGTGGTTGCCCGCCACCGGGATGGTGCGGTCGAGGACCCTGCCGAACGTCGGCGCGTACACGTTCTGGAAGTCGCGCAGCCGGCCGTTGTCGTAGGCGTTGTCGCCGAGCGGTGCGAAGGCGGTCACCGTCTGATCGGCCACCAGCAGGTCGCTCACCGCCGCGCCGCGGCAGTTCGCCGCCGTGCCGAGGCCGCCGTTGAAGTCGACGTCGGCGGGGTCGCACACGAGATCGCCGGTCGCCGCGAGCACGGCGGCCGGTGCTGCACCGGACGTCGTCGGCGCGGCCACGGTCGTGGTGCTCTCCACGGGCAGGGTGGTGCTCGGCGAGCCGGCGTCCGTCGTGGCGGGGAGCGTGGTCGGGTCCACGGTCGTGCTCGACACCGGCGGCTCGACCGGCGTGGTGGCCGTCGTCGTCGCGGGCGGCGACGCCGTGGTCGGGTCGGGCGCGGGGGTCGAGGTCGTCGGGGCGGGGGTCGGGCTCGGGCTCGGCGCCACCGGTACGACGGCGATCGCCGACACCATCGCCTTGTCGACCGTCGCCGTGAAGGCGAGATCGATCCGGCCGTCGACGACGTCCACCACCAGGGCGCGGTCGACCTCGGTGCGGGCTCCGGCCGTGGCGAACAGGTCCAGCGCCGTGAACATCGTGACGCCCTCGGCGGTGGCGGAGAAGACCCGCTTGCCCTTGGCGGTCCAGTAGGTCTCGGCCATCGCGAGGGTCACCTCGTAGCGCCCGTTCGGCACGACCGCCGACCACCGCGACATCCCGACCCACGTCGTGCGCAGCACGGCGTCGCCGAGCCGCCCCGTCACCGCGAGCTTGGGCAGGCTCCCCGCCTTGCCGCCGGTGAACCCGGTGCTCCTGACGTAGGTCTGCCCGTCCGCGGCGACGACATTCTTGGTGGCACCGGCGTCCACGAGCACCGATGCCGCGGACTGGGCCGGGAGCGCCGTCGCGAGCAGCACGCTCGCTGCCGCGGCTGCGGCTGCGGCCGCTCCCGCGGCCAGCCTCGACCTGCGCACGTGCCCACCTCGGCCCCCGGGAGTCTCTGGCGGCCCCCGCCGCCGTCACCCGTACGGGTGAGTCAAGCAGGCGTGCCTCGCCTCACCAACCCCCCGACCTGACCATCCGCGCCCCTCCTGTCGATCCGGATGCGTGAGCGCCGTCCAGGGCCGTCGCTCACGCATCCAGAGCGGATCACCGGCAGGTACCCGTGCCGGAGTCGGCGTAGCCGCTGCCCGGCAGGTCGCGGAAATCCCAGGTGTAGCTGCCGTCGCCGAGGGCGAGGCGCAGGTACCCGAACGCCGACGCCTGGCGCTCGCGGCTGCCCGTCACCGTGCCGGCGAACGGGCGCAGGCCCTTGCCGCCCGTGCCGACGACGAACTGGCGGATGCCCTGGCCGTCGGCCACGACGTCGTACGAGCGGTCGAGCGGCGCGAACCGCTCGTAGTCGTGATCGTGCCCGACCAGCACGAGGTCGGCGCCGCCGTCGTAGAGCTCGCGCCACAGCGGGGCGATCCCGCCGGTGCTGCCGTGCTCGCCCGACGAGCGGAACGGGTGGTGCGCCAGCACCACCGTGCACCGCGCATCGGACGCTGCGAGATCGGCCCGCAGCCACGCGGCCTGGGCGCTCGACGACGAGCAGCCGCCCACCTCGCCGCAGTTGGTGTTGAGGACGACGACGTGCCACGAGCCGAGGTCGCGCGAGTAGTAGCCCCGGGCCGGGTCGCCCGCGCGGGCTCCGAAGTAGCCGTAGTAGCCGGCAGCATCGCGCGTGCCGTACTCGTGGTTGCCGGCGACCGGGATGGTGCGGTCGAGGATGCGCCCGTACGTCGGGTGGTACGCCGATCGGAACGCGCTCGGGGTGCCGTTGCTGTACTGCAGGTCGCCGAGGGCGGCGAACGCGTCGACCCCGTCGTCGGCGAGCAGCAGGTCGCTGACATCCGCCTGGCGGCAGGCATTCGACGTCCCGTCACCGCCGTCGTAGCTCGGGTCGGCCGGGTCGCACACCAGGTCGCCCGCGGCCGCCAGCACGGCCGGCTGCGACGTCGGCCGGCTCGGTGTCGGGGTCGGGGCAGGCTCGGTGGCTGTGGCCGACGGCGACGTCGTCGTCGGCACCGCGGTGGGGGTCGGCTCCGTGGTCGCGTCGTCCACGGGCACGACGTCGATCGCCGACACGATCGGCAGGTCGCGCGAGGCGGTGAAACCGATGTCCAGGCGGCCGTCGTCCACCTGCACCTCGATGCTGCGGTCGACCTCGGTCCGTGCGCCTGCGACGTCGTAGAGGTCGAGGTCGCGGAAGATCCTCTCGCCCTCGGCGGTGGCCGAGAAGACGCGCCGGCCGCTCGCCGTCCACCAGACCTCGGCCATCGCCAGGGTCACGCGGTAGCGGCCGTCGGGGACGTCGACCGACCAGCCCGACATCCCCACCCGCGTGGTCGCGAGGACCTCGCTGCCCAGGCGGCCCTCGACCGGCGACTCCGGCACGGTGCCGTCGCGGCCCCCGTCGAAGCCGCTGCTGCGCGTGTACGTCGTGCCGTCCGCTGCGACGACGGTGCCCGAGCCGCCCGCATCGATGTGCACCGGCCCCGCCGACATCGCAGGCGGCACCCCCACGACCACCAGGGCGGCCGCCGCCACCGCTCCCGCTGCTGCTCCTGCTGCCACGACCGGACGCCGCATCGACCCGCCTCGCTCCAGGGCCGGCCCTCCGCCGGCCGCGACGCGGCCACCTTCCCCGGATGACCGGCCTCAACCCTCAGCGGCGGGACCGCCGGGCTCAGCCCGCGGGGACGACCTCGATCGCCGACACGGTGGGCAGGTCGACCGATGCCCGGAAGGCGATGTCGAGCGTGCCGTCGGATACCTCGACCACCACCGAGCGGTCGAGCTGGCGGCGGACTCCGGCGGTGGCGACGAGGTCGAGGTCGCGCACGAGCGGCGTGCCCTCGACGTCGACGGAGAAGATCCGGCTGGCCGGCGTGGTCCAGTACGTCTCGGCCATCGCGAGGGTGACCCGGTACCGGCCGGGTGCCACCTCGCCGGACCACGAGGCCATGCCGATCTGGCTCGTGCGCAGGATCTCGTCGCCCAGCCGCCCCTCGACGGGGTCGGAGGTCGGTGTGCCGAACCTGCCGCCGTCGAACCCCGTGCTCGACACGAACTGCGTGCCGTCGGGGGCGCGCGCCCCGTCGGTGGCTCCGGCGTCGACGAACCACGTGTCAGGCTCGCTGCCGGCGGCGATGCCGACGACGAGAGCAGCGCCCACGCTCGCGGCGAGCACGCCCGCGACGACGACGGCGGAGCGGACGGTCATCAGGGGCCGGTGTCGGCGACGTCCTCGGCGAGCACCTCGATGATCGTGGTGAGCGCGGCGTCGAGGTCGGCCTCCCCGACGACCAACGGCGGGGCGAAGCGGATCGTCCAGGTGTGGGTGTCTTTGGCGAGGATGCCGCGGGCCAGCAGCTCGAGGCTCACCTCGCGGCCGGTGCGGCCGGTGCCGTCGAGCTCGACGGCCCACCACAGCCCGCTGCCGCGGATCTCCTTGATGCCGGGGAGCTCCGCGCCGCGCAGCGTGCGCAGGACATGCTCGCCGAGGCGCTTGGACCGCTCCTGCAGGACACCGGTCTCCATGAGCTCGCAGACCTTGATCCCCACCGCGGCCGCCAGCGGGTTGCCGCCGAACGTCGAGCCGTGCTCGCCGGGCCGGATGACGCCGAGGACCGACCAGTCGGCGGTGACGGCGGAGACCGGCAGGATCCCGCCGCCGAGCGCCTTGCCGAGGATGCGGATGTCGGGCTGGACGCCCACGAGGTCGCAGGCGAACGTCGCGCCGGCCCGGCCCATGCCGGCCTGGATCTCGTCGGCGATCATGAGCACGCCGCGCTCCGTGCACAGCTCGCGGACGGCCTCGAGGTAGCCGGTGGGCGGCAGGACGACGCCGGCCTCGCCCTGGATCGGCTCGACCAGGAAGGCCACCGTGTCGTCGGTGATCGCGGCGCGGAGCGCGTCGATGTCGCCGAACGGGACGGTGACGAAGCCGGGCGTGTAGGGGCCGTAGTCGTCGCGCGCGCTCGGGTCGTCGGAGAACGACACGATGGTCGTGGTGCGGCCGTGGAAGTTCCCCTCGCAGACAACGATCTGCGCGCGGTCGTGGGCCACGCCCTTCACCTGGTAGCCCCACTTGCGCGCCACCTTGAGCGCGGTCTCGACACCCTCGGCGCCGGAGTTCATGGGGAGCACGGCCTCGTGGCGGGCGAGGCGGGCGAGCGCGGCGCAGAACCGTCCGAGCTGGTCGTTGTGGAACGCGCGGCTGGTGAGCGTGACGCGGCGCAGCTGGTCCTCGACGGCCTTCACCAGGTCCGGGTGGCCGTGGCCGAAGTTGATGGCGCTGTATGCCGACAGCATGTCGAGGTAGCGGCGGCCCTCGATGTCGGTCACCCACGCGCCCTCCGCCTCGCTGATGACGACGGGGAGGGGGTGGTAGTTGTGCGCGCAGTGCTCGTGCTCGAAGGCGATGGCCTCGTCGGTGATGGTCACAGATCCTCCAGCCGGGTGGCCGTGCCAGGCGGGGCCGGCCGGATCCCACGCTGCCAGATCGCACCGGACGATGCGAGGGACTCGCGGGCGCGCGACCACCTCCGCGGCACCGGTACACTTGCTGACTCACGAGTCAGCAAGGATCCGGCCCCACCCGCGCCGGCAGCGAGAGGACAGGCAGTGGATCACGGCACGCTCGTGACGCTCTTCGGCGTGCTCACGACCCTGCTGGCGCTCGGCTACGGGGTCCCCCAGTGGCTCAAGGTCCGCAAGGACGGCAACGTCTCCGGGGTCTCGCTCGCCTCGATCAGCTGCGCGATCGTGTCAGCGGTCGCCTGGGTGCTCTACGGCGTCTGGCTGCAGGACATCTGGGTGGTGCTCACGTCGGGCGCAGCGATCCCGGGCCTGACGGCGGCGCTCGTGGTGCTGCTGCGCAACCATGCCTCGCGCGAGGGCGTCTGGATGACGTGGGCGTGGGCCGGGGCGCTGACGGCGGCGGCCGCGGTCGTGCCCGTCACCGAGACGCCGCTCGTGGTCCTGCTCGGGTGCTCGATCCTCTGGTACGTCGCGCCGGCGCTGTGGACCGCCTGGACGACGGCCGACGTCTCCGGGGTGGCGCCGGGGGCCTGGTACCTGCTGCTGACCGAGGCGGCGGTCTGCGCCGTCTACGGCGTCCTCGCCGACGTCCCCGCCTACGTCGTGTACGCGGCCATCTCGTCGGTCGGCGCGGGCCTCATGCTCGTGCGCCTGCGGATGGGGCCCCGCTGCGGCCGTTGCGCGCCGCTCGCCCGCTGCAGCTGCGTGCTCGAGCCGGCCTGACCGGCCTCCCCCACGGCGTCGCCCGAGCGGACGACGCCGACCGTTCCGACCTGCAACGACGCGCGGGAGCGGCCTAGCCTCGACCTGTCGGGGGCGCACGAGGAGAGGCATGACTACGCAGACATCGCTGCGCGAGGCCATCGAGCACGCCGCCGATCCCGTCGGCGTCATGCAGCGGGTGGTCGACCATGCGGTCGGGCTCATCGAGGGCGCCGACGGCGCTTCGCTGGAGGTCCGCCGCGAGGGCGAGGTCCTGGAGTACCTGTGCACGTCGGGCACCCTCGAGGGGTTCATCGGCCTGCAGGTGCCGATCGGCGCCAGCCTGTCCGGGCTGTCGCTGCGCACCGGTCGGGTCGAGCGCTGCGACGACACGGAGACCGACCCCCGGGTCGACCGTGCGGCCACGCGGCGCACAGGGATCGCCTCGATGCTGTGCATGCCGCTGCAGCTCGGCGACGAGACCGTCGCGGTGCTCAAGGTGTCGAGCCGCCGCCCCGGCGCCTTCCAGGACCGCGACGCCCTCACCCTCGAGCGCCTCACAGCCTTCCTCGCGACCGCGATGACGCTCTCGTCGGAGCTGGCGCGCGTCACGACCAGCCTCATGGCCGACCTCCCCGACGGCGCCGCCGACGGAAGGGCCCGGGAGACCGCCCGCTTCGTGGCCAACGTGATGTCGCCAGGGCTCGCCGACGGCGTCGACGCCCGGGCCCGCATCGAGGCGGTCCTCCAGGACGAGCAGCGGCTGCGGATCGTGGTGCAGCCGGTGTCCGACCTCGTCGACGGGCATGTCGTCGGCGTCGAGGCGCTGGCACGGTTCGACGGCGAGCCGGAGCGCACCCCCGACCGCTGGTTCGCCGAGGCCCACCGGGTCGGGCTCGGCGCCGAGCTCGAGCTGCTCGCGGTGCGCAAGGCGCTCGACGTCCTCGAGGCGCTGCCCGAGCAGCTGCGGATGTCGATCAATGCCAGCCCGGATGTCGTGCGCGACCAGCGCCTGCACGCGCTGCTCGCCGAGCGGGGCCAGGCGCGCGTGACCGTCGAGATCACCGAGCACGAGGCCATCGACGACTACGGCTCCGTCGTGGGGGCGCTGGAGGCGATCCGGGCCGCCGGGTGCCGGATCGCCGTCGACGACACCGGCAACGGGTACGCCAGCCTCAACCACGTGCTGAGCCTGCGGCCGGACGTGGTCAAGATCGACCGGGCCCTCACCACCGGGGTCGACGCCGACCTCGCCCGGCAGGCGCTTGCCGCCTCCCTCGTCCGCCTGGCCGGAGCCGTGGGCGGTGTCGTCATCGCCGAGGGGGTCGAGACCGAGCAGGAGGCCGGCGCGTTGCTCGACCTCGGCGTCTGGCTCGGCCAGGGTTGGCTGCTCGGACGGCCGGTCGACGCCGCCGATCTCGACCTCGCGCCGCGCTGGCACCGCGGCTGACGCCTTCCCGCCAGCGCCGTCACGGTCTCGTCGTTCCGCGGGCGCGCACCGCCCGGCCAGGGCAGACTGCCGATCGCCCAGCAGCCCTCCGACCCGACCGGAGCAACCCATGGTGTTCACCAGCCCGCTGCCCCCCGTCGAGATCCCCGACGTCGCCCTCACCGGCTACGTGCTCGCGCATGCCGCCCGGCTCGGCGACAAGCCGGCGCTGATCGACGGCCCGAGCGGACGCACCCTGACCTACGCCGGGTTGGCGGGCGCAGCCCACGCGCTCGCCGGCGGCCTCGCGTCGCGCGGGTTCGGCAAGGGCGATGTGCTCGCGCTGCTGGCGCCGAACGTGCCGGAGTACGCGATCGTCTTCCACGGGGTCGCGCTCACCGGCGGCACGATCACCACGATCAACCCGACCTACACCGCCGAGGAGGTCCGCAAGCAGCTCGACGACTCCAAGGCGACCATCCTCATCACCATCGGGATGTTCCTCGAGACCGCGCGGACGGCGGCCGAGGGCAGCACCGTCACCAGCATCTACACCCTCGACCCGGTCGACGGCGTCGAGCAGGCCACGGCGCTGTTCGGCTCCCCCCTGGCCGAGCAGGTCCCCGTGGACCCGGCGCAGGACGTCGTGGTGCTGCCCTACTCGTCGGGCACCACCGGCATCAGCAAGGGCGTGATGCTGACGCACCGCAACCTCGTCGCCAACGTCGTGCAGGTGCTCGAGGCGGCCGACATCCGCGAGGACGAGACCTTCATCGCCTTCCTGCCGTTCTTCCACATCTACGGCATGCAGGTGCTCATGAACACCGGCCTGCGCGCCGGCGCCACCATCGTCACGATGCCGCGCTTCGACCTCGAGCAGTTCCTCTCGATCCACCAGGAGTACGGCATCACGCGGTCGTTCGTGGCGCCGCCCATCGTCGTGGCGCTGGCCAAGCACCCGATGGTCGACCAGTACGACCTGTCCAAGCTCAAGCAGGTCTTCTCCGGTGCCGCGCCGCTGTCCGCCGAGCTCGCGCTCGAGGCGGGCGCCCGCATCGGCTGCGAGGTCGTGCAGGGCTACGGCATGACCGAGATGAGCCCGGTCTCGCACCTGACACCGCCCGGCCAGTTCAAGCCCGGCTCGGTGGGCGTGACCGCGCCGTCGACCGAGACGCGGATCGTCGACCCCGTCACGCAGAAGGATCTCGGCGTCGGAGAGGACGGCGAGGTCGTGGTTCGCGGGCCGCAGGTCATGATCGGCTACCTCGGCAACAAGGCGGCCACCGACGCCATGCTCGACCCCGACGGGTGGCTGCACACGGGCGACATCGGGCACATCGACGAGGACGGCCACCTGTTCATCGTCGACCGGCTCAAGGAGCTCATCAAGTACAAGGGCTTCCAGGTGCCGCCTGCCGAGCTCGAGGCGCTGCTGCTGACCCACCCCGGCATCGCCGACGCCGCCGTCGTGGGCATCCCCGACGAGGAGGCCGGCGAGATCCCGGTCGCCCACGTGGTGCCACGGCCCGGCGTCGAGCTCGACCCCGACGAGGTCATGGCGTTCGTGGCCGGTCACGTCGCCCACTACAAGCAGGTGCGCAAGGTGGTCGTCACCGACGCGATCCCCAAGAGCGCCAGCGGCAAGATCCTGCGTCGCATGCTGCGCGACGCGGGCTGACCCGGACAGGCGAGGAGGCGGGGCCGAGGAGTTCCTCGGCCCCGCCCCATGCGCTCTGCTGCGCCTGTCAGGCGTCGACCGGCGCGCGCTCGTCGGTGACGTCGACGTCGGGCTCGGGCGCCTCGCGCCCGTCGACCTTCGACGGCCACCAGAACCGCTCGCCGAACACGAACGCCAGGGCCGGCACCAGCACCGTGCGGACGAGCAGGGTGTCGAGCAGCACGCCCAGGCACACGATGATGCCGATCTGCGCGAGGGCGATGAGCGGCAGCACGCCGAGCACCGCGAACACCGCCGCGAGCAGGATGCCTGCGCTGGTGATGACGCCGCCGGTGGCCCTCAGCGCCTTGAGCATGCCCGTGCGGGTGTCGCTCTGCAGCGCCTCCTCGCGGGCGCGTGTCGACAGGAAGATGTTGTAGTCGACGCCGAGCGCCACGAGGAACAGGAACGAGATCACGAGCACGCCCGTGTCGAGCGCCGGGTACCCGAGCACGTTGCTGAAGATCAGCCACGAGGCGCCGAGCGAGGCGAAGAACGTGAGCAGCACCGTGGCCACCAGCAGCAGCGGCGCGAGCAGCGAGCGCAGCAGCAGGATGAGCACGGTGGTCACGATGACCAGCACCAGCGGGATCACGATCGAGGCGTCGCGCTTGGCGGCGTCGACCTGGTCGAGCGAGGTCGCGGTCGTACCGCCGACCACGGCGTCGGCTCCGTCGACGCCGGCCACCGCGGTCCTCAGGTCGCGGACCTGCTGGAAGGCCTTGTCGCTGCCGGGCTCGGAGTCGAGCACGACGTCGAGCTGCGCGATGTCGCCCTGCGCCGGCCCGGGCTCCGTGGACACCACTCCGTCGACGCCCTCGACGGCCGACGTGACGGCGTCGAGCGACTGCGGGTTGGTGAGGATCTGCACCGGCTCGTTCGCGCCGGCGGGGAACGCCCGGGCGAAGGTCTCCTGGCCGGCGACGGCCTCGGGCTTCACGCGGAAGACCTCGTTCTGGCTGAGCCCGACCGAGATGCCCGTGGCACCGAGGCCGAGGACGACGAGGAACACGGTCGACGCGATGCCGACGATGTGCGGCCGGCGCTTGACCGCCTCGCCGATGCGGCCCCAGAACTTGCCCTCGCGCGGCTCGTCGCCGACCTTCGGGGTGAAGGGCCAGAAGATGCCGCGGCGGAAGACGACCATCGCGGCCGGCAGGAACACCAGGCCGGTCACCATCGCCACCACGATGCCGATCGCGGCCGAGAAGCCGAGGCCGCGCAAGACCTCCTGATCGGCCAGCAGCAGCGTCAGCAGGGCGAGGGTGACCGTGGCGGCGGAGGCGATGATCGGCTCCGCCGTGCGGCGCAGCGCGAAGCGCATGGCGTCGAAGCGGTTCTCCTCGCTGCGCAGGCGGTCGCGGTAGCGCGCGATGAGCAGCAGCGCGTAGTCGGTCGCGGCGCCGAACACCAGCACGCTCGTGATGCCCACGTTGGACTCGTCGACCACGATGCCGAACTGCGGTGCGAGCAGGTCGACGAGCTTGAGCGTGAACTGCTCGGCTGTGGCGACCACGACGAGCGGCACGATCCACAGCCACGGGCTGCGGTAGGTGACGAGCAGCAGCACCGCGACGATCATCGCGGTCGCGGCCAGCAGCGTGACGTTGGCGCCGTCGAACACCGCGACGATGTCGGCGGTGAAGGCGGGACCACCGGTGACCTGGACCTTGAGCCCGGCCGGGACGTCGGCCTCGGCGGCGTCGCGGATCGCGGTGACGTCGTCGCTGATGCCCTCGAACTCCTGGCTCACGTCGACCAGGACGGGGATGATCGCGACCGTGCCGTCCTCGGAGAAGGTCGGGGCGACGGGCGGGCCGGGCTGGCTCACCGCCAGCGGGGCCACCTTCTCGGCGATCGCGCCCACCGCCGCCTTGTCGGCGTCGGAGAGCGCCGCGCCGTCCTCGCGGCTCACGACCACGATCGCCGGTGCGACGCCGTCGCTGGGCAGCTGCTCCTGGCGCAGCTGCGCCTCGGCCGACTGGTAGGACGTCGGCAGCCCCGACGACACGAGGGCCTCGGGCTGCGTGGGCTTGGGCAGCGCCAGCACGCCGCCGACGACCACGAGGCCGACGAGCAGCGTGAGCAGGGCGCGGCCCCAGGATGCGACGTGGGCCGTGAGGACGTTCACTAGGATCTCCCTGGTTGCTGAAAGACGTGATCAGCAGGTCACTAGACTGTCTAGCGAGCGAGAGTACACCCGTGTCCGCCACCCCGCACGTCGAGACCCCGGTGCCGCAGAGCCGCCTGGCCCAGCTGCTCTACGAGGTCCTGCACCTCACGACCGACACCCGGTCGGCGATGGCGCGCCGCCTCGACCTCAACCCGTCCGAGGTCGACGCCATGGAGCACCTCATGGCCGAGCCCATGGGCCCGGTGGAGCTGAGCCGGCGGCTGCACATGACGTCGGCGTCTGCGACGGTGCTCGTCGACCGCCTCGAGGAGGCGGGCCACGTGGCGCGGGAGGCCGATCCGAACGACCGCCGTCGGCGCGTGGTGCGCCCCACCCCGCAGGGCATGGCGTCGGTGTACCAGCAGCTGGTCCCGCTCGTCACCGACCTCGTCGCGGCCGAGGACCCGCTGTCGGCCAAGGAGCGCGCGGCCGTCGAGGGCTACCTCGAGCGCGTGCTCGACGTGCTGCGCGCCCACGCCGACGTCGTCGACGAGCACGCCGCCGAGACCAAGGCCTGAGGCTCCACGCGTTCGGGCTGCGCCGCTACGGGGTCGCCGCCCGCACCGGGCCCCCGCCCGAGCCGGCCGGGCTCTGCATGACGACGCACGCACCGCCCGCGGCCTTGCCGTCGTAGAGCGCCTCGTCGGCGCGCCGCAGGGCGCGCTCGAACGGCTCGTCGCAGCTCCACGCGGCCGCGCCGACGGTGATCCGCAGCGCCGTCGTGCCTGCCTGGGTGGAGACGGGCTCGCGCACCACCTGCTCGTGCACCCGGCGCAGCACCTGCTCGGCCTCCTCCGGAGGCAGCGGCAGTGCCAGGAGGAGCTCGTCGCCGCCCCATCTGCCCACCAGGTCCCGCGGACCCAGCGCGCGGGTCAGCCGCAGCGCGAGCGCCTCCAGGTACTCGTCTCCGGCGAGGTGGCCGAGGGCGTCGTTGACGGCTTTGAACTCGTCGCAGTCGAGGGTGGCCAGCGTCCAGGTGCCGGAGCGCTGCGCCCCCTCGAGCGCGGCGGTGATGCCCCGGCGGTTGAGCAGACCGGTGAGCACGTCGGTCGACGCCTCGCGCTGCGCCTGCTCCACCAGCGCATGCTCGCGCTCTGCCTCGAGCAGCAGGGCCTCCTGCCGCGAGCGGTGGGCGGCGGCGAGCACCGCGATGACGGCCGAGACTGCGATGAACCCGAGGCGTACCCGCTGGGCGGTGACGTTGCCGTCGGAAGCCAGGTAGCCGAAGCCGAGCGCCGCGAGCCAGGTGAGCGCGCCCACGAGAGCGACCTGCCGCGGCGTGCCGAACACGGCGGCCAGCATCGGCAGCGCGGTGAGCACGCCGACGTAGGCCGTCTTCGGCCCCTCGAGGGCGTCGGCGACCAGGATGAGCACCACCAGCAGCAGCGGCAGGACGACAGGCAGCAGCCAGCCGTGATCGACCCTTGCGCGGCTCACCATGACGCCCTCCCCGGTACTACCGGACGTTCTAGTCCGGTCGCGTCCAGGATGCGCGCCGAGGAGAGGTTGAGGGCGGAGCCGGCCTAGACCGTGGGCGCAGGGCGCTCGCGGATCGGCTCCCAGGGCGGGACAGGGGCGTCGATGCGGCCGAGCACGGACGCCACGTCGCCGAAGCGCTCCCCGCGGTCCCGCCAGTCGGCGTAGAAGCCCGACACCTCGTCGGCGCTGCGCGCGACGAAGTTCCACCACATGAAGAGCTTCTCGGGGAACGGCGTGCCGCCGAGCAGCAGGATCCGCGCCGGCTGCCGGGCGTCGATCCGCAGCTCGTCGCGGCCGGCCGGAAGCGGGGCGATCTGTCCCGGACGGGCGACGACGCCGTCGACGAGCACCTCCCCTTCGAGCGCGACGACGGCGTGCTCGAAGTCCGGGCGCAGCCCGAAGGCCCACACGCCGGGCCGCACGACCGCGTCCACCCCGAGCAGGCCCGTCGTGAACCGGGCCGGCGACACCGTGCCGGCGAAGTCGCCGGCCAGGACGGTCGCCGTCGCCGCGGAGCCCTCCACCACCGGGAGCGCCGCATGGTGCTCGAAGGCGGGCTCGCCGGCGCGCTCGGCGTCGGGCTGCGCGACCCACAGCTGGACGCCGTGCAGGGTGCCTCGGTACGTGCCGGTGGCCTCCTCGGCGTGCACGACGCCGCGGCCTGCCGTCATGAGGTTGAGCTGGCCCGGGCGGATGAGCTGCTCGGAGCCGAGCGAGTCCTTGTGCAGCGCCTCGCCGTCCATGAGCCAGGTGACCGTCTGCAGGCCGGTGTGGGGGTGGGGCCCGACGTCGAGGCCGGCGGTCTCGGTGACCTCGGCCGGCCCCATGTGGTCGGCGAAGCACCAGGCGCCGACGGTGCGCAGGGGCCGCCGAGGCAGGACCCGCCGCACCGTGAACCGGCCCACCTGGGCCTGGACGCCGTCGAGGACCTCGACCGTCATGCCGCCTCCCTGGATCGCCCCTGCAACGTACCGGCCGGGCCCGGCTGTTCCCCGGCCGCACGTGTGGCGCAGATCGCGCATGGACGGGCGCCGCCGCGGGTAGGAGGCGCGGACCTGGAGGAGGTGCGCCGTGCCGAGATCCCCGAAGCCGAGCGAGATCGGCCTGCCGTCGACGGTCGAGCGCTCGCCCGAGCACGCCCAGGACATCTACCGCGCCACCCTCGCCTCGGCGATCGACGAGTACGGCGACGGCGAGCGGGCGCGCCGCACCGCGTACGCCTCGCTCAAGCACTCCTACGAGAAGGTCGGCGACCACTGGGAGGCCAAGGCCGAGCGCGGCCCCTCGGACGAGGGCGGCCGCGGGCGGCGCGCGGGGCGGACCCACGGCGGTGTGGACGCCAACGCCACCAAGGAGCACCTCATGTCGGTCGCACGACGACTGGACGTGAAGGGCCGCAGCCGGATGACCAAGGCTCAGCTGGTCGAGGCGATCGACCGTGCCAACGACCGCGAGTCGCGCCGAGCCCGCGAGCAGTCGGGCTGACGCTGCACGACGCCGGCGCGACCGCGCCGAGCCGCCCACGCGCGCCAGCGCGACGACGAGGAGGACCATGAGCGAGCAGATCCCTGCCCCGGCGCAGGACGAGCCCGCGGGCGACATCGGCGACCAGGCCGCGCGCCTGCAGATGATGGAGGAGCAGCAGGCCATCCAGGCGGCGCTGCGCGGGGACGTCCGCGGCGACGACTTGCTCGACGACCGCAGCGCAACCGGCGTCGACCCGCTCGAGGGACCCGAGCTCGTCGACCCTGACGCGCTCGATGCCAGCGATGACCCCGTCTACGGGGGAGGGCAGCCGCTGGGCGAGCCCGAGGAGCCGCTCGAGTCCGAGGCCCGTGCCCTGGTGGATGCGCAGACGGGCGACGCCGGGCTGGGCATCGAGGACGCGGGAGGCTTCGCCGTCGAGGAGGTCCCGGCCGACGGGGTGCGCACCGAGGACGACCTGTGAGCGCCGAGCGCCCTTCGGCGCAGGACGGCGCCCTCGCTGCCGACTCCTTCCCGGCCCCCGACGATCCCGAGGCGCGGGCGGCCGACACCTCGCGCGATGGTGCCGCAGCGGCGGTCGACGGCCCGCTCGACGAGGCAGCGGAGTCCGGCAGCGCCCTGGGCGAAGGCGTCCCCGACGAGCGCGATGCCGAGGCAGGCGAGCCGGAGGCGCAGGCCGACCGTACGAGCGAGGGGTCACAGGCCCGCGTGACCGGCGCTGGGGAGGTGCTGGGCGGCACGGAGCACCCCCGCGACGCGCCGTCGGGATCGGCCGACGAGCATGTCCTCGACGACGGCCGCGAGCCGACGCTGGGCACCGACGACGCACCCGACGACGGCTACGCCGATGAGGTCGTACCCGAGGGCGACGTCAGCTGAGCGCGCCTCGTCGTCGGATCTGGCGTCAGGGCTGCGCGTAGCCGGGGTCGAGGATCGCCACCTTGCGGCGCGGCCCGGCCCCCTGCGCGCCCAGCTCGTCGTCCGGGTTGAACAGCAGGCACTGGCGCATCGACAGGCATCCGCATCCGATGCAGCTGTCGAGGTTGGCGCGCAGCGCCTGCAGCGCCTCGATGCGTCGGTCGAGCGCCGGCCGCCACAGCGAGCTGATGCGGTGCCACTGCTTCTTGGTGGGCGCGGCGTCGATCGGGATCTGCGCGAGAGCGACAGCGATCTCGTCGAGGCTGAGCCCGACGTTCTGGGCCGAGCGGATGACCGCGAGCCGGCGCAGGATCGAGCGCTGGTAGCGGCGGCGGTCGCCTGCGGTGCGCGTGCTGGTCACCAGCCCGAGCTGCTCGTAGTACCTGATGGCGCTGGGTGCCAGGCCGCTCCGGCGGGCTACCTCGCCGATCGGCAGAAGATCGTCGGCCTTCATGCTTGACCTCAAGTCCGCTTGATGTCCTGTCATAGTCGCATGAACCGACTCCTCGCCACCGGCACCTACGACGAGGCGCTCGAGCGCCTCCACCGCACCGGCCCCGAGTTCGACGGCTGGATGTCCAACCACGGGCCCATGGCCGTCGAGGCGCTCGCCCGCCGCGGCGCCGAGGGCGTCGTGCACCGCTGGACCGACGACTACTCCCGACGCCTGGAGCAGATGCCCGAGGCCCGTATCCGGATCGACGCCGACCACTGGGCCGGCGCCCTGGGCGACCCATCGCGGCTCGGCGACTGGATCGCGTACTTCCGGCGCGAGGTCCGCGAGCGCACGTGGACCGACGTCCTCGCGGAGTGGTGGCCGCGGCTGCTGCCCGGCATCGCCGCCGGTGCCACTCACGGCGTCATCCGCACCGGCCACGCCGTCCACGCGCTGCGCGTCGAGGCGACCGACGTCCGGGTGGACGAGCTGGCGCACGCGCTGGGCTACTGGGCGGGCCGCTGGCAGGCGGTGCCAGCTGTGCATCTGTCCGGCCGTGCGACGGCCACATCGCTCGTAGCGGGCGTGCCGCGCGTCGCGGACCAGTCGGGCGGCATCCGCGACCGGCTCGCCCAGCTCGGCGGCACCGCAGGCTGGCACGACCATGTGGCTGCTCTGGCCCAGCCCTCCGTCGACGACGTGCCGCTAGCGCTGGACGACCTGGTCGACGCCGTCGTCGTCGCCTATCCCCGGGTGGCCCACGGCAATCCGACGATGCTCGTCCACGCATGCACTGCCCCGAACGCAGTCGCCCGCGTCCTCCCCTCGCTGCCGTGCACCCAGTGGCGCAGCTCCTACGCCTTCGCGTGGTCGGCCTCGGCGGCTGTGCTCGCCGCCTACCTCCCCGACGGGGCGCGCCCGACGCACCGGGCCGACATCGTCGAGGTCGACGCCGACGAGGCGTGGCACCTCGCCGTGGCGCACGCCGGTGAGCACGTGGTCAAACTGGGCGACACCGCGCTCGACGTCCATGCCCGCACCGGCGACCCCGCGGCGCTCGAGGCGGTCCTGACGGCTGTGCGCCTCGACGCATGACCGGCGTCCGGTGGTCCGATCGCGCGCTCTGCCGCGCGTTGCGACTACCGGATGCGGGGTAGCGTCCGGGACGTGGATCCGGTGGCGGCCCTGCGGAGGACGGCGTTCCTGCTCGAGCGGGAGCTCGCCGAGTCCTACCGCGTGCAGGCCTTCCGCAAGGCCGCTGCCGCGCTCGAGAGGGCCGGGGCCGACGACGTCGCACGGCGCATCCAGCACGGCACGCTGACCGAGCTCAAGGACGTGGGTCCCAAGACGGCTGCCGTGGCGGCGGAGGCGGCGTCGGGCGCGGTGCCCTCGTACATCGTGGAGCTCGAGGGCCGCCCGGCCCCCGCCGACCAGCTCGACGACGCAGGGCGCGGGATGCTCGCGCAGCTGCGCGGCGACTGCCACACGCACTCGGACTGGAGCGACGGAGGGAGCCCGCCGCTGGAGATGGCGCAGGCCTGCGTCGAGCTCGGCCACGAGTGGACCGTGCTCACCGACCACAGTCCCCGCCTGACCGTGGCACGCGGGCTCAGCCGCGAGCGGCTCGAGGAGCAGCTCGACGTCGTCGCCCGGATCAACGCCGAGCTGGCGCCGTTCCGCTACCTGACCGGCATCGAGGTCGACATCCTCGAGGACGGGCGGCTCGACCAGGACGACGACCTGCTCGAGCGCCTCGACGTCGTCGTCGCAAGCGTGCACTCGAAGCTGCGGTCGCCGGGCGACGCCATGACACGTCGGATGGTCGCCGCGATCGCCAACCCGCAGGTCGACGTGCTCGGGCACTGCACGGGCCGCATGGTGATGGGCCGGGGCCGTCCGGAGTCGGAGTTCGACTCCGACGTCGTGATCGAGGCGTGCCGCCGCTTCGACGTCGCGCTGGAGATCAACAGCAGGCCGGAACGGCTCGACCCGCCGCGGCGGATCCTGCGCGACGCCGTCGAGGCCGGGATCCTGCTCGCGATCGACACCGATGCCCATGCCCCGGGCCAGCTCGACTGGCAGGCCAACGGCGTGGCGCGCGCGGTCGAGTGCGGCGTCGACGTCGACCGGGTCGTCACCTCGTGGAGCGCCGACGAGCTGCTGGCGTGGACCGCCCGGAACCGCTGAGCCCGAGCGCTTTCACCCGTTCGCCCGGACGTCGAGAGCAGCGCGAGAGCGCGCGGTTCCCGTGGCTTCGGGCTGGGCTGCGAGCGTCGTTGCAGCGGAGCGATCCGCCGCCGGCGCTGCGGGGAAGCCGCGCCCGGCGGAGCCGGGGAGACCCGGCCGCCGAGGGCTCGCCCGGGCACGCTCCTCGCGACGTGCCCGGGCGAGTACGGCGTCCTCGGTCAGTCGCCGCGGGTCCGCAGCCAGCCCGCGAGCGCGAGCAGGAAGTCGCCACCGGTGTGCACCAGGCGCGACAGCAGCGCCGCGGCGGCGGCTGGACCGGCGCCCACCACCGTGGCCAGCAGGGCCACGAGCACCACCTCGCGCGCACCGAGCCCCGCTGGCGCGATCACGACGACGACACCGACGGCATAGGCCAGCGCGAACGCGCCCGTCGCCCGCAGCAGGTCGGCAGCGCTCGCCGTGACGTCGGGGACCAGCAGCGCCAGGGCAGCACCGTAGAGCAGCCACGAGATGCACATGAGCGCCGTGAGCCGGGCGGCGAGCGGCACCGGGTGGGCCGGTCGGGCGGTGCCCGCGAGCCAGCCCGCCAGCCGCGTCGTCACCGGCGGGGTCAGCGCGACCAGCGCCAGCGCGATGGCCGCAGCCCCCAGCCACGAGGGGAGCCCGTAGACGTCGAGGCCCGCGAGCAGCCCGGCACCCGCGGCGAGGACGGCCGTGACGACGCTCCACCACAGGAACACCAGCCCGGTGGCCACCGTCGTGCGCGCGGGGACGTCGTAGCGCGTCGCCATCCTCGCCTGGGCGCCGAACGACCAGACCGAGCCGGGGATGTACTTGCCGATCTGCCCGACGAAGAACACCGACATCGAGGTCGGCCGCGGCACCGCGAAGCCATACGCAGCAAGCAGATCCGCCCACACCACTCCGGTGAGGAGCAGGCCAAGCACGACGACGACGAGAGCGAGCAGGGTGCGCCCCACGCCGACGGCGGCCAACGAGTCGACGACCTCCGGCCAGCGCCCGCGAAGCCACCACCAGCCGAAGCCGACCGCCAGGACGACGAACGCGACGCGCGCGACGTCCCACCACCGCGAGGTGGTCACCGCCGGGCCGGCCGCTTGCGCACCAGCGCGGTGCGCGTGGGGTAGGGCAGCGTGGGGGTCAGTCCTCGGGTCCAGTCGACCTCGACGGCTCCGCCGAGGGCGGTCACCGCATCGCGGTAGCGGGCACGATCGACGTTGTCGAGCACGACGACGCCGTCAGGCGCCAGCCGGTCGAGCGCCACCGGCAGGCACGCTTCGCGCGCCCGGCCGTCGACGACGACGACGTCGAACGCCCCGTCGAACTGCCCCGCCGCAGCCACGTACTCGGCGAAGTCGAGGCCCTCGAAGCCCTTCTTGTGCGACCGGACCTCGCCCGGGCGGCCCGTGGCAGGCGCCGGCGGCACGCACACGAGCTCGACGTTCGACGGCAGCCGCGGCCCGAGCTGCGCCGCCCAGTCGGTGTCGTGCTCGATCGAGCGCACCTCCGCGGACCGCTTGGCCAGCCACAGCGTCGAGGAGCCGCTCCCCCACTCCAGCACCCGCGGCGCCGAGCGCGACGCGAGAAGGCGCTCGACCTTGCCCACGGAGTCGTAGGTCCACCAAGGGACGTCGAGCCGCGCGAGGTCGTCGAGGTCGTACACCGCGAGCAGCGACCGCGACCAGTGGCCCGCGCGCGAGCGTGCAGCCCAGCGGTCCCACGGCTCGATGAGCCCCGCCCGGTCGAGCCCGCTGCGGACGCCGCGCGCCGCACCGACGTACATCTGCTTGAGCATCAGCCCTCCGGCTCGATGACGAGCGACTGCAGCCGAAGGCTCCGCGCCTGGCCGGTGGTCCCCGGCTCTGTGGGCACGGAGGCGAAGGGGGCCGCGAGGCGCACCACGACCCGGCCGTCGCCGACCGAGGCCAGCAGCTCCGCCGGGACGGTGGCCGTGAGGGTGCGCAGCTCGTCGTCGCGGTAGTCGTAGTGGCCCACCTGGACGCCGTTGACGTAGAGGTCGAGGCTGCTGCTGGTCTGGCCCTCGGGGATGTAGGGGGCGGCGTCGACCGCCAGCCGCACATCGCGCCCCTTCCAAGCGTCGGGCAGCACGAAGCCGACGTCGGCCTTCTCGTCCCAGGCCCAGGTGTAGGCGGCTTCGGGGGTGCGGTACCAGCCCCACAGCAGGTACGGCGAGGCCCCGCCGCCCGCCCTCGCACGGATGCCGGTCAGCTCCGGGTAGGTCTCTAGCGGGACGACGCAGCGCTCGACGTAGCTCATCGTCAGGGTCTGCCAGAGCAGGCGCCGCTCGACGATGCTCTCGATCTCGCACCCCTGGTCGGCGATCGCGTTGCCCCCGCGGTTGAAGGCCACGCGGAAGTACTCGCCGGGGGCGAGCGGCCCGGCCGTCGCGGACTCGCCCCGCGTGCCCCAGTACGGCCACATCTGCGGCTCGATGGTGCACGACAGCAGCTGCACGGAGGGCTTCCACGGGTAGCAGGCGTGCGGCTCCTCGAGCGGGAGCATGGGCGTGACCTCGCGGTCGCTGGCCCACCAGTAGTCGGTCATCCAGTTGGTGTTGATGGGGAACAGCGTGGTCGGCGCGTTGAACCACGAGTAGGAGTACGGGAACAGCGTGAGCGCGCTCAGGGTCGGGACGACGATGCCCGCGGCCACCGTGGCCTGCAGCCCCGGCCTCAGCCAGCGCCGCGGCGACGACTGCCAGCGGCGGGCCAGCAGCCAGGCGGCAACGGCCGCCGACGCGGCCCAGGCCGGCAGGACGAACAACACCTGCCGGGTCGCGTCGTAGAAGACGGCCGTCGTCGCGATCCCGATGAGCGGCAGGGCCAGCGCCTGCACCGCCACCAGCCCGATCCCCACGGCGCGCGCGGCGTCGCCGGACTGCGCCGACCGGCGGCGCAGCAGCAGGACGACCGGCCACAGCAGCCCGACCCAGGCCAGCACGAGGATCACGGCCGGCGTCTGCGCCAGCCACCACAGCGGCAGGTAGTACCAGGGCGGCGGCATCGAGAGGTACTGGCCGGCCGTGAGGATGATGTCGTCCCACGGGTAGTCGGCAGAGTCCTTGACCGCCTCGTAGAGGTGCAGCGGCGAGCCGAACACCTGCGGGTAGACGACGAGGAGCACGAGGTAGGCGAGGGCGACGCCGATCAGCGCCAGGCCGAAGCGCACCCGCAGCCGCCGCAGCGCCCACGACCGGCCGCAGCTCGCCCAGTCGACGACCAGCGTGAGCCCCAGCATCGCGGCGACGCTCGCCCCGACAGCCACCCAGGTGCCCGGGCGCGTGCCCACGAGCACCACCGACCCGAGCGCGAGCGCGCCGACGCCGAGCAGCTTCAGCCGCCGTTCGACGATGCCGGGCCGGGACAGCGCGACGACGCCGAGGGTCACCACGGTGTAGCCGGCGGCGACCGGGGCATCCTTGATGTTGAACATCCCGTGGCCGGTGTAGGTGGGGATGGCCGAGATCATCGCCGCGCCGAGGGCCGCCCATCGCCAGGACCGGGTCAGCAGCCTCACGATCGCGCCCACCGCCGCGATGCCCAGCACCGAGAACAGGGCGATCGCGATGTGCCGAGCGGCGTACGCCTCGCCGGTCCAGGAGACCTCGCCCCAGCCCTCCGTGCCGAGCAGCACGGCCGACACGTGGGCGACGAGGGCGGCGACCGGGCCGTAGACGTAGAGGCCGCTGATCGACAGGTCCGGCTGCCCGTCGGTCATCTGGCGGTCGGGCAGGTACCAGCCGGTCTCGAAGTAGTTTCCCAGCCGGTCGTTGTGGATCGGCTCGTCGATGGTGACGCCCGTCAGCCAGGCGCCCGCGAACAGCACCACGACGTTGACGGCGATGACGGTCAGCGAGATGGCGAGCACGGCCGTGGACAGGCGCGGGTCGACCGCTCGTCGCACGACCGGGGACCCGGTGCTCTCCTCGACGGCGAGGCTCATGGCACGCGGCGCGCATCCCGGTTGCGCAGGAAGACCACGAGCTCCGCGAGCAGCCCGAACAGCACCAGCTGCACGCCCACGACGACGAGCAGCACCCCGAGAATGAGCAGCGGCCGGTTGCCGATGGGCTCGCCCATGATCTTGAGCACTGTGAGGTACGCGAGCACCGCGAAGCCGATGAGGCCGGAGACGATCCCGATGCCGCCGAACAGATGCGACGGGCGGTGCTCGTAGCTCATGAGGAAGCGCACGGTCAGCAGGTCCATGAAGCCTCGCCAGAACCGCGCGATGCCGTACTTCGACCGGCCGTAGAGCCGGGCGTGGTGCGACACCGGCACCTCGTCGATGCGGTAGCCGAGCCAGTGCGCGATCACCGTGACGTAGCGGTGCAGCTCGCCGTACAGCATCGGCGAGACGTC
Source organism: Actinomycetota bacterium (assembly GCA_020161245.1). Lineage (GTDB taxonomy): Bacteria > Actinomycetota > Actinomycetes > S36-B12 > CAIYMF01 > Longivirga. The sequence goes on along the minus strand of JAIUOK010000024.1, from coordinate 24,563 downwards.
GCGCGCCACCTCGGCGCGCATCGCCTTGAAGCCGGAGTTGAAGTCGCGGCCGGGCGCACCCGAGAGCCGCCCCGTCGCCCAGTTGTACAGGCGCGACGTGTGCCGCTTGATGAAGCGGTCGTTGCGCTCGACCCGGGCGCCCGTGACGAGGTCGACGTCGGCGAGACGGGCCACCAGGCCCGCGAGCTCGTCCGGGTCGTCCTGGCCGTCGGCGTCCATCATCACGACGTACTGCGCGCCGGCGTCGAGCGCCTCGGCGAAGCCCTTCTGCAGCGCCGCGGCCTTGCCGTTGTTGCGCACCATCCGGGTGTAGCGGACGCCGGAGTACGCGTCCTGCAGCTTGGCCATGATCTCGGGCGTGGAGTCGCGGGAGCCGTCGTCGACCACCAGGACGGTGCCGCCGGACGGCAGCGCCTCGACCGCCTCGACGATGCGCGGGACGAGCACCTCGAGGTTCTCGGCCTCGTCGTAGGCCGGGACCACGACCCAGGTGCCGGACACGCGTCCTCCTCGCTCGGGGCTGGCCAGCGTCGCAGCGCGGGAAGGGGGCGCGCCGGGGCCCGTCCGGGCCGTGGGAGATCCTCCCACCTCCGCCCCGGTTCACGCGAAACTCCGCCGTCGTAAGCGGCCCGGGCCGCAGCGCCTGCGGGGCGGCCACCGGGCTGCTTGGATCACGCTGTGGACCTGCGAGCACCCGCCCCGGACGCCGTCGCGGCGCTCGTGGCCGCGCTGCCCCCGGGCGTGGCGGTCACCGACGCTGTGGCGGTGGAGAAGTACCGCCGCGACCGCACCGAGGACCCCGGCGCGGGCACGCCGGCCGTGGTCGTGCGGGCCGAGTCGGTCGAGCACGTGCAGACCGCCGTCCGCTGGGCCGCCGAGCACGGCGTCGCCGTCGTCCCGCGCGGTGCCGGATCGGGGCTGTCGGGCGGGGCCAACGCCGTCGACGGCTGCCTCGTGCTCTCGCTGGAGCGGATGCGGGCCGTCGAGATCGACCCCGTCACGCGGGTGGCCTACGCCGAGCCGGGCCTGCTCAACGCCGAGCTGAAGCGGGCGGCGGCCGAGCACGGGCTCTGGTACCCGCCGGACCCGTCGTCGTTCGAGATCTGCTCGATCGGCGGCAACGTGGCCACCAACGCCGGCGGCCTGTGCTGCGTGAAGTACGGCGTCACGACCGACTACGTGCTCGGGCTCCGCGTCGTCCTCGCCGACGGACGGGCCGTCGACCTCGGTGGGCCGCGCCTCAAGGACGTCGCCGGGCTCCCGCTCACCCGGCTGTTCGTCGGCAGCGAGGGCACGCTCGGCATCGTCGTGCGGGCGGTGCTGCGCCTCGTCCCCGCGCAGCGCCGGCCGGCCACGCTCGTCGCCTCGTTCCCCAGCCTCGCCAGCGCGACCTCCGCCGTGCTCGGCATCACCGGGAGGCTGCGGCCCTCGATGCTCGAGCTGATGGACCGCACGAGCATCAACGCGGTCGAGGACATGCTGCGGATGGGTCTCGACCGCTCCGCCGCCGCGATGCTCGTGGTGCAGTCCGACGAGCCGGCAGGCACGGCGGCCGAGGAGATCTCCCTCGTGACGCAGATCTGCGAGGAGGCTGGGGCCACCGAGGTCCTCTCGACCGACGACCCCGACGAGTCCGAGGCGTTCGTCGCGGCCCGGCGCGCCTGCATCCCCGCGCTGGAGCGCACCGGCCGGCTCCTGCTCGAGGACGTCGGCGTCCCGCTGCCCCGGCTCGGCGACCTGGTCGCCGGCATCGAGGCGATCGCCGAGCAGCACGGCACGACGATCGCGCTCGTGGCGCACGCGGGCGACGGCAACACCCACCCGCTCGTCGTCTTCGACCCCGCCGACGCCGACGCCGAGGCACGGGCGCGCGGCGCCTACGACGCCGTCATGCGCATCGCCCTCGATCTCGGCGGCACCATCACGGGCGAGCACGGGGTCGGCCGCCTCAAGCGGCCGTGGCTCGAGGACTACCTCGGGCCCGACGTCCTCGAGCTCAACCGGCGGGTCAAGGCCGCCCTCGACCCCCAGGGGATCCTCAACCCAGGTGCGGGCATCTAGCGGTGCGTCAGCGCTGCTCGCGCCAGACGCGCTCGAACGGCAGGCGCCAGGCGTGCGGGGCGATGAGCTGGTGGATCGCGTTGGGCCCCCACGACCCGGGCGCGTAGGGCTTCACCGGCGGCGGGTCGTCGAGCAGGTCCTGCGACCGGGCCCACAGGCTCTCGATGCCCTCCGACGTGGTGAACAGGGTGTGGTCGCCGCGCATGGCGTCGAGCAGCAGCCGCTCGTACGCCTCGAGGACGTCGCCGGCACGCTCGGTGTCGCGCGTGGAGAACTGCATCGACAGCTTCTCGAGGAACATCCCCGGACCGGGCCGCTTGCCGTAGAACGACAGCGACACCTTCGACTCCTCGGCGAGGTCGAAGGTGAGGTGGTCAGGGCCGGCCGAACCCACCCCGGAGTTCACCGCGAACATCGACCGCGGCGCCTCCTTGAACGCGATCGAGATGATGCGCTGGCCCTCGGCGAGCTGCTTGCCCGTGCGCAGGTAGAACGGCACACCGGCCCAGCGCCAGTTGTCGATGTCGCAGCGCAGGGCGATGAACGTCTCGGTGTCGGAGTCCGGCGCGACGCCCTCCTGGTCGCGGTAGCCGGCCACCTGGCCGCGCACGACGTGGGCCGGGTCGATGGGCAGCAGCGAGCGGAAGACCTTGTTCTTCTCCTCGGAGATCGCCCGCGGCTCCAGCGCCGTCGGCGGCTCCATGGCGACGAACGCCAGCACCTGGAACAGGTGCGTGACGACCATGTCCTTGTAGGCGCCGGTGGACTCGTAGAACGAGGCCCGCCGGCCGAGCCCGAGGGTCTCGGGGATGTCGATCTGCACGTGGTCGATGAAGTTGCGGTTCCAGATCGGCTCGAACAGCCCGTTGGCGAACCGGAAGGCAAGGATGTTCTGCGCCGCCTCCTTGCCGAGGAAATGGTCGATGCGGAAGATCTGGTCCTCGCTGAACGTCTCGTGCAGATGGTCGTTGAGCTCGATCGCGCTCTCGAGGTCGGTCCCGAAGGGCTTCTCCATGATCACGCGCGAGCCCTCGACCAGCCCCGCCTCGCGCAGCATCGCCATGACGGCGAAGGCCGACTTGGGCGGGACGCTCAGGTAGTGCAGGAGGTGGGCGTCCTCGCCGAGCTCGGCGCGGGCGCGCCCCACGGCGGCGGACAGGGCCTCCGCGCCGGCCGACGTCGGCACGTACGAGAGCTGCTCGCAGAACGCGTCGAGCTGCTCCTGGCCCACACCGTGGATACCGAACTCCTCGACCGCGGCCCGCGCGAACCCTGCGAACGCGGCGTCGTCCATCTCCTCGAGCGACGTCGCGACGATGCGCAGGTCGGGCGCGAGCGCCGAGGTCGTGAGGTGCGCGAGCCCTGGCAGCAGCTTGCGCCGCGCCAGGTCGCCGGTGGCGCCGAAGAGCACGATCACGTGCGGCGCGGTGCGCTCGGAGCTGACCTTGCGCGGACGCGACCCGGGGGCGGGGTAGGCGATGGTCTGTGCGGGGGTGCCGGCCATGCGGGTCATGGTGACCGTCCCGCGGCCCTCGTGCGGCCCGTTTCACGCAGGCGTCACAAACGGGCGCGCCGCCGGCGCTAGTTGAGGCGCTGGGTTCCGTCGGGCACGCCGCCGCCGTCGTACGCCGACGCCACGAGCGACGAGAGCGCGGTCAGCGCCACGTTCTGGCTCCACGGCCCGAACGAGACGCGGGCCACGCCCAGGCGCTGCATGTCCGTGAGGGGGATCGCCCCGGGGATGGCGATGAGCGACACCTTCTGCGGGCCGAGGGCGTCGACGAGCGCCTCCACCTGGTCCTCGTCGAGCTTCCCGGGCGCGAAGAAGCAGGTGGCGCCGGCGTCCAGGTAGGCGCGGCCCCGCTCGATCGCGTCGGCGAGCACCTCGGCCGGGTCCCGGTCGCCCGCCCGCAGGAAGGCATCGGTGCGCGCGTTGAGCGCGAACGGGACGCCGGCGGCCTCGCCCGCACGCACGACCGCCTCGACCGCGGCGACGGCGTCGGGCAACGGCTTCATCTGGTCCTCGATGTTGGCGCCGACGACACCGAGGTCGATGGCGCGGCGCACGGTGTCGCCTGCGTCTCCGTAGCCGGCCTCGAGGTCGGCGGTCACCGGCAGGTCGGTGGCTGCGGCGATCCGGCCGACCGCGGCGAGCATCTCGTCGCGCGGGATCACCTCGCCGTCGGGATAGCCCAGCGACGACGCGATGGAGTGGCTGGCCGTGGCCAGCGCGGTCGTCCCGGGCGCCTGGGCCACGACGGTGGCCGAGACGACGTCCCAGACGTTGACGAGCACGAGCAGCTCGGGGGCGGCGTGGAGGCGCTGGAGCTCGGAGGCCTTCTCGGCGGTGGAGGACATGTCGCCACGCTAGAGCCCGGCGCCGTCGTGCGCAGCCGTCCGACGGCTCGATCAGATCCGGGGGTCGTCCGTGCGCGCGCGCCGCCTCCGCAGGATGCGCACCCGTTGCCACACGGTCTGCTGGAGCACCAGCGTGAGCCAGCCGGCGACCGCCATGCCGATGATGTTGACGACGAGCTGCAGCAGGCTGCCCCACAGCTCGCTCCACACGCCGAGCCCGAGGGCCAGTGCGGCATTTCCCGCCGCGGGGATCGTCGTGACGGAGATGAACACGCCGACGAGCCCTCCGGACTTCGACGACGTGATGGACAGGACACCCGCAGCTCCCGCGATGATGGCCACGATGAACGACCACCGGTCCGGCGAGTAGACGAAGGCCGTCCCCGGCCGGGCGCCGAGCAGGTCGGCCGGCTCGATCCACCCGACGTAGTTGCCGGCGACGGCGAACACCGTCGTGGCGAGGATCGCGACCGCGAACCCCGCCGCCAGCGTGCGCCCCGCCCGGCCGAGCAGGCCGGGTCGCTTGCGCACCAGCGCGAGGCCGAGGGCCGCCACCGCCCCGAACTCGGGGCCGAGCACCATGGCGGCGATGACCAGCACCACCGAGTCGAGCACGATGGCGACGGCGGCGATGAAGGTCGCCAGCACCATGAACGAGACGAAGGCCCAGGTGAGCTCGGTGTCGGCGTAGGCGCGCTGCACCACCTCCGGCCAGACGACCGCGTCGGCGCCGGCCCCGGGGGCGGCCAGCTCGGCGTCGTAGCCCGGCTGCGAGATCCACGCGTCCACCGGCGTGACCCGGATCGCGCCCTCGCGGTGGATGCCGAGGGTGCGCAGCTCCTCGAGGACGTCGTTGGCCGCCTCTCGGGGGACGTAGGCGGTGATGACGTCGCCCACGGGCTTGACGCTCGCGCCGCGGCCCACCGACAGCGCGGACACAGCGGGGTGCTCCTGCAGCAGCTCGAGCGCAGGGCCGGCGAGCGCCGCCGGGCAGCTGACCTCGACCTGGAGCACGGCGCCATCCTGGCCCATGGCCGAGGCGGCCGCGGTCCGGACCGCCGGCGAGCCGCTCCGTCACCGTGACGAGGGACGCGGGGGGCACCGGCCGCCAGATAGGTCTACCGCCTGACTCCGGGTGCTGGCGTGGTGGACGATCGGGTCAGGACTTCGAGGAGGCAGGCCGTGGCCGGCTACGACGAGCTCGAGGTCGACATCGAGACGGTGGTCGACCTCAGCGACATCATCGCGTCCCTGCGCGAGCTCTCGGACGAGGAGATCGAGCAGCACGGCTTCTCGGTCGAGGGCACGTGGGACGAGGTCGACGACCCCGTCCTGCTCGGGCCCGACGGGCGGCCGTTCGACACCTGGCGCGAGGGCTACCCCTATCAGCACCGTATGCAGCGCCACGAGTACGAGGTGACCAAGAGGCTGCTGCAGATCGAGCTGCTCAAGCTGCAGACCCACGTCAAGGCGCGCGGCGAGCGGGTCGCGATCCTGTTCGAGGGCCGCGACGCCGCCGGCAAGGGCGGAACCATCAAGCGGTTCATGGAGCATCTCAACCCGCGCGGCGCCACCGTCGTCGCCCTGCAGAAGCCCACCGAGGTGGAGCGGGGCCAGTGGTACTTCCAGCGCTACGTCCAGCATCTGCCGACCGCCGGCGAGATAGTGCTGTTCGACCGCTCCTGGTACAACCGCGCGGTCGTCGAGCGGGTCATGGGCTTCTGCAGCGACGAGGAGTACTGGGAGTTCCTGCGTCAGGCGCCGAAGTTCGAGGAGATGCTCACCCGGTCCGGCACGAAGATCGTGAAGTTCTGGTTCTCAGTGAGCCGCAAGGAGCAGGTCACCCGGTTCACCATCCGGCGGATCGACCCGGTACGGCAGTGGAAGCTCAGCCCCACCGACCTCGCGTCGCTCGACAAGTGGGACGCCTACTCCGAGGCGAAGGAGGCGATGTTCTTCTACACCAACACCGAGCACGCGCCGTGGACCGTGGTCCGCAGCAACGACAAGAAGCGCGGCCGCTTGGAGGCGATGCGGTGGGTGCTCGCCCAGCTCGACTACGAGGACAAGGACCTGTCTATCGTCGGATCGCCCGACCCGCTCATCGTCGGGCCCCCGTCGGAGATCTACGAGGACGAGGAGCTCACGGGCAAGCAGTACCCGCCCCTGCCCTGAGCTGCGCGGGCCCGACTGGAACGCCAGCCGGGCCCGCCGCACAGCGGCGGCGTCGCGACCGGCGCGGCGCCGGCCGAGGCGCTACTGCCGCCAGCCCGGGTCCTGCGAGGCGCGCTGCTCGTGCTCTGTCAGGTCGAGCGGCGCGGTCTCCGTGGGCATCTGGCTGGCGTAGGGATCCTGCTGGGCCGCCCGCGTGCCGGCCGGGTCCTGCATGACGCCCGCCGGCATGCCCTGCTGGTCGCCGCTCAGGCGCGCGCCGACGGCGTCCTTCTCCTGGTCGTAGCGGGCCAGGGTGCGCCGCCAGCGCTCCTGCATCGGCTGGATCCCGCCGCCGCCGACGGCCACGACGACAACGCCCGCGAGGGCGGCGAGCGAGGCGTAGAGCACCGCGTTCACGACGTTGTCGGCCACCTCGAGCTGGTCGAGAGCCGCGATGACGCCGAGCGCGATGATGACCACGCTCGCGACGTTGGCCAGCAGGCGGCCGTAGCTCAAGCCGCCCAGGCTCGACTCGACGAGGGTCTTCACGCCCGATGCGATGGCCGAGGCGATCACGATGATGAGGATCGCGACGAAGACCTTGGGCAGATAGGCGACCGCGGCATCGAGGTAGCCGCTGATGGGGTTGTCGCCGAAGACCCCGAACGCCGTGGACAGCACGACGAGCATGAGCGCGTAGAACACGATCCGCGCCAGGATGCTCGACGCGTCCAGCTTGGATCGGGCCAGCGCCCGCTTGATGCCGCCGCGCTCGACCCAGCGGTCGAAGCCGATCCGCTCCAGCACGCGGTCGAGGATCTTCTCCACCGCCTTGGCCACGAGGTAGCCGATCAGGAGGATCACGAGGCACGCGAGCAGCTTCGGCACGAAGACCGCGACGTTGCTCCAGGCCTGCTCGAGGCCGCCCTGCCAGTCCATCCGACGCTCCGTCCGCCCGGCGGTGCCGTCCTCCGGCCCGCGTCGTTGCGGCGGTTACCCGGCGCACGCGCGGCGAAACGCCTCCCGCCCGATCAGACGACGGCGCCCGTCCAGCCGGGATCGCGCGTCTCCTGCTTCTTGGCCTTGGGCCGTGGGGGCTTCATCCCGGACCGCTGCTCGAGCAACGAGGTGAGCGGCGCGGCGGTGAACATGGTCGAGAACGTGCCGATGACGATGCCGATGATCAGCGCCAGGGCGAAGTTGCGCAGGGTGTCGCCACCAAGCACCGCGAGCGCCCCGAGGATGAACAGCGCACCCATGCCGGTGTTGACCGTGCGCGGGATCGTCCGCAGGATCGCGCGGTTGGCGCTGCGGTCGAATCCCGCCTTCGGATCGTCGGTCCATTCCTCCCGGACCCGGTCGAAGACCACCACCGAGTCGTTGACCGAGTAGCCCACGATCGTGAGGATCGCCGCGACGAAGACGCCGTCGACGAGCCGTCCGGTCCAGGCGAAGAAGCCGGTGACGATGAGCACGTCGTGGAACATCGCGATGACGGCGCCCGCGCCGAAGGTCCAGCGGAAGCGGAACGCGAGGTAGGCCAGCTGCAGCACCAGCGCGATGCCGAGCGCGATCAGCGCGTTGCGCCGCAGCTCGTCGCCGAGGCTCGGCCCGATCAGCTCGTCGCGCGTCCGCTCGGCCCTACCGCCCGTCGCGTCGGCCAGGGCGCCGTCGACGGCGATCACCTGGTCGTTGCTGAGCTCGCCGCGGATCGAGATGTCCTGGCCGTCGGTCTGCTGGACGACGACGTCGTTGATCCCCTGCTCGGCGAGCAGGTCGCGGGTCTGCTCGACGCTGATGCTGCCGGCGACGGCGTAGTCGACCTGACGGCCGCCGGTGAACTCGACGCCGAGGTTGAGGCCCTTGACCGCGATGCCGGCGATGGAGAGCACGACGAGGATGGTCGAGATCGACAGCCACAGCCGGCGGCGGCCCATGAGGTCGGCGTTGCTGCCCTCCATCCACCGGCGCACCCGTCCCTCGTTCGCCAGGCCGGACACCTGCGGACGCCGCTTCACCCAGGCGCGCCGCACCAGCAGGTCGACGAGCACCCGCGTGATGATCAGCGCGGAGACCATGGACGCGATGACACCGACCGACAGCGTGACGCCGAAGCCCTTGACCGGCCCGGACGCGTAGAAGAACAGCAGGGCCGCGGCGATGAGCGTGGTGACGTTGGAGTCGATGATGGCGCTGAACGCCTTGGAGAACCCGGCGTCGGCGGCCTTGTCGACCGCGAGCCCCCGGGCGTACTCCTCCCTGGCTCTCTCGAACACGAGCACGTTCGCGTCGATCGCCATGCCGATCGCGAGGACGAAGCCGGCGATGCCGGGGAGCGTGAGCACGGAGCCGAGCGCGGCCAGCACGGCGTAGGAGATCAGCGCGTAGCAGCCGAGGGCGATGCTCGCGAGCAGACCGACCAGCCGGTAGATGACGACGATGAAGATGCCGGTGAGCAGGATGCCGATGAGGCCGGCCTTGACCGAGGCGGAGATCGCCTCCTCGCCGAGGGTCGGGCCGAGCACCCGCTGCTCGATGATCTCGACCGGCACCGGCAGCGCGCCGCCGTTGATCAGGGCGGCGAGCTCCTGCGCCTCGGTCAGGGTGAACTGGCCGGTGATCTCGGTGGAGCCGCCGAGGATGCCCACACCGCAGTTCACGCTGGGATCCACCTGCGGAGAGGTGATGGCCGTGCCGTCGAGCACGATGGCGACGCGGCGCATGGGGTCGCCCGCGGGGGAGCAGGCGGCCTCGCCGGTGAGCTTGACCCACGCGTCCTGGCCCTCGCCCTTGAACGACACCTGGACGCTCGCCGCCGGCGAGCCCGGCGGGATGCCGCCGGTCGCGTCACCGACCTCCTCGCCGGTGATGACGGCCGGGCCGACCGTGATCAGCTCGCCCTCGGCGGTGGGCAGCTGGCCGCCCTTGACCGGGTCGAAGGCCGGCGGCTCCTTCGACGGGTCGACCGCGCCGTCGCTGGACGACACGGCGTGGAAGGTGAGCTGAGCGGTGCGGCCCAGCGCGTCGGCGGCCTCGCGCGGGTCCTCGACGCCGGGGAGCTCGACGACGATCCGGTCGTCGCCCTGGCGCACCACCGTCGTCTCGGCCACGCCGAGGGCGTTCACGCGGCGCTCGAGGATCTCGGCGACGCGGTCGGTCACCTCGCTGTCGACGGTGACGGCCGAGGTGCTCTGTGCCTGCAGCGTCACCTGCGTGCCGCCGCGCATGTCGAGCCCGAGGGTGATCGGCGTCGTGAGCGCGACCCACACCGACAGGGCCACGACCACGACAGCGATAACGGCGCGCCACAGGACGCCACGGCCGGATGTCGGGGCCGACGTCGTACGTCCGCGCGCCGGGGTGGTGGGTGCGTCGCCTCGCATGCTCATCCTCGTCAGCCTGCCCGGCCGTGCAGGAACGGCCGGGGCCGCGCCCGCACATCGGACGCACTTGGCGACGATTGTGCTTGCGGCCGCGCAGGAAGAAGAAATCGAGATCGCGCGTGAGACATGACTGCGACATACCTGCGACGCCGCCGCGACACAGCGCAGGACTAGCTGACGGGCGCTACCTCGACCAGCGTGTCGTGGAAGTAGGCCGAGCCCCGGTCGTCGTCGGCCAGTGACGCGTTCGTGAGGGCGTTGACCGCCCGGCCCTCGGGCGTGCTCCGGTGCCACCAGCCGAAGGGGATGGCCACGAGCCCGGGCTGGAGGTCGTCGGTGCGCTCGGCGTGCAGCGTCAGGGCGCCGCGATCGTTGTGCACCCGTACCAGGTCGCCGTCGGCGATGCCCCGGGCGTCGGCGTCGTCGGGGTGGATCTGCAGGGACGGGCGGCCCGACGACGGGTGGTGCTCGGCGAAACCGCCGTAGTTCGCGTTGAGGAACTTCTGGTGCTGCTTGCGGGAGATGAGGGCGAGCGGGAACCGCTGCTCGAGCGCGGACCCGCCGCCGACGGTCTCCCGGCCCGGCCTGTGCCCGAGCGGGCCGAGGCGCATGGGCGCTGTCGGGACGTCGGGCACAGGGTCGACGTGCGGCCGCAGGGCAGGGTCGACCGACAGCCTGGCGAAGCCATCCTCGGCGAGCCGCTCGTAGGTGATGCCGTCGAGGAAGGGGTGCCCGCTCGACAGCAGCCAGCGCACCGCCTCCTCGTCGCTCAGCGACAGCAGCTCGTCGTCGATGCCGAGCGCAGAGGCGAGGCGCCGCGCGATCTCGCTGTTGGGCAGCGCCTCCCCCAGCGGCGCGACGGCAGGCTGGTTGAGCGCCAGGTACAGATGACCCCACGAATGGGCGAGGTCGAGCTGCTCGATCTGAGAGGCGGCTGGCAGCACGATGTCGGCGTACTTCGCGGTGTCGGTCATGAACTGCTCGACGACGACCGTGAAGAGGTCCTCCCGCTCGAGGCCGGCCACCACCCGGTTCTGGTCGGGCACGATCGCGGCGGGGTTGGAGTTGTGCACGAAGAGCAGCTCGATCCGCGGGTCGCCCTCGCCTGGGTCGACGAGCACCTGGCCGAGCCGGGCCATGTTGACCGCGCGCCGCCGGGGCCGCTCGGGGGAGCGGAGCGCCGCGGTGTGCCACATCTGGGCCGACCGGGCGAGACCGCCGCCGACGTCGCGCCAGGAGCCGAGCACCGCCGGCAGCATCGCCACGGCGCGGAGGATCTCCTCGCCGTTCTCCCGGTGCTCCGCCCCGATCAGGGAGCGCACCGCGGTGGGACGCTCGCCCGCCATGCGGTGCGCGAGCCACTCGACGCGCTCGGCCGGCACGCCGGTCGCCGCGGCCGTCCGCTCCTGCGTCCAGGCGCGCGCACTCGCCTGCAGCTCGGGCCAGCCGGAGGTGTGCTGGTCGATCCAGTCGGCGTCGACGAGGCCATCGCGGTCGAGGACGTGCACGACGCCGAGCACGAGGGCGACGTCGGAGCCCGGGCGCGGCTGCAGGTGCACGTCGGCGGCGCGCGCGGTCTCCGTGCGTACCGGGTCCACCGCCACCACCACCGCGCCGGCCGACCTCGCCTCCTCGACCAGCGGCCACAGGTGCCGGTTGGTGACACGGGTGTTGGTGCCCCACAGCACGATCGTGCGCGCGTGCCGGATCATCTCGGGATCGAGCCCGAAGGGCGCCCCGAGCACCGACGCCGCACCGCGCCAGGCGGTGACGCCGCACAGCTCGCGATGGATGTCCGCGGCGCCGACGACGTCGAAGAGCCGGTCGATGAGCAGCCCCATCTGCACCTGGCCCTGCGTCCCCGCGAAGGAGAACTGCAGGATCGAGTCGGCGCGGCCCGAGGCCATGAGCGCGTCCATCCGCCCGGCGACGCCGGCGACGGCGTCGTCCCAGCCGATGGGCTCGAACTGGCCGGAGCCCTTGGGCCCCGTGCGGCGCAGCGGCGTCAGGATGCGGTCGGGGTGGTAGACGCGGTCGAGGAACCGGTTGACCTTCGGGCACAGCGTCCCGCGGGTGAACGGGTGGGTGGCGCTGCCGCGCAAGCGCGTCGCCACGCCGTCGACGACGGTGACCTCCCAGGCGCACGTATCTGGGCAGTCGTGATGGCACGCCCCGAGCACCGTCAGGCCCTCTGACGTCCCCACTGCTGCACCTGCCTGTCGACGTCGCTGACGCTGCAGGCTAGCGAGCCGCGACGCGCGCGGCTGCGGCCGTGCCTGCCAGCCTCCGCCGGGATGGCGCCAGGCCTCAGGCCTGCGCGGCGATCCGGTCGCGCATGCGCTGCGGCTTCCAGCCCGGCCCGGGCACCGACGCCCGAAGCAGCTTGGTGTACGGGTGCTGCGGGTCGTCGAGGACCTGGCCGGTCTCGCCGCGCTCCACGACCACGCCGCGCTGCATCACGATCGTCTCCTCGGTCAGCTGGCGCACCACCGCGAGGTCGTGGCTGATGAGGATGTAGCTGATGCCGCGGTCGTCGCGGATGTCGGCGAGGACGTTGAGCACCTGGGCCTGGATCGACACGTCGAGCGCCGCGACCGACTCGTCGAGGATGAGCACCCGCGGATCGGTGGCCAGCGCCCGCGCGATGGCGACGCGCTGGCGCTGGCCGCCGGACAGCGCCTTGGGCAGCGCGTTGATCTGGCGCTGATCGAGCCCCACCACCTCGGCGAGCTCGGCCACGATCCGCTTGCGGTCGGCGGCGTCGTGGTCGTGGTGCACCCGTAGCACCTCGTCGATCAGCTCGGCGCCCGACTGCCGGGGGTCGAGCGAGGAGTACGGGTCCTGGAAGACGATCTGCACCTCGCGCCCGCGCGCCTTGCGCTCGCTGCCGCGGCGGGCCGGCTTGGAGCGGTCGCGGCCGCACGCCGTGATAGTGCCCGACGTCGGCTTCTCGAGCCCGCAGATCATCCGGGCGACCGTGGTCTTGCCGCTGCCCGACTCCCCCACGATGGCCAGCGAACGCCCCGGCATGAGGTCGAAGGTCATGTCGTCGACCGCGACCTGCGTGCCGAAGACCTTGCGCAGGTTGCGGACCGAGAGCACGGGCTGGGCGTCGTCGAGCGTGGCACGGGTCGCGGGCCCGCGGACCTCGTCAGACATGGGCACCGTCCAGGAGTCGACCGCGCAGTTCCGCGGCGCGCCGGCAGCGCACGCGGCCGCCGTCGAGTTCGGTCAGCACCTGCTCCTCGGCGCGGCAGGCGTCCTCGGCGTGCGGGCAGCGCGGCGCGAACCTGCAGCCCGACGGCGCCTCGAAGGCCGAGACAGGTCGCCCCGGGATCGCCACGAGCCGCTCGGCCGTGGACGAGATGTCGGGGCGCGCCTGCACCAGCGCGGCGGAGTAGGGGTGCAGCGGATCCCCGTGGAGCAGGCTCGCGGCGCGGGTCTCGACGACCTGCCCCGCGTACATGACGCAGGTGCGGTCGCAGACCGCGCCGGCGAGCTCGAGGTCGTGGGTGATGAACAGCATCGACAGGCCCCGGTCGCGGCGCAGGTCGTCGAGGATCGCCATCACCTCCGCCTGCGTCGTGACGTCGAGCGCCGTGGTGCACTCGTCGGCCAGCAGGAGGCGCGGCTCGGACAGCAGCGCGGTGGCGATCATGACGCGCTGGAGCATGCCGCCGGACAACTCGTGGGGGAACTGCCGCAGCCGCTTGCCCGGGTCGTCGATGCCCACCTCCTCGAGCGCGGCAGCCGCGCGCTTGGCCGCGTCGGGCTTCGAGACGCTCTCGAGGATGCGCAGCGACTCCGTCATGAAGTCCTCGATGCGGCGCACCGGGTTGATGTGCGCGCGCGGGTCCTGGAACACCACGGCCACCTGGGCCCGGTGCTTGCGCAGCGCGTCGCCGTCGAGGGCGAGGACGTCGGTGCCGTCGAAGGTGACGCTGCCCTGGACGTCGGCGCCGTCGGGCAGCAGGCGGGCGATCGCCTTGGCTGTCATGGACTTGCCCGAGCCGGACTCGCCCACCAGGCCCATGGCCTCGCCCTCGGCGATGGTCAGCGAGGTGCCCGTGATGACCTCGCGCATGCCCGAGTCCATCTTCAACTGCACGGTGAGGTCGCGGACCTCGAGCAGCGCGCTCATCGGTTCACCGCCTTCGACGAGGTGTCGAGCCGGTCGCCGAGGAAGCTCACGGCCGCCACCACCGCCACGATGCAGAGCACGGCCGAGATCGACACCAGCGGGTAGCCCTGGAGCAGGCTCGTCTTGCCCTCGCTCACCATGACGCCCCAGTCGGCCTGCGGCGTCTGGACGCCGAGGCCGAGGAACGAGATGGCGGCGAGGTCGACCATCGCGAAGCCGAACAGGATCGTTCCCTGCGCCACGATGAGGCTGGAGATGTTGGGCAGCAGGTGCCGCGCGCACAGCCGCCAGGCGCCGAAGCCCTGCACCTCCAGAGCGGCGATGTAGGTCATCGCCCGCTCCTTGAGCGCCGCACCACGCAGCACCCGGGCGACGTAGGGCGAGTACGCGATGGCGAGCGCCAGGCCCGCGGAGAACAGCGACGGGCCGAAGACCGCGGCGGCGAGGATCGCGAGCAGGATGCCGGGGAAGGCGAACACGACGTCGATCACGACCGACGCCGTCGCGTCGACCTTGCCGCCGAACCACGCCGTGACCAGGGCGAGTGTGGTGCCGATGACAACGGCGACCAGCGCGACGGCAGCGGCGCCGAAGATGGCGGTGCGGGCGCCGACGAGCAGGCGGGACAGCACGTCCCGCCCCTGGCCGTCGAAGCCGAGCAGGTGCTGGCCGAACGGCCCCACGTTGGCGAAGGACAGATCGCCCTGGTTGGGGTCGAACGGGGCCAGGATCGGGCCGAGGACCGCCATCAGCAGCGCCAGGACGATGACGCCGATGCTGATCCAGCCCACCCACCCGAGCCTGCGCAGCGTGCGGCGGTCGGGCGAGGCCTCCTCGGCCTCCGCCACGGGGTCGACGATCTCGATGCTCACTGGGCACGGCTCCCGAGGGTCACGCGCGGGTCGAGGATCGCGTAGGCGATGTCGATGATCACGTTGGTGATGACGAACGCGAACACCAGCACCAGGCTGATGCCCTGCACGGTCGCGAAGTCCTTGTTCTGGGCAGCCTGCACGAGGTAGGCGCCGAGGCCGTTGAGGCCGAACGCGGTCTCGACCACAGCGGCGAGCGCGATGAGGCTCGCGATGGTGATGCCGACGACGGTGGTGATCGGGATGGCCGCGTTGCGCAGGACGTGGCGGCGCACGACGTCGCGCCACGGGAGCCCGCGGCTCACGGCGGTCTGCACGTGCTCCTTGTCGAGCTCGTCGCGGACCGCCGTGCGCGTCACGCGCGCGACCAGCGCCACCGAGGTCGCTGCCAGCGCCAGCGCGGGCAGCGTCAGATGTCGCAGCTGGTCGACGAACCCGTCGCCGGTCCCGAGCACCGGGAACCATCCGAGCATCACGCCGAAGACGAACTGCAACAGGACGGCTGCTGCGAACGCCGGCAGCGCCGCCGAGACCGTCGAGGCCAGCAGGACGCCGAAGTCGACCGACTTGCGGCCCAGCGCCCCCACGATGCCCAGGCCGACGCCGACGATGATGATGATCGCCGCGGTCAGCATCACCAGCTGGAGGGTGACGCCGATGCGCTGGCCGATGATCGTCGAGACGTCCTGGCGCAGCGGGATCGACTCACCGAGGTCGCCCCGCACGACCCCGCTGAGCCACAGCCAGTACCGCGTCAGGAAAGGCTCGTTGAGGTGGTAGCGCTCCTCGAGCTGAGCGAGCACCTCGGGAGGCACGGACCGGCCGCCGGTCAGCGCCGCGATGGGGCTTCCCGGCGCCAGGTACAGCGCGCCGTAGATCGCGAAGCTCGCGACGAGCAGCGTGGCGAGCAGCATCGCCATGCGCTTGCCGAGGAATGCGATCACGTCCGTGCCTCCCGAGTCAGTGCGTCAGATCAGGCGCCGCCGAGGTAGGCCGCCCACGGCCCGAACATGTACACGAAGGTCGCGGGCGCGCCCGTGACGTCCTTGTTCATGATGAGCACGTTGTTGGCCGCGACCATGGGGAACCACACGAGGTCCTCGGTGATCTTCTTCTGCGCGGTGATCACGTACTCGGCGCGCTTGACGTCGTCGGCCTCGCTGCGAGCGGCGTCGAGGGCAGCCTTGACCTCGGCGTTGTCGTAGCCGCTGTAGTTCTGCGAGCCGCCGGGGTACGCCATCGACTTGTACAGCGCCGACGGGTCGGCGTAGTCGCCGTAGTTCGACGTCGCGAAGGCGTCGACAGAGCTCCAGGCGGCGGGGTCGATGAAGAAGTTGATGTAGTTCGACGGGCTGACGTTGACGAGCTCGACCTTGAGCCCGACCGCCTCGCACGCCGCCTGGAAGGCCAGGGCGATCGAGTTCAGAGCCGGGATGCCCGAGGAGGTGCCGATCTTGACCGTCTGGCCGGCGATGTTGAGCGACTTGGCCAGCTCCTGGGCCTTGGCGAGGTCCTGGTCCATGACCGGGAGCGCGTCGTAGCCGGCCTTGAACGTGTCGTAGGCGGTGCCCCACGTGCCGGAGCCCTGCAGCGCCGAGGGCAGGTTGGCCGCACCCTTGAAGACGGTGTTGGCGATGCCCTTGCGGTCGAGGGCCAAGCTCACAGCCTGCCGGACCTTCGGGTCGGCGAGCGGGCCCTTGGTCGCGCTGATCACCATGGCCGAGGACAGGAAGGGCGGGCCCTGGTACACCTTCACGCTGGGGTCGCTCTCGAGCTGGCCGAGGGTCGACAGCGCGATCGCGTAGGTGCCGTCGATGGCGCCGGTCTTGAGGCCCGCCGTGGCCGTCGCGTCGTCCGGCACGCCGATGAGCGTGAGGCTGGTGAGCTGCGGCTTGGGGAGGGAGGAGTCCCAGTAGTCGGCGTTGGGCACCATCTTCACGCCCTTGCCGGTCTCCCAGGAGTCGAGCTTGAACGGCCCGGAGCACATGGTGCCGCCGGTGACGGTGCCGAAGTCCTTGCCCTTGGACTCGGCGTAGGCCTTCTTCACCACGGCGCCCGGGGTCGACGACAGCTCGCCGAGCAGCCAGTAGTCGGGCTCGTTGAGGACGATCTTGAAGGTCTTCTCACCGGTGACGTCCATGCTCTTCACCCGGTCGAAGGTGCCCGCGTAGAAGCCGCCGCCGTTGGGGTCGGCGGCGCGCTTGAGGCTGTAGACGGCGTCCTCGGCGGTGACCGGGCTGCCGTCCCAGAACTTCGCGTTGGCGTTGATCTCGAAGTCGAACTCGGTGGGCGACGGGTTGGTGACCTTGGCCAGGCCGTCGCCGTAGCTCATGTCGTTGCTCTGACGGAGCACGGAGTCGCACAGGATCGACACCGCGGTCTGCTCGGGGTAGTCGAAGCCCTGGATCGGGTCGAGCGTCTGGGTCTCGCGGTAGGTGGCCCACACGACGTCACCGGCGTCCTTGGTGGGTGCCGGCGTGTCGATCGTGAAGTCCGACGTCTGCGCGGTCGGCGTGCCCGACCCGGTCGTGGTGGGCGGCGGGGCACCGGTGCACGCGGCCGTGAGGCTCGCGGCGGCGCCGATCGCGACGATCGCGAGGATGGCGCGGCGGGGGCTGGAGGAGGGCATCGTGGTCCTTCCGGGCGGGCGGGGTCGGCCTGGCTTGCCATGAGCAGTGCTGGTCGCGCGGGTCGTGCCGTGGAGCGGATCGTGCGGTGCTGCGTCCTCAAGGACGCAGCGGCTTCGATGGCGCAGGGGCTGGCGCCGTTCCCGTCCTAGAGGGCCGGCCGCCAGGACGGGTCGTTCCAGAGGCCGAGCTCGCGCTCGGCCGCGGCACCGGCGTGGAACGCCGTGACGTCGTCGTAGGGGCGCGCGACGACCTGCACGCCGGTGGGCACGCCGTTGGGCCCCATTCCGGAGGGCACCGAGAGCACCGGATGGCGGCTCGCGATGTTGAACACCGGCGTCTGGCACGCGAGCAGGTACATGTCCAGGTGGGTGCCCGCGACGTCGATGCCCTCGGCGTACTCCTCGCCGGCGCGGAACCCGTAGCCGCCGGCGGTGGGGCAGATGAGGACGTCGTGGTCGAGGAAGACCTGCGCGAGGGCGAGATGCACGGCGGACTCGCCGGCCAGTCCCTGGTACACCGAGGTGCGCCCCGCAGCGGCTGTGGCCATCTGCAGGAAGTGCTGGGTGTAGTTCTCGAACGCGGAGGCCTCGACACCGAGGTCGCCCATCGACGGGCCCATGATCGAGCCGTAGTGCACGAGCGCGGCCTCGGTGAGCGCCTCGCGGCTGATGCCGACGGCGACCTCCTCGACGACGGCGCCGGCCGCCTTCAGCGCGTCGGCGAACGCGCGCGTGTTGGCCTCGACCACCGGCTCCACGGGCAGGTCGCCGAGGGTCACGGCCAGCGCCACGCGCAGGCCGCGGACGTCGCCGAGCTCCTCGGGGATCGGCAGCGCCGGCAGCGACACGTGGTCGAGAGGGTGCTGGCCCTGGATGACGTTGTGCAGCAGCGCGGTGTCGGCGACCGTGCGGCCCATCGCGCCGTCGTGGCAGTAGGTGTCGAGGTTCCACGGCGCGATCGCCGGCACGCGGCCGTACGGCGCCTTGAAGCCGACGACGCCGCAGAACGACGCCGGGATGCGGATCGAGCCGCCGATGTCGGAGCCCGACGCGAGGTACGCCGTGCCGGAGGCGAGCGCGGCGCCCGAGCCGCCGGACGAGCCGCCGGGGGTCCAGTCGGGGCTCCACGGGTTGCGCGTCAGGCCCCACAGCCGGGAGTGCGTGTAGGCGGCGCACGAGAACTCCGGCGTCGTGGTCCGCGCGTGGACGACTCCGCCGGCGGCGAGCACGCGCTCGGCCACGGGGTGCGTCTCCTCGGAGACGTAGCCCTCGGTCACGAGCGACCCGAGCCGCAGGGAGCGGCCGGCGATGGGCTGCTCCTCCTTGAGCACGACCGGCAGGCCGTCGAGCGGCCCGGCGGGTGCCCCTGCGGCGTACCGGTCGGCCGCGCGCTGCGCCTCGGCGCGCGACGCCTCGACGTCGCGCTCCAGGAGGCAGTTCACGGTGGGCTCGACCGAGTCGGCTCGCGCCGCGACCGCGTCGAAGACCTCGACCGGGGACAGCTCTCGCTCGCGGAAGGCGCGCAGCACCTCGGTCGCGCTCAGGTAGTGCAGGTCGGTCATGTCGGCTCCCGTCGCCGTGGGATGCGGGCGAACGTAGGACCTGGCACCGTTCGCGTCAATACCCTTGACAAAACCGTTGCCGCACGGTGCGCTGGCGCCCTGCACGGTGCCCGCTCCGTTAACCCGGACGAAACATGCATCCGCAGAACCCATTGAGCAGCAGGTACTTTCGACGTCCTGGAGGCTGGCGTGGTGCGGTTCCTCGAACCGTCCGGCACCCCTGCCGCGATGGCTGCCGTGGGCTACGACGGCCGCACGTGGGACACGCCCGCCAACCTGGCCCGCGGCCAGATCACCACCGCCGAGCGGATGCGAAGCGCCGAGCTGGAGACGGGCGGTCCGGGGGCGCCGATCCCCGTCGGCGAGGCCCTCGACCTCGAGTCCGCCGAGTTCGTCGACCCGCTCACGGGGCGTCCGATGTCCGGCGCGCAGTTCCTCGACCGGCGGCTGCGCACCGACGCCCTGGCTGTTGTGAAGGACGGCCGCCTCGTCCTCGAGACCTACCGCGACGGCATGGACGAGACCGACCGGCACGTTGTCCACTCCTGCACCAAGACGCTCACCTCGATGCTCGTCGGCATCGCCGTCGACGAGGGGCGCGTCGACGTCGCAGCCCCGATCTCGGAGTACGTCGAGGAGCTCGGCGCCATCGCCGCGTGGGACGGCGTCACGGTGCAGCACGTCCTCGATATGGCGGCCGGCATCGACACCGAGGAGCACTACGAGCGGCCGGACTCGATGTACTGGCGCTACGCCGCGGCCGTCGAGTACTACGAGCAGCAGGCACCGGGCGAGGGCGCGCTCGCGTTCGTTGTGCGCGAGCTGACCCGGCGCTCGGACGAGCCGGGCAGCCGGTTCAACTACGCCTCGTACCTCACCAACCTGCTGCCGATCGCGGTGGAGCGGGCCTACGGCGTGCCTGCGCTCGATCTCTACGAGGAGCGCCTCTACCGCCGCCTCGGCGCAGAGCAGCCGGCGCTGCTCAACCTCGACAGCACGGGCCTGCCGATCGTCGAGGGGCAGGCCAATCTGACGCTGCGCGACTTCGTCCGATGGGGCCACCTGCTGCTGGACAGCGGCCGCACGCTCGACGGCTCGCAGGTGGTGCCGGCGGCCTGGATCGCCGAGGCCTTCAGGCCCGATCCCGCACGGGCTGAGGCGTTCTCCCGCGGCGAGAGCGCCGAGGCCTTCCCCGGTGCCGAGTACCACAACCAGACGTGGATGCTCGAACCCGGCCGCACCGCGACCATGCTCGGGATCCACGGCCAGTTCTGCTGGGTCGACCCCGAGCAGCGCCTCATGGTCGTGGGGATGTCGTCGTTCCCCGACCAGGTGCATCCGCTCATGACCGCCTGCCTCTCGCAGCTGTGGGCTGTGGCCCGGCACGAGACCTCCTGACCGACCGCACACCCCGAGGAGCCCGCTGTGCCAGCCGATCTCGCGATCGTCGACGTCGCGATCCGCACGCTCGACCCTGCCGCGCCCACTGCCGACGCGGTCGCGATCAAGGACGGCGTCATCGTCGCCATCGGCAGCACGGCCGAGGTGCGCGAGGCGTGCGACGCCGGCACGCAGGTGCTCTCGGGCCGCGGCTGGCACGTGACCCCCGGCCTCGTCGACGGCCACCAGCACCTGCTCATGGGCGCGCAGATCGGCCGCGGCATCAACTTCGACCGCGTCGCCACCCTCGACCGCGTCCGCGACCTGCTCCGCGAGGAGCGCCGCCGCGTCGGTCCGGGCGCCTGGGTGCGCGGTTACGCCTTCGAGTACGCCGCGCTCGGCGGCCTCGAGTTCCACCACTCGCTCATCGACGACGCCGCCGGCGACGGCCCCATGCTCATCCACTCGCTGGACGTCCACACCGGCTTCGCCAACGCCGAGGCGCTGCGGATCGCCGGCGTCATCGGATCCCGGGAGTTCCCCGACGGCTCGATCATCGTCGTCGACGACCAGGGGGACCCCACAGGCGAGCTCCGTGAGATGTCGGCCATCCAGACCGTGTGGTCGCACGAGCCGGAGCCGTCGCCCGAGGAGCGCATGGGCTGGGTGGTCGACGCCATCCGCGCGCAGAACGCCGTCGGCATCACCGGCGTGCACAACATGGACGGAGGCCGCGAGACGCTCGACGCCCTCGCGGCGCTCGAGGCGCAGGGGCTGCTCGGGCTGCGCGTCCGCCAGCACAACTGGGTGGACCCGTCCGACGACGAGGACGCGCTGGCCGACATCGTGACTCGGCGCGACCTGCACGGGCGCCGGTGGACCGCTAACTCGCTGAAGTTCATGCTCGACGGCGTCATCGACACCGGCACCGCCTGGCTCGAGGAGCCCGACACGCACGGTGCCGGCACCGACCCGATGTGGCCGGACGTCGAGCGCTACCGCCGCACGATCAAGCGCTTCCACGACGCCGGCTTCTACATCACCACCCACGCGATCGGCGACCGCGCAGTGCGCGAGGTGCTCGACGCCTACGCCGCAGTCGGCTCGCACGGCCGCCACCGCATCGAGCACATCGAGGCGCCGCCTCCCGAGACGCAGCGTCGCTTCGCCACCGAGCGGGTCCACGCCTCGATGCAGCCGGTGCACATGCGCTGGCTCAACCCCGACATGAGCGACCCGTGGTCGGAGCGCCTCGGCATCCACCGCTGCCGGCACGCGATGCCGTCCGGCGACATCTGGGCGATGGGCGCCAACGTCGTCCTCGGCTCGGACTGGCCGGTGGCGCCCTACGACCCGCGGTTCGGGTTCTTCGCCGCGCAGATGCGTCGGGCCCACGACGTCGACGACCCGCGGCCCGTCGGGGAGAGCCGAGCCCTGACCGGTCTGCAGACGCTCGAGGGCTACACCATCAACGCGGCCCGCGTCGACGGCGGCGACGGCGGCGTCCTGCGGGTCGGAGCCCCCGCCGACCTCGTGGCGTGGGGCGACGACATCGCCACGGTCTCCCCGGACGACGTCATCGACCTGCCCGTCCATCTCACCGTCGTCGACGGCGAGATCGTCCACCAGAGCGCCTGAGCAGCGGGAGCACCCCATGACCGACACCTCGACCGCGGCCGGCCCGGACCTGATCCTGGCGGGCGGCTCGCTGTGGACCGAGGGCATGGCCTCGCCGCGCGCCGGCGCGCTGGCGGTAGCCGACGGGCGCATCGTGGCGGTCGGCGACGACGCCGACGTGCTCGCGCTCCGAGGAGCGCGCACAGAGGTGGTCGACGTCGCCGGCGGCCTGGTGCTGCCAGGCTTCCAGGACGCGCACGTCCATCCCGTGATGGCCGGCGTCGACATGAACCGCTGCGACGTCCACCACTGCGAGAGCGCCGACGAGGCGCTCTCGGCGATCCGCCGGTACGCCGAGGCGAACCCGGATCTGGCCTGGATCGTGGGCGGCGGCTGGTCGATGTCCCACTACCCGGGGGGCACCCCCACCCGGCAGATGCTCGACGCCGTCGTGCCCGACCGGCCCGTCTACCTCGTCAACCGCGACGGCCATGGCACGTGGGTGAACACGCGCGCGATCGAGGCGGCCGGAATGCACGCCGGCACACGGGATCCCGCCGACGGCCGCATCGAGCGCGAGCCCGACGGCTACCCCGCCGGCACGCTGCACGAGGGCGCGGGCCACCTCATCGACCATCTGCTGCCCGGGATCACGTTCGACGAGCAGCTCGCCGGGCTGCGCGTCGCCCAGGAGCACATGTTCTCCCTCGGCATCACGTCGTGGCAGGACGCCGCCGTCGGCGCGATGTTCGGGCAGGACGACATCCTCCCCGTGTACCTGCACGCAGCCCGGAGCGGCGATCTCGTGGCCCGCGTGGTCGGCTCGCTGTGGTGGGACCGCGCCCGCAGCAGCGACCAGATCGACGAGCTCGTCGACCGTCGCGGCGACGGCGGCGCGGGCCGCTTCCGGCCGACGACGGTGAAGATGATGCTCGACGGCGTCGCCGAGAACTACACCGCGGCGATGCTCGAGCCCTACGAGGACGGATGCGGCTGCGCAACGGAGAACAGCGGCCTCGACTTCGTCGACCCCGTGGGTCTGCTGGAGTACGTGCCGCGCCTCGACGCACTGGGCTTCCAGGTGCATTTCCACGCGCTGGGCGACCGGGCCGTCCGCAACGCCCTGGACGCCGTGGAGGCCGCGCGGGCAGCGAACGGTCCCGACGGCGGGCTGCACCATCTCGCGCACCTGCAGGTGGTGCACCCCGACGACATCCCGCGCTTCGCCCGGGTCGGCGCCACCGCGAACATCCAGACGTTGTGGGCCGCGCACGAGGACCAGATGGACGAGCTCACGATCCCGTTCCTCGGCGAGCGCCGGGCCTCGTGGCAGTACCCGTTCGCGGGCCTGCTGCGTGCGGGCGCACAGCTCGCTGCCGGCAGCGACTGGCCGGTGAGCAGCGCCGACCCGCTCGCCGCGATCCACGTCGCCGTCAACCGCATGGTCCCCGGCGCGGAGGAGGGCACGGAGCCGCTGTACGCGGAGCAGGCGCTCCCGCTGGCGGTCGCGATGGCGGCCTACACGGCCGGCACCGCGCGCATCAACGGCCACGCGGACTCCACCGGCCACCTGCGCGAGGGAGCGCTCGCCGACCTGGCGGTGCTCGACCGAGACCCCTTCGCCGGGAATGCTGACGAGATCGCATCGACTACGGTCGTGCGCACATACGTCGAGGGGCAGCAGGTCTACCTGCGGGGGCAGTGATGGCACAGGCGAAGCGGGGTCGGCCCAAGTCGCTGTCGCGCGAGATCATCCTCGACGCGGCGTTCCGCGTCGTCGACGCCGACGCGATGAACGACCTCACGATGAGCCGACTCGGCCGCGAGCTCGACGCCGACCCCAGCGCCGTCTACCGCCACTTCCGCAACAAGGACGAACTGCTGCTCGCGATGGCCGACGTCATGCTCGAGGAGTCGATCCAGGCCTACACCTCGCTGCCGGCGACCGACGACCCGGTCGAACGGCTGCGCCGGATGTGCTGGACGCTGCGCCGCTCGTACCTGCGCCGTCCGGGCCTTGCCCGCTTCGTGTACTTCCGCTTCACAGGGGGCGAGGCCGAGGAGGCCTCGGTGCGCACGATGCTGCGCGACATGCACGAGCTCGGCTACTCCGACGACGAGTCGATCGCGCTCGCCCGCGGCGTTGCCGAGATGACGCTGGGCCACATCTCCATGACCGCCGACTCCCTGGCGCTGCCGCGCAAGGCCCAGTCGGTCGAGCTGGAGATGGCGCGGACGTACTACACCTACGACTACGTCAAGCCTCCCGTGCGCTCGGAGGCCGAGCTGCGCGAGGCCCAGCTGGCCGACGGCGAGCTGGTCTTCTCCACGATGCTGGAGACGTACCTGGCCGGCGTCGTCGCTGGGGCGCCGGCCGGCGCTAGGGCTCGCAAGGCGAGAAGCAAG
>JAIUOK010000023.1 GCA_020161245.1 Actinomycetota bacterium | reverse complement strand
CGGCGGCATCCTCAAGCGCGACCTGCAGCTCCCCCGAGGGTCGTCGCTGTTCTGGGAGGCCATCGACGACTACGACTTCGTCCTCGCACCGCTGCCCAACCATCTGTTCCAGCGCGACAACTCCGCGTTCGTCTACGACGGGCTGTCGGTGCATCCGATGGCCAAGCCGGCCCGCCAGCGCGAGACCGTGCACTCGCGTGCGATCTACCGGTTCCACCCGATGTTCCGCGACGCCGGACTGCACTTCTACTACGGCGACGACGACGAGCACCACCAGCCGGCGACCTGCGAGGGCGGCGACATCCTGGTCATCGGCAACGGCGCGGTGATGGTGGGCATGGGCGAGCGCACCACGCCGCAGGGCATCGGGATGCTGGTGCGCGGCTGGTTCGCCGATCCGCGCAACCGCGTGCAGCGGGTCATCGCCGTCGAGCTGCCGCACCAGCGCGCGTTCATGCACCTCGACACCGCGATGACGATGGTCGACCGCGACGCCTTCAGCGTGTACCCGTTCCTGCCGCCCGACCTGAAGTCGTGGACGCTGACCAAGAAGGACGACGGCGGCGCGTACCACCTCGAGCAGAACGACGACCTGTTCCCCGTCGTGGCCGACTGCCTCGGCGTCGAGCAGGTGCGCGTGCTCAAGACGCCGATCGACGAGATGGGTGCCGCGCGCGAGCAGTGGGACGACGGCAACAACTTCCTGGCCGTGGCACCCGGCGTGATCTTCGGCTACGAGCGCAACACGACGACCAACACGTTCCTGCGCCGCAACGGCATCGAGGTCGTGACGATCGTCGGGTCGGAGCTCGGCCGCGGGCGCGGTGGGCCGAGGTGCATGTCGTGCCCCGTCGAGCGCGACGCCTGAGCCGCGCGCAGCGTCAGCCGACGGCGCCGACGAGCTTGCTGGCGACGTCCTTCACCGCGGACGTCGTCGGCCCGTACACCTGCACGAGCGTCCCGCCCGGAACGTAGGCGATCGCGACCGACAGGTTCTCCTTGCTGGTGAGCAGCTCGACCGGCACGCCGTCGACGTCGATCTTGGTCTCCTTGACCCCGTCGCCGAGACCGGACTTCGCCGAGGCCACCGCACTCGCGATGGTGGTGCCGGGCACGGCGTCCATCGCCTTGGTGACCGCGTCGGTGTAGTCGGCGACGAGCACGACGGCCACGAGCTCCTTGCCCTTGTAGACGCCGCGGGTCGCCACACCGTCGACCGTGCCCGACGACGTGAAGCCGTTGCCGATGGTGGCGAACACGGAGGGCACGTCGCCGTAGGTGTAGCCGGCGAGCTTCGGGATGCTCACGGCCTTGGTGGCCGACGGCGACGGGCTGCCGCTCGGCGCCGTCGCACTGTCCGAAGGGCTCGGGCCGGAGCTGCTCGCCGTGGGGCTCGCGCTGCCGGCCGCCTGCGACTGGTTGGTGCCCGACGAGCAGGCCGCGGTGCCGAGGATCAGCGCGCCGACTGCGACGACGGCGGCGGTGCGGGAGGCACGGGTACGGGCGGTGCGGGGGCTGCTCACGTGGGGACTACTTCCGGGATCGGCTGCGGCATCAGGAGGTCCGACGCGGCGCGCCCACCCTACGTTCCCCGTCCGCCGGGGGTCGGATCCCGCTCTCCGCGACGGGAGCCGCCCCCAGCTCCGGCCGGCGACCGACAGCATGTGGGGTGACAGCGGCTCACGGCCATGTCAGGTGCAGGTCGCGGCGCCGTAACGATTCGCAGCACCGCCGCGTCGGCGTGCCGGGACGTCCACGTCGCCGTGTGAGCATGCGGGCGGCCCGGCGTCGGCGGGGCTGGGAGCGGGGGCCCCACCCTCCGCCTTGTCACGGGGGGAACTTCCCGCATGGCCCTGCGCTCGCACGTCTCCACCCTCGCTGTCGGCATCGTCGGCGGCATGCTCGGCGCCTCGCTCGTCGGCGGCGCCGCGTACGCCGTCAACGGCGGCTACCTCAAGATCGGCACCGCCAACAGCGGCACGAAGACGACGTCGCTCGCCAACTCGGCCGGCACGCCGCTCTCGCTCACCGCCAAGTCCGGCACCGCGCCGCTCAAGGTCAACAGCGGCATCAAGGTCGGCAACCTCAACGCCGACCGCCTCGACAACCTCGACTCGACCGCCTTCGCCCTGGCCGGCGGCAAGATCGCCTACGTGGGGACGTCTGGCTCCGCGGCCCTCGATCTCGACGAGGACGGTACGGACGACGCCGTCGTCACCTGGGCGCAGTGCCCCGCGGGGAGCCGGCTGACCGGCGGCGGCTACGACATCCCGGCGGGAACCGAGGTCCTCTCGTCGTCGCCGTACAACGACAACAGCTGGAACGTACTGACCAGCGGCGCCTCGTCCGTGTCGTACGCCTACGCCGTCTGCTACAACCCCCGCGGCTCGGTCACCGGCGGCACCAACGTCACCGGCCTCACGGCCTCGCCGTCCCAGAAGGCGGCCCGCGCCCTGCGCTGATCGGGACCTGACCCAGGTGGGGGTCGGGGGCGAGCTGGGGGTCGGATCGCGCTCTCTGGGACGCGTTCCGACCCCCATCGGCTGTCGGGGGATCGTTCAGGGACCTAACGGGCGCGGTGGTCGAGGGGGCTGTAGCGGGGGCCTCGGGCGGGGCGGGAGATGCCGGTCATCTCGACCAGCCGCTGCACCCGGCCGCGGTGGCCGGCCCAGGGGGCGAGCAGCTCGGCGAGGCGGTCGTCGTCGCCGTCCTCCTCGCCGGTGAGTGCGTAGACGACGTTCTTGGCGACGTGGAAGTCTCCGTACGACACGGCATCGGCGTCGCCGAGGGCGCGGGAGGCCACCTCGGCTGCTGTCCAGATCCCGACGCCGGGCAGCGCCGTCATCCGCGCATGGGCGTCGGGCAGCGGCAGCTCGGCGCACTCCTGGAGGCGGCCGGCGTACGACGCGGCGCGCATGATCGTGGCCGCCCGGGTGTTCTCGACGCCTGCCGTGTGCCACTCCCACGACGGCACACGTGCGAGCGCCTCACCCGACGGGAAGACGTACATCGCCTCGGGCGCTGGCCCCGGCGCGGGCTCGCCGTGGCGGGCCAGCAGCCAGCCCCACGACCGCCTGGCCTCCATCCCCGTGACCCGCTGCTCGAGGATCGCGTGGACGAGGGTCTCGAGCACGACGCCGGTCGACGGCGTCCGCATCCCCGCCCCGTAGCGGCGCCACTGCTCCGCCACGATCGGGTGCAGCGACGCATCGAAGCCCGAGACGTCGTCGTCGGCGCCGAGGATGCGCGGCAGCCGCTCGGCAGCCCACTCGGCTCCAGGGCCCCAGGACGTCGACACGACGACGCCGGACCGGATCTCCAGCCGTTGCGTGGCAGGCCCGGCCGGCGTGCGCATCGTGCGCCAGAGCGCACGGTCGGATGTGCGGCGGTAGGTGGGATCGCGCCGGCCGCGGCCGAGCGAGCCGAGCGTCGAGCCGAGCGACACCGGCCACGACGGCGCCCAGTCTCGGACGACGGCGGCCTCGGTCACGCCGTCAGTGCATCACGGAGCGGCGACACCCGGCACGCCGGGCGCCTGGCGGGTCAGCGGTCGGACGAGAACCGCACGGACGTCTCGGACAGCGCGACGCCGGGCCACACGCGCGCGCCGCGCACGAGCTCGTTGCCGGGCCCGATGACGGCGCGGTCGCCGACGACGACGCCGTCGAGCACCGCGCCCGAGCCGATGATCGCTCCGCGTCCGATGACGGAGTCCTTCACGCGCGCACCGGCGGCGATCATCGCGCCGTCGAAGAGCGCGGAGCCATGCACGACGGCGCCGGAGCCGACGGTCGCGCCGGCACCCACGAACGTGCCACCCGACAGCACCGCATCGGGCTCGACCTCAGCGCCGGGACGCACGAGCGAGTCGCCGACCGGGCCCGGCAGCGCGGGCGAGGGCGCGACACCGGTGACGAGGTCGCAGGAGCCCTGCACGAAGGCCAGCGGCGTGCCGAGGTCGAGCCAGTAGCCGTCGTCGACGAAGCCGGTGACGACGGCGCCGCGGGCGAGCAGGCCGGGGAACGTCTCGCGCTCCACCGACACCGGGCGGCCGGTGGGGATCGAGTCGATGATCGACCGGCGGAAGACGTAGCAGCCGGCGTTGATCTGGTCGGTGGCGATCTCGGCGTCGGTCTTCGGCTTCTCGAGGAACTGCTGGACGCGGCCCTTGTCGTCGGTGGGCACGAGGCCGTAGGCGCGCGGGTCCTCGACGCGGGTGAGGTAGAGCGACACGTCGGCGTCGGCCTCGCGCCAGCCCTGCACCTGCCCGGCGATGTCGTGGCCGGAGAGGATGTCGCCGTTGAAGACGAGGACGGGGTCGTCCGGGCCGCTCTGCAGGTGCTCGGCCACGTGCCGGATGGCGCCGCCCGTGCCCAGCGGGACGTCCTCGGTGGCGTAGACCAGCTCCACCCCGAAGCGCGAGCCGTCGCCGAAGTAGTCGAGGAACACCTCGGGCTTGTACGACGTGCCCAGCACGACGCGCGTGACGCCGGCCTCGCGGGCGCGCGCGATCTGGTGCTCGGTGCACGGGACGCCGGCGACGGGGAGCATGGGCTTGGGCGTGGTGACCGTGAGCGGGCGCAGGCGCGTGCCCTGGCCGCCGACGAGGAGGACTGCTTCCAGCACGCGGCAACTCTCGCACACCGCGGACGTCCCTCTCCCCCGCTCGCCTGCCCGCCGGCATGGCAGGGTCGGGGCATGACGACGGTCCCCGACGCGCTCGCCGCCGCCCTCTCCCGCGACCCGGCCCGCCCCCTGGTGACCTATGTCGGCCCCGACGGCGTGCGCACCGAGCTGTCGGTCCGCACCGTCGAGAACGGCCTGGCGAAGGCGGCGAACCTGCTGCGCGACGACGCCGACCTGCAGCCCGGGGAGGTCGTCGCGGTGGCGCTGCCCGTCCACTGGCAGGCATCGGTCTGGCTCGGCGCGTGCGCCCTCGTCGGCGGCGTCGCCTGGTTCGGCGGCAGCACCGGCAGCCCCGAGGCGGAGGTCGCGGTCGTCGGCCCGGACGGCCTCGACCTGCCGCAGGCACCGCTCATGCTGGCGACGTCGCTGCACCCGTTCGGGATGCCGTTCGCTCACCCGCTGCCGGCAGGGGTGCTCGACGCCGCGGTGGAGGTCCGCGCCCACGGCGACCGGTTCAGCGCCTACCACCCTGTGACGGACGACGACGCGTGGCTGCGCGCGGGGTCGCAGAGCTGGACCCAGGCGCAGGCCCTCGAGGCGGCCGGGGCGCTCGGGCACGACGTCGGCGCCGCCGCAGGGTCGCGGATCCTGCTGGCGCCCGGGGCCCCGGTGGAGCACCAGGCGCTGGCGCTGCTGGCGCTGCCGCTCGCCCTCGACGCGGCGGTCGTCCTGCTCACCGACCCGGCGGCCGACGTCGCGCGGGTCGCCGAGCAGGAGCGGTGCGACGCCGTCCTGCAGTAGGCGCTAGGCCCGCCGCACCGCGGTCAGCAGGGCGGCGGCGATCGTCGGGTTGGTGACGACCGTGTGCGTGCCGCGCTGCAGCACGACCTTCGTCGTCGCGCTGACCGACGTGCCGAGCACGATCACGGGCGCGCCCGGCGCCGAGGCCATCGCGGTGATGACGCCCGTCGCGTCGGACGTCGCGAGCGCCACGCGGCGCGTGAGCGAGGCCCCCATCGCCGAGGCGGTCCGCGCCGAGGTGCTGCTCGCGTCGTAGCCGGCGATCCGGCTGGCGGCGGGCAGCGAGGCGAGCACCGCGTCGTCGACGGCCGTGGTGGCGCCCACGACGACGGTCGATGTCGGCTTGAGCTCGTCGGCCAGGTAGGCGGCCACGACGTCGGAGGCAGCAGTGCCGCCCGGCACCACGAGCAGCGGCCGGTCCGTGCCCGCGGCCATGCCGCTGGCGGAGGCGGCGCTGGTCGCATCGGTGCGCGACACGACGATCGCGGGACGGCCGGGCGCGTAGCCCGCCAGCTGGGCCGCGGCGACCGAGACCGCCGACGCGTCCGCGCCGGTCACCCGTGCGACGGTCACGCCGGGCACAGCGTCGAACGACGCCAGCGCGGCGGCCGACAGGTTGGCCTCCGTGCCGACCGCGTGGACGGTGGTGGCGCGCAGCGCCCCGCGGCGGGCGAGCTCGTCCTTGGCCGCGGCGCTCGCCGCCGACGGCGAGGTGAGCAGCAGCGGCCAGCCCTTCTGCGCCGCCAGGCTGCTGGCCACGGCGACCATGACCGGCGAGTTGGACGGTGCGAGCACGACATCGGCGGCCGACGACCGGGCGGCCACGGCAGCGGCGATGGCCGTCGCGTCGCCGGTGCGGGTCTCGACGGCGCGCCACACCCACGTCGCGGGCAGCGACAGCTTCGTGCGCAGCGACTCCCCCGTGAGCGACGCGCTGGCACCGGCCGAGCTGTAGGCCACAGCGGTCCGGACGCCGCCGCCGGCGGTGCGGGCCGAGAGGTCGATGCGCACGACGTCCTTGAGCCCGAAGGCCGAGGCGACCTGCGCCTGGGTGCGCTCGCGCGGCGCCCACGAGGAGTAGGGCACGTTGGAGCGCAGGCTGTAGGGGTCGGTGACGCTCTGCAGGTACGGCAGGGTCGCGACCCAGACCTCCTGCGAGCTCTGCGTGCGGCCGCCGGACGATGCGTAGTAGAAGGCCTGGATCACCGCGCCGTTGTAGAGGATCGCGTCGCCCTTGGTGGTCGAGGCCGTGCCCGACGTGGTCGTGTGCAGCGTCGCGTTGACCGCCGCGCGCCAGGCCGCGCCGGACGCGCCCGACTCCTTCGACCAGCCCACGAACGTCTGGTCGTAGTAGGGGCCGCCGCCGTCGTCGACGTTGCACAGGCACGCGGCGCGCAGCGTCTTGTTCTTCACCAGCGCGTAGGAGCGCGCGGCGAGCACCTGGGCCTGCAGCGCGGCAGCCGGCCACGACGACGGCACCTCGCCGATGCCGAGCAGGTACTCGTCGCCGAGCCGCAGCGCGTTGACGACCTCGAACGTCGAGGGCGACGCCGTGGTGGAGCCGACGAGCAGGTAGCCGTAGCGGTAGCGATGGCCGCTGGTCGAGAGGCCGGCGGTCGACGTGGCCACATTGAGGGCGGTGGCGGAGGCGCCGAGGGTGCCGGCGTAGCGCGTGCCCTCCCAGTTGACCTGCACCCCGTTGCCGGTGCCGACGGTCGTGGTGGTCGTGCCGCGGGTGCGCGTCAGCGTCACCTTGCCGGCACCCGCCGCCTTGAGCGTGAACGTGTCGGTCGGGCCGCCCACGAAGCTCGCCACGGTGGACTTCACGCCGTTGACGGTGTTGGTCACGGTGACCTTGAGCGCGCCGCCGCCGGTGGCGAGGGCCTCCGAGCGGAACACCGCCGACGTCCGGCGCGAGAGCAGGTTCACGCGGATGTTCGCGCGGTCGTCCACGGGGGCGACCGTCGTGCCGGAGTAGTAGTGGGTGACGATCTCCTCGGCGGTGCTGCCGTCGACCGCCATGCCGTACGCGCCGTACTGCGGCATGCCGACGCCGTGGCCGAAGCCGGCTCCGTTGAAGACGAACGACGCCGGGATCGCCGGGCCCGGCGCGGGGGCCGGCGTCGGCGTCGGGGTGGGCGTGGGCGTGCTGCCCGTGCCCGTGGACGCCGGTGCCACAGCGCGGGCCAGGGCGCCCAGCGAGGTGTCGCTCCACGTCGACGTCGGCGCGACCGCGACCGCCTGCGCAGCCACGCTGCCGGCAAGCCAGAGCGCGAGGCCGGCGGTTCCGCCGGCGCCGAGCACGACGGGGCGGCGGAGGCTGGCGGACACCGCGCGACCGTACCCCGCGCCCACGGGCAGGGCCGTCACCGCGGCGGCGCGCGGGGCCAGCTTCTTCACGACCGCCTCGGAGGTGGCAGCATCGGTCGAGGCCGTGGTGCGCACCCCCTTGACGGCGGCGCGGACGGTCTCCGAGATCGTCGCGGTGCTGCCGACGACCGTCGTCGAGGTGATGCCGAGAGAGGTGATGGCGGCCGCGGTCGCCGCCGGGACCTTGGTGGCCGACACGACGAGCACGGGCTTGCGCACGGCGGCGGCTGTGGAGGCAGCGGCCGTCGCCAGGTCGCGGCTCGCGGCAGTGTCGAAGGACACGACGACGGCCGTCCCCCTGACGCCCATGGTCTTCGCGACGGCGGCAGCAGTGGCGGCGCGGTCGGCGCCGGTGAGCCGCACGACGGTGGTCACGCCGATGCGCTTGAGCTGGGCCTCGACCGTCGTCGACACCTGCGTCGTGCTGCCGACGATGTAGGCCGTCGTCGCCCTGCGCGCCTGGATGTCGGCGCTGACGACGGCGGGAAGCGACGTCGCGGTGACGAGCATCTGCGCGGCGCCCTTGACCGACGACAGCGGAGCGGCGATCAGTGCCTCAGGCAGCGCGGCATCGGCGCCGGAGGTCAGCACGACCGTGCGCGACGACGGCGCCGCGATGCGCGCGGCCTGCACGGCCGCGGCGTAGCGGTCGCTGGTGCCGAGGCGCTGGACCGTGGCGCACGGCCCGAGCGGCGAGCCCGACGAGTCGCCGATGACCACGGTCTTGGAGACGGGGTAGGCGACCTGCGAGCCCTTCGACGCCGAGAGCACCATCCGGTAGGCCGCGGGCCGGGCGCGGTAGCCGCCGCTCGTGCGCAGGTCCCAGGCCACCTTGAGGGTGCCGGCCGACGCCGTGGTGCCGGTGACCGTGCGGATCGCGTTGTCCTGGCACGGCGAGAAGACGTCGAGGCGCCAGCTCACCGGCGCCGTGGTCCGGGTCGTGAGCGACGTCCCGGCCGAGCCGTACGCCGGGACCGCCGGCGACACCGACGGCGCGAGCAGCTGGGCCCCCATGAGGGCCTTGGCCCGCGTGCGGATGGCCGGGACCATCGGCTCGAGGTAGCGGCCGGGGCATGCTGTCGAGCCGATGTCGCGGTGGCCCATCACCGCGGGGACCGTGACCGACGTTCCTGCGGAGTACTTCGACGTGCCGGCGCTGCTGTTGGAGGTCAGCGTCGCGCTGGCCGTGGGGTCGGCGTGGTTGAGCGCGAACTTCCAGGCGAACAGCTTCGACACCGACTCCTGGATCGCGGCGTAGTCGGTCGCGTTCGGCTTCGTGGTGTCGAAGTCGCCGATGGCGGCGACGGCGAAGGTGTTCTCGTTGAAGCCGGCCGTGTGGCCGCCGAGGACGTTGCGGTCCATCCCGCCGGCGCGGCCCTCGTAGAGGCGGCCGAACCGGTCGACGAAGAAGTTGTAGGCGATGTCGGAGTAGCCCAGCGACAGCGTGAAGTAGGCGTACAGGGCGCGGACCTGCGCAGCGGCCTGGTCCTGCGAGTAGCTCGTCGACGACGCTGTGTGGTGCAGGAACCCGGCCCGGATCGTTCCGGTGTAGATCGGTCCGCGGCTGCGCAGCGACTCGTCGGCGCCCCACTGCGCACGCGTGATGATCGCGGGCCGCAGCGGGTCGCCGGCGGCAGCCGCCGTCGACAGCGGCGTCGGAGAGACGAGCGCGTCGGCCTCGGACTGCTTCGGGTCGACCAGCGACACCTGGGCGTCGGCCGGCAGGACGCCGCCGGGGGTGTCGACGCGCACCTGGACGCCGTCGGAGCCCTCCTCGACGAGCAGCGGGTCGGTGCCCGTCCGGACGTGCTGCGCCTCCTCCGAGCCGGGGTCCGGCCCGTGCTCGGCATCGACCTCGAGGGTCTGCCAGTCGCTCCAGACCCCGTCGTTGCGCACGCGCACCTGCACCACGGTTCCGGCGGGCGCGGCACCCTCCCAGTCGACGCCGACCAGCGTGAAGGGCTCCGTGTCGGTGGGCCGGGTGACGGCGGCAGGCTCGAGCGGCGGGGAGGGGGCGGGCTCCTCGGCGGCGGGGACCGCCGGTGCGGCAGCCGCCTGCGCGGACGGCTTCGCGGCGGCCGGGGCACGGACCTCCTGGACGCCGGAGCCGCTGACGCCGCCGGTCACGGCGAGATCCTCCGCGTGGTGCTCGTCGTCGTGCGACGGCACCGGCGACGCGGCGAGCGCGGCGGCATCGATCCCGGTCAGCGCGAGCGTGGCTACCGACGGACGGACGGGGTGCACCTCGGCCGACGGACCGGTCACCACCGGCACCACCAGCACGGCGGTCACAGCTGCGGCCGCGGTCGCGGCGGCGAGCAGGCGGTCGCGGGTGCGGACGGAGGTCACGGGCTGCCCTTCGTGGGGGGACGAGGAGGCCGGCGCCCTCGCGGACGCCTTCTGGAGACTCCATCGGGGTGACGCACGGGATGCTTGAGCACCTCCGCCCGGCTTCGTGGCGAAATGTCAGGAATGTCCGGAAATTGTCCGAACAGCGGACGGTCACCGGCCGTTTACACTCGTGCAGTGAGCACCGCCGAGCCGCAGCCCCGACGCCAGGGCCGACCGGCTGTCCGCATCGCCGCCGCCGTCGTCTCGATGCTCACCCTCGTCGCCACCGCCGGTTCCGCGGTCGCCTGGGCAGGGTTGAACAAGCTGTCGGGCAACGTCAAGACCATCGACGTCGCCTCCTCGCTGGGCACCGACCGGCCGACGCAGTCGCCGGTCGCCGAGGGCGAGCAGACCCCGCTCAACATCCTGGTGATGGGCACGGACACGCGCACCGGCCAGGGCGGCGGGTTCGGCGACCCCAACGACACCGCGTCCGGCAACGGCCACAGCGACACCACGATCCTGCTCCACGTCGCCGCCGACCGCAGCCGCGCGCTCGCGGTGTCGATCCCCCGCGACTCCATGGTCGAGCGGCCCGAGTGCAAGGGCCAGGGCACGACCACCAGCCGGTTCAACGAGGCGTTCGCCGTCGGCGGCCCGGCCTGCACGATCCGCGCCGTCGAGAAGCTCACCGGCGTGCGCGTCGACCACTTCCTCGTGGTCGACTTCAAGGGCTTCAAGGCCGTCGTCGACTCCCTCGGCGGCGTGCCCGTCTGCCTGGCCGAGCCGGTCGACGACGAGAAGAGCGGCCTCAAGCTGTCCAAGGGCACGCACGTGCTCGACGGCGACCAGGCGCTGGCCTTCGCCCGGGCCCGCAAGACCCTCGGCGACGGCAGCGACATCCAGCGCATCGACCGCCAGCAGATCTTCCTCTCGTCGGTCATGCGCACGGCGCTGTCGAAGAACGTGCTCACCGACCTGCCCACGCTCTACAACGTCCTCGACGCCGTCACCCAGTCGCTCACCACCGACAAGGAGCTCGGCAACCTCGAGGCGATGAAGAACATGGCGCTCTCGCTGCAGGGCCTGTCGCCGTCGAAGGTCACCTTCATGACGGTGCCGTGGACCCTCAACAGCGACCGCGCCACCGTGTCGTGGGACGAGACCAAGGCCGACGCCATCTGGGCGTCGATGAAGAACGACACGCAGTACCCGCCCAAGGTCACCGTGCCGCCCGGCGAGAAGGCGCTCACGACCGCGCCGTCGAAGATCAAGGTCTCGGTCCTCAACGGCAGCGGGGTCGACGGCGCCGCCCGCAAGGCGGCCAAGGAGCTCGAGGCCCTCGGCTTCGTCGTGGTCAACGTCGCCACCGCGCCGAAGGACGTCGCCGTCACGACGGTGACCTACGACCCCGACTACGACGAGTCCGCGCGCACGCTGGCCTGGTCGTCGAAGGCCACGGTCCGTGACGACTCCGGCAGCGGCAGCACCCTGGTGCTCACGATCGGCCCGGACTGGGACGGCGCCCGCGCCGCGGTCGTGAAGTCGTCCGGCTCGTCGGGCACCAAGACGCGCACCGCCGACGAGAACCCCTGCGTCGCCTGAGCCTGCGGCCTAGACGACGGGCGGGCGGCCGGCCTTCGTCAACGCCACTACCGTCGACCACCGCATCCGCTGACGGCCGCCGGGGTCCTGCGACCAGCCGTCGCGGAAGCCCTGCCACCACACCTTGCGCGCGGACCTGTCGCGGACGCGCGCAACCGTGATCGCGGCCCACGTGCCGGTGTAGAGCGGCATCAGCACCACCGGCAGGTTGCGCCGGGCCAGCCACACGCGGTTGCGGGCGTTCTTGTGCCAGAAGTCGTCGTGGCGCAACGGGTCGATCACCGGGTGCAGCACGCCGACGTCACCGGCGTACCAGGCGACGTGCCCGGAGTCCCAGGTGCGCCAGCACAGCTCGATGCCTTCGTGGGCGTAGAAGAACGGCTCCGGCCAGCCGTGGGCGTAGTCGAGAACGGAGCGGCGCACCATCACTGCGCCCTCCCACAGCGAGGTGGCGGGCCCCGGCCGGCTGTGGTCGCCGGCGCGCAGCCGCGGCACCCATCGCCCCGGCGGGGTGCGCCCGTCCGGGTCGTCGACCCGCGGCTGCACCAGCCCGAGCCGCGCGTCGGCATCGAAGCGGGCGGCGAGCCCGGCGAGAGTGCCGCGGTCGGCGAGCCGGGCGTCGTCGTCGAGGAAGAAGACCAGGTCGCCGCGCACGTGCGGCACGCCCGCGTTGCGGCCGGCCGGGATCCCGACGTTCTCGGGCAGGTGCAGGCTGCGCACACCGTCGGGCAGCCCGACGGGGTCCCACCCGTTGCCCACCACGAGGACGTCGACCTCGACGCCGTCCTGAGCGAGCACCGACTCGAGCCCGGCGCGCAGGTCGTCGGGCCGCGTACCCATGGTGAGCACGACGACGCCGATCACGGGAGCCGCCATCAGCCGGCGGCGCGCAGCTTCGACGACGACAGGATCGCGGCCAGGTGCCCCGCGGTGACGAGCACCGCGCCGACGGCCATGACGACGACGAGCACACGGGTCACGGCCAGGCCGCCGGCCAGCGCGTCGCCGATCGCAGCGAGGAAGGCCAGGATCGTCATCTCGACGGAGTGGAAGATCCTGTGCAGCGGGATGAACCGTGCCGCCGAGCGCAGCCGCGCCAGGCCGCTGCGCTGCGGGGCGCCCACGCCGGCGACGTCCTGCAGCCGCGGCAGCCCGGCGAAGGCGCGTGACACGTGCACCATGTCGTTGAGCGCCTTGTTGAACATGACGAGGACGGCGAGCACCGCGCCGGCCCAGGCGTACCATCCGGGCCCGTTGTCGAGCACCTCCCCCACGCCGCCCTGGGCGCGGATGCCCAGGCAGATCGGGATGACCGACTCGGCGGTGTAGTGGCCCACCTTGTCGAGGAAGGTCCCTGCGGGCGAGAACGTCTGGCGCCAGCGCGCCACCTCGCCGTCGCAGCAGTCCCACAGCATCTGCAGCTGGCCGAGGGCCAGCGCGAGGAACGCTCCGGGCAGGCCGGGGATGAGCAGCGCCAGCCCGGCGCTCGCACCGGTCGCGATCATGATCCAGGTGACGCCGTTGGCCGAGATCCCCGTCCGCAGCAGCTGGCGGGTGAGGTAGGGCGAGTAGCGGCGCAGGTAGACGTCGGCCACCCAGTGCTCCGACGCCGCCCGGCCGCGCACCGACTCCGGCTGCGTGATCGCGCGCAGCTCGGCGATGGTCGGCCGGTCGGGCCGCGCCTGCTCGTCGCTCACGCCGCGCTCCTCGCGCTCGGGCCGGCCGCTCGGGCCGCGCCGGTCATGCCTCTCACGTACTGGACCGAGGCGACCACGACGAACCACCCGGCGAGCAGCACCGTACCGACCACGAGCACGGCGGCGAGCGCAGCGGGCCCGAGCAGCGCGGCGACCAGCACGACGAGGATGCGGCCGTCGCAGCCCAGGCCGCCCCACACCAGCCACCGCGGCGGAGCCTCGCCGCCGAGCGCCCGGTAGAGCGTGTCGTAGTGGTGGAAGGCCAGCACGAACAGCAGGGCGTAGGCCCAGGTGAGCCGCTCGGGCGCGACGACTGCGGTGGCCACCAGCACGAGGCCGAGCTCGGCGAGGCGCAGGAGCGCCGGAACGGCCCATCCCATCGGGCCGGCCAGCGCGGGCCGACGGCCCTCGGCCCGGCGCAGCAGCAGCGACGCCAGCGGCCCGAAGTCGAGCTGCGGGACGAGCAGGCCGCGGCCGGACCGCTCCGCAGGATGGCGCCAGCGCCGCACGCGCAGCAGGCGCCCTACCAGCGTGTACGCGATGGCGACGAGCCCGAGTACCAGCAGCGCGAGGAGCGTCCACCACGGCCCGACGAGCACCGAGCCGACGCTGATGACGAGCCAGCGCTCGCCGATCGGCATGTGGATCGCCTTCTTCGCCCAGTACACGGCGCTGCTGCCGCTCGCCCGCGCTGAGAGGTCGAGAGCAGTTCCGGCGGAAGCGATCCCGCCGTCGGACGGGTCGTCGAGCGGCCGCGGCGCGACCCAGGTCTCCCGGGCCAGCAGCACGCGGGCGAAGTCGTAATCGGACATGTGGCGCACGGTCTGCATGACGAGGACGACGCCGGCCAGCAGCCAGATGCCGCGATCGCCGCCGTAGCCGGCGGCGAGGCCGGCGTAGACGGCGAACTCCTTGACGCGGTCGGTCGAGGCATCGAGCCACGCACCCAGGGTCGAGAAGCGCCGCGTCCGCCGCGCGACCTCGCCGTCGACGCAGTCGACGACGATCGAGAGCTGCAGGAGCAGCGCGGCGGCGACCGTGGCGGGCAGGCTGCCGAAGGCGAAGAGCACCGCGGCGAGCAGTCCGATGGCCAGCGACAGCAGCGACACCGCGTTGGGCGAGAGGCCGAGCCGGATGGCCAGCCCGGTCAGCGGCTTGGACAGCCGGCGCAGCACGAAGGTGGAGTAGAAGCCATCGTCGCTGCGGTTGCCGGCCGAGCGGGCGGCGCGGTCGTCGTCGCCTGCTGCGAGGCGGGCTGCGACTGCGTCCCGCTCGGCAGGGTCGGCCGACCGCGTCGAGGGACCCACCGCCTCGACGGCGCGGACGCCGATCTCCCGGCGCACGAGCGCCACGGCGGCGTGGTCGACCACGTCGCCGCTCCAGCCATGGGCCTCGGCGACGTCGGCCATCTCGCGCAGGGCCGCCGCCGCCGGCGCCGCGTCCTCGGGCCGGACGACGAGCGCGCCGAGCGAGCCGGTGGTGGCGCCGGAGACCTCGTGGTGGTCGGAGGCCGCGCTGGCGACGACGTGGTGGCTCACGCGCACGCCGGAGGCCGCGGCACGGGCGGGCGAGACGAGCAGTGCCGTGCCGGTCGACAGGTCGTCGACGAGCCGGCCCAGCGACGCGGTGGACGCGACGACGTCGGCGCCGACCACGATCGTGCGACGGCCTGTGTCGAGCTCGTCGGCGGCCGCGCGCAGGCCCTCGTCCAGCGACCGCCCGGCCAGCGCCACGGCGTCGGCCCCGGCGGCGCGCAGCGGAGCGGAGAGCGCGTCAGGGACGCCGTCGGCGCCGGCCGCGGGGGCGACCAGCGCGCGCACGGGCTGGGCGGGCACGCTCAGGCGTCCGTGTCCATATAGGCGTTGTAGGCATCGAGGGTGTCCTCGATGCTGCCGTCGGCGACGATCTCGCCGTGGCGGACGTAGAGGCCACGGGTGCAGAAGCGGCGCAGGTTCCGCTCGCTGTGCGACACCATGAAGATGGTGCGGTCGCCTCCGGCCATCATCTCGTCGAGCCGGTTGTAGCACTTCTGCTTGAACTTGCTGTCGCCCACCGCGAGCACCTCGTCGACGAGGACGATGGGCTCGTCGAGCGCGGTGACGACAGAGAACGCCAGGCGCACCTTCATGCCGCTGGAGAAGTGCCGGAAGGGCGTATCGATGAACTTGTGGAGCTCGGCGAAGTCGATGATCTCGTCGAACCGCTCGTCGACCTGCTTCTTGCTCATGCCGTGCAGGCCGGCGATCAGGTAGACGTTCTCGCGCGCGCTCAGCTGGCCCTGGAAGCCGCCGGTGATCTCGATGAGCGGAGCGACGCCTCCGCGCACCGTCACGTCGCCCTCGTCGGGGAGCAGAACGCCCGCGATCATCTTGAGCAGCGTCGACTTGCCATGCCCGTTGGCGCCGACGAGGCCCACGGCCTCGCCCTTCTCCACCGCGAAGGTGGCGTTGCGCACCGCCCAGAACTGCTCTCTGGGCGAGGTGTTCTTGCCCTTGAGCAGGATCTCCCGCACGGAGATGCGCCGCTTGCGGTTGCGGTGGAAGCGGATGCCGAGGTTGTTCGCCTCGATGACGGGGGCCACGGTCAGAGCTCCTTGAGCACGGTGCCCTCGAGGCGCTTGAACACCCAGAAGCCGAGGCCGAGCGTGAGCAGAGTGATGACGATCTGCGCCGCGTAGAAGTACCAGGCGAACAGGTCGTTGGACCACAGCCCCGCGCGGAACAGCGACATCGATCCGGCGACGGGGTTGAGCTTGGCGAGGGCGGTGTAGTCGCCGAACCGCGAGTGCACGGCGTTGAGGCTGTAGAGGACAGGGGTGAGGTAGAAGCCCACGCGCAGCAGCACGCGGACAAGGCGCTTCACATCGCTGGCCAGCACGGCGAGGGGCGAGAGCAGCAGGCCGATGCCGAAGGCGAAGGCGAACTGCAGCACGATGCCGAGCGGGAACAGGATGATCAGCCACGAGACCGGGTGGCGGTACCAGAGCACGAAGACCACGATCACCGGGATCGCGAAGATGAAGATCATCATCGTCGACGTGCAGGTCCGGGCCACCCAGACCCAGCGCGGCACGTCGGCGCTGCGGACGATCTTGGCCTCGCTCGACACCGCCGTCATGCCCTCGTTGACCGCCGTGTTGAACCAGTTCCAGGCCAGCACGCCGGTGATGAGGTAGAGGACGTACGGCGTCTCCGCGAAGTCGCGCGTCGGCAGCAGCACGCCGAAGACGAAGGCGTAGACCATCGTCATGAGCAGCGGCTCGAGCATGGTCCAGCCGTAGCCGAGCCAGGCGCCGGCGTAGCGCAGCTTGAGGTCGCGGCGGACCAGCAGGTTGAGGACGGCGAGCGTGCGACGACGGGTCGCAGCGCGATCCGATGCCGGATCGGCGGCCAGCGTCACCACGGCGGCTCGGGCTCCTCTCTCGCAGCCCGGCGGTCGGCGGGCCGGGTAGCATTCTCGCACCTGAGGCGCCGGGCCCCGACCATCGGCGCGAGAACCGACCCGAGGACCCATGACCCTGCAGGTGACGATCCTGGCCGCCGGCATGGGCACCCGCCTCGGGCGCCCC
The DNA here is from genome assembly GCA_020161245.1 of Actinomycetota bacterium. Lineage (GTDB taxonomy): Bacteria > Actinomycetota > Actinomycetes > S36-B12 > CAIYMF01 > Longivirga. The sequence continues at coordinate 51,340 of JAIUOK010000023.1, read as the reverse complement.
TGGCCCAAGCCGCTCACGCCCCTCGCCGACGGCCGCAGCATCATGGCCCAGCAGATGGACAACGTCCGCGCCGCGTTCGGCGACGAGGCGAGGGTCACAGTCGTGGTCGGCTTCAAGCTCGAGCTCATCCTCGAGGCCTTCCCGGACGCCCTGTTCGTCTACAACGAGGCCTACGACCAGACCAACACCTCCAAGAGCCTGCTCAAGGCGCTGCGCGCGTCGTCCGACGGCGGGGTGCTGTGGATGAACGGCGACGTCGTGTTCGACGCCGAGGTGCTGCGCCGCGTGCGGCCGCACATGGACGCTGGCCGCTCCTTCGTCTGCGTGAACACCTCGCAGGTCGCGGAGGAGGAGGTCAAGTACACGGTCGACACCGAGGGCTTCGTGGCCGAGCTGTCCAAGACCGTCGAGGACGGGCTCGGCGAGGCCGTCGGCATCAACTACGTGGCCGCGCAGGACAAGGCGGTGCTCATCGCCCACCTCGACGCGTGCGGCGAGCAGGACTACTTCGAGCGCGGCATCGAGACCGCGATCGCGTCCGACGGCCTGAAGGTCGTGCCGGTCGACATCTCCGACCTGTTCGCGGTCGAGGTCGACTTCGAGGGCGACCTCGAGCGCGCCAACCAGCGCGGCTAGCTGTACTGACCTGACAGGTTGGTGATGCGGCTCGCTGGTGGTTGGCCGCCGAGCGCGGTGTGGTGGCGGTGATGGTTGTAGATGTGCAGCCAGGCTGGCAAGGCTCGGGCTCGTGCCGTCTCTGAGCGGTAGGGGCGGGCGTAGGCCCATTCGGTGAGCAGGGTGCGGTTGAACCGTTCGACCTTGCCGTTGGTCTGAGGCCGGTAGGGCCGGGTGCGTCGGTGCCGGACGCCGGCGGCGGCGCAGAGCGCGGCCCATTCCCTGGACCGGTAGCAGGAGCCGTTGTCGGTGAGGACGGCGTCGACGGTGATGCCGGCGGCGGCGAACCAGGCCAGCGCCCGCGCCCAGAACGCGGTCGCGGTCGTGGCCTGCTCGTCGGGGAGGATCTCGCTGTAGGCGAGCCGGGAGTGGTCGTCGATCGCGGTGTGGACGTAGTCGTAGCCGATCACCGGGTGCTTGCTCTTGCGGATAGTGGCGGTCAGCCGGGAGTTGCGGCCGCCGATCTGGCGGCCGTGGACGCGGTGCCCGCCGCCGTCGGGGATGCGCCCGAGCTTCTTGATGTCGACGTGGACCAGAGCACCGGGCCGGTCGTGCTCGTAGCGCACGACCGGACCGCGGACCGCGCGGCGGGTGGCGAGGTCCACGTCGGCAAGGCGCGGCATGCCGCGCCGGCGCAGGACCCGGTTCACCGTCGAGGGCTGCATGCCGAGGTAGTGCCCGATCCGCGCGGGTCCCCAGCCGCGGGTGCGGCGCAGATGGCAGATCCGCCGCTCGAGCGGTGCCGGTGTCTGCGCGGGCGAGCGCCGCGGCCGGCTCGACCGGTCGGCCATCGCCTCGACCGCCGGGCGGGAGGTGTCCCGCTCCCGGTAGCGGCGGGCCCAGCGCCCGGCGGTCTGCGCGGAGGTCTGGAACCGTTCCGCGGCCCGACGGGCCGGCCAGCCCTCATCGACGATCAGCTGGGCGAGGGCGAGCCGCCCACGAGGAGTGAGCAGGGCGTTAGCGTGAACCACGAGGACCTCCGGTGCGGGGTGGGTGCCTTCGACAGCTCCACACTCCACTCGGAGGTCCTCGCTACGCGGCCAAACCCATCACCAACGTTCGTGGTCAGTACAGCTAGCGCGCCAGGATCTCCCGCAGCACCCGCACCGCGCCGTCGACGTCGCCCAGCGACGAGCCGTAGGTGGCGGGCAGGCCCGAGAGCACCGAGCCCGGCTCCGACACCGCCCACACCGGCGTGCCCGACCCGGCGTAGTCGCTCCACTTCGACGGGAGGTACGGGTTCACGTCGTGCGTGCCCGCGGTGCGCGCATCGCCGACGAGCAGCACGTCGAGCTGCGTCGCGAGATGCAGGAAGTCCAGGTAGGGCACGTACTCGCGCGGCAGCACCACGCCCTCGAGGCCGGTGCCGAGCAGCTGCTCGGCCAGCACGGCCGGGTCGCTGGTGAACACGTGCAGCCTCAGGCGCGCCCGCTCGTCCTCGCGCAGGGCGGCCAGCGCGTCCCACACCTCGGTGAGCCCGCGCGTCGGGTAGAAGACGCCGAAGTAGCCGATCGCGACGGTGCCGGGCTCGCGCTCCAGCGCCGCTGACGACAGGGAGTACGCCGCCGCTGGCGGCGACGGGTGCGGCGACACGATCGAACGCTCGCGGGCCCGCTCGGCGAGCGCGCGCGACCGGCAGTACCCGAGCATGTGCTCGCGCTGCAGCTCGTTGGTGAACACCACCGAGTCGGCGACCGCGTACGGGAGCAGCTCGACCATCTCCCAGACGTTGTCCGGGCGCGTCAGGGACGGGTCGGCGGAGCGCACCGCCTGCCAGAGGTCCTCGGCCACGTCGTCGTCGCCGAACCTGCGGCGGCGCTGCTCCCCGGCCACGGTGTGCAGCAGCGGGTCGGAGAACTCCGCCGTCCACGCGGCGTCCGGGGTGAGCAGGCGGTACCGCGCGGCGAGGAAGTGGGCCGCGGGCCACATCGCCCGGCTGCGCACCTCGGCGTACGCGCCGCCCGCCGCCAGCTCGAGCCGCGCGACCGCGTCGAGCCCCTCGGACACGAACCGCCGGATCGTCGCCCAGCCGCCGTACTCCGGCTCGCCGCCCAGCACGACCTGGCGGCGCACGAGCGGTGCGACGAGCGCGGCCAGGCCGGGGTCGCTGCCGGACACCGACGACAGGTCCTGCGACACCACGTCGACGGGCACGCCGTCGGCCAGCACCCGCTTGGCCATCACGACCGCGCTGGTGTCGGTGGAGGGGGCGAAGCCGTACGCCACGACGAGGCGGCCGGCGCCGGGCGCCCCGGTGCGGACCTCGGCGTCCTGCACGGTCCGGACCTCCTCGTCGCGCCGGGGTCGGGCCTCGGGCGACGGCTAGTATGCCGGAGGCCCGCAGCGCCACCGCGGGCCTCCGCACGAGCCCGTGCGCCCCGGCGCGGGCGCCGCCCCGAGGAGCCGAGGCATGAGCAGGCAGTCCGGCGTCCCCGGCCCCGCCGCGCAGGCGGCCGCCACGCTCGTCGTGGCCGCCGTGCTCGTCGCCCTCGGCTGGCTGGCGTCGCAGGTGTGGCCGGTGCGCGGCCCCTGGGTCGTCGCAGCCCTGGCCGTCGCAGCCCTGCTGGTCCGGGTCGAGGTGTGGGGGCGCTCGCTGTCGCGCCGCCCGGCGCCGCCGCCCGCGGACCCCTCCCCCGCCGTGCTCGAGCTGACCCGCCGCGTCGTGGAGCTCACCGAGGAGCAGCGGCGCACGGCCGCCGCCGTGGAGCGCGGCCGGGAGTGAGAGGCGCCACGGCGCCCGCGCGGAACGGTCCTGCGGCCGCGCTGCGCCTGAGAGGATGCCCGGAGCCATCGAGCACGAAGGAGCACGTCGGATGACCCAGAAGATCGCCGTGGTGGGCCTCGGCTACATCGGTCTGCCCACCGCTGCGGCCATCGCGGCCCAGGGCGTGCCCGTGGTCGGCGTCGACGTGAACGACACCGCCGTCAACGCGGTCAACGAGGGCCGGATCCACATCGTGGAGCCCGACCTCGATGCCGTCGTGGCCAAGGCGGTCGCCGACGGCATGCTCACCGCCACCACCGAGATGCCGGCCGCCGACGTCTACATGATCGCCGTGCCGACGCCGTTCCTGGCCGACCGCTCCGCCGACCTCTCCTACGTCGAGCGCGCCAGCAAGTCCGTCGCCGCGGCGCTGTCCGGCGGCGAGCTCGTCATCCTCGAGTCGACCAGCCCGCCCGGCACCACCGAGCTCATGGCCCAGTGGGTGCACGAGGCCCGGCCCGACCTCGAGCCCGGCTCGGTGCTGTTCGCCCACTGCCCGGAGCGGGTTCTGCCCGGCCAGGTGCTGCGCGAGCTGCGCGAGAACGACCGCATCATCGGCGGCCTCACGCCGGAGGCGACGGAGAAGGCCGCCGCCGTCTACCGCATCTTCTGCGTCGGCGAGCTGCTCCCCACCGACGCGAAGACCGCCGAGTTCGTCAAGCTCGTCGAGAACTCGTTCCGCGACGTCAACATCGCCTTCGCCAACGAGCTGTCGCTCATCAGCGACCGCCTCGGCATCGACGTGTGGCACGCCATCGAGCTGGCCAACCACCACCCGCGCGTCAACATCCTGACCCCGGGCCCCGGCGTCGGCGGCCACTGCATCGCGGTCGACCCGTGGTTCATCGTCGCGGCGGCGCCGGAGGAGTCGCGCCTGATCAAGACCGCGCGCGAGGTCAACGACCACAAGCCCGAGTGGGTGCTCGAGCGGGCGCAGGCGCTGCTGGCCGACAAGCCGGGCGCCACGGCGGCCCTGCTGGGCCTGGCGTTCAAGAAGAACATCGACGACCTGCGCGAGAGCCCGGCGCTCGAGATCGCCCATGAGCTCGTGACCCGTTCCGCCGACCGGCAGTTCGTCGTCGTCGAGCCCAACGTGCACGAGATCCCGAAGGCGCTGGCCGGGCTCGGCAACGTCTCGCTCGCCGGCCTCGACGACGCCCTGGCCCAGGCCGACGTCGTCGTGCTGCTGGTCGACCACGACGAGTTCGCCGCGGTGACATCCGAGACGCTCGTGGGCAAGGCCGTGCTCGACACCCGCGGCCAGTGGCGCGACCGCTGACCCGCTAGCGGCCCCGGCCCGTCAGACCGACGGGTCGAAGTCCGGGAGGCGCTCGCCGATGCCGAAGAACTGGCGGATGGCTGCGATCGACCGCGCACCGGCCTCGCCGTCGCCGTACGGGTTCACGGCCTCGGCCATCACTGCGTAGGCCTCCGGGTCGGTGAGCAGCACCGTCACCTCGTGGACGATGCGGTCCTCGTCGGTACCGATCAGCTTCACCGTGCCGGCCGACACCGCCTCCGGCCGCTCGGTGTTCGTGCGCGTGACCAGTACCGGCTTGCCCAGCGACGGCGCCTCCTCCTGCACGCCGCCGGAGTCGGTGAGCACGACGTCGGCGCGCTTCATCGCCGCCGCGAACTGCGCGTACTCCAGCGACGGGCACGTGACGACGTTGGCCTTGTCCTGCACCGGGGGCAGCAGAGCAGCCTGGACCGCCGGATTGCCGTGCAGCGGCAGCAGGAACAGCACGTCGGGGTGCAGGTCGGCCAGCCGGCCGACGGCGCGGCCGATGGCCTCCATCGGCTCGCCCCACGACTCCCGGCGGTGCGCGGTGATGAGGACCAGGCGGCGGTCGGACGCGACGGCGTCGGCCACCCGCTCGTCGTCGAAGGCGGTCGGCCGGTCGACGATCGACATGAGCGCGTCGATCACGGTGTTGCCGGTGACGACGATGTCGTCGGCCGGGACACCCTCGCGCAGCAGGTTGTCGCGGCTGGTCGACGTCGGCGCGAGGTGCAGCGACGCGATGCGCGCGACGAGGCGGCGGTTGGCCTCCTCGGGGAACGGGTTGTAGATGTCGTCGGTGCGCAGGCCGGCCTCGAGGTGGAAGACCGGGATCTTCTTGTAGAACGCGGCGAGACCGGCGACGAACGCCGACGTGGTGTCGCCCTGGACGACGACGGCGTCCGGCACGACCTCCTCGAGCACCGCGGTCAGCCGCTCCATCGTGCGGACGGTGACGGTGTCCAGGGTCTGGCCCCGCTGGAAGATGTCGAGGTCGGTCTGCGGCTCGATGCCGAACAGCCGGTTGACCTGGTCGAGCATCTCGCGGTGCTGGCCCGTCGCCACGACGTAGGACCGGAAGCGCTCGTCGGCCTCGAGCGCCCCGAGCAGCGGCGCCATCTTGATCGCCTCGGGACGGGTCCCGTAGACGGGCATGATCGTGTACACCGCGTTCTCTCCTCCAGCCTGCGGGCGCAGCGCCCGGGACGACCCTAGCCCGACGTCGTGCTGCGCCGGCTCGTCAGGAAGCCGGTGCCCCAGGAGCCGTGCATGGTCGCGAGCACCACCGGCATGCGCACCATCACCTCCGGCCCCTCGTTGCGCGCCGCGGCCGCGCCGCCCACGGCGACGATGGCCGCATAGCCCAGCGGCGCGAGCCACCCGGCCCGCAGCCAGGACGGTCCGCCCGCCGCTGCCACCAGTCCGGCGGCCGTGCCGGCCGCGACGCCGACGACGGCGACCGGCGCCGCGAGGTAGCGGGCCGACAGCGTCTCGGGGTAGCGGCGCACGACCTCGCGGCGCCAGCGGCCGTACTCGAGGTACTGCCGGGCGAGCGCCTGGACGGTGCTGCGAGGCCGGTACGTGACGCGCATCCGCGGCGTGAACCAGATGAGGCCGCCCGAGGAGATGATCCGGTGGTTCATCTCCCAGTCCTGCGCCCGCACCATCGACTCGTCGTAGCCCCCGACGCGGTCGAGCGCGTCGCGGCGGAACGCCCCGAGGTAGACGGTCGGGGCGGGCCCCTCCTCGCCGCCGACGTGGAACGACGCCGACCCGACGCCGAGCTTCGACGTCATCGCGCACGCCACTGCCCGCTCGAACGGCGTCACACCCTCGGCGGCCATCAAGCCGCCGACGTTGTCGGCACCGGTCCGGGCGAGCGCCTCCACGGCCGTGGCGACGTAGTCCTCGGGCACGAGCGCATGGCCGTCGCAGCGCACGATGACGTCGTAGCGGGCCTCGCGGATCGCGAGGTTGAGCCCCGCGGGCGTGCGGCCGGTCGGGTTGGCCACGAGGCGCAGCCGCGGATCGGCCGCCGCGAGCCGCTGCGCCACCTCGTCGGTGCCATCCCGGCTGGGCCCGAGCGCGAGCACCACCTCGAGCGGCCCCGTGTAGTCCTGGCCGAGCAGGCGGCCGACGGCGGCCTCGAGGTGGCGCTCCTCGTCGAGCACGGGGACGACGACGGAGACGCCGGGGAGGTCCGTGTGGCTGCTGGTCATGGCAGGTCGAACCCTAGCGAGCGGGCTCCCTGTGACGAGCGCCACGAAGGCCCGGCGTTGCGGCACCGGAGGCGCCTCCCGTGCGTCGTACCGTGGAGCGGATCCGCACCGGGTCCGCCGACCGGACGAAGGACCAGCTGCCCTGATGAGCCGTACGAGCGCGCCGCGACGCGGCCTGCGCGTCGCCGCCGCCGTGGCGTCGGCCGGCGTCCTGCTGACCTCCGGGGTCGGCTGGGCGGCGGTCAACCGCTACGCGGGCCAGATCAGCAAGGTCGACGCCGGCACCGCGGGCGGGGCGCTCGAGGACGGCGAGCCGCTGACGATGCTCGTCGTCGCCAGCGACGACCGGGCCGGCCTGTCCAAGGCCGAGAAGAAGAAGCTCACCCTCGGCTACGACGACTACGGCATGCACACCGACACGATGATGCTGGTGCACCTGTCCGGCGACGGCCAGGACATCTCGGTCGTCTCGCTGCCGCGCGACACCCTCGCCCAGATCCCGGCGTGGACCGACGACAAGGGCAAGCACCACGACGGCCGGGCCGCGAAGCTCAACGCCGCGTACTCCCTCGGCGGCGCCAAGCTCATGGTCGACACGGTCGAGAAGATGACCGGCCTCACGATCGACCACTACGCCGAGATCAACTTCGCCGGCTTCCTCACCATGGTCGACGCCCTCGACGGCGTCGACGTGTGCCTGCCCAAGGCGACGAAGGACAAGAACTCCGGCCTCGACCTGCCCGCCGGGAAGCAGACGGTGAAGGGCGCCCAGGCGCTCGCCTACGTCCGCGCCCGCTACATCGACCCCACCGCCGACATCGGCCGGATGAAGCGCCAGCAGAAGTTCGTCGCCGCCATGGCCGCCAAGGCGCTGTCGGCCGGGACGCTCACCAACCCCGTGCGCCTCGACTCGTTCATGTCCGCGGTCGCCGGCAGCCTCAAGACCGACGACTCGCTGGGCACAGACCAGATGCTCGACCTCGTCGACCGGTTCAAGGGCATCAGCCCGAGCCGGATCGCGATGACGACGGTCCCGCTCGGGCAGAACCTGCGCGACCCGGACCTCGGCGACGTCCTCACCTGGGACAAGCAGGGCTCGAAGGCGCTGTTCGCGGCGATCGCCGCCGACCAGCCGATCATCCCCAAGAAGAGCAGCGCCCCCAAGGCCACAGTCGCGCCCGGCTCCATCCGCGTGACCGTCCTCAACGGCACCGAGGTCAAGGGTCTGGCCGCCACGGCAGCCGACGACCTCGCCGCTGTCGGGTTCAAGGTCGCCGGCGCCCCGGGCAACGCCGATGCACTCGTCGGCGAGCAGACGGTGATCCGCTACGACCCGCGCTGGGACGAGTCGCTCAAGACCGTGTCGGCGTCGCTCCCGGGGGCGAAGCTCGTGGCGGTCGAGGGCCTCGGCCAGACGTTCGAGATCACGGTCGGCACGGGCTACACGACGGCGAAGAAGGTCACGGTCGTCGCGGCCTCGCCGTCGTCGTCGGCCACTCCGCGCACCGCCGCCGACAACGTCTGCGACTGACGTCGGCACCACGCGCGTCGTAGCCTGCGCGGGTGGCCATCCTCATCGACGCACCGCGGTGGTGGCACCGCGAGCGGTGGTGGGGGCACATGGTCAGCGACGTCTCCTACGACGAGCTGCATGCCTTCGCCGAGCGCCTCGGCGTCCCGCGGCGCGGCTTCGAGCGCGACCACTACGACATCCCCGAGCAGCTGCACCCGGCGGCGCTCGAGGCGGGTGCGCAGCTGGTCAGCTCGCGCGAGCTGGTGGAGCGGCTGACCGCGGCGGGGCTGCGCCGGCCGAAGTCGGGCCCGCGCGCGGTGCCGCCCGAGGCGCCCTGACGCCGTGCCGGGTCAGGCCGGCAGCGCCACCGGTTCGGTCTGCACCACACGCACGTCGGTGTCGCGCGCCGAGGGCACCGGGCGCAGCGGGGCGCGCAGCACCGGCGTCGGCGGGTCGATGAGCCGCACCGAGGCCTGCCCGATCATGTCGCGGCAGCGGACGGCGTACTGCCCGCAGGCGCAGATGAGGTAGCGCGGGTCCTCGTGGGCGAAGAAGGCGTGCTCGTGGTCGACAGAGCCGACGTCGAAGGTCATCGAGGCCTCCCGTGTCCGCACCGATCCGGCTGGTCCGCCGTCCACCTCGGCGGGGCCTCTCGGGCTGGTATCGCCACGCTAGCCCGCGTGTTGCGCCCGTTGCGAGTCGTTGCTGCAACATCCGTGTGAACTCTTGGTCGCAGTCCCGTCCCGGAACCGTCGCACCGCCTCCCACCTGCGACAACGTTCAACCAGAGGCTGTTTCACGCTGTGTCACGGCAACCGCTCCCATCCTGTCGCTATCCCGTCCCCCGGTACAGAACGACCCCGTGCCGGCACCGTGCGTGACGGGCCGGATCCGCCGGTAAGGCGACCCTGGCCGGACGCTCAAGGAGCCCGCGTGTCTGCCGAAGAAGTGACGTGGCCCTTCTCACACGCCGCGAGCGGCCGGGCCGTTCCGGCACCGACCGCCAGGTGGCCGAGCTGCTGGCGACCGCGCGCCAGGCGCTCGGGCTGTCGGTGGCGTTCCTGTCGCGGCTCGACGGCACCACGCAGCACATCGAGGTGGTCGAAGCATCCGGGCCGGCGTCGCTGCTGTTCCGCGAGGGCGCCACGCAGGTGCAGGCGACCTCGCTGTGCCAGGCCATCCTCGACGGCGAGCTGCCCCCGGTCATCCCCGACCTCACCCGCCACGACGCCGGGATGAAGCTCCCCGCAGCACGCATGCCGCGCATCCGCAGCTACGTGTCGGTGCCCGTGCGTCTGTCCGACGGCCGCCTCTACGGGACGTTCTGCGCTGCCGGCCTCACGACCGACAAGGCGCTGACCAAGCGCGACCAGGCGCTCATGGAGGTGCTCGCCCGCGCTGCTGCGGTCGTGCTCGAGCCCGAGGTCGTCGAGCACGAGCGCCGCTCCGAGATCGAGGACCGCATCCTGCCGGTCATCGAGCGCGGCGGCCCCGTCGTGGTGGTGCAGCCGATCGTCGACCTCGTTACGGGTCGGCGCGTGGGCGCGGAGGCGCTGAGCCGGTTCCCCGCCGAGTGGGGGCTGACCCCGGACGTCGTGTTCGCCCAGGCCCACAGCGTCGGCCTCGGGCACGAGCTCGAGCTGCTGGCGCTCATGCGGGCCGCGGAGCACCTCGACGAGATCGGCGGCTATGTCGCCATGAACCTCTCCCCCGCGACGCTGCAGCTCCCGCAGGTGATCGACACGCTGTCGGCGCTCGACGCGCCGCGGGTGCTGCTCGAGCTGTCCGAGCACGACCCCGTCGACGACTACGACGAGCTGTCCGAGGCCATCGAGCCGTTGCGCCACGCGGGGATGCGGCTCGCCGTCGACGACGTCGGGGCCGGCTTCTCGTCGTTGCGGCACATCGTGCTGGCCCATCCCGACGTCATCAAGCTCGACCGCTCCCTGGTGCACGGGGTGTGCGACGACCCGGTGCTGAGCACCCTGGTCCGCTCGCTCGTCGACTTCGGGCACACGGCGGGCGCGACGGTGGTCGCAGAGGGCATCGAGGACGCCCGCGAGGCGGACGCGCTGCGCGCGCTCGGCGTCGACCACGGCCAGGGCTGGCACTTCGGGCGCCCGGGTCCGGCGTCGGACCTTGCGCCCGCTGACGGCGCAGGGGCACCGGCCCGCACCCAGGTCTGACGGGCAGAACCCCTCAGGTCGCCTGCATCAGGGCCGATCTGGGCACGCGGAAGAATCTCGGCGCACGGACGCGCACGACCTCCGCTGGAGCCCGCGTGTCCTTCGCCGACGTCACGTCGCGCATCGCCACGATCCAGAGCCGTGCCTACGCCCTCGGGGTGTTCGCGCCGCCCGTGGCCGCGTCGACGACGTCGTCCTCGAGCACCGACTTCGCCACCGCCCTGGCCGACGTCGTGCAGGGGGCCGACGGCTCCTCCGGCTCCGTCGGCTGGGCGGCCGGCAGCCGCGGCAGGGCCTCGGGCGCGGACGGCGACGACCTGGCCGCCTGGGCCAAGCGCTTCACCGGCGTGCCTTACGTCGCCGGCGGCAGGTCGCCGAAGGGCTGGGACTGCGCGGGTTTCACGCACTGGGTGGCCGAGCAGTTCGGTATCGACATCCCCGAGGTCTCCTGGGAGCAGGTCAAGCAGGGCACGCCCGTCGACTCGCTCGCCGACGCCAAGCCCGGCGACCTGCTGTTCTTCCACGAGCCCGGCGGGCACCGCAACGACCCGTCGCCGCTCGGGATCAACCACGTGGCCATCTACCTCGGGGACGGGAAGATGGTCGAGGCGGCGAACCGCCGCGCCGACACGCGCATCGCCGACGTCGACACGGCGCACCTGGTCCGGATCCGCCGCATCGCGCCGGAGGGCGACGGTGTCGCCCGCGCGCCGAGCGAGGTGCTGGGGGCCGCCGCCGTGTCCGCGTACGCCGCCTCCAGCGTCGGCGCCGCCTCGGCCGTGGGCGCGGCGTCGTCCGTGAGGGACCCGAAGGCGCAGCTCTCCGCGCAGCAGCTGGTGTCGGTCCTGCAGGACGCCGGCTTCTCCGGCGAGGGCCTGCGCACCGCGTGGGCGGTGGCCATGCGCGAGTCGCACGGGCGGCCCGGTGCGCTGAGCCCGGTGAACTCCAACGGAACGCGCGACCACGGGCTCTTCCAGCTCAACGACATCCACCTCGGCCGCAGCATCAGCGCCACCGACGTCTACGACCCCGTCAAGGCGGCGTCGGCGGTCTACCGCATGACCAAGGGCGGCACCGACTGGTCGTCGTGGGGCCTGGGCCATTCCGGATGGGCCGGGCACCTCGAGCAGTCGGCCCCGCAGGCGTACGCGCGCATCAACGCCGCCTTCCAGGCGTGGTACGACCGGTTCCCCGGGGCCTGACCGCCGCATCGTGAGCGAGCCGAGAGGTAGGGCCGCTCAGGAGCGGGCGCCCGGGACCGATGGGCTCCACGAGCAGGATGCTCACCAGGATCGCCACGGAACAGGCCCGGTCCGCCTCAGGCGGAGTCGAGGAGCACTGACTCCATGGACGACCGGCTCGTCATCCCGGCGGTCGACGTCGCGCTGGACGGCCTCCAGCAGCGGCTGCGCATCTCCGCCGACAACGTCGCGAACATCCAGACGCCCGGCTACCGCGCCCGCAGCGTCGAGTTCGAGTCGGCGCTCGACGCCGCCCTCGGCTCCAACCCCTACCTCGACCCCTCGTCGCTGTCCGGCACCATCAGCCAGGCGTGGACCGACGACCCGGCCCGCGAGGACGGCAACAACGTCAGCCTCGAGCGCGAGACGCTCCTGCAGCAGAAGACGAACCTGCAGTACTCGCTGGCCGTGCGCGCCGTCGACGGGCGCATGGGTGTCATCCGCGACGTCCTGAGGAGCTCGTGATGGGCCTGTTCGACGTCTTCTCCATCGCCGGCTCGGGCACCAACCTCAACCGGGTCTGGCTCGACTGCGTGTCGGACAACATCGCCAACATCAACACGGTGCGCTCGACGTCGGAGTCGGCATTCCAGGCCCGCTACGTCGTCGCCCAGTCGGCCGACGGCTTCGCCGCCGGGGACCCGAAGGGCGTGAACGTCACGGGGATCGCCCTCGGCAACGCCGAGGGCCGCGTGGTCTACGAGCCCGACAACCCCCTCGCCGACACCGATGGCTATGTGCGCCGCCCGGATATCGACCTCGGCGACCAGATGACCCAGCTCATCCAGGCGCAGCGCGGCTACCAGGCCAACCTCGCCGTGGTCGAGCGCGCGACGCAGGCGTACCAGACGGCGCTGCAGATCGGCAGGAACGCATGAGCATCACCGGAATCGGCGTCGTCCCGCCGGTCGGGCCGATCGGCCCGGCAGGCGCGGCCGGCGGCATCACGGGCGCCTCCCGCGTTGCCTCGCCGCAGGGCGGCGGCTTCGCCACCTCGCTCGCCGGCGCCGTCGACAACCTCAGCGCCGTGCAGGCCAAGGCCGACGACCTCGCCGTCCAGGCGGCGACCGGCACCCTGACCAACGCCCACGACTACCTCATCGCCGCCAGCGAGGCGTCGCTGACGACCCAGATGACCGTCGCCGTGCGCAACAAGGCGATCGAGGCCTTCAACGAGATCATGAGGATGCCGCTGTGAGCGCGATCGTCCAGGACGGCCTGCGCCGTGCCCGCTCCGCGATGGCCGGCTTCACGCCGGGGCAGATCGGTGTCATCGTCATCGGTGTCGCGGGTCTCGTCCTGGCCGCGTTCGCGTTCATGCGCTGGAGCGCGCCGTCGCTCTCGCCGCTCTACAGCAACCTCTCCACCGAGGACGCCGCCGCCGTCGTGCAGCAGCTCGACACCACCGGCACCGCGTACGAGCTGCAGGACGGTGGCACGACGATCCTCGTGCCGCAGGACAAGGTCTACGCGACCCGTCTCGCCATGAGCTCCCAGGGGCTGCCCGCCAACACCGGCGGCGGCTACGCGCTGCTCGACCAGCAGGGCATCACGACCTCGGAGTTCATGCAGAACGTGACCTACCAGCGCGCCCTCGAGGGCGAGCTCGCCAAGACCATCGAGGCCATCGACGGCGTCAAGGCGGCGTCGGTGCACCTCGCGCTCCCGGAGAAGAGCGTCTTCACGCAGGACTCCGACAAGCCCACCGCGGCCGTCATGGTCACCATGGGCGCCGGCACCGAGCTCAGCGACGAGCAGGTCACCGCCATCCAGAACCTGGTCGCTTCGTCGGTCCCGCAGCTCACCACGGCCAACGTCACCATCACCGACTCGAGCGGCGCGCTGCTCTCGACGACGGGCACGGGCGGCGGCAGCTCGGCGAGCTCGCAGATCCGCGCCCAGCGGGCGGTCGAGGGCGCCCTCGAGGTCAACGCCCAGTCGCTGCTGGAGAAGGCGCTCGGCGTCGGCAACGTCGCCGTCCGCGTCAACGCCGCGCTCGACTTCGACCAGTGGACGCGCACCGACACGTCGTACGAGTACCCGAAGACGATCCCGCCGTCGTCGCAGACCAACAGCACGGAGACCTTCACCGGCAGCGGCGCGGTCCCCGGCGGCATCGTCGGCGTCGGCAACGGCACCACCACCGCGGGCACCGGCACCGGCACCACCGCCGGCTCGACGACGGGCAGCGGCAACCAGTACCAGAAGACGACCAACACCCAGGACAACCTGGTCAACAGCATCATCGAGCAGCGCACCGGTGCACCCGGCTCGGTCAAGCGCCTCACCGTCTCCGTGCTCGTCAACGGGGCCGCAGGCTCCGTCGACACCACGGCCCTCACGACCGCCGTGGCCAACGCGGTCGGCTTCGACGCCACCCGCGGCGACGCCATCCAGGTCACGCCGATGAAGTTCGACACCAGCGCCACTGACGCCGCCGCCGCGGCCGAGGCCGCCGCCGCGGACGCCGAGAGCAAGACGATGCTGTTCGACCTGGTGAAGAAGGCCGGGATCATCCTGCTCGTCCTCATCGTGATCGTGCTCGCCTTCCTCTCCTCGCGGAAGCAGAAGCGCCAGCTGCTCGACGCCGAGGAGCTCGGCGCCCTCGGCTTCGCGCCGCAGCCGCTCGCCATCACCCGTGGCTCCGACGCCGCACCGCTCGACGCCGTCGTCCTCCCCGCCGACGAGCCGAAGGCCATCGAGAAGCAGAAGTCCGACATCCACGAGCTCGTGGCCACCCAGCCCGACGAGGTCGCCCAGCTGCTCCGCGGCTGGATCGCGAGCGGTCGGTGACCCAGACCATGACCACCAAGACCGAGGAGCTGACCGGCCTGCGCAAGGCCGCGATCCTGCTCGTGCAGCTCGGCCAGGAGGCCGCCGCGCGCATCCTCTCGGAGATGCCGCCGGCCGAGATGGAGGAGCTCGTCGCCGAGATCGCGCGCCTCGAGCACGTCGATGCCGGCGTGGCCGAAGCCGTGGTCGAGGAGTTCTCCCACACCGTGACCGCGCGGTCCCTCGCCGCGCACGGCGGCATGTCCTACGCCCGCGAGCTGCTCGAGGCGGGCCTCGGCTACGACGCCGCCCGCGAGGTCATGGGCCGGCTCGAGGCCGCGATCTCGGAGCTGCCGTTCCAGTTCCTGCGCCGCACCGACGTGCGCCAGCTGCTCAGCTTCCTGCAGGACGAGCACCCGCAGACCATCGCGCTGGTCCTCGCCCACCTCGACCCGCAGCAGGCCTCCATCGTGCTGTCGAACCTCGCCCCCGAGCTGCAGGCCGACGTCGCCCACCGCATCGCCTCGATGGACCGCACCTCGCCCGACATCGTCAAGCGCGTCGAGACCGTGCTGCACCGCCGGATGTCGAGCATTCTTCAGCCGCAGGAGATGTCGACCGTCGGCGGCCTCGACCCGCTGGTCGAGATCATGAACCGCTCGGACCGCGCCACGGAGCGCCTCATCCTCGAGGGCCTCGAGTCGATCGACGCGCCTATGGCCGAGCAGGTCCGGGCGATGATGTTCATGTTCGAGGACATCATCACCCTCGACGACCGCTCCGTTCAGGTCGTGCTGCGCGAGGTCGACAGCAACGACCTCGCCGTCGCTCTCAAGGGTGTCCGCGCCGATGTGCGCGCCAAGGTCACCGGCAACCTGTCGACCCGCGCCGCCGAGAACCTCGCCGAGGAGATCGACCTGCTCGGGCCCGTGCGCATGTCCACCGTCGAGGAGGCCCAGGCCAAGATCGTGCGGATCATCCGCCGCCTCGAGGACTCCGGCCAGATCGTGATCCAGAGGGGCGACGATGACGCTTTCGTCGCCTGAGGCCCGCGTGCTCACGGCCGAGGAGGCCGGCCGCGTCGCACCCGCGCGCCTCGACGCGCACCTGCGCGGCACCGACCTGCTGCGCCAGCTGCGCCCGGACGCGCGCGTGGTCGACCCGCGGCTCGTGGCCGTGGTCGAGGACGCCGCCCGCGACGCCGCGGAGCGCGGGCACACCGAGGGCTGGGACGCCGGCTACGCCCTCGGACTGGTCGAGGGGCGCGCCGCCGCGGCCGAGGAGGCCGAGCGCCGGCGCCGCACCGATGAGGCCGCCCTCGCCGCCGCGCTCGAGCGCCTCGACTCCGCCACCGCCGCGCTGGTCGCCGCCGCCGAGCACCTCGAGACCCGCGCCGTCCCGGCCTACGACGCCGTCGGTGCGGAGCTGGGCCCGCTGGTCCACGACCTCGTCGAGGCGCTCCTCGGCCAGGAGCTCCAGGCCGACCGCCTGCACGTGGTGGGAGCGATCCGCCGTGCCGCGGGCGAGGCAGCGCGCGGCAGCGCCCTCCGCCTCCACCTCAACCCCGTCGACGTGACCGCCCTGCGCGACGCCGGCGTCGACATCGCCGCGGTCGCGCACCGCGAGGTCCATGTCGTCGCCGACGTCTCGGTCCCGGCAGGCAGCGCCGTCGCCGACAGCGGCGCCCGCCACATCGACGCCACGCTCGACGCTGCACGCGACCGCCTGCGCGCCGCCCTGCTCGGCGGGGAGGGCGCACTGTGACCCTCGCCGCCCTGCGCACCCGCGCCGCCGACGCCGTCCGCCCCGACGTGCACGGCTCGGTCACCTCCGTCACCGGGCTCACCGCCTGGGTCGAGGGGATCGACGCCGCCGTTGGCGACGTCGTCGCGCTCGGGCGCGCGGGCGGCGTCCTGCCCGCCGAGGTCGTCGGCGCCGACAGCGGGCGCCTCGCCTGCATGCCGCTCGGGCCCACCAACGGCTTGGGCCCGGGCGTCCCCGCCCGCGCGACCGGCCGCCCGCTCACCGTGCCGGTCGGCCCGGCGCTGCTCGGCCGGGTGCTCGACGGCCTCGGCCGCCCGGTCGACGGCGGCCCGTCGCTCGACCACCTGCCGCGCGTCCCCATCGAGAACGCGGCACCCCACGCCATGCGGCGCCAGCTCATCACCGAGCAGATGGGACTCGGCGTGCGCGCCCTCGACACCCTCACCCCCGTGGGCCGCGGCCAGCGCATCGGCATCATGGCCGGCTCCGGCGTGGGCAAGTCGACGCTGCTGTCGATGATCGCCCGGGGCACGACCGCCGACGTCGTCGTCGCCGCGCTCGTCGGCGAGCGCGGACGCGAGGTGCGCGAGTTCCTCGAGAACGACCTCGGGGCCGAGGGCCTGGCCCGTTCGGTCGTCGTGGTCGCGACGTCGGACGAGCCGCCGGTCGTGCGCCTGCGCGCAGCGTTCGCCGCGACGCGCATCGCCGAGGACTTCCGAGACCAGGGCCTCGACGTGCTGCTGTTCATGGACTCGGTCACCCGCACGGCCATGGCGCAGCGCGAGGTCGGCCTGTCCGCCGGCGAGCCGCCCGCGACCCGCGGCTACCCGCCGTCGGCGTTCGCCATGCTCCCCCGACTCCTCGAGCGCACCGGACCCGGCGAGACCGGCACGATCACCGGCATCTACACCGTGCTCGTCGAGGGCGACGACATCCAGGACCCCATCGGCGACACCACGCGGTCGATCCTCGACGGGCACATCGTGCTCGACCGCGGTCTGGCCAACGCCCACCACTACCCAGCGGTGGACGTGCTCGGCTCGGTCTCGCGCCTCGCCGGCACCGTCACCACCCCCGAGCAGCAGCGCGACGCCGCCACCCTGCGCCGGCTCATGGCCGCGCACCGCGAGGCCAAGCTGCTCATCGACGTGGGCGCGTACGTCCCCGGCACCGACCCCGACGTCGACCTGGCGCGCGCTCTCGCGCCCCGCATCGACGCCTTCCTCCAGCAGACCGTGCACGAGCACGCGGGCCTCGACGACGCGTGGGCCCGGCTGCACGAGCTGGTGGGTGGGCTATGAGCCGCATCGGCCAGCTCGACCTCCTCCTGCGCCTGCGCGAGCTCGGCGAGCGCAAGGCGCGCACCCGTCTCGGCGAGGCCAGTGCCGAGCAGGCGCAGGCCGACCGGCGCGTGCGCGACCTCGAGGAGGCCATCGACGCGCTACCGGTGCACGAGCACCTGACCACCCGCGAGTTCCGGTCGGTCATGGCCGCCCAGCATGCGATGGCCGCGCTCGTCATCACCGCGCGCCAGGAGGCGCTCGCCCGCGCAGCGGCCACCGCCGCGGCCCGCGATGCCTGGATCTCCGCCGACCGCGACCGCGAGGGCATGGACAGCCTCGTCGACCGCGCGCGCCAGCTCGACGACGACCACCGCGCTGCTCTCGAGCAGCGCGAGACCGACGACCTCGTCACCTCCCGGCACGGACGCCACCAGATCTCCCCCGAGGACGGCACGCCGTGACTGTGATGCTCACCCCCGCCCTGCCGACGATCCCGTCGGTGCCGACGACACAGGGCAGCGCGACCGGCGACACCGCAGCGGTATCGTCCGCCTCCCCCGCCGTCATGCCCGCGGGCGCCACGGGTTTCGCCGAGGCGCTGGAGTCGGCCGTCGCCGCGGCCCAGCCGGCTATGCCGGCCCAGTCCGCCCAGTCCGCCCAGCCGGCCGCGCCTGCTCAGCCCGCGCTCGAGGCCGGGACGACGCCGGCCCAGCCCGCGACACCGGCTCCCCCTGCCACGCCTGCCACGCCTGCCACGCCTGCCGCGCCTGCCGCGCCTGCCGCGCCGGCCGCGGTCGCGGACACCGTGGAGGCTCCCGTGGCCGGCGAGGCGCCGGCCACCCCGAGCGACGACGCGCAGGCCCCTGCGACGGACCGCGCCCGCGCCGAGACGCCGGCCGACGACGACGGCGCAGGGGAGCCGCGGGTCGGCACCGGACCTGCGGAGCGCCTGCAGCACGCAGCGCACGCTCAGCACCCCCAGCACCCGGCCCACCCGGAGCACCCGGAGCACCCCGCGCACCCGGCCCGCCCCGAGGCCGCCGAGGGCATGTCCCTCCGCGCGCACGCGGCCGCGGCATCGGTTCCTGCCTCGGACGACGACCGCACCGACGCACCCCTGCTCGCCGCCGTACCGCCCTTCGCCGACGCATCCCTCGCGCCGGCGCCCGCCGATGCGGCGCCGCAGCAGCCTGCCTGGCCCGCACCGGCCACCCCGTCCGAGCCCATGCCGGCAGCCGCGGCCGCGGTGATGGCCGCGGGATCCGCAGCACCCGCGACTCCGGCCGTCGCCGCGACTCCGGCCGTCCCCGCCCCGGCGGTGCGCGTCTCCGACGTCGAGCAGGTGCACGGCGGCCAGGCCACCCCGGCCACCCCGGCCACCCCGGCCACCCCGGCCACCCCGGCCACCCCGGCCACCCCGGCCACCCCGGCGGGCCGCGACGCGTCGTCGATCGAGGCGCAGCCCGCAGCTGGGTCGGAAGGCGCACGCCCGGCCGCTGCTGCCGCCGCCCCGGCCGGATCGTCCGAGATCCCCGCTGCCGCAGCCGGTTCCAGCCGTCAGCCCGACGCCGCGACGGCGCCGACCGCGCCGACCGCGGGGGCCGGTCCGGCCGACCCGGCCCTCCCCGCAGCGCCGGCTGCCCCCGCAGGCGCGTCGTCGGTCACGGCGACCCAGCCCGGCGCCGGAACCGCGGCTCCGGCGGCCCCGGTAGCCGCCGCTGCACCCACGTCCTCGGGCGCCGCCGAGCCCGTTGATCCCTCAGCAGCGCCCGTCGCAGACCCGTCGATGCTCGCTGCGCCCGCCGCGCCCGCGGCTGCGCTGGCAGGCCCGGCAACGGCGGCGGCGTCGGACGCCGGGGCCGCTGCCGCGACGCTTCCGGCGCATGTCGCCGAGCAGATCCGCACCCATGTGCGCAGCTTCCGGTCGCTGGGCGCGGGGACGCACGAGGCCACGCTCATCCTCGACCCCGAGCACCTCGGCCCGGTCCGCGTCCGGCTGCAGGTCGGCGACGGCACCGTCTCGCTGCAGCTCGCCGGCGCCAGCGCCGCGACCGCCGACGTACTGCGCGAGGCCCTGCCCGACCTGCGCCGCGGGCTCGAGCAGGCGGGGCTGCAGCTCGGCAGCGCGGACGTGTCCGAGGGCTTCACGACCGGCGGCCAGGCGGCTCGCGACGACGCCCGCCAGCCCGCCGCGCCGGCTCCGGCCCGCACCGACGCCCTCGCCGGCGCCACGACCAGCACGACCCGCACCCCCGCCACGCCACGGACGGCACCCGGCACCCGCACCGACCGCCTCGACCTGCTCGCCTGAGGAGCCGACGATGCCCGTCCAGCCCATCCAGTACGCCACCGCGCCCGCCTCCGGGCCGATGGGGACCCCGTCCACCGCGTCCAAGGGCGCGTCCAGCCAGGTCGACAACGGCACCGGCATGGGGAGCGACGCCTTCCTCAAGCTGCTCGTGGCCCAGCTGAAGTACCAGGACCCCACGAACCCGGCCTCCGGCACGGAGTTCCTGGCCCAGACCGCGCAGTTCACGATGGTCGAGAAGCTCACGTCGCTCGCCTCGTCGAACGCCGACGTCCTCGCCTCGCAGCGTGCGCTGCAGGCCGGCCAGCTCGTCGGTGCGCAGGTCACCTACACCGACGGCAGCGCGACGAAGACCGGGACGGTGACGGCGGCGAAGCTGCTCGCCACCGGTCCCGTGCTCGTCATCGGCGGAGCAGAGGTGCCCCTCTCCTCCGTCACCCAGATCACCACGCCCGACGGATCGACGGCGTGAGCACCACCCTCACCGGCATGGATGCCACCTCCCCCACCAGCGGAACCGCCGCGGGACGAACCCGGGCACCGCACGACCCCCGAACCGCGGAACTTCCGCACTGATCCAGGAGGCATCCACACCATGCTGCGTTCTCTCAACTCCGGCATCAGCGGCCTGCGCGCCCACCAGACGATGCTCGACGTCACCGGCAACAACATCGCCAACGTCAACACGGTCGGCTACAAGTCCGCCAGCACCGTCTTCGAGGACACGCTCTCGCAGACGCTGCGCGGCGCCACCGACCCGCAGGCGACGTCCGGCGGCATGAACCCCGTGCAGGTCGGCCTCGGCGTCAAGCTCGCCGCGACCACGACCAACTTCGCGCAGGGCTCCACCCAGCTCACCGGCCGCAGCCTCGACCTGATGATCCAGGGCGACGGCTTCTTCGTCACCAACGCCGACGGCCAGCAGATGTACACGCGGGCGGGCTCGTTCACCCTCGACGCGTCGGGCCGGCTCATGACGCCGGACGGCGCGCTGGTCCAGGGCTGGACCGCCACCAACGGCGTGGTCAACACCGCAGTGGCCCCGGGCCAGATCGCGCTCCCCATGGGCACGGTCTACCCGCCGTCGGCGACCACCACGATGAGCCTCGGCGGCAACCTGCCGGCCCAGGCCGCCGTCGGCGACGCGTTCACCGCGACCATGACCGCCTTCGACGGCCAGGGCAAGGAGGTGCCGCTCACGTTCACGATGACCAAGACCGCGACCGACACCTGGAGCCTCAGCGTCCCCGGCGCCACGCCCGCTGCCTCGACCGTGACGTTCAACGCCGCCGACGGCACCATGGCGTCGGCCACGCCGATCGCGCTCACGGTCAACGGCCAGGCGATCAGCCTCGACGTCGCCGGCGTCACGCAGTTCGGCACCGGCCAGTCGTTCGCGGCGCTGAGCCAGGACGGCTTCCCGATGGGCAACCTGCAGTCGTTCAACATCACGTCGGACGGCACCGTCGTCGGCTTCTTCTCCAACGGCACCAAGCTCCCGCTGGCGCAGCTGGCGATCGCGTCGTTCAGCAACCCCGCGGGCCTGGAGAAGGTCGGCAACACGTCGTTCTCGTCGAGCCTGAACTCCGGCCCGGCCCAGATCGGCACCGCCGGCACCGGCGGCCGCGGCCTCATGGTGGGCGGCGCCCTCGAGGGGTCGAACGTCGACCTGGCCGCCGAGTTCACCAACCTGATCGTCGCCCAGCGCGGCTTCCAGGCGAACTCGCGCATCATCACCGCGTCCGACGAGGTCCTGCAGGACCTGGTCAACCTCAAGCGCTGATCAGCGCTGCCATGACGAGGGCCCGTGCACCCCGGTGCACGGGCCCTCGTCGCGTCGAAGGGCTCAGATCCGGAGGTGTCCCACCGATGGGATACGTGGACGCCACGGACGGCGTCGACGGGGTCCGCCGGAGGGCGGCCCGCACCGCGTACGACCAAGGACGGTTCTCGTGATCATGCTGACGCGCCTCAACGGGGCGACCTTCGCGTTGAACCCGGACCTGATCGAACGTGCCGAGGCCACTCCCGACACCGTCATCACCCTCGTCGACGGCAAGCACTACCTCGTCGAGGAGCCGCTGCACGTCGTCATCGAGCGCATGCAGCACGCCCGCGCCGCAGTGCTCGCCGAGGTCGCCGCCGTGCAGGCCGCACCGCCCGTGCCCGCGACGCCGTACGAGTCCCGCCACGAGGCGCGCCGCAGCGCCGAGGCCGACGCCGACGACCAGGCCGGCGAGGTCATCCCGATGCGGAGGAACCCCTGATGGATCCGCTCACCATCGTCGGCGTCCTCCTCGCCTTCATCGCGATCTTCGCCGCGATGATCATGGAGGGCGGCAGCCCGGCGGCGCTGTTCCTCATCCCCTCGCTCCTGCTGGTCTTCGTCGGCACCTTCGGCGTCGGCATGGCCGGCATGACCAAGCCGGACTTCCTGCGTGCCATCAAGTCGGCCAAGAACGCCTTCATCGGCAAGGAGTCCAAGCCCGACCAGCTCGTCGAGACGATCGTCAAGGCGGCCGAGACGGCACGCCGCGAGGGTCTGCTCGCCCTGGAGTCGCAGGTGCAGACCATCGAGGAGCCGCTGCTCAAGCGCGGCCTCGAGCTCGCGATCGACGGCACCGACCCCGACGCCCTCGCCGAGGTGCTCGAGGCCGAGGTGGCCGCCACGTTCAAGCGCGGCCAGGCCGCGGGCAAGCTGTTCGAGTCCATGGGCGGCTACGCGCCCACCATCGGCATCATCGGCACCGTCATGGGCCTCGTGAACGTGCTGGGCAACCTCGAGAACCCGGGCGAGCTCGGCCACCTGATCGCCGGCGCGTTCATCGCGACCCTGTGGGGCGTGCTGTCCGCCAACGTCCTGTGGCTGCCCATGGGCTCCAAGCTCAAGGCCGTCAACGAGGCCGAGCACCAGCGCAACGAGATGATCGTCGAGGGCGTCCTCGCCATCCAGGCCGGCGCCAACCCGCGCATGGTCGACCAGAAGCTGCGCGCCCTCCTCCCGCCGTCGCCCGCCTCCGAGAAGAAGGCCGCCTGATGTCCGGCGGCCACGGTCGCCGGCGCAAGAAGGCCGAGCACCACGAGGAGCACGTCAACCACGAGCGGTGGCTGGTCACCTACGCCGACATGCTCACGCTGCTCATGGTGCTGTTCATCGTGCTCTTCGCGATCAGCCAGGTCGACCAGAAGAAGTTCATGGAGCTCGCGACCGGCATGGCGTCCGGTTTCGGCCAGCCCGTGTCGATCACCAACGGCGCCGACTCCGTCCTCCCCATGGCGGCGGCCGCCAAGCCGGTGACCGACGCCGCCCCTGTGGTGGCGGTCGACGCGATCCCCTCGCTGGTCAGCTCCGTGGCCAAGGGCCTCGGCGGCAACCCCGAGGCCGTGGCCGCCGTCGAGGCCAAGCAGCGCGACAACCAGGATCTCGAGAACGCCCAGAAGCTCATCGAGTCCGCGCTCAAGAAGGCCGGGCTGGCCAAGAAGGTCGTGCTCACCCGCGACCAGCGCGGCCTGACGGTGTCGGTCATCGTCGACGACATGGTCTTCCCGGCCGACAGCGCCCAGCTGCAGCAGGACGGGATCGACCTCGTCACCGCGATCGCGCCGGCGCTGGCCGAGTCCAAGCACGACGTCGCGGTCGAGGGCCACACCAACCAGGCCGTCGCCCATCCCCAGAACTACCCGAGCGAGTGGGAGCTGTCGTCAGCCCGCGCGAGCTCGGTGGCACGACTCCTGGTGGCGCAGGGCATGCCCCCCAAGCGCCTGTCCGTCACCGGGTACGCCGACACCCGCCCGCTGGTCGACCCGAGCGACCCGCGCGCACTCACCCTCAATCGCCGCGTCGCCATCGTCGTGCTCAGCTCGCTGTCCGGCGAGCAGCAGGCGCTGCTCGACCTGATCACGGCCGAGGCCGGATCGTCCAACGGGAAGAAGAGCTCCAATGGCTGAGACCGTCACCCCTGCCGAGGCCCCCAAGAAGGGCAAGTCGAAACTGCTCGTGATGGTGGCGCTCGCGCTCGTCGTCGCGGCTGCCGCGTACTTCTTCCTGCTCAAGCCCAAGGACGCCGCCACCGCAGAGGCGGCGGCCCCCGTGGTGGAGAAGGGAGAGGTCCTCGTCCTCGACCCGATCTACGTGAACCTGGCCCAGGGCCACTTCCTCAAGCTCGGGATGGCGCTCCAGGCCACTAAGGACGGCGACGTCAAGCACATGGACGGCTCCGAGGCGCTCGACAGCGCGATCGAGATCTTCAGCGGCCAGGACATGGAGAAGCTCGGCGACGCCGAGGTCCGCGCCGAGTACAAGAAGCAGCTCGTCGAGAAGGTCGTCGAGTCCTACGAGAAGCACGTCATGGACGTGTACTTCACGGAGTTCGTCATGCAGTAGCGCGACGGCCGGCGCCGAGGGAACGGCGCCGCGACACCGGCGGGCGCGAGCCCGTCGGAGGACGCACGGAGGCGTCCTG
The DNA here is from genome assembly GCA_020161245.1 of Actinomycetota bacterium. Classification (GTDB taxonomy): domain Bacteria; phylum Actinomycetota; class Actinomycetes; order S36-B12; family CAIYMF01; genus Longivirga. The sequence continues at coordinate 26,870 of JAIUOK010000023.1, read as the reverse complement.
AACCGGCCGGGCTGACCCGGCCACGAGGTCCCCGAGAGGGGACGTTGAGCATCGCTCACCCGGTCGGCCGCTCCGCGCCCTCCTGCGCCCTGTTCTCCTCAGATGGACGGGGGCCCGGTCGATGGGCCAGACGTGAGCACTGCGGCCGGCATCGACGCACGGGATATCCGTGTCTATGACTTCCGCCGCCCGACCAAGCTGTCGCGCGAGCACCTGCGCGTGCTCGAGCTCGCCTTCGACACCCTCTCCAAGCAGTGGACGACGCTGCTCACCACGCAGCTGCGGGCCAACTGCCACATCGAGTGCTCCTCGATCGCCCAGCTCGCCTACGACGAGTACATCTCCAGCCTCGAGCAGCCAACGACGCTGATGATCCTGCAGCTCGACCCGCTCACCGGCCCGGGCCTGCTCGACGTCTCCGTGCCCGTCTCCATGACGATCGTGGACCACCTGCTCGGCGGCCCTGGCCGCGAGGACCAGCCCGCCCGCGCGTTCTCCGAGATCGAGCAGACCCTGCTGCTCTCGGTGTGGGAGCGGGCGCTCGGCGAGCTGCTCTACGCCTTCGAGGACGTCCTGCCGCTCAAGGCCACGGTCGCAGCCATCGAGACCAGCCCCCAGTTCGCGCAGGCCGCCAGCCCCTCGGACTCCTTCGTCGTGGCCTCCTTCGAGCTGACGGTGGGTGCTCAGAGCTGCCTCGCGACACTGGCGCTGCCCTTCGGCGAGATCTTCGCCGCCGTCGAGAAGTCGCTCCAGAGCACGCTGCAGGGCCGCGACCGCGCCGTCCGCGAGGCCGCCCGCGCCGCGGTCACCGGCCGGCTCGAGGAGGCGCCCGTCGAGGTGGCGCTCGTGCTCGGCCCCACCCTCGTCCGCATGGCCGACATCGTCAGCCTCAAGCCGGGCGACGTCGTCCGTCTCGGCCACCCCGTGGCCGAGCCCCTGTCCGTCACCAGCGCCGGTCTCACCTTCGCCCATGCCGTCCCCGGCAGCGAGGGCAACCGGGCCGCCTGTCTCATCGTGCACTCGTCGGAGGAGAGCTGATGCTCGAGCAGACGACCGACCCGGGCCTCGCCCAGCTCGCCCCGGCGCTCGCCCAGGCCGCCGAGGCGGCCGCCGCCGCCCTCGGGCTGCCCGCCGCCCCGGAGGCCGGCGAGCCCGTCCTCGGCATCGCCGACGCGCTCGGTGCACCCGCCTCGCTGTCGGCGGTGCTGCCGGTCGGCGGCGCCATCACCGGCGAGCTGGTGCTGCTGTCGGCACCCGCGCTCGACCCCGTGCTCGACGACCGCGACATGGGCGGCCTCACGGCGCTGTCGAACCGCGTCCGCGCCCTGCGCGCCGCCGCCGAGTCGCTCGGCTGCCGGTTCGGCGACGCGGCCGAGGGCGACCCGTCCGATGCCTCCGCCGACGTCGCGGTGCCGCTCCTCGTCGACGGCACCGTCGTCGCGGCGATCGCGCTCCGCCTGCCCGCGCCGGAACCTGAGCCCGAGCCCGAGCCGTCGGTCGACGACGTCGTGGCCGAGGTCGACGCGGCCGTGGACGCCGTCGCCTCCGCGCACGCCGCCCCGGCGTCCGCTGCCGCGCCCGCCGCTGCCGCCACCGAGGCACCCGCTCCGGGGTTCCGCAGCAGCGTCCCCTCCGGCGCGACCGGGCACGGGCCGGTGGCCACCCGCCTCGACCAGCTCACCCACGTGCAGATGGAGGTGACGGTCGAGATCGGCCGCACCCGCCTGTCGGTCGGCGAGCTGCTCAACCTCACGCCGGGCCACGTGGTCGAGCTCGACCGCGCCGCCGGCGCACCGGTCGACCTGTTCGTCAACGGCACGCTGCTCGCCCACGGCGAGGTCGTCGTCATCGACGAGGACTTCGGCTTCCGGGTCACCGAGATCGTCGGCGGCCAGGGCTGAGGCTGCTGTGGACCAGGCCATGCTCGTCGTGCGGGTGGTGTTCTCGCTGCTCGTCGTCCTCGCCATGATGTGGGGCCTCAACAAGGCCCTCAAAGGACGGACGACGTCGGGCCGCAGCGCCGCCTCGCTCGAGGTGCTCTCGCGCACGGCGGTCGGGCGCCACGCGTCCGTCGTCGTGCTGCGCACCGGCGACAAGGGCCTCGTGGTCGGCGTGACCGAGCATGCGATCTCCGTCCTCGGAGAGATGGAGCTGCCGCAGGAAGCGGTAGCAGAGGTGCGCACCCCGATCGAGATCTCGGCCGACGGCCGAGCGCTCGAGCCGGCCCCGGTGCCGCGTTCCCGTCATCGAGTTGCGGCCCCGGCAGGGAAGCCGTCCGCGCTCGCCGGTTCGGTACTCGCGCCCAGCACGTGGCGCCAGACCGCGTCGGCGCTGCGCGAGAGGACCGTCCGGACGTGACTCTGCTTCACCGCGGCATCGCCGCGGTGGTCGTCTCCCTCGGGCTGCTGCTCGTGGGTGCGGGGCCCTCCTGGGCCACCACCGCGACGCCGTCGCCGTCGCCCTCCGCCTCGAGCGGGTCGACGGTCAACATCCAGCTTCCGGGCACCGACGGCCAAGGGCCCAACAGCTCCGTCGTCATGCTGCTCGCGCTGACGGTCCTGGCCGTGGCGCCGGCGATCCTGCTCATGATGACGAGCTTCACCAAGATCATCGTGGTGCTCTCGCTCACCCGCAACGCCCTCGGCCTGCAGGGCGTGCCGCCCAACCAGGTGCTCGCCGGCCTCGCGCTGTTCCTCAGCCTGTTCGTCATGGGCCCGGTGGTCTCGGCGGTCAACGACGACGCGCTGCAGCCCTACCTCGCCGGCGATCTCACCTTCTCCCAGGCGGTCGACGTCGCGAAGGTCCCGGTCTCGAAGTTCATGCTCGACAACACCCGGCCCGAGGAGCTCGCCCTCATGGTCAAGGTGTCCAAGGAGGACCCGCCCGCGACGAAGTCCGACGTGTCGATGACGACGCTGATCCCGGCCTTCGTCCTCTCCGAGCTGCGGTCGGCCTTCATCATCGGGTTCGTCATCTTCGTGCCGTTCCTGGTGATCGACATGGTCGTCAGCGCCGGTCTCATGGGCGTCGGCATGATGATGCTGCCCCCGGTCATGATCTCCCTGCCGTTCAAGCTGCTGCTGTTCGTCCTCGTGGACGGCTGGGGCCTCGTCGTCACCTCCCTCGTCACGAGCTACGGGTAGCCCGCCATGACCGATACCGCGCTGACCGAGCTGGCCGTCCAGATGATGATCGCGACGGCGAAGCTGTCGGCCCCCGTCCTGCTCACCGCCCTGCTCGTCGGCTTCGGCATCTCGCTGCTGCAGGCCGTCACGAGCCTGCAGGACTCGACGCTGTCGTTCGTTCCCAAGATCATCGCCGTCGCGATCGCGCTCGTGGTGTGCGGCAACTGGATGCTGCACGAGCTCGTCAGCTTCACCCACCAGGCGTTCGACATGCTGCCCACGCTTCTGGGCGGCTGAGCGGCGCACCATGGTCACCGCCGTCACCACCGCGCAGCTGGTCGGGATGCTGCTGGTCTCCATCCGGGTCGGGACGTTCCTCTGGATCGCCCCGGTGCTCGGGGGCCGCATGGTCCCAGCGCGCGTGCGCGTGCTCCTCGCCGTCGCCCTGGCCCTGCCCATGACGCCGATGGCGGTGTCGGCGTCCGGGCCGATCCCGCTCGGCGCGGGCGGGCTGGTCTGGGCGGTGCTCGAGAACGTGCTCATCGGCGGCGCGCTCGGACTCGCCGTGCTCGGCCTCATCTCCGCGGTGCAGTCGGCGGGCAGCCTCATCGACCTGTTCGGCGGCTTCTCGGTCTCGCAGGCCTACGACCCGATGCTCATGCAGCAGTCGTCGGTGATGGGCCGCGTCTACCAGCTGCTCGGCGCCGCCCTCCTGCTCGTGACCGGCGCCCACCTGCTGATCCTGCAGGGGTTCGCCTCCACCTTCGCCGTGCTGCCCATCGACGGCTCGCTCGACCTCGAGCAGGCCACCGGCACGCTGACGACGGTGCTCACCACGATGTTCCTCTCGGCGCTGCAGATCGCAGGGCCGCTCATCGGCGTCTCGTTCCTCGCCGACGTCGCCCTCGGCCTCATGACGCGGGTGGCGCCGGCGCTCAACGCCTTCTCCCTCGGCTTCCCGCTCAAGATCGGCCTCACGCTGGGCCTCGTCGCCCTCGCGCTGCCGATGCTGCCGCCGGCGCTGCTCGGGCTCTCCCAGCAGGCCGTCGACGCCATGGGCGCCATCGCGGGCGGGGGGTGACGCATGGCCGACGGAGGTGCCGACCGCACCGAGAAACCCACACCGAAACGGCTCAAGGAAGGGCGCAAGCAGGGGCAGGTCCCCCGCTCGCCCGACCTCGCCGCGTGGGCCGGGGTCCTCGCGGTCACGTTCGTGCTGCCCGGGGTGGCGTCCGGCGTCTCGGAGTCGCTGCGCGCACTGTTCGACCGGCTGCCCGACGTGATGTCCGAGCCGTCGATGGAGACCGTGCTGCCCATCGCGACCGACGCCGCGACGGGCGCCGCGCTGGCCTGCCTTCCCCTGCTGGCCGTCGTCATGGTGGCCGCGGTGGCCGCCGGCGTCGCCCAGGGCGGCACCCGCCCGTACGGCACCCGGCTCAAGCCCAAGTTCGCCCGTATCTCCCCGCTCCAGGGCTTCAAGCGCATGTTCGGGGCGCAGGGGGCCTGGGAGCTGGTCAAATCGCTGCTCAAGACGGCCGTAGTGGGCTGGCTGTCCTACCAGGCGGTCATGACGCTGACGACGCTGGTGATGGCCTCGGGGTCGCTGCCGCTCGGCGCGACCCTCGCGACGGTCGGCGCGTCGGCGCTGTCGACGGTGCGGATCGTCGCGGTGGCCGCGCTGCTGCTCGGCGTCGCCGACTTCTTCGTCGCCCGTCGGCGCGTGAACAAGCAGATGGCCATGTCCCGCAAGGACATCAAGGACGAGATGAAGCAGGCCGAAGGCGACCCGATGGTCAAGGCCAGCCTGCGCCGGCGCGCCATGATGATCGCCCGCAACCGGATGATGGCCGACATCGCCACCGCCGATGTCGTCATGGTCAACCCCACGCACGTGGCGGTAGCCCTCAAGTACACCCAGGGCCTCGGCGCCCCCCGCGTGGTCGCCAAGGGCGCCGGCGCGATCGCCGCGCGGATGCGCGAGCTCGCCACCGAGAACCGCATCCCCATGGTCGAGGACATCCCGCTGGCCCGAGCGCTCTACAAGGCCTGCGACGTCGGCGAGGAGATCCCCGCCGACCTCTACACGGCCGTGGCGCACGTGCTGGCCTTCGTGATGGGCCTGCGCGCCCGTGGCGCCGCCGCCGGCCTGCACCGCAACCGGAGCCTGGCGCTCGCACGCTGAGACCGTCAGGGCTTGAGCCGCTGCTGAGCAAGGGAACCCTCAGGGCGTGAGGCGCGCGTCCGATGGTGAGAGTGCCAGGACGGCGCGCCAGCACCCACGGACGGACGGTGTCGGGGTCGGACGACCCCACCGGTCGAAGGATCCGCGTGCCCAACCGGAGGCTCAGCCAGTTCGCCGTCCCGGTCGCCGTGGTCGGGATCATCGTCATGATGATCGTGCCGCTGCCTCCGGTGGTCCTCGACGTCCTCATCACCGTCAACATCGCCGCGGCGCTGTCGATCCTGCTGGCCGCGATGTACGTGCGCCGCCCGCTCGACTTCGCGGTGTTCCCCGCCCTGCTGCTGGTCGCAACGCTGTTCCGGCTCGGCCTCAACATCAGCGTGACCCGCCAGGTGCTGGTCAACGGCTACGCGGGCGGCGTCGTCGAGGCCTTCGGCCACTTCGTGATCGGCGGGTCGCTCGTCGTCGGCCTCGTGATCTTCATGATCCTCATCGTCATCCAGTTCATCGTGGTGACGAAGGGCGCCGAGCGCGTCGCCGAGGTGGGTGCCCGGTTCACCCTCGACGCCATGCCCGGCAAGCAGATGGCCATCGACGCCGACCTCAACGCCGGCCTCATCGACGACGACGAGGCACGCCGCCGCCGCGCCGACGTCGCCGCCGAGGCCGACTTCTACGGCGCGATGGACGGCGGCTCGAAGTTCGTCAAGGGCGACGCGATCGCGGCGATCATCATCACGGTCATCAACCTCGTCGGCGGCATGGCGATCGGCATCCTGCAGAAGGGCATGTCGCCCGCGGACGCCGTCTCCACGTACTCGCTGCTCACGGTCGGCGACGGCCTGGTCTCGCAGATCCCCGCGCTCATGCTCTCCGTCGCCACCGGTCTCATCGTGACCCGTGCGACGACCGAGGGCGACATGGGCTCCGACGTCGTCACGCAGTTCGCCGGCCAGAAGCGCGCGCTGCAGATCGCCGGCGCCGGGATCATGGCGCTCGCGCTCATGCCCGGCCTGCCGAAGGTCCCGTTCGTCGCCGTCGGCGGTCTGCTGGTCTTCATCTCGACCCGCCTGCAGCACGCGGTCGACGTCCGCCACGAGCGCCAGGCGCTCGAGGCAGCCGAGGCCGCCGCCGCCAGCGGCCCGGCCCCGGACTCGGCCGAGGCGCTGCTCGCCGAGATGCGCGTCGACCCGGTCGAGCTGGAGCTGGCCTACGACATGGTCGACCTCGTCGACGCCAGCAACGGCGGCGACCTGCTAGGCCGCGTGAAGGCGCTGCGCCGCAAGATGGCCCTCGAGCTCGGTGTCGTGCTGCCGCCCGTCCGCACCCGCGACGACCTCGAGCTGCCGCTGTCGACCTACCGCATCCGCCTGCACGGTGTGGAGCTCGGCCGCGGCGAGGCCCCTCCCGGCCACGTCCTGGTGATCGGCGACGGCCTCGCAGGCCTCCCGGGCACCGACACCCGCGAGCCGGTGTTCGGCCTGCCGGCCCGATGGGTCCCGGGTGCGTACCAGCACCAGGCGGAGCTCTCGGGTCACACGGTGGTCGACCGCTCGTCCGTGGTCATCACGCACCTCGCCGAGATCGTGCGCCAGAACGCCGGCGCGCTGCTCTCGCGCGAGGACGTCCGCACGCTCGTGGAGGCCCTGCGCTCCAGCCACCCGTCGGTGGTCGAGGAGCTCACCCCGACGCTGCTCACCCTCGGCGAGATCCAGCGGGTGCTGCAGGGGCTGCTCGACGAGCGCGTGCCGATCCGCGACCTCGGCCGGATCTTCGAGGCGCTCTCGGCCCGCGGCCGGGCTGCAGGCGGGCAGACCACCGACCAGCTCGTCGAGGCGGCGCGCGCGGTCCTCGGCCCGGCGATCTGCGCGTCGCTCGCGACCGGCGGCGCCCTGCACGCCCTCACCTTCGACCCGCTGCTCGAGCAGGACCTCCTGCAGTCGCTGCGGCCCGCCGAGGGCGGCGACGTCATCGCCGCCGACGGCAGCACCCTCGGCGCCGTGCTCCGCGAGCTGGCGCGCCTGGTCGAGCAGGCCGAGCAGGCGGGGCTGTCGCCCGTCCTCGTGTGCTCCGGCCCGCTGCGGGCACCGATGCACCGCCTGATCCACGGCGAGCTGCCCCGGCTCGCCGTCCTGTCCTACGCCGAGCTCGGCGGCCCGATCGACGTCCACACCCAGGGAGTGGTGAGCCTTGTCCACGCGCATGCTTCTTGAGGGTCCCGACATCCGGGCGCTGCTCGAGCAGGTCCAGGAGCAGTACGGGCCGCAGGCCCGCATCGTGCACGCCGAGAAGGTCCGCTCCGGCGGCGTCGGCGGATTCTTCGCCAAGCAGCGCTTCGAGGTGACGGTCGAGGTCGACGAGGACGCCGTCGCCGGCACCGCGATCGCGGCCCAGGCCGACGACGTCGCGGCGCTGGTCGAGAGCTTCGGCGAGGGACCGGAGGCCGCGGCGCCGTCCGTGCCCGTCCGCCCGACCATCCCCGCCCGTCCGACGGCGCCCTCGACCGGCGCCCGCATCGAGCCGCTGGCTCCCGTCGGCGGCAGCGCGCCGGTGGCGGCTGTCGGCTCCGTCGTCCGCGGCGAGGCTGCTGCCGCCGCGGCGCTGCTGCCCGTCGACCAGCTGCTCGCCGTCGCCGACCGCGCCGATACCGCCGCGGACCGGGGTGCCCCGTCGCGGCGCTCCCCCTCCCTCGTGCCCGCGGCGCTCACCGACCCGGTGGTGCCCGGTGAGACCCCGGTGCTGGAGGAGGCGAGCCGCGCGTCCGGCGTCACGCCGTTCCCGCTGACCCGCGTCGGCCGCGACGCCGCCGTCGCGAACGACGAGCCCACGCCCCTGTCGGACCTCGTGGGCTGGCTGCAGGTGCAGCAGGACGCCCTCGCGGAGGCGGCGGCGGTCCGCGCTGCGGAGCAGGCTCCGCCGCAGGCGCCCTCCTCGCCACGCGTCGATCCCGCCACGCTCGCCGGCATCGTCGCCCGGGCCGGCCTCGCCAGCCTCGCGGAGACCGCCTCGTCTCCGGCGCTCGAGCCCACGGTCCACCAGTCCCCCGCTGCCCCTGGCGACACACCGCTGGCCGAGGCCGCGGCGGCCGCCGTGGCCCCTCGGCCGGCCGCCTCTGAGCCCGCCGCGCCGATGGCCAGCGTCACCGCGCTGCCCGGCGTCGACGTCAGCGTGCCCGCACCGCGTCCGCCGCGGCGCGCGGGCGAGGTGCTGGTGATCCTGGGCGACGCCGCGTCGGCGTGGGACACCGCGACCACCATGGCCGCCTCGCTGCGGATCCCCCGCTCGCGGGTCCGGCTGGTGTCCTACGACGCCGGCGTGGTCGGCGTCGACGACGTCGAGATCGCCCGCGACGTGCCGTCGGCCCGGCTGGTCGGCGCGCAGCTCGGCATGGAGCGCACGCCCGGCATCGTCGTCGTCGACACCCCGCTGTCGCTCGTCGCCGACCCTGCGGGCTGCGACTGGACCGCCGACGTCGTCGAGGCCATCGCCCCCACCGCCGTCTGGGCGGTCGTGGACGCCACCCGGCGCTCCGAGGACCTCGTGCGCTGGCTGGCCGTGCTGCCCCAGCTCGAGGCCCTCGCCGTGCACTCGGCCGCGCTCACCAGCGACCCGGGCTCGATCCACCGGCTCGGCGTCCCGGTCGCCATGATCGACGGTCGGCCTGCGGGCACGATCCCTGCCGCCCCTGCTGGCGCCCCTGCTGCTGCCGCGCCGTCCGATGCCGCGGCGGTTGACCGACGGAGGACCTCATGAGGCTCATCACCCCCGGCTCGCTCGTGCTCGGGCTCGCCCTGTCGGCACCCACGCTCATCGACGCCTTCAACGACCCGTCGGCCGACGTCGCCGCGGCCCTGCTGCGGTTCGTGCTGGCCGTCGTGGTGGCCGGGGCCGGCCTGTCGTTCGTGAGCGGCCTCGTGGCGATGTACCGGGCGCAGCACGACCACGCCGGGTCGGAGTCCGACGGCGCCACCACGATCACCACGCTGCCCGCCGGCGAGCGCCCGTCGCCGACGATCATCGCCAGCGACGAGGTCCTCCCCGCCTGACACGACGGACTGGTAGTCGGATCGCGCGCCTGAGCGCGCGATCCGACTACCAGTCCGTGGGTTCGGGGCCGCTCAGGACGACGATGCGCCGGGACGCTGGGACAGCGCGGCGGTGAGCGCCGAGACGGCGGCTGCGTCGGGTGCTGCGGCGGCGCGGTTGGCCGCCTCGATCTGCTCGTAGACCTCGGACCGGTGGACGGTCACCTCGCGGGGGGCGTCCACGCCGATGCGGATGATGTCGCCGCGCACCTCGAGCACGGTCACGACGACGTCGGACCCGATGACGATGGACTCGCCCACCCTGCGGCTCAGGACCAGCAACGCGCGCTCCCCTCGGCGCCCTGCGCCGGCATCAGGCCACGGTCAACGGTGCCCGCAGCGGGAGGCCCGGGTCGTCGAGCACGACCTGGGCCGCCACCTGCGCGGCGGTGTTCACGACGATCGGCGCCATGAGGTTCGCCGTCGACTCCGTGAGCGTAGCGCCCACGGTCACGACGAGGAGCACCAGCGGCTCCGTGCCGTCGTCCGCGCCGAGGGAGCTGTCGCCCGCGAGGCCCAGCCGGCGCGCGGTGACGTCGTCGATCTCGGGGGCGTAGTCGGGGAAGAACGCGACCGACGGCACGACGACGAAGCGCGCGGCGTCGTCGTCGAGGCTCTGCAGGTCGAGCACCAGCCCGGCGTCGTCGAGGCGCACGAGCACGAAGCGCCGCGCGGCCGGGAACCCGGGGATCCCCTCCGCGAACTCCAGGACCGGCAGGTCCACCTCGGTCGTCACAGCGACGCCCCCTCCACTCACAACGGCGCCCATCATCGCAGGAAGTCCAGGAGAGAGGGCTGGATCACCTTCGCCGTGGCCTGCAGCGCGCTCTGGTAGGACAGCTGGGCCACGTTCAGGTCGTAGATCGTGCGGGCGAGATCGATGTCCTCGATGCCCGACAGGGAGGCCGTCAGGTCGCCCGTGGTCGCCTCGATCCGGGTCGCTGCGGCGTCGAGCCGGTTGAACCGGGCGCCGAGGTCGGTCTGGGCCGTGGTCAGCCTCGTGCCCGCAGCCGCGAGCGCGTCGAGGTCGTTGGCGAGGTTGGCGGGCGCCGTCCGCAGGTCGGTGATCGCCGTGCTGAGCGCCGTGAACAGGTCGGCACCCGCCGGACCGAACGCCTCAGGGCCGGTGACGTCGATCCGGCTCGACGCCGTCGTGCCGATCTGGCGGGCGACGGTGCCGCCGTCGCCCAGGTAGGCGCCGGTCGCCGGATCGTAGGCCTGCTGGCCCGACGTCGTGCCGCCGAAGATCGGCCGGCCCAGGTACGTGGTGTTGGCCAGGCCGATGAGGCTGTCGCGGATGCCCTCGAGCTCGGTAGCCATCGCGTCGCGGGACTGCTGGGACGACGTGCCGTTGATGCCCTGCTGCACCAGCTCGCGGGCCCGCCGCACCTGCACCGCCATGCTCGACAGCGTGCTGTCGCTGGCGTCGATCCAGGCCTTGCCGTCCTCGATCGCCCGGGAGTACTGCTTGTTCTGGGCCAGCTCCGAGCGGATCCGCAGGGCCGACGCCGTACCCGCCGGGTCGTCGCTGGGACGCCCGATGGTCTTGCCGGTGGTCATGCGGCGCTGGATCTCCGCGAGCCGCTGCTGGTTGGCCTCGAGGCCCGCCATCGACTGGCAGCTCATCATCAGCGAGGTCACGCGCATGGCTGCCTGCATCACTGCCTCCCGACCAGGCCGGTGCGGTTGATCAGCTGGTCGAGGACGGCGTCGACGGCGGTCAGCACCCGGGCCGCTGCCTCGTAGGACCGCTGGTACTGCACGACGTTGGCCATCTCCTCGTCGATGTCGACGCCGGCGCCGGACTCGCGGGCGGTGTCGATGCTGTCGGTCACGGCCTGCTGGGTGGCCGAGCTGCTGGCGGCGTGCGCGACGGCGAGCCCGAGGTCGCCGACGAGCCCGCGGTACACGACGTCGGCACCGGCCGGGGCTGCGCCCTGCGCCGCCATGGCCTGGGCCGCGCCCGCGTCGAGCGAGGGGCCGCCCGGTCCGGGGGCCACCTGGGACGCCGCGACCTTGCGCGGGTCGGTGACGGCGACGCCGATGGTGGCGGCGGTGGTGCCCGAGAACAGGGGGCCGCCGAGGTTGCCGTCGAGGTCGTAGGCGGCCGAGTGCACCGCGTTGGTCTGGGCGGCGAGCGTCGACGCGACCGCGTCGAGCCGGGCCGACCACGAGGGGATGGCGCCCGCCACGGCGGAGACGAGGCCCTTGACCTCGCCGCCGGTGAGCTGGACGGCGCTGCCGTCCTGGGCCCAGGTGAGCTGGAGGGTGGCGCCGCCGCCGGTGAGCTGCATCGGGCGGACGGTGGTGCCCGCCACCAGCGGGGTGCCGCCGATCATCACCCGTGCAGCGCCGTCCGGGCCGATGCCGGCCTGGCCGCCGACGAGGTCGGCCAGCCGCAGGGTGAGGAGGTCGCGCTTGTCGGCGAGGTCGTTGAACGACAGGCCCGAGTGCTGGGCGTCGCCGATCGCCAGGTTGAGGTCGGCGACCTGCTGCGCCAGCGAGTTGACCTCGTCGACGCTGGACCGGGCCTCCGACGCGGCTCCGACCGACAGCGTCGTCAGCTGCTGCGCCGCGGCGTTGAGCCAGTCGCTGACCGCGGACGCCCGCTGCAGCAGGGCGGTGCGGGTGCCGATATCGGCCGGCTGGTTGGCGACGTCCTGGAAGGCCGACCACAGCTGCGAGAGCTGCTCCCCCAGGCCGTCGGAGGAGGGCTCCGGGAACATCTGCTCGATCTGCGCGAGCACGCCCTGCGTGGCGTCCGCCTCGCCCTGGGCGCCGTGGGCCGCCTGACCGCGCACCTCGAGGAAGGCGTCGCGCAGCCGCTCGATGCCCACGGCCTGGACGCCGCCGAGGGAGTTGGACGAGCCTGTCCACACGCCCTTGATCGTGGAGGCGCCGACGGCCTGGAGGTTCACCCGCTGCCGGGTGTAGCCCGGGGTGTTGACGTTGGCGATGTTCTGCCCGGCGACGTCGAGCATCCGGCGCTGCGCCTGGAGGGCGGACAGCGCGACCGACAGGCCGTCGAACGTGCCCATCGTCAGATCTCCTCGTCCACCAGCGCGGCCCGGCGCACGTCGAGGCGCAGGTGGCCCGACGGCGCGTACGCCTGGGGAGCGGAGCTGGCGCCGTCGAGGCTGGCCAGCACCTGCTCAGTGGCGCGCGCAGCAGCGGCGGTGAGCTCCTTGTTGGAGTCGGCGGAGGCCTGGATGCGCGCCGCGAGCATCACGAACGCGCCGTGGTGCTCCTCGAGGACGTAGCCCCAGGGCTCGGGCGCGGCACCGGCGAGTGCGCGCAGGCTCGGGTCGGGGTCGAGGCCCAGCTCGGCGGCGGCGCGGGTGAACTCCACGGCGCGCTCGAGCTCGATCTCGCCCACCCGCTCGAGGACAGCCTCGATCTCGCGGCTGGCCCGCGGCAGCCACTCGGGATCGCCCGAGGTGAGCAGCAGGTTCTGGACATGCAGCTTGAACAGGAGGGTGTCGAGCAGGTCCCGCTCGCGCCACAGGAGGCGGGACAGCAGCGCGAAGTCCATCGCGTGGCCTCCGGTCGGTCGGCGTCGTGTCGGTCGGAGCATCGTGCGGACGGGCCTCGGCGGCCCGACACCTGCCCATCGGCCCGTGACCGGTCGATCTGAGCGGTTCGTGGCGCTGCGTCAGGTCGCGTCTGCGTTCCGCGCGCGGGACGTGACAGCGCGTCACAGCGGTCCCCCGGTCCAGGGACCCGTTCCTCTCGGTCTGCTCAACGTGGCGTCGCAGGTTCCTCACCAACCTGCACGGAACCTCTCGAGCCTGCCCGGCAGCACCGTCGAGCGTCACTTCTCGTCTCTGAAAACGCTTGCTGCTCAAGGACTTCAGGAGTCGCCGCAGCCGATGAAAAAGGGCTCAGCGGGTTAGGTGGCGGGCATGGGAGCGCGTCAACCTCGTCCCATGACCGCGATGCCGACCGACAGCCACGAGCTCGTCACCAGCCACATGCCGCTGGTGGGCTACATCGTCCGCGAGATCGCCGTGCGGCTCCCCCGCCACGTCGACCTCGGCGACCTGCACTCCGCCGGCCTGCTCGGCCTGGTGCAGGCGGCGACGGCGTTCGACGAGTCCCGCGGCGTCCCGTTCAAGCGCTACGCCAGCACCCGCATCCGCGGCGCGATCGTCGACGAGCTGCGAAGCCGCAGCTGGTCGAGCCGCTCGGTGCGCCAGGCCGGCCGCCAGCGCGACGAGGCGGTCGAGGCCCTCTCAGCCATGCTGGGCCGCACCCCGACGCCGGCGGAGGTCGCCGAGCACCTCGGCATCACCGTCGCCGAGCTCGACGGCATCCAGGACGACCTGCACCGCACCACCGTGCTGTCGCTCGACGCCGCCCCCTCGCCGGAGTCGCTCGAGGCCGCGCTCCCCCACGACGAGCCCACCCCCGAGGCCGAGCTGCTCAAGAACGAGCAGGTGCGGTACCTGCGCGCCGCGGTGGCCGAGCTGCCGGAGCGCCTGCGCGTCGTCGTCGACATGTACTACCTGCAGGGCCGCCCGATGGCCGACATCGCCGAGGTCCTCGACGTCACGGAGTCCCGCGTCTCGCAGATGCGCGCCCAGGCCCTCGAGCTCGTCCGCGACGGTATGAACGCCTCGCTCGAGCCCGACCAGGTCGCGGCGTCCGACCGCCCCGGCGGCTGCGTCGACCGCCGTCGCACCGCCTACTTCGCAGCGGTGGCCCAGGCCGCCAGCCTGCGCCAGATCCCGCCGCAGGGCGGCGCCGCCCGCGTCGTCGCCAGCGCCTGAGCGCCGGCCCACCAGCACACAACTGAATGCGCGGCGCGAGCCGCACCGCCTGGGACGGAACCACAGGGCGGGAAAAACCCTCAGCCCCACCGGCATGACGCCGATGAGGGACGTGCAGCCCACGGATGGGCTACGTCCGAGACCTGAATCAAGGAGGAAACGTCATGGGTCTCCGTATCAACCAGAACATCGAGGCTCTCAACGCCTACCGCAACCTGTCGGTGACGTCGGGTCAGATGTCGAAGTCCCTCGAGAAGCTCTCGAGCGGCTTCCGCATCAACCGCGCCGCTGACGACGCTGCTGGTCTGGCCATCTCCGAGGGCCTGCGCTCGCAGGTCGGCGGTCTGAAGGTCGCGACCCGCAACGCCCAGGACGGCGTCTCGCTCGTCCAGACCGCTGAGGGTGCCCTCGCCGAGGTCCACTCGATGCTCCAGCGCATGAACGAGCTGGGCGTGCAGTACAACAACGGTGTCAACAACACCGACTCGAAGGCCGCGCTCAAGAACGAGTTCGACACCCTGAAGACCGAGATCGGCCGCATCACCGACAACACCAAGTTCAACGGCGTCGGCCTGTTCGACTCGGCCAACAGCCCGCTGTCCTTCCAGGTCGGCTACTCGTCGTCCGACACGATCGACGTGACGCTCGAGACCGTGGACGTGTCCGCGCTCGACATCACCTCGGCCACGGCGGCTGACGACGTCCAGGGCGCCATCACCGACATCTCCACCTCGCGTGCGAACCTCGGTGCGGTGCAGAACCGGTTCGAGCACACCATCAACAACCTCAACGTCGCGGTCGAGAACCTGTCCGCGTCGGAGAGCCGGATCCGCGACACCGACATGGCGTCGGAGATGGTGAACTTCACCCGCTCGCAGATCCTGAGCCAGGCCGGCACCGCCATGCTCTCGCAGGCGACGCAGGCCCCCCAGAGCGTCCTGAAGCTCCTCGGCTGATAGACGCGAACGGCATGACCTCGGGGGGCGGCGCTGCCGCCCCCCGAGGCCGCCGGACCGGCCCCCGCTGACGCGCGCGGGCCGCTCTCTGCGGAAGGAGCGCCGGCATGGCGAACGCGATCGACGGCATCGGCACCATCAACGTCGGGACGCTGGTCTCGCAGCTGATGTCGGTCGAGGGCAACACGCAGACCCTGCTGAAGAACAAGCAGTCGGCCGAGCAGACCAGGCTCACGGCCCTGCAGACGCTCAACACGCAGGTGCTCGCCATCCGCACGGCCGCGGAGAAGATCGTCGGCAGCCTCTACTCGCCGAAGACGACGTGGGACACGCAGACCGCCAGCTCCTCGAGCTCGACAGTCGCCGCCACCGCCTCGGCCTCGGCGCAGACCGGCACCATGACCTTCGACGTGCTCTCCACGGCGGCGACCCACCGCACCCTGCTCAGCGGCGCGGTCTCCTCGGCCCAGGCCCTCACCAACGGGCCGGTGACCTTCACCCGGGCCGACGGCACGACCTCGACGATCGACCTCAGCGCCGCCACCACCATGAGCGAGCTGGTGTCGACCATCAACGCCTCGGCCCCGCTGGGGGTCAAGGCGATCGCGGTCAAGATCTCCGACGACGCCTACCGGCTGTCGCTCTCGGCCAGCGAGTCGGGATCCGGGGCAGCGTTCACCGTCGCCGGGCTCGACCCCGCGCTGGGCACCGCCGCAGTGGCCACGCAGGGAGCCGATGCCGTCATCAAGATCGGCAGCGTCGACACCGACGTCGTGAGCTCCTCCA
The DNA here is from genome assembly GCA_020161245.1 of Actinomycetota bacterium. Taxonomy (GTDB): domain Bacteria; phylum Actinomycetota; class Actinomycetes; order S36-B12; family CAIYMF01; genus Longivirga. The sequence continues at coordinate 10,967 of JAIUOK010000023.1, read as the reverse complement.
CGAACACGTTCACCGATGTGCTCCCCGGCCTCACCTTCACGGTGACCAAGCCGGAGACGGGCGTCACCGTGAGCGTGGGGCGCGACACCTCGACCATGACGTCGCAGGTCCAGTCGCTGGTCGGCGCGCTCAACACCGCGCTGGGCACGATCACCAGCAAGTCGACCTACGACACGACCACCAAGGCCGGCGGCCCGTTCCTCGGCGAGTCGGTGACCCGGGCCCTCTCCTCGGACCTGGCCAACGGCGTCCTGGGCAACGGCACCCTGGCCGACTTCGGGATCCAGCTCGACCGCTACGGCAAGGTGACCTTCGACTCCGCCGCCTTCAGCAAGAAGGCCGCGGCCGACCCGGATGCGACGGTGGCAGCGATGACCGCACTGGCGACGCGCGTCGGGACGGTGGCCAAGAAGGCGACCGACTACGGCACCGGGTCGCTCACCACCGCGATCTCCAGCCGGCAGAGCACCGTGAAGACCCTGACGTCGAGCATCTCGGAGTGGGACGACCGCCTCGCCCGCAAGAAGGCCGCGCTCACCGCGCAGTTCTCCGCCCTGAACACCCAGCTGTCCAAGCTCAACGACCAGGCGAGCTGGCTGTCCGGCCAGCTCGGCTCGCTGTCGAGCTCGAGCTCGAGCAAGAGCTCGGGCTGACCGCACCGGTCCGCCCGAGACCCGACCACCAGGAGCAGTGATGACGACCATCCCCGGCGCGCTTGCCTCGGCCTACACCGACGCCAAGCTCACGACCGCGTCGCCGCAGAAGCTCCTTGTGCTGCTCTACGACCGCCTCGTCCTCGACCTCGACCGTGCGGAGGAGTCGCTCGCCGCCGGACGCAGCGCCCACGCCGACCTGGTGCACGCGCAGGACATCGTCATGGAGCTGCTCACCTCGCTCGACACCGAGATGTGGACCGGCGGGCAGGCCCTGGCCAGCATCTACACCTACCTGCACACGCAGCTGGTCACCGCGAACGTCCGCCGCGACGCCGCCATCGTCGCCGAGGTCCGCTCGCACGTCGTCCCGCTCCGCGACGCCTGGCGCCAGGCCGCGGGGATGGGGCCGACCGCAGCTGCCGGCACCCCTGGTTCCTCCACCGCGCCTGTCGCGTCGGGGACCGTGTCCGCCTACGCCGCCGGGGCCGCCACCGTGGCCCTCGCCGACGTCCGCGCCGCGCGCCCCGCCCCGACGACGCGTGCGCCCCTCTCGGTCACGGCCTGACGGAGACCGCCGTGCATGCCGAGTGGAGCGTCGTCCTGGACGGCCTCGAGCGCGATCTCGAAGCGCTCGAGGCCGCCCTCGCCGGCGGAAGCCCCGAGACCGTCGCCACGCTGGGCTCCCTGTCGTCGGCCTGGGAGGCCCCCGTCGTGCCGACCCGGATCCCGGCGCACCTCGTCCCCCGGGCCGTCGACCTGCTCACGCGCCAGGACGACGCGCTCGCGCGGATCGCCGAGGCCACGTCGTCGCTGCGCTCGCAGATCGACCTGGTGACCACCGCGGCGTCCGGCACCGATCGCAACCCGCCCCCGGTCTTCCTCGACCAGGCCCTGTAGCGCGACTGGCTATGGCTTCTCCGGGCAGTCGGAGCCGCGGCTGACGCCGGACGCGCCCGAGGCACCGACCCGTGCAGGGGACCTCTCGCGCCCGGGGATCCGGCCCGCAGGGCCGGGCGCTCCCTGTCATCGCGCTCCTGTGTCATCGCGTTCACTTCGCACCGCCGTGGGCGAGCGCCACGCTGATCGGACCGGGCACGGATCATCGGGTGCTCATCCCACGCCGTCGCCCAGACTGGACGGCGAGGAGGTGATGGACGTGATCGGGGCGCTCAATACGGTGGTCGATGCGGTGGAGGCGCAGCTGGCGGCCGACCCGTCGGTTGCGGTGGACGCCGAGGCGCTCGCGAGGCAGTCCGGCACGACCGAGTACCACCTCCGTCGGATGTTCTCCTCGCTGGCGGGCATGCCGCTCTCGGAGTACATCCGCCGTCGCCGCATGGCCCTGGCGGCGGCCGAGCTCGTGAGCCGCGACGACGACCTGCTCGACATCGCGGTCCGCTACGGCTACGGCTCCACCGAGGCGTTCGGCCGCGCGTTCCGGGCGGTGCACGGCGTTTCGCCCGGCAATGTACGCCGCGAAGGCGGACCGCTGCGCACCCAGCCCCGCATCACCTTCCACCTCACTGTGAGAGGAGCGAGCCCGATGGACACCCGCATCGTCGAGCTTCCCGCCGTCCGCCTCGTCGGCCACGCCGCGCGCGTGCCCCTGATCTACGAGGGGGTGAACCCGCACATCGCCGAGCACGTCGCATCGATCCCTGTCGAGGAGACCAAGCGGCTGAGGTCGCTGAACGACACGGAGCCGTCCGGGATCCTCGCCGTCTGCGACGACCTGGAGCCCGGCGCCGCCGAGGGCACGGAGCTCACCTACCTGCACGGGGTGGCCACGACCGGCCGGCCCGAAGGGCTGGACTCCCTCGAGGTGCCGGCCGGCACCTGGGCGGTGTTCCGCACCGAGGGGCCGTACCCGGCCGCGCTCCAGGAGGCGTGGGCCGCGACGGCGACGGAATGGTTCCCGTCCCAGCCGTGGCGGCTGCGTCCCGGGCCCGAGATCGTGGCGATGCTGGACTTCGATGCCGCCGCGCAGACCGCGACGTCCGAGCTGTGGCTGCCGGTCGAGCCGGCGTGAGCGTGGGATGACGAAGGGGCCGGAGGGATGGATCCCTCCGGCCCCTTCAGGCACGGCGCACGCGGGACGGTGCGGCGCCGACCAGGCCCGACGGGCGGGCCCGGGCTCGTGGTCCGACGCGGGCGCGTCGGAGGCGATGCGTCAGATACGGCGCACGATCGACAGCGAGCCGCCGCCGTAGCCGGCGATGGCCACGTGCAGGTCGACGCGGCGTCCCATGCCGCGCATGAGCTCGAGGACGTCGACGTCGGGCAGCTCGCCGGGCGGGAACGTCTCGTAGAGACGGACATGGGGCGCGCCGTCGTGGTTGAGCAGGGACACGCCGATCTGCAGCAGCTCGGCGAAGTTCTCCCACATCGCGCCGTCGACGGTGCCGAGGCCGATCGAGTCCTGGGCCCCGCCGAGCGGGAGCAGGCCCAACGCGGCGCCGGCGTACGCCGCGAGCGGCACATCCGCCGCCACGACGGCCGAGAGCGAGAGGTTGTCCTCGACGTAGGCGCCGACGGCGGCCCACGTCGTCTGCGACACGAGCACGGGCTCGCCAGGGCCGACCTCGACCCCGCGTCCGAGGAGACCCTCGAACATGTCGCGGACATCCTTCGGGCTGGGAAGGACAACGGTGGTCATGGCAGTTCCTCTCGCGCTCTAGCCCAGGACGGGCGAGAGCGCCTCCTTGAAGTCTTCGGGGGTGAACGGCTTGGCGACGAGGAACAGCGCGCCGGCCGTCGTCGCCTTGTCGCGCATCTCGTGCGTGCTCTCGGAGGTGACGAAGCCGAAGGGCACCTCGTGCCCCCGGCCGCGCAGGCTCTTGAGCAGGTCGTAGCCGTTCATCTCGGGCATGTTCCAGTCGCAGAGCACGAGATCCGGGCTCTCCTTCTGGACCACGTCGTAGGCCTCCAGACCGTTCGACGCCTCGACGAGGTCGAGCTCGGTGTACCCGGCCTGGCGCAGCGTGCGCGTCACGATCTGCCGCATCACCCGGCTGTCGTCGACGATCAGGACCTTCATGGCAGACCTACCTTCACGCCACCGCGAGCACGCGGACGCGGAGCGGGTGCTCCTGCCACTGGGACACGACCTCGAGCTGCGCCTCGTGGTCGCCGATCTCCTGCACCGGCACGACGGCCGGCAACGAGAGCGTCGAGTGACCCTCGACGCACGACTTCACCGAGCCGCCGACGATGTTGGCGAGCTCGCCGACCGCGTCGACGAGATCGGCCTGGGTCAGCTCGTCGGTCGGGACCATGAGCATCTGGGACGCGATCGCGACGGCGCCGCGGTCGGTCGTCTCGACGCTCACCCGGCCGACCCAGCCGCCCTGGATCTCGACGAAGCCGGCCACGAACGTGGCGGCCTCGCCGTTGACCTGGTCGGCGTCGACGGGCACGGGCACCAGCAGGGACGCCCACACCTCGTCGACGATGCACTTGAACTCCTCAGGAGCGAGTGCGAGGACACTCATCACGCCTCCACCCCCACCAGCCCGAGCAGCTGGAGCTTCTCCTGGATGGCGTCGGGCGTGAACGGCTTGATGACGTACTCGTGAGCACCGGCGGCGAGGGCGCGGACGATCTGCGCGTGCTCCCCCTCGGTGGTCACCATCATCAGCGTGACGTCGCGCCAGTCGCGGTTCTCCCGCACCGACGTGACGAACGACAGCCCGTCCAGCACCGGCATGTTCCAGTCGATGAGGGCGAGGTCGGGGACCGGGCCCTCGCTCATCTTGTCGAGGGCGTCCTGGCCGTCAGCCGCCTCGACGCACTCGAACCCGAGCTCCGTGACGATGCGTCGAAGGATCGAACGCATCGCGCGGGAGTCGTCGATGACCATGGCAAGCATCAGCGATGCTCCTTCCGGTAGACGGTCGTGCGACCGATAACGAGTCGCTGGAAGCCCTCGACGTCGCCGATCGACGTCTCGGAGCTGCCGAGCAGCAGGTAGCCGCCGGGCACGATCGTGTCCCGGATCTTGCGGAGGATCTTCGCCCTGACGTCCATGTCGAAGTAGATGAGGACGTTGCGGCAGAGCACGACGTCGAACCGCGGCAGCGGGGGCCACGGCGCGACGAAGTTGAGGCGGTCCCAGCTCGCCTTGCGGCGCAGGTTCTCGCTCACCACGTAGTGCGCGCCGTCGCGCACCATGTAGCGGGCGAGGTACTGGGCGGGCAGACCGCGATTCACCTCAAGGGCGGAGTAGCGGCCGGCCTTGGCCTGCGCGATGACCTCGCGCGACAGGTCGGTGCCGTGCAGACGCACGTCCCACCCGTGCAGCTCGGGCATCTGCAGGTCGATCATCATGGCCAGGCTGTAGAGCTCCTGGCCTGTCGAGCTCGCGGCGCTCCAGATGGTGAGGCTGCGGTTGTGCTTGGCCGCCATGAGCTCGGGCAGGATCGTCGTACGGAGCGACTCGAACGGGTGGATGTCGCGGAACCACGACGTCTCGTTCGTCGTCATCGCATCGACGACGTCCTCACCGAGCGACGGGTTGGCGTTCATCCGCAGCTTGGAGGCCAGATCGCGCAGATCCGCCAGGCCGTGCTTGCGCATGACCGGGCGCAGCCGCGCCTCGAACAGGTAGTGCTTGTCCGCTGGGCAGAGGATCGCCGACCTCGACTCGACGTACGTGCTGATCGTCGCGAGGTCCGCCGGTGAAGGCGGAGCGGTAGCAGTGGTGGTCGCTGTCATCGCGTCCCCGTCCTGGAGAGATCGAATGAGCGGTCGGTGGCCATGACGATCGCGCCGGCGATGTCGTCGAGCGGCAGGACTCGCTCCGCGATGCCGTCCTTCTCGATGGCGCCGGGCATGCCCCAGACCACCGAGGACGGCTCGTCCTGCACGAACACGGACCCGCCGGCGGCGCGCAGCAGGCGCGCCCCTTCGAGGCCGTCCTGACCCATCCCCGTCATGACGACGGCGAGGGTGCGGGAGCCCCACACGGCATGGGCCGACCTCATGGTGAAGTCGACGGCAGGCCGGCAGGAGTTCTCCGGTGGGGCGTCGTCGAGCCGGAGCACGAGGACGCCTGCCTCCATCGCGATGCGGGTGTGGCACCCGCCAGCCGCGATGTACACGTGGCCCGCCTCGACCACCATGCCGTCCTCGCTCTCGCGCACAGGCACGACGCAGGAGGCGTCGAGGCGCTCGGCGAGCAGCCGGGTGAACACCGGCGGCATGTGCTGGACGACGACGACGGGCACGGACAGCGTGCGCGGCAGCATGGGGATGACGCGCTGCAGCGCCTGAGGGCCGCCTGTGCTGATGCCGATGACGACACCGAGCGGGGGGCGGCGGTCGAGCGGGACTGGGGACCGCGGGACCGTGCGCGCGGCAGCTGCCGCTGCGCCGGCCGGGGCGGTGCTGGCGGGACGCGCGACGTGCGCGGCCGGCCGGGAGGGCGACGGCGTCCCGCTGCGCGGCGCGAGGGAGCCCGGGCGCGCAGGGGCGGACGGGGCTGTGGGCGCGGCCGACGACGGTGCTGCGGGAGCGGCGGGCGGTGCCGGCGGCTTCGGGCCGACGGCGGGACCGGGGGCGGGGCGGCCGCCCGCGGGGCGCGGGCCCACGGCACGGCCGGGCACCGGCAGTGCGCCCGGCGTCGCACGGTGCTTGCGGTGCCCCCACAGGTGGACCAGCGGCAGCAGGGAGTCGCGGACCGCCTCGAGGGCCGCCTCGCGGTTGCGGGTGGCCGACGGCTTGGTCACGTAGTCGTTCGCGCCCAGGGACAGCGCGTCGAGGGTGGCCGAGGCGCCGCGCGCGGTGAGCGTGCTGAACATGATGACCGGCAGGTCCGGCCAGCGGTGGCGCAGCTCGGCGAGGGTCGTCAGACCGTCCATCACCGGCATCTCGACGTCGAGGGTGACGACGTCGGGGCGGAGCAGGCCGATCTGCTGCAGGGCGTGACGGCCGTTGGACGCCGTGCCGGCGACCTCGATGCCCTCGGCCTCCTGCAGCACGTCCGTGACCAGGCGGCGGACGACGGCGGTGTCGTCCACCACGAGCACGCGGATCGGGTCCACGGTCTGCTCCTCCTGGTCTCTCGGTCGGTCGGTGGGCGGGTGGTTGTGCGGGCGGTGCGCGGTCAGGCGCTGGCGGCGGCGAGGCCGCGCAGGTGGACGTCCTGCACCTTGCGGGTGTCGAGGACGAGCAGCAGGCGGCCGGGCAGCTTGTAGGCGCCGAGCACGAGCTCGCGGGCGGGGCCGGTGAGCGTCGGCGGGACGTCCTCGAACGCGATCTCGTCGACGTCGACGACGTCGCCGATCTGGTCGACCAGCAGGCTCACGGCCTCGTCGGCGCCGTCCCGGATGACGACGTTGACGGGCAGCTCGTCGCTGGACGCCTCGGGCAGGCCGAGCATCGAGCGAAGGTCGAGCGCGGTGACGATCTGTCCGCGCAGGTTGATGAGGCCGCGCACGACCGGCGGCGCCAGCGGCACGACGGTCATCGCCTGGTAGCGGATGACCTCCTGCACCTCGGTGACGTCGACCCCGAGGTAGAGGTCGTCGACGGTGAAGGTGCACAGCTGGGCGAGCTGGGAGAGCTCAGACATACATGCCTCCGCGGGCGGCGGCCACGAGGGCCGGGATGTCGACGATGTCGGTGACGAAGCCCTGCAGCACCGCAGAGCCCTGCAGCCCGCCGCGGGTGCCGACGTCGCTGAGCTGCAGCTCCTGCTCGATGACGTCGAGGATCTCCTCGACGACGAACCCGAGCGGCTGCTCGCCGTCGTGGCGGTGCACCACCACGGAGTAGCGGTCGGCGTGCATCTGGCCGGCGAGGCCGAGCAGCGACCCGACGTGGACGAGCTTCATCAGCTCGCCGCGGTACTGCACGACCTGGGTGTCGCCGGCGTGCTCGATGTCGCCGTCGGAGAACTCCTCGAGGCGCGCGATGTCGCCCATCGGCAGTGCGACGCGGCGGTCCTCGCCGACGCGGCAGACCAGGAGGCCGTTGGCGTCCCAGTCCTCGGACGAGAGCTGCTCCTCGATGCTCATCGCGGACAGCGACCCGCCGACGGCCTTGGCGCGCTGCGACAGGCCGGCGATGTCGAGGATGAGCGCCACCCGGCCGTCGCCCGTGATGGTGGCGCCGGCGAAGCCCTCGACGTGCTTGATCTGGCGCGACAGCGGCCGCACCACGATCTCCTGGGTGTCGACGACGTCCTCGACGACGAGGCCGAACTGCGTGCCCTCGCTCTGCAGGACGACGATGTTGAGCGCCTCGCGGCTCTCGCGCGCCAGCTCGAGCTGCTCGGAGAGGAAGACCAGCGGGAGCAGGTTGCCGCGCAGGCGGTGGACCGGCGCTCCGGCGACGTGCTCGATCTGGGGGCCGACGCCCTCGGACTCGCCCTCGATGCGGACGAGCTCGAGCAGGCTCACCTGCGGGATGCAGTACATCTCGCCGCCCTGGCGCACGACGAGCGCCGGGATGATCGCCAGGGTGAGCGGGATGCGGACGCGGACCGTGGAGCCCTCGCCGAGCACGCTCTGGATGTCGACCGAGCCGCCGATCTTCTCGATGTTGGTGCGCACGACGTCCATGCCGACGCCGCGGCCCGAGACGTTGGTGACCTGCTCGGCGGTGGAGAAGCCGGGGCGGAAGATGAGGTCGAGGACCTCGCGCTCGGCCATGCGGCCGAGCTGCTCGCGGCTCACGAGACCGTTGTCGACGGCCTTGTTGCCGATGCGGACGGGATCCATGCCGCGCCCGTCGTCGCTGACCTCGACGACGACCTGGCCGCTCTCGTGGTAGGCCTTCAGCGTGAGCGTGCCCTCGGCCGGCTTGCCCGCGGCGACGCGGTCGGCCGGGGTCTCGAGGCCGTGGTCGACGGCGTTGCGTACGAGGTGGGTCAGCGGGTCCTTGACGGCCTCGAGCAGGGTGCGGTCGAGCTCGGTCTCCCGGCCCTCCATCACCAGCTTGACCTGCTTGCCGCACTGCGCGCCGAGGTCGCGCACGACGCGCGGCAGCCGCGACCACACGCCCTCGATCGGCTGCATGCGCGTCTTCATGACGCCCTCCTGCAGCTCGGAGGCGATGAGGTTGAGGCGCTGGGAGGCTCGCTGCAGCTCCACGTTCTGCAGGTCGGCGGTGTACTGCACGACCTGGTTGCGGGTGAGGACGAGCTCGCCGACCATGCGCATGAGCTGGTCGAGCAGGCCGACGTCGACGCGGATGCTCGAGTCGGCGATGCTGCGGCGCTGCTCCCCCTCCTCGGGGTGCGCGGGGGCGTCGACGTGCTCGACGGCCGCGGGCGCCGGCGCGGCCGGCGCGACGGGGGCCTTCTCGAGGACCTGCTGCACGGGGGTCTCCTCCTCGACGTCCGGCTTCGCGAGCAGCTCGGCAGGCCCGTCGGCCTCGTCGGCTGCGCCGTCGGCGGCGTCGGTGTCGTCGAGGACCGGGGCGTCCTCGGCGGGCGCGGGGGCGGCGGCCTCGGGCTCGGCCGGGGCGGCCTGCGGGTCGAGGACGCGCGCGAGCGCCGCCTCCACCGCTGCCGTGTCGACGTCGCCCTCGGCGCCGGTCTGCTCGATCGTGCCGAGCAGCGCGCGCACGACGTCGACCATCTGCAGGAGCACCGTGGCGATCTCCGGCGTCAGCTCGAGGTGGCCGTCGCGCAGACGCGACAGCACGTTCTCGCCGACGTGGGTCACGCGCTCGAGGCCGTTGAACGCCAGGAAGCCGCTGGTGCCCTTGATGGTGTGGATCGTGCGGAAGATCGACGCGAGGAGGGGCCGGGAGTTGGGCTCCTTCTCCAGCGCCACCAGTGCTCGATCGAGCTCGTCGAGGTTCTCGTAGCTCTCGACCAGGAACTCCTGGGCGATCTCGTCGAGACCGTCGGCGAACACGGGCGCGTCGCTCATGCGCGTACCTCGCTGCCAGAGTGCCCCGGGCTTCCGTCCCGCCGGGGTCTACGCGCTCCCATCGGCCGCCCCCTGGGGCGGCTGAGGGATTCCGGCGCCAGGTCGAGCCCCGCTGTCGCTGGCTCACCGAGGGCGCAAGACGAGCGCGCGGCAGGCTCGCCGGCCGGCTCGACGGGGCCTCAGGACGCGGTGGCGCCCGCGTGCTCCTGGACCGGGTCGGGGCGTCCGAGGCTGCTCACCGACCGACCGCCGAGCGCCCACGGGAGGAGGTCGAGCGCCTCGTCGCCGGGGATGGCGACGTAGCGGTCGGCGGTGGCCGTGAACGCAGCGCGCGCCTCGCCGACCTCGCTCCACTGCACCTCGAAGCCGCGCGCCGCCAGCTGCGCGGCGAGGTCGACGGCCTCCGGCCCGGCGCCGGCGAAGCGCACCTTGATGGCCGCCGATACCTCGACGTCGCTCATACCGCTCCCCGTTCCCCCGAGGGGGACGTCCTCGTCCCCGCGCCGTCCACGCTGGCGCGGGGCCACATACTCCCGCTCTCGCGACCCTCAACGCTCGTTCACGAAGCCGGCCCAGGACCGCGCTGCGGGACTGTGGGTTGAGCCACACGGGTGGCGCGAGAGGGTTCGCCGCCGCCGCGAACGGGTACCGGACACCTCCGCGCGGGCCTACCCCGACCCCCCGCCGCCAGGAGCAGACGTGGACGTCACCGACGTCATCCTCGACCAGCACGCCGAGCAGCGGCGCCTCTTCCTCGCCCTGCACGAGCTGCGCGGCGACAGCGACACAGCGCGTGTGGCGACGCTGTGGGGGGATCTCGCGCGCGTGCTCGAGGTCCATGCCGCGGCCGAGGAGGAGCACTTCTACCCGATGCTGCTCGAGGTCCGCGGCGAGGAGGCCGCCGACGAGACCGAGGATGCGATCAAGGACCACGGCGAGATCCGCGATGCCATTGCGGAGTCGCGCCGGCACGAGCCGGGGACGACGGCCTGGTGGGACGCCGTCGTCGCGGCCGAGAAGGCCAACAGCGACCACATGGCGGAGGAGGAGCGCGACGACCTCGCCGACTTCCGCCGCTACGCCGACCTCGATCTGCGGCACGAGACCGCCGTCGCGCTGCTGTCGTACGAGGCGGAGAACCACGACGGCGTCGGCCCCCGCGACCTCGACCCGGAGGAGTACGTCGAGGAGCACCTCCCGGCCTGAGCCACGGCCGGCAGATGGAGTGCGAGGTCAGCTGGTCGCGGCCGACGTGCGGCTGACGTCGACGACCCAGGAGCCTGCCGTCGTCGTGATGCGCAGGTGCGCGCGCGTCGAGCTCAGGCTCGCGGACGTCGTCACGGCGGAGTCGCCCACCCCGGCTGCCCTGGGCGCGAGGACGGTGAGCCACATCGCCGGAGCCGTGGCGCTCAGCGGGCGGCGAGCCACCAGC